>NZ_JBITIL010000015.1:56625-146458 GCF_044458905.1 Nocardia sp. NPDC050408 | reverse complement strand
CTGCGCTCACTCATGCCTGCGCCTCGCTAGCACTCGGCTCCAGCACGACCATGCACACGGCTGTGTCGAACGCTCGCTCGCTGCGCTCACTCATGCCTGCGCCTCGCTAGCACTCGGCTCCAGCACGACCATGCACACGGCTGTGTCGAACGCTCGCTCGCTGCGCTCACTCATGACAGGCCTGCCGTCCGCGCACCCTCGAGCGCCGCATTCGCCAACACCAGATCGAGCCGAGTGGTGATCTTGAAAGCCATGGGGTCGCCCGGAATCGTGCGCACCCGGGTGCCGAGCAGTTCGACCAGACCGGCGTCGTCGGTGGCCTGCAGGCGCTCATCGGCATAGGCCGCGCGCAGCAAGTCGGCGGCGAAACCCTGCGGAGTCTGAATGGCGCGCAGACCGGCACGGTCGGGCGTACCGGTGACCTCGCCGCGCACGTCGACGGATTTGATGGTGTCGACCACCGGCAATGCGGGCACGACAGCTTCGGCACCGGCACGCAGTTCCGCGACCACCCGGGCGATCAGCTCGGGCGGGGTCAATGCGCGGGCGGCGTCGTGCACGAGGAAGTGGGCGGCATCGGGGGCGGCGGCGATACCGGAGCGCACCGAATCGGTGCGCTCGGCGCCACCGATGACCACGCGCACCGACTCCGAGGGCGGCAGCAGGGCAACGGCGCTCTCGACGAGTTCGGTGGGGACCATCACGATGATCCGGTCGACCACCCCGGAGGCGATCAGGCCGTCGACGGCCAGCCGGACCATAGGTGTGCCGCCGACCGTGACGAACGCCTTGGGTGTCGATTCACCCAGACGAACGCCACGGCCGGCGGCAGGCACCAACGCAACGACGGATCCGTCGTTGTTAGAAACGTTCACGGTCAGGAAGCCGCGGCGAGAACCTCATCGAGGAGCGTCTCGGCCTTGCCGTCATCGGTCCCCTCGGCGAGCGCGAGCTCACCGACGAGGATCTGACGGGCCTTGGCCAGCATCCGCTTCTCACCCGCAGACAGACCGCGGTCCTGCTCCCGACGCCACAGGTCGCGAACGACCTCGGCCACCTTGTTCACATCGCCGGAGGCGAGCTTCTCCAGGTTGGCCTTGTAGCGGCGAGACCAGTTAGTCGGTTCTTCGGTGTGTGGCGCACGCAGCACCTGGAAGACTCGATCGAGACCCTCCTGGCCGACGACGTCACGCACGCCGACGTATTCGGCGTTCTCTGCGGGAACGCGCACAGTCAGGTCACCTTGGGCGACCTTCAGGACCAGATACTCTTTCTGCACACCCTTGATGGTGCGAGTCTCGATTGCTTCGATCAGCGCCGCTCCGTGGTGGGGGTAAACGACGGTGTCTCCGACCTTAAAAATCATGTGTCCCGTGCCCCTTTCGATGTTCACAGTTTAACATGCGACTCGGTAACGGCGCGATCAACTGTGCAGGTCAGGGCCACAACGAGCCAACCGCGGGGGTTGACAGAACCGGCGCGGTGTGCATTGCGTTGTGCCAGAACAGGTTATCGACCGGCGCGAATAGCGCACCGAACGGTCCGCGAGCCCAGCAGCGTGTCCGCAACCACGCTGCCGCCACGCAAAACCGTTACCCAACGGATGCCGAGCATTGGGGTGTCCGAACCTTCCAACCCTGGGGACCATAGATTCAACACAACCCCCGCGCCCCCGCCGCGGAGGCTACTACTACGCTGCCTAGTTATTACTCTCCCTAGCGGAGTGAGCCCGGTCGACATGGAGGGACAACCCGTGACTGCCCTGAAAGCTGTGACCGCCTCGACAGGGGCGCGTCGTCGCATGGTTTCGGTCGCCGCGCTCGCCGCCGGAGCGGCCCTCGTGCTGTCCGGCTGCGGTGCGGGCCAGGTCGCACAGACCGCGACCCAGGTCGCCGCGGTCAACGGCAATCACGCCGACATCGACCGGATCTCGTTGCGCAATGTGCACATCGTCTTCCCGGCCGCTGGCACCGACTACACCAATGCCAAGGGCGGCAAGGCGATCATCGCGCTGTCGGCCATCAACAATGGCGAAACCGTCACCGACGAGTTGACCAGCATCACCACCGACCTCGGCACGGTGAAGATCACCCCGCCCGCGGGTGCCTCGGCCTTCCAGATCGCCCCGCAGCAGACGGTCGTCGCGGCGACCTCCCCCGCCGCCAAGTCCGACGAGCACGGTGCGACGCCCAGCAGCACCGCCGCTCCGACCACTAGCGCCGCGCCCGGCTCGGCCAGCGAGAAGACCCCTGTCGATCCGGAGAAGAAGCCGGGCCTGATCGAGATCACCGGCCTGACCAAGGACATCACCCCCGGGCTCACCTACGCGGTGACGTTCAACTTCAAGCAGAACGGCACCGTCACCGTGCAGGTGCCGGTCGACGCCGGTGCGGGGACCGAACGGCACGAAGGCCAGGCCGCCGCGACCGAGGGCGAGCACAAGGGCGGACACTGATCCACTGCCCCTGGTCGAGGTACGGCTGTCGCGCATTCGCGCGGCAGCCGTTTTCGTATCCCGATTGTCGGGGGCGGTACGTAAGGTGCGCGTGTGGCCAAGACCAAGTCGATCTTCCGATGCTCCGAATGCCGGTACGAGGTCGCCAAGTGGGTGGGCAAATGCCCGGACTGCGGCGCATGGGGCACCGTCGACGAGGTAGCCGGATCGGCGGCCACCGCGGCATCACCGGTCGGCCGCAAGGCCATGCTGCCGAGCACCGCCGCCGCACCCATCTCGCATATCGATTCGAAGGTCACCAAGGCCAGGCCGACCGGTGTCGAGGAACTCGACCGGGTGCTCGGCGGAGGCATCGTGCCCGGATCGGTCGTACTGCTCTCCGGTGAGCCCGGCGTCGGCAAGTCGACGCTGCTGTTGGAGGTCGCCCATCGGTGGGCCACCCAGCGCGACGAGAAGTCGCTGTATGTCACCGCCGAGGAATCCGCCGGACAGGTTCGGCTGCGCGCCGACCGGACCAATGCGGTGCACGAAAGGGTCTATCTCGCAGCGGAATCGGATCTGTCGATCGTGCTCGGCCATATCGAACAGGTGCGCCCGACACTGCTGGTGGTCGACTCGGTGCAGACCATGCTCGTCCCGGAGGTGGACGGCACCATCGGCGGCGTCACCCAGGTGCGCGCGGTGGCGGCGGCGCTCACGTCACTGGCCAAGGCGAGCGGAATCGCGGTGCTGCTGGTCGGACATGTCACAAAGGACGGCAATGTCGCCGGCCCGCGCACGCTCGAGCATCTGGTTGATGTGGTGCTGCAATTCGAGGGCGACAAGAACTCCACACTGCGCATGGTGCGCGGCATCAAGAACCGCTTCGGCAGCTCCGATGAGGTGGGCTGCTTCGAATTACACGACGACGGGATCTCCTGCGTCACTGATCCGTCCGGACTGTTCCTGCACCACCGCACCGATTCGGTATCGGGTACGGCGGTCACGGTGGCGATGGACGGTAAGCGGCCGCTGGTCGCCGAGGTGCAGGGGCTGACCGTGCACACCGAGATCCCGAATCCGCGGCGCGCGGTGAGTGGACTGGACTACAACCGGGTCGCGATGGTGCTCGCCGTACTACAGAGCCGCGGTCGGGTTTTTCTCGGCAAGCACGACGTCTACGCCGCGACCGTCGGCGGCATGCGTCTGTTGGAACCGGCCGCGGATCTCGCTGTTGCACTTGCCATTGCGAGTGCCGAGCGTGATCAGGCGCTGCCGGTCGGCTGGGTCATCCTCGGCGAGGTCGGGTTGGCGGGCGAGGTGCGCCGGGTCACCGGCCTGGAGCGCAGACTCGCCGAGGCCGAACGCCTCGGCTTCACCACCGCCCTGGTGCCCCCCGGTTTGGCACGCACCAAGAGCGGCATGAAGATCCACGAGGTGGCCGACGTCAAATCGGCCATCCGCCTCGCCGGTCTCCGCAAACAGCGCGCCGCACCCACCGAAACAGCCCCCGACTTCTGACCCGCTGCCGCACAACCAACTGATCACGACAGCCAATGGCTATCTCGCACTACCCCCAGGCTATGCGCGATGACCACTGGTTATGCGATGTTGAAGGGTTCGGCGGCGCTGCGTAGTGAGCCCAGTTGGGCGACAACGGCGTACGCGCCGGGTGGGACCTGGACGCGGTCGCCCACGCAGTTGGGTTGGGACGTCGAGCCGGACCAGGTGACCATGAAGGCCGCCTGTTCGCCGCGGTTCAGGGTGCGGACATCGGGGGCGCCATCCGGGTAGCAGTCGGTGCTCGACCACAGGCGGCGCTGACCGTCGAGGGTGGTCACCGAGACCTGCTGCAATCCGGAGCCGACATCTCGCGAGCAGGCAGTGGACGAGATATTGGTGATCACGATGCCGAATACCGGATTCTCGCCGGTCTTATAGGTCGGCTGCTCGACGGTCACCTTCACCGCCAGCGACTGATCCGGGCAGGTGCCCGCGGCGACCTGACTTCCGCTCGCGGCCGCGGCGGTAGTACCGGAGGGCTTCGCACTGGATTCGCCGGTGGCCGGTGGCGGCGTCGAGGCCGACGCGCCCGCTGGCTTATTCGTCGCCAACGCCGAACTCGTCGCGGCCGCCTTCGTTGTACCGGGCGAATCGCCGCCGCGCGTGACCGTCAACACCAACCAGATCACCAGTACGAGCGCCACGACCAGGACGCCTACGGCGAGCGCGCGGCGTCGCCAGTAGATCTCCGGAGGCAGCGGTCCATTCGGTTCCAGCACGGAGTCAACGGTAAGGGCACGATCCGGTGCAGCGACTCAGGACCCCGGCGTGTCGGATCGGAAAACGCGCGCACGGCAGGTAAATTCCGCTCCCGCCGGCGGCCGTCTCAGATCAGCGGTATCAGACCAGCTCACCGATATTGCCGACGACCCGCTGCAGCTTGACCTCGCCCTCGGCCAGTTTGTATGTGACGCAGGCAATCGCGCACTCACCCGTCGCGACGCGCTGCGAAATGATCATCGAGCGCTGCATGAGCAGTCGGCTGGTCTCCACCACATGCCTGGCCTCCATCTCGTCGACGGTGGACAGTCCCTCCCTGCGGCCGATCAGAATCGACGGCGTGACCCGCTCGACCACACTGCGGATGAAACCGCCGGGCACCTCGCCGCCGTCGAGCGCGTCGAGGGTGGCCTTCACCGCACCGCAGCTGTCGTGCCCGAGCACCACGATCAGCGGCACATTCAAGACCTGTACGCCGTACTCGATCGAGCCGAGCACTGAGCTGTCCACGACATGGCCCGCGGTGCGCACGACGAACATATCGCCGAGGCCCTGGTCGAAAATCAGCTCGGCGGCAACGCGGGAATCACCGCAGCCGAACAGGATCGCGTGTGGGTGCTGGCCACTGACGAGCTTGGCCCGGTCGGCTGCGCCCTGACTAGGATGCAGCAGGTTGCCGTTCACGAAGCGTGCATTGCCCTCGCGAAGGGATTTCCAGGCACTGATCGGGTTGGAATCCGGCATACCGACCATTGTGCACATCGCAGTGGTTACCAGCGAGTCGGTTTCGTTACGGCTCGGCAAATATAGACCGGCCGCAGGACAATAGGAACGGTGAGGGCAGTGTCGGAGGGCGGCGCAGCGCAACGGCGTGCAGGCGGAAAACCCAAGATCACGACGGGTACCAACCGGATGGATGCCGAGTTGTTGCTGGACTGGTACCGGGCGACCGCGCGGGATCTGCCGTGGCGGCGCAAGAATGTCACCGCCTGGCAGATCCTGATGAGCGAAATCATGCTGCAGCAGACCCCGGTGGTACGGGTCGAACCGATCTGGCGCGAGTGGGTCGCGCGCTGGCCGGTCCCCTCCGCCATGGCGGCCTCATCGCAGGCCGAGGTGTTGCGCGCGTGGGGCAAGCTCGGCTATCCCCGGCGGGCGTTGCGGCTGCACGAATGCGCCAAGGTGCTCGCCGAGGAACACGGTGACGAGGTGCCCACCGATGTCGATGTGCTGCTCAGCCTGCCAGGTATCGGCGCGTATACCGCACGGGCGGTGGCCTGTTTCGCCTACGGACAGCGAGTGCCGGTGGTGGACACCAATGTTCGCCGAGTAGTCGCGCGGGCGGTGCACGGGCGGGCGGCGGCCGGGAACCCCTCGTCGCGCGATCTGCCTGAGACCGAAGCGCTACTGCCGCGCCGAATCGACCATGCCGCGATATTTTCCGCCGCGCTGATGGAACTCGGCGCGACGGTGTGCACGGCCCGCACACCCGACTGCTCGCGCTGCCCGCTGCCGGAATGTGCGTGGGTTTCCGCGGGCAGGCCGGTCTCCGATGTGGTGCGCAAGACGCAGAAGTACGAGGGCACCGATCGTCAGGCGCGCGGTCGGCTGCTCGATGTGTTGCGGGACGCAACCGGTCCGGTCGAGCGAATCCGCTTGGATCTGGCCTGGACTCGCGATCCCGGCCAGCGCGACCGCGCGTTGGACTCCCTGCTCGTCGACGGCCTCATCGAACAGACCCCCGACGGGCTGTTCGCCCTGGCCGGCGAGGGCTGAACCAATCGCAACCCGGGGTTGTAGTGGCCGCAAACCCAACCACATGCTGGTCATCGAACGAACGCGACGACTTGTCAGCCCTGGCCAGCGGACTAGATCAATCTTGTACGCGGTGGTCGAGAATTTTGCGAAGGAAGGCTTCGACCTCGGTGCGGTAGCGCTCGGGCTGATCGTCGTGAACCAGGTGTCCGGAGTTCGGAATTCGGACGTAGACGGCATCGGGATGGACCTCGGCCATCTGCCGCATCTGCCCCTCGGGAGTGATGGTGAATTCGCCTTCGATCAAGAGCGCCGGCGCTTCGACCGCGCGCCATTGCGCCCAGAAGTCGCGGGTCCCCCACTCCTCGGAGATATCGCGGAAGGTCGCGACCGAACCGTGTAGGCGATAGCCGTCCGGACCCTGATCGAAAGAGTCGAGGAAGTACCGCCCGGCGACCGGGCCGAAGAAATCCAACACCGCGTCCGCATTCGGAAATGGCTGCGGCCAGGCCTCGATCATGGCCGCCCAGTTCGCGGCGGTGCGGCCGCGGAAGTCGGGGGCGATATCCTCGACCACCAGCGCGCGCACCCGCTGCGGATACTGCGCCGCGAATACCCAGCCGTGCAGGCCACCCATCGAATGTCCGATGACCACCATGGGTTCGGAAATTTCGGCCGTCGCCGAAGCGAGGTCATCGATGAAAGCCTCGGTGGTCAGCTCCACGGGTGCGGGGCGACCGTGACCAGCGGCGTCGAAGGTGTAGATGTGGCCGAACTTCCGCAGCCAGCCCAGCTGATCGCGCCAGGTGCGGGCACTGCCCATCAGTCCGTGCAGCAGCAGGATCGGCACTCCCGCTCCGCCTTCGTCGTACAACACTGTGTTATCTTGCCGCGCCTTCGGCGCGGCGGGTTCGCGGCCCCCTGGTGTCTCGCGTCCGAGCCGTCGAGACTCGCGACTTCGTCGCATGCGCTTCGACGGCTCGGACGCGAGACGGGCCGCGAACGGTCGCTCGTAAGACTCGCTCCGTGGTGGTTGGTGATGGCGGGGCCGTTCGGCACCCGGTGCACGCATGCGGGAAGGCGAGTCCCGTGACTTCGTCGCATGCGGTTCGACGGCTCGGACGCGAGACGGGCCGCGAGCTCCTCGCTCGTAAGAGCCGTCATTGCAGAGTCTCGCAATCGACTCGCCTTCGATGGTCTGCCCCGTATGCGCTGCGGGGTGCCCGGTTGGCACGGACGTATCGTCGGAGCCATGGCTGTTGTGAAGATCAATGCGATCGAGGTTCCGGAGGGCGCGGGCCCCGAGTTGGAGAAGCGATTCGCCCATCGCGCACATGCGGTCGAGGGCTCGCCGGGCTTCCTCGGCTTCCAATTGCTGCGGCCGGTGGCCGGGGAGAACCGGTACTTCGTTGTCACCCAGTGGGATTCGGAGGAGTCGTTCGCGGCGTGGCGGGACGGGCCCGCGCGCGAGGCGCACGCCGGCGAGCGGCAGAAGCCGGTTTCGACGGGTGCCTCGCTGCTGGAGTTCGAGGTCGTACTGGACGTCGCGGCCAAGTCCGCTTCCTGAAACCGCTGGACAGACGCGGCGCGCGACTCGCCCATCCCGGCCTGGGCAAGTTGCCCGCCGTGTTGACGGCGAGTGCGAGGGGATGTCACAGTTCGAAATGACAAACGCGAGGGTGACGCGGTAATTCGGTGAAATTCCGAAGCGGTCGCGCCACTGTGTTCTTGCACCGAGTCCTTGGTGCCGGAAAGCCAGACACCGGCACCTTCGCACCGAACAACTCACGGGACGCGCATCCCTAGGAGGACTCGAATGGCTATCGCGCATTCACCGAGTCGGGCAACTGATTCACTCGGCACGCTGCTCATCGCAGTAGGCGTCGTTCTTCTCGCATTGCTCACGCTGTACCTGGTCGGCTTCGATCAGGGCGTCATCTCGCGCAGCGGGATGTATCTGCATGAGCTCATGCACGACGGACGCCACCTGCTCGGTGTGCCGTGCCATTGATCGGATCGCTCAAGACCCTGCTGCTCCGTGGCCTGCTGGCCGGCCTCATCGCCGGCCTGCTGGCTGCGACAGTGGGCTACTTCGTCGGCGAACCCAAGATCGACACCGCCATTTCTATCGAAGAAGCCAATTCCGCTAAAGAACAGGCCGCCGAGCACGCCCAGGAACCAGCCGGGCATACACACGGCGACGAGGAAGAACCGCTGGTCAGCCGTTCCGGACAGAAGTTCGGGCAGTTCCTTGCCCTCGGACTTGCCGGGCTCGCGTTCGGGGCGATCTTCGCTTCGGTCGCGTCTTTCGCGCGCCGATACACCACCTTGTCCGGACCGAAGCTCGCGCTCGGATTGGCATTGGCAGGTTGGACCGCGATCGTAGCGGTGCCGTTCTTCAAGTACCCGGCCAATCCGCCCGCCGTGGGTGAACCGGACACAATCAACCAGCGCACCCTGCTGTGGTTGGCGGCGGTGCTACTCGGACTGGCTGCGGTCGGCATCGGGCTGTACGTCTACAAACTGCTTGCCGCGCAACTCGGTACGATCCGGCTGATCGCCGGGGTCGCGGCGTTCGTGCTCATCGTCGTGCTCGGGTACATCCTGTTGCCCGGCGTCAACGAGGTGAACGACGACTTCCCGGCCGTTCTGCTGTGGCAGTTCCGTGCGACATCGCTCGGCGAGACGGCCACGCTGTGGGCCTGCCTCGGTCTCGGATTCGCGGCACTCACCGAATTCGCCACGCGCGATAGCACTCCGGTACGAGAAACGGCTGCTACCGCAGGCTGATCCGGAGTTCGGAACGCGAAAGGCAGTGTCGGTTGTATGACCGGCACTGCCTTTTCCGCACAGCCACGAACCGACCCACCGCGCTCGATTTCCGTGGCATTCATCGGACTCGTAGTAGCGCTGCTGTGCGGCGTCGGCGAGGCCATCACATACATCGCCGTGCAATTGGACCGCCCGAACGCCGATATCGGCTCGCTCGCAACAGGTCTAGCTATTCGCGGCGGCATCTATCTGGTGGTTCTCGGCGTTGCCGTCCAGATGGCGCGCGGTGCCCGCTGGGCCAAGACGGTACTCACCTTGGGCATCGGTGTGATCGGCCTGGCCTCGTTGATCATCGAACCACTGGCAGCCACGTTGTCCGCCAAGCAAATCGGCGACCTGTTCGACAACCTCACCGCATCCGCGGTGATCACCGGAACCTTCCGCACCGGGCATATCCTCGCCGTCCTGATCGCCATCCCCGCCATGTACCACCCGAGTGCCCGCCGCTACTTCCGAGGGGAAGCGAGGCAATTGGTGTCGCATAGGTAGTGGCTATCGCGCACAGGCTATTCGGTATGTGCGACAGCATTATTGCCAGCCGGGGCGGACCAGGCCGGATTCGTAGGCCATGACTACGAGTTGGGTGCGGTCTCGCGCGTCCAGCTTCATGAGGATGCGGCTGACGTGGGTGCGGGCGGTGGCGGGGCTCATAAACAGGCGCTCGCCGATTTCGGCATTGGTGAGACCCTCCGCCACCAGGGTCATCACCTCGCGCTCGCGGTCGGTCAGTTCGGTGAAGGCGGCGGGTGGGGGCTGTTTGGCATGGGCGGAGAATTCGGCGATGAGGCGGCGCGTGACACCGGGCGAGAGCAGGGCATCACCCGCGGCGACAACTCGGATAGCACGGACGAGATCAGCGGGCTCGGTGTGTTTGACCAGGAATCCCGTTGCCCCCGCGCGCATGGCCTCGAAGACGTATTCGTCGAGTTCGAAGGTGGTCAGGACGACCACCCGCACATCGGCGAGTTTCGGATCCGCAGCGATCATTCGGGTGGCGGCAAGTCCATCCAGAACGGGCATTCTGATATCCATCAGGACCACGTCGGGGGTCAGACTGCGGGTCATGCGGACGGCTTGTTCACCGTTATCGGCCTCACCCACCACCTGGATGTCGTCCTGTGCCTCGAGCAGTGCGACGAAACCGCCGCGCACAAGTGCCTGATCGTCGGCAACAAGCACCCGAACAGGCCCACCTGTCGAATTGCCGCGGGATCCCGCGTTCATCGCGCCTCCTCCTGAGCCCCCATCTGGGACGGTAGCCGAGCCACCACGCGGTATCCGCCACTCGGCCGAGGGCCGGCGATGAGCTGTCCGCCGAGGGCGTGTGCGCGCTCGCGCATGCCGAGAATGCCATTGCCGCCGCTGGCTCCGGACTTCGATTGTGTGCCGGTGGCGCGAGCATTGTCGATGGTGATCTCGACCGAATCGGCGGCATACCGGATGGTCACCGCGGCCGGCGCGCCGGGCGCGTGGCGGACCACATTGGTCAGCGATTCCTGGATGATGCGCGCCGCCGCCACATCGACGACGCTGGGCAGTTTGTGTGCGGTGCCGATAATGCGGGTGTCGACCGTGAGACCGGCCGCACGGGTGCGCTGCAGCAATGCGTCCAGGTCCTCGATGCTCGGGGCGGGACTACGTGGGGCGGGCGGGCGGGTCTCGAGGCCGTGGGCAACCGAATTGTCTTGGACCCGTTGGAATTGCGCAGGCGTGGATTCGGGGCCAGGCGCGAGGTCCGAGTCGCGCACTTCGGCCGCACCGAGCGTCGGGCCGCCGCTGCGGATCGCGTGCAGCAACGTATGCACCTCGGCCAACGCATCCTTACTCGCCGTCTTGATCGCCGCGAGCGCCGATTCGGCCTGCTCCGGCTTCTTGTCGAAGAGCTCCAGCGCCACCGACGACTGCACATTGATCAGCGAAAGACTGTGCGCCAGTACATCGTGCAGCTCACGGGCGATCGCGAGCCGCTCCTCGCTGGCCCGCCGTTCTCGCTGCGCCTCCTCATCACGACGCGCCGCCTCGGCCCGCTGTCTGCGCGCGACCAGCACTGCCTTGCGTTGGCGGATCCCCTCCGCGATCGCGACCAGTATCCCCAGCCAGGCGATCATGCCGAATGCCAGCCACGGGTCGGCCGGATGCCCGATCAGCGCGGGCAGCGGCCAGAGCAGCACGAGATAGCCGATCGGTGCGAGCGGATATGTCCACCAGCGTGATCCGACGATCGCGGCGCTGATGAATGCGATCACCAGCGAGATGAAAATCGGGCCGTAGCCGTAGCCGCACAGCAGATACACCGCACAGGTCGTGACCGTAACGAGCAGCGCGGGCAGCGGGTAGGAACGGCGTAGCAATAGCGCCACCGGTCCGATGAGCAACAGCACATAGCCGAGCCAGTCGAGCGAGTGCACTCCGGTCTGGCGCAGGTTGGCATTGCGGCCCCCGGCGACCTGGATCACCGCGACGACGAGCGCGAGTACCCAGTCCTGGACGGCCGGGCCACGTTTCGATTCCCCTAGCGCTGTCACATGTGCAGCCTATTAGCCCGGACGAGTCACGACGTCCGCCGCGCTACGTATGCCCGTCCTCCTCCCTGAATATATTTCCGATCGCGGCTGCCCACATGGTCACCTCACGGGCCGTCAGTCGAGGTGACGCCCAGGATTTGGGCATTCCCGAACCCCCTCGCTCCGCGACATTGGCGGCGCATACGCCGCGCTGGTGCTCATCGTCGGCGCCGCTGCGGTGACCGGAGCATATGCTGGGCGACATCAATCCTCGCGGCCGCTTTCACCGTCTGTTCGTATGCCGCCGTACGTACGCCGAGCATCGCCGCTCGACGGATGTGTCACCCCTGGTCGGTGGCGGATTCTCGGTGCATGACAGATTCCATCGTGGTCACCGCAGGGCTGACCAAACGCTACGGCACCCACGCAGCCGTCGACCGCGTGCATATGAATGTCGCGCCCGGCGAAATCTACGGCTTCCTCGGCCCGAACGGTGCGGGTAAGACGACCACGCTGCGAATGCTGGTCGGTTTGATCCCCCCCACCGAGGGCACCGCCACCGTTCTCGGACATACCCCCGGCGATCCGGCCGTGGTCCGCCGCATCGGCGTCCTCATCGAGGGACCCGGCTTCTATCCCTATCTCACCGGCCGCGACAACCTGCGGGTGCTCGCGAAATACCGCGGCCTCGAGCGCGCCGATGTGGCGGATGCACTCGACCGCGTCGGCCTCGCCAATCGCGCCGACGATAAATTCCGCACCTACTCCCTCGGCATGAAGCAGCGCCTCGGCGTCGGCGCGGCCCTGCTCGGCCGTCCCGATCTGCTGATTCTGGACGAGCCGACCAATGGCCTCGACCCGCAGGGCATGGCCGAAATGCGGGAGCTCATTACAACTCTCGCCGGGGACGGTCACACGGTGCTGTTGTCCAGCCACATGCTCAGCGAGGTCCAGGAGATCTGCGATCGCGTCGGGGTGATCTCCGGCGGACAACTGCTCACCGAATCCACCGTCGCCGAATTACGCGGCGCCTCTTCGCTTTTACTGCGCGCCGAACCGCTGGAGGTGGCATTTCCCGCGGTACGTCGCGTGGTCGGCGAGCGCTCGGCCATGTTGACCGCGGGTGGAATTCGAATCGAGGCGGGTGCTGCCAGCGCCCCGGTGGTCGCGCGTGCGGTCGTCGAATCGGGCGCGGACCTGCTGGAACTGCGGACCGACGAAAAGTCCCTGGAAGAAGTGTTCTTCGAAATGACCCGATTGGAGCCGGTGAAATGATCGGGAAAGACCTGGTGGCAAGCACGCAAGCGGAAATGCTGCGACTGCGCAAGTGGCCCGCATTCTGGATCATTCTCGGCACCTGGATCCTGCTGAATCTCACCTTTTCCTACCTCTTCAACTACCTCGCCTACTCCTCCGGCGATATGAAGACGATGTCGAACGGTGTGCCCAAAGACGTGCTGCTGCACCAGATGTTGCCCGCCGCGGTGCCGGAGGTCTTCACCCAGGGCATGGCAATGTTCGGTGGCGCGCTGATGCTCATTCTCGGCGCATTGACCATCGGTAGCGGTTACGGCTGGGGCACTTGGAAAACCGTGCTCACCCAGGGTCCGTCGCGAAACAACGCCATCGGCGGTGCGCTGGTCAGCCTGGCGGTCACGGTAATCGGGCTGGTGTGCGTCGCATTCGTGGCGGATGTCGGGGTCGCGTCGACAATCGCGATGACCCAATCGCAGTCGCTCGCACTGCCCGGCCTGGGGCAGGCGGCGAACGGAATCATCACCGGCACAGCGATTCTCGGCATGTGGACGCTGGCCGGTGCGCTGATCGGCGCGATCGCGCGCGGTCCGGCCCTGGCTGTCGGGCTCGGACTGGTTTGGGTGCTGGTGGTGGAGAATCTGCTGCGCGGCGTGGCGGCGATCTTCAGTCCGATCAAGGTGCTCACCGATCATCTGCCGGGTACGGCGGCGGGCTCGATGGCCGGTGCGATGCGGACCGTCGACGGGCCTTCGACGCCGGGTGTGCTCGATATCCTGCCGCGGGCTCAGTCGCTCGTCGCGCTGCTGGTGTACGTGGCACTGTTCGCGGCGGGCACGATGTGGCTGGTGCGACGGCGCGATATGGTCTGATTTTCAGTAGCCGAAAACCGTTGGCGGACAGCAGTTCGTCAACGGTTCGGCGCATTCTCCGACAGTACGGAACGGGCCAATTCGGCCAGCGCCGCCGCGATCTGCGCGGAGGTGAGGCCCCGTGTCCGCTGCTGCTGATAGACCTCGGCAGCCAACGGCGCGAGCAGCGAATCGACCATGGCGTCCGGTTGACCGACACCGGCTGCAACCAAGAGCGACCGGACGTGCGCGAACCAGAAGCCGTAGGCGCCTGTCGCGAATCGTGCGCCGCCGGTCTCGGCACCGAGCACCAAATCCGCGTGCTGGTCCAATAATTCGACCATGGCGGCATAGAACGCAGCGAGTCGTTCGGCGGGTGGCGCGCCGGGACCGAGCGGCGGCGCACCGCGCAACAACTGCTCCTGCAGTGTGCGTTCGTGTTCGTCGAGCAGTGCGACGGCGATCGAATTCGTATCCGGATAGCGGCGATACAGCGTGCCGCGCCCGACCCCCGCCGCCTTGGCGATGTCGTCCATCGTGACGGTGCGCGGATCCCGCGTTGCGAACAGTTCGGCGGCCGCGGCGAGCACCTTGGCCCGGTTGCGGGCCGCGTCCGCGCGCTCGGTCGGCGCCGCCGGATGCCCGCTGAGCAGGTCCATATCGCTGTTCATGATCCCGACTGTACTCGACATTCCATGTAACTGGACATTGTGTCCGGTTGTCCGTTACCGTATAAACCGGACAAAGTGTCCAGTTATATCTACGGGAGAAATCATGAGCACGTTGTTGCATCTCGATGCCAGCGCCCGACGTTGTTCCATCAGCCGGGAACTGAGCGCGGCATTCGCCAAGGCATGGCGCGCCGAGAATCCGGACGGCAGCTACATCTATCGCGATTTGGCTGCCGAGCCCGTGCCGTTCATCGACGAGGCATGGACCGAACTATGCGATGCCGTCCTCGCCCAACCCGGCACCGACCTGCATCGCCTCACCGAACTGATCCGCACGCCGGAACAGACCGCCGCGTGGGCGATCGTGGAGCCACTGCTGACCGAGTTGCTGGCCGCCGACGTGATTCTCATCGGCACCCCGATGTACAACTACTCGATCCCGGCCGCACTCAAGGCTTGGCTCGATCAGGTCACCTTCCCGCGGATGTCATTGGGCGACAAGCGTTTTGTCGTCGTCTCGGCGCGTGGGGGCTCCTACGCACCCGGCGCCCCGAAGGCCGCCTTCGACCACCAAGAGCGCTACCTGCGCGATTTCTTCGCGGGCCATTTCGCCGTCACCGACACCGTTTTCGTCAATGCGGAACTCGCCAACTCGAGGCAGGACCCGGCATTAGCACATCTGCGCCGCAAGCATGACGAGTCCTATTCGGCCGCAATGGAATCCGCGCGCGAGCTGGCCAAGGGGCACTGATGAACTGGATAATTCTCGGCATCGCCGGACTGGTGGAGATCATCTGGTCACAGAGCATCAAACCGACGCAGAACTTCACCCGCCCGGCCCCGACCCTCATCTGCTTCGTGCTCGGTGCGGTCGCGGTGTACCTGCTCTCGCGGGCCATGCAGACGCTGCCGGTCGGCACGGCGTACGCGGTATTCACCGGAATCGGCGCAGTCGGGGCGATCAGCCTAGGTGTGGTGATCAACAAAGATCCGATGAGCGCCGGACGGCTGCTGGCGCTGACGCTGATCCTCGGCGGCATCGTGTTGGCGCGCGTCACCAATCCGGAGTGAGCAGGTCCGGCGGTACAGTCCGAAGCATGTTCGAACCAGTGCGGGTACCCGATCTATCGTCGCGCCCCTTCAGGCTCGAGGTCGAGCGCACGATGGCCGCGCTGCCACCGGCGCTGTACCTGGCCTGGACCGAGCGGTTCGACCACTGGTTCGCGGCCCCCGGCTCGGTCCTCATGCGCCCAGTCGTGAACGCGCCGTTCTTCTTCGAGACCGACCACCAGGGCATGCGCAGCCCGCACTACGGACGGTTCATTCGTCTGATTCCGGACCAGATCGTCGAGCTGACCTGGGTGACCGGGGCCGGTGGCACCGAGGGCGCGGAAACCATGGTGACGGTCGAGCTCATGCCGATCGACTCCGGCACTCGACTTCGCTTGGCGCACGCGGGATTTGCCGATGAAGCTGCCCGCGACCGGCACTCACAGGCCTGGCCGCTGGTACTCGAGCAACTCGATCAGCACACCGGCGAGCCCGCCTGACCACTGTCCACCGAGGCGCTCGATTCGGGCTGGCCTTCGCACGCGCCGCTGGGGCGGCGGGGGTAGGTTCGACTGCGAATTGTGATTCACACATCTTCGAAAGGATCGTGATGCCCACACGTACCGCGCGCACCGCTTGGACCGGAGGCCTCCAGGACGGCTCCGGACAGGTCGAGCTGGCCAGTTCCGGTGTCGGCAAGTACGACGTCTCCTTCCCCAAGCGCGCCGCCGACGATGCCGACGGCACCACCAGCCCCGAGGAACTGATCGCGGCCGCGCACTCCTCCTGCTTCGCCATGGCCCTCTCGGCCCAGATCGGCAATGCCGGCGGCACGCCCGAGAGCCTGGACGTCACCGCCGATGTGACCCTCGGCCCGGATCCGGACGGCGGCTTCCGCATCAGCGCCATCAAGCTCACCGTCCGCGGCCGGGTCTCCGGTCTGGACGCCGACGGCTTCGCAGCTGCCGCGGCCGCCGCCAAGGCGGGCTGTCCGGTCAGCAAGGCCCTCGCCGGGGTGGACAACATCACCCTCGACGCCGCCCTCGCCTGACTTCCCGGCTCCTCGCACCGCAGGTGCGAGGAGCCCAGTGGTTATGCGAGCGCATGCATACCGCCCCAGCGCATCCGGTATCGCAACCGCACACCCCACATGAGTGTGTGAGCCTGCGACAAGGGGCGCATGCTCACTAACCGTTTCGACACCCTGTAGTCCTGGCTTGTACGCACGTAGGCGTATGGCGAATGCCGTCGACAGGCCGATGTACGGGTGGGGGTATCAGGAGCAGGGTTGCGGCATGAACATTCTTACTCAACCCGAGGCCATCACCTTTTGGGCCGATCACTATGACGGCGGATGGCATCCCTGGCCGTTCTTCTGGATCTTCCCACTGCTGTTCTGGGCCGCCATCATCGTCTTCTTCGTCGCGCGGCGGCGGTTCTGGGGTCACCAGAGCGGAATCGGCGTGCTGCGTACCGCATTCGCGCGCGGCGAGATCACCGAGCAGCAATATCGGAGTCGACTTGCGGTGCTGCGCGAACGCGGAGGAAAGCCGCGCGGCGGTGAAACTCCCACCACTTGAGCCGCATTCCGCCCCAACGACCATCCGACCCGATTCACGGGAGACCACACCATGAGCATGACCTTCGGCATCGTCATCACACCGCGTTCCGGCGCCGAATGGGCCCGCGCGGCCCAGCGCGCCGAGCAACAGGGCTACCGGACGATCCTGCTTCCGGACACCCTGAACACCCCATCCCCATTCCCGACACTCGCGGCCGCCGCCGCAGTGACCACCACCGTCCGGCTGCGTCCGAACGTCCTGGCCGCGCCCCTGCGCAATCCGGCGGTCACCGTGCGGGAAACCGCCGCACTGCAACTGCTTTCGGACGGACGATTCGAACTCGGCATCGGGTCGGGGCGTCCCGATGCGAGCGCCGAGGCCGAACGGCTCGGTATGCCTTGGGGTTCGGCCGCCGAACGTCGCGAGCAACTCATCGCCACCGTGCATGCGGTTCGCGAACAGGTCGACCCGGCGCCGCCGATCATCGTCGCCGCGAATGGTCCTCGAATGCTCACTGTCGCAGCGGATTTCGCTGATCGCGTGCTGCTGGCCGCCGGACCGGACGCCACCGAATCCGATCTCGCCGAGATGGTCCGGATCGTGCGCGACAATACCGATCGCGATGTGCGCTTCACCCATCAAATGGTCGGCATCGGTGACGAACTGCCGTTCTGGTTGAGCAAGCGGCTCGGACTCACCGCGCACGGCCTGCGCGCAGCCGGCTCGGCGGGTGTGCTCGACGGCGATCCGGCCACCATCACCGAGGTGCTCGAATACCGCAGGGAGAAGTACGGCATCGATGAACTGATCGTCCCCGGCGAACTGGCCGAAGCCTTCGCCCCGGCGCTGGCCCGGTTCACGAGCTGATACGAAAAATGCCGCCCACCGGAATCCGGTGGGCGGCATCTTCTAGCCGTTGCGACTTACTCGCCAGCTGCTTCGGCCGCGGTGCCTTCGCCCGCACCCGTGAGCACGACTTCTGGCTTCTCCTCGGTCGCTGCCGCCTTGGTCAGCTTCGCCTTGCCGGTGAAGGTGAACTTGGCATTCTCGCCGGAGCCCTCCCCGTCCCAGCCTTCGACGTCGACCACGATGGTCTGACCCGCACCGATCTCGCCGAAGAGGATCTTCTCCGACAACTGGTCCTCGATCTCGCGCTGGATGGTCCGGCGCAGCGGCCGAGCGCCGAGCACCGGATCGAAGCCGCGCTTGGCAAGCAGTGCCTTGCCCTGCGGGGACAGCTCGATCTCCATGTCCTTGTTCCTCAGCTGCGTAGCGACGCGGCCGATCATCAGATCCACCATCTCCACGATCTGATCCGTGGTGAGCTGGTGGAAGACGATCACGTCGTCGATGCGGTTGAGGAACTCGGGCCGGAAGTGCTTCTTCAGCTCGTCGTTGACCTTGAGCTTCATCCGCTCGTAGTTCGAACCCTCGGCGTTGGACTGGGTGAAGCCCAGGCCGACCGCCTTGGAGATGTCCGAGGTACCCAGGTTCGAGGTGAAGATCAGCACGGTGTTCTTGAAGTCGACCGTACGACCCTGGCCGTCGGTGAGACGACCGTCCTCGAGGACCTGCAACAGGGTGTTGTAGATCTCCTGATGTGCCTTTTCGATCTCGTCGAACAAAACGACCGAGAACGGCTTGCGGCGCACCTTTTCGGTGAGCTGGCC
Organism: Nocardia sp. NPDC050408; assembly: GCF_044458905.1. Classification (NCBI taxonomy): domain Bacteria; kingdom Bacillati; phylum Actinomycetota; class Actinomycetes; order Mycobacteriales; family Nocardiaceae; genus Nocardia; species Nocardia sp. NPDC050408. The sequence continues at coordinate 127,592 of NZ_JBITIL010000015.1, read as the reverse complement.
ACCCTCTTCGTAGCCCACGTACCCGGGCGGGGCACCGAAGAGCCGCGATGCGGTGAAGCGGTCGTGGAACTCGCCCATATCGATCTGGATGAGCGCGTCGTCATCGCCGAACAGGAAGTTCGCCAGCGCCTTGGACAGCTCGGTCTTACCGACACCGGACGGACCGGCGAAGATGAACGAGCCCGAGGGCCGCTTGGGATCCTTCAGACCGGCGCGTGTACGGCGGATCGCCTTGGAGACGGCCCGGACCGCATCCTCCTGGCCGATGATCCGCTTGTGCAGCTCGTCCTCCATGCGGAGCAGACGGGTCGTCTCCTCCTCGGTGAGCTTGAACACCGGAATACCGGTCCAGTTGGCGAGCACCTCTGCAATCTGCTCGTCGTCGACCTCGGCCACGACGTCCAGATCACCGGAGCGCCATTGCTTCTCACGCTCGGCGCGCTTGGCGACCAGCTGCTTTTCCTTATCGCGCAGCCGCGCCGCCTTCTCGAAGTCCTGCGCGTCGATGGCGCTTTCCTTCTCCCGGCGCGCATCGGCGATCTTGTCGTCGAATTCGCGCAGGTCCGGCGGGGCGGTCATGCGACGGATACGCATGCGAGCACCGGCCTCATCGATCAGGTCGATCGCCTTGTCCGGCAGGAACCGGTCGTTGATGTAGCGGTCGGCCAGCGTCGCGGCGGCAACCAGCGCGCCATCGGTGATGGAGACCCGGTGATGCGCCTCGTAGCGGTCACGCAGACCCTTGAGGATATTGATGGTGTGCTCGACCGTCGGCTCGCCGACCTGCACCGGCTGGAACCGGCGCTCCAGGGCGGCATCCTTCTCGATGTACTTGCGGTACTCGTCGAGAGTGGTCGCACCGATGGTCTGCAGCTCACCGCGGGCCAGCTTCGGCTTCAGGATGGAAGCGGCGTCGATCGCGCCCTCGGCGGCACCCGCGCCGACGAGCGTGTGCAGCTCGTCGATGAACAGGATGATGTCGCCGCGGGTGTTGATCTCCTTGAGCACCTTCTTCAGGCGCTCTTCGAAGTCACCGCGGTAGCGGCTGCCCGCGACCAGGGAACCCAGGTCGAGGGTGTAGAGCTGCTTATCCTTCAGCGTCTCGGGGACCTCACCGTTGACGATGGCCTGCGCCAGACCCTCGACCACGGCGGTCTTACCGACACCGGGCTCGCCGATGAGGACCGGGTTGTTCTTGGTGCGGCGGCTCAGCACCTGCATGACGCGCTCGATTTCCTTCGAGCGGCCGATGACCGGGTCGAGCTTGCCTTCGAGGGCGGCCTGGGTCAGATTCCGACCGAACTGGTCCAGCACCAGCGAGGTGGACGGTGTCCCGGCCTCGCCGCGTGAACCGGATTCGACCGGCTCTTTGCCCTGATATCCGGACAGCAACTGGATGACCTGCTGGCGCACCCGGTTGAGATCGGCACCCAGCTTCACCAGCACCTGCGCCGCGACACCCTCACCTTCACGGATCAGGCCGAGCAGAATGTGCTCGGTGCCGATGTAGTTGTGGCCGAGCTGCAGCGCCTCGCGCAGACTCAGCTCCAGCACCTTCTTGGCACGCGGGGTGAACGGGATATGACCGGACGGGGCCTGCTGGCCCTGGCCGATGATCTCCTCCACCTGGCTACGCACACCCTCCAGCGAAATACCAAGGGATTCCAGCGACTTCGCCGCTACGCCCTCGCCCTCGTGGATCAACCCAAGCAGGATGTGCTCGGTGCCGATGTAGTTGTGGTTAAGCATCCGGGCCTCTTCTTGGGCCAGGACAACGACGCGCCTCGCGCGGTCGGTGAACCTCTCGAACATCGCTCCCTCACTCTCCTGCTCCGACATTCTGGCGTCCGACGCTTCTGTGGCGTCAGCCTGCCATGAAGCCCGGGGGTTGCGGCCCCGGACTCCACTCTAGTTGGCCGGGGATTACGCCGCCTCCAGTCCACCCTATTGGGGACCAGCGACAGCACGGTCATTCACTCATAACGTGCTTGTTGCGGGATACGTTTCCGCTCGGGTTTTGCCCTCAGCGAAATCGCCGGTCGTCGCTTCCCAGTCGTGGTGTCAGCCGGTGAACGGCGGGACGAACTCGCACGGCACCTCGCGCGCATGCCCCGGATCGAGGGCGTTGAGCACGAAGCGGGCGGTGCGGGGACTGCCCGCGATGGCCAGATGTTCGGAGTAGTCGGACGCGCAGCCGTCCTGGACGACGATATTCGTGGCATTCGGCCCGGGCACGAAGCCCGAGTCGTAGGGGACGACGATCTCGTCGAGGCTGCCCATGATGTTGGTGTAGGTGATGCCGGGAACGTAGACGCCGTCGCTGTTGAGATCCCGCAGGAAGGCCGAGTCGCGCAACAGCTCGGTGCAGGCTTCGCACAGCGAACCCGCCGCCGCGTGGAAGTAGGCCCCGGCGCCGAGCCGGTCGGCGAACGCGGCCACATCCGCACCGCCGCCCGCATTGGTACCGCGCCAGGCCGGTGCGATCGATACATATTTATCGATCTTGTCCGCCCCGCCGAGCCGCTTGGCGTAATAGTTCGGCATTACCGTGCCCTGCGAATGCCCGACCACATCCACCTTGCTCGCCCCGGTTGCCGCGAGGACCCGATCCACGAACGCACCGAACTGCACCGCGCTCTGCTCGATCGGCAGCATCCCGCCCACCGCGGAGATCGGCCACGGCAGATCGTATGCGCCATAGGTCAGCGAGAAGACGCAGTAACCTTCGTTCGCGAGCAGCGGTGCGTAGAGTCCCCAATTCGTCTGTGCCCCACCACCCGTACCGTGCGCGAGCACAACAGGATTGGGATGCTCCGCACTGGGCCGGCACCCCCAATCATTCGAACCCGGCAGCGAGCCACCATGATTCACCAGCTCGTTCGGAATTCCGGCAAAGAAGTTGTAGTCGACCGGATACTCCGCCTGCGCAATGCCACCCGCGCCAATCCACAGCACAGCCAGCACGGCAACGACGAGCGCGGAACCGGAAACACTCCGCATGAAGACCTCCAAATCTGGAACGTGTTCCAGAACGTAGCGCAACTTATCCTCACCCGGAGGGCAGTTCGCGCAAGTCAGCCGCGAATCCAGTTCCCCTCCCGATACTCACCAGCTATGCGCCCGACAGTGTTTCGACCGCTCGCAGGGTGCGAGTTACCGGCGTCGATTCCGGAGGCGTACGGCCCTCGCGGCGAGGAGGCCTTACTGGAACACGTTGCCGTATTGGCGGGCGAGCCGACTTGACGGTGGCTCGCGGCATGCTGGTCCCGCGCTCGCGCAATTGCCGCGACCGAACCGCGCCGGCCGGTGCGCCGGCGTGCTGCCCGCCGGCCGCGCAGCAGTGCCCGATTGCCGTCCTGGTTACCGCACGGCAGGCCCGCCAGCGTCCGGTAAGGGGCCGAACTCAAAAGCACCGTTTTCGGCCCGCAGACGGCCCGTCAGGCGGGTTCCCGCCGGCGCTGCGGCATCGCCCCTCCGGCGCGTGGCCCGCAGTGCGGAATTGGATGTGCCTGCCGCGTAATCGTTCGCGAGAATGTAGTCCGGCCTGGCGGATTCGCAGTTCGCATACCGAAACCGCCGTCGACGAGCCGATCGCTGATCGACCCGCCGACGGCGGCATAGAACTAGCAGTTGCTGCGGTCGATTCCTATGCGAGGGAATGCGCACCAGTCCGCTGCGCACCGGACTGCCCGAATCCGTACTGCTGGGCCATGATCGGCGCCCGGTAGTACTGACCGGCGGTCTGCGGTCCGCTGCCCGGCACCGACTGAACGCGTGCAACCTGCTGTGCGCCAACTGAACCCGCGGCATGCGCGCGGCCGTGCTGGATGCCCGCCACGAACAGCGCCCCGGTCAGCACCAAAAATGCCAGTGTGTGCAGAATCGCACGGAGGATATTCCAACGGACCCAAGCGGATTCGAAATCGGCACGCACCTTTGCCAGATCACCGATCTGGCCCGGATCGCCCGCGGCGGCCAGTTGATCGTTCAGAGGAACATTCAATCCGGAGGTGACCGCGAAGGCGATCACATTCAGTGCCAAGGCCACACCGAGCCAGATCAAGATGGTGCGGTGTTCCTTGCCCAGGTGCAGCGCCGCCGCGAGGAAGGTGAAACCGACGGTGCCGAGGAATCCGAGCATGAACCACGGGTTGATGATGACCACATTGATCTTCTGCATCACATCGATCATCGCGCGATCATCGGTGCGGTTCAGCGCGGGCATCACCGATATCGCATAAGCGTAGAAAACGCCCGCGATCAAGCCGGTTGCGAGCGTGGCCGCCACCAGCGCGGCGAGTCGTAGCGCGAACATGAATTTCTCCTGCCTCGAAACCCGGACCTGGTCCGATTTACTCGGTCCGGCGATGTTTCAAGTACACCGGTAACCGTCGCGACCATCCATGGTTCAAGCGCTCGGCCACCTAAGCGAGAGTCCACGCCGCTACGGCGTCACAAGTCGCGGTCGGAGATCAACCCACTCTGCATGGCCAAACCGGCCAGTCGGACTCTTTTCTGATTCTGCGGCAGATTTTCCACACCGAACTTGGCGAACAGTGCCCGCAGATGAGTCTTGATCGCATCGACGCTCAGGAACAATTCCTCGGCGATCTGTTGATTCGAAGCCGGCGACGCGAAACCAGCACCGTTCTTATATGGGCGGCACAGCGCGACCAGCACCGCGCGCTGGGTATCGGTCAGCGAGCGCAGCGTGGGAATAGTGCCGGTCGAGGTCCGCGTCGCGTCATCGACCACACCACCGAAATCGTGAAACGACACCAGCGAGGTGCCGACCCGGATCCGATCGCCCGCCATCAGCCGCCGCCGCCCGACCAGTCGCTCTCCGTTGACGAAGGTGCCGTTGCGGGACAGGCCGTCATCGACGATCGTCCAGTGCGCACCCAGATATTCGACCGCCGCATGCAGCCGCGAGACCTCCGCGTCCCAGCGCAGCGCCAGATCGGCCTGCGGGGAACGCCCGATGGTGACGCGCTGCTGGTCCGGGGTGAGCATGAACTCCTGCTGCCGACCCGAGTCATCAGTGAATCGCAACAGCGATCCGACGAAACCAGTCACTGCGCCGATACCTCATCTCTCCATACCGCCAGTGACGCTCTTCGCACAGTTCCATGGTGCCGCGTCCTGGTACCGCGAGCAAGATCGAGTCGACTGCAGACCTTCCTCATATCGAAGGCCTATCACAAACGACCGCCGCCCGGGCGTCGCACGATTCGCCCGGGCGGCAGCCCAATAAAATAAGAACTCAGCCCTTCGCGGCCTTGTTGTACGCATCGGTGATGTCGGCCGAGATACGACCCCGCGCGGACACCTTGTGTCCATTCCGGCGCGCCCACTCGCGAATTGCCGCGCTTTGTTCACGATCGATCGAGACCCGGCTCTTTGCGGCTCCGGGAGCAGCAACCGCCGCCTTGACCCGCCGCCGGCCACTCACTCGCCGAGCACTCGAAACCCACTCTTCCAGGCCGTCGCGCAGCTTCGCCGCATTTGCCGACGACAGGTCGATCTCGTACGACACACCGTCGATCGCAAACTCAATGGTCTCGTCCGCGATGGACTCACCATCGACATCGTCGATCAGGCTAACGGTGACCTTCTTTGCCATGAGATGAACGTCCTCTCGAAATCGTGCGACCCGCATACTAGGCCGATTACCCGAGGCAAGAATACCCCGAATTCGAAAAATTCCAAGACGAGGGCCGAGCTATGCAATCCGATCGTCAGCGAGCGACTGGACGCACAATTGGGAACAGTATCGTTTCCCGGATTCCCAATCCCGTGAGTGCCATCAACAACCGATCGATTCCCATACCGGTACCTGTTGTCGGAGGCATGCCGTGCTCCATCGCCGCGAGGAAGTCCTCGTCGAGTGCCATCGCCTCGTCATCACCTTGTGCGGCAAGCCGCGCTTGATCCACGAACCGCTCGCGTTGGATCACCGGATCGACCAACTCCGAATAGCCAGTTGCCAACTCGAAGCCGCGCACATAGAGGTCCCACTTCTCGGTAACTCCGGGATTGCTGCGATGCTGTCGGGTCAGCGGTGATGTCTCCACCGGGAAGTCGCGCACGAAAGTCGGGGCGTAGAGCTTGTCACCGTACTGGTGCTCCCAGAGTTCTTCGACAAGTTTGCCGTGGCCATAGCCCTTGTCCTCGGGAATTTCCAGTCCGACCCGATCGGCGAGTGCACGCAATTCCTCGATCGAAGTTTCCGGAGTCACCGAAACACCAAGTGCATCGGACAGCGACGGGTACATCTCGACCGTGGTCCACTCGCCGCGGAGATCGTATTCGGTGCCATCGGCAAGGGTTACCACCTGCGTGCCGAAGACCTCCTCGGCAACTTCCTGCACCAATTCCCGAATCATCCGCGCGGAGTCATCATAGGTGCCGTATGCCTCATAGGTTTCCAACATTGCGAACTCCGGGGAATGCGTGGAGTCCGACCCCTCGTTACGGAAGTTCCGGTTGATCTCGAAGACCTGTTCCAGCCCACCGACCACGCATCGCTTGAGGAACAGCTCGGGCGCAATTCGCAGGTAGAGATCGATATCGAGGGCATTGGAACGGGTTACGAACGGCCGCGCCGCCGCACCACCGTGCAGCGTCTGCAGCATCGGCGTCTCCACCTCGAGGAAGCCCCGGCGTTCGAGCGCATTGCGCAGCGCGCGCACCACCGCGACCCTGGTCCTGGCCATTTCCCTGGCCTCGGGACGCACGATCAGATCGACATAGCGCTGCCGTACCCGCGACTCCTCGTTCATCTCCTTGTGCGCCACCGGCAGCGGCCGCAGGGCCTTGGCCGACATGGCCCAGGAATCGGCCATGACGCTCAATTCACCGGTCCGTGAGGAGATCACCTCACCGCGCACGAAAACGAAGTCTCCGAGGTCTACATCGGCCTTCCAGGCCGCCAGCGCGTCGGCTCCGACACCGTTGAGGCTGATCATCGCCTGCAGTTTGGTGCCGTCGCCCTCCTGCAGCGTCGCGAAACACAGCTTGCCGGTATTGCGCAGGAAAATGACGCGCCCGACGACACCGACCCGCAGACCGGTCTGGGTGTCGGGCTCGAGCTCCGGATAGGCGCCCCGAATTTCGCCGAGAGTATGTGTGCGCGGCACCACTACCGGATAGGCCTCACCGCCATCGGCGATCAACCGCTCGCGCTTCTCGCGCCGAATCCGCATCTGCTCCGGAACGTCGTCCGCGGCGGGCGCGGGACGGTTGGCTTGCCCCGCAGGAACCGAACCCGCGGAGCGACCGGATGAAGGCGTGTTCGGGTTGCTCACGTTCAACAACACTAGCGGGCACCGGAAATCGATTTGCGGGCCGCCCGGGCACGACCGACCGCTAACGAATCAGCCGCGCCCGGAACTGTCCTTCATGTCCTGTTTCGCGGCCTTCTCCGACACCACGAATAGCGGGCGCGCTCCGGCAATCCTGCGAAAGCCATTGCGCACCCGTATGTTTCGAGATGGAAGTGGTTCGGCCAGAATTTACAGTGTCGCCAGTGCCTCGACCTCGCGGGCGAAGTGCGGCGCGCGGACCCCGACACCGAGCAGGCCGGCCGCCTTCAATGCCTGATAGCCACCGATCACATCGGTGGCCCGATGCAGACCGAGTTCCTGCAGCGCGGCCGCGGCGAGACTGGAGGTATAGCCCTCCGAGCAGACGATGATCCATTCCACATCGTGATCGGTGGCCAGCGCCAGCCGGGCCGAACTCGACGGATCCAGCCGCCATTCCAGGACATTGCGTTCGATCACCAGTGCGCCCGGCAGTGCGCCCTCACGTGCGCGCTGCGCCTGCGGCCGGATATCGACCAGAATCGCGCCCCGATCCAGCGCCTGCGGCGTTTCGAAGGCATAGATCCGATTCAGGCGGGCCCGCGCGTTCTGGAGCATCTGATCGATGGTCAAACGGGTCATCACATATCACCTTCGGGCTGGTCGGTGAGGACTGTTCGGGAGCGCCGCAGGGTGCCGTGGCCGGTCACCTCGTAATAGGACATCGCGGTGAGCGGCGGTGAATAGGCGTGCACGCTGAGCGTCGGATCGAGCGGCCCGACGGATTCCACGGCAGTGCCGTTTCGAGCGACCTGCAAGCAGTCGCTAGCGGTGCCGTTTCGAGCGACCTGCAAGCAGTCGCTAGCGGCGCCGTTTCGAGCGACCTGCAAGCAGTCGCTAGCGGTGCCGTTTCGAGCGACCTGCAAGCAGTCGCTAGCGGCGCCGTCTCGAGCGACCTGCGAGCAGTCGTCAGCGGCCGGTGCGCGCATCACATCGTGCACCCAGCCGATCGGGAACGAGGCCTGATCCCCCGCGGTCAGGGTGCGTCGGCGCAGTTCCGTTCCGTTCCAGCGGAATTCCGAAAGCGCGCCGCTGAGCACGGTCAATGCGCCGAGCGAGCCGGCGTGATCGTGCAATTCGGTGGATTTGCCGGGCGTCCAGCTGATCAGCCAGACATCGACCTCGTCGTCGGAAAGCAGCCGGGTGGCCCAGCGCTCATCGGTCGGCCAAATTCCATTGGCGGGCAACAGATGGTCGTAACGTCCCGCGAGTACGTCTTCGGCGCCCTCGTCGGTCAGCCGCAGCAGATCGGCGGGACGCAGGCGGGTGGGTAATGCAGAAGAGACGGCACGATCCAGCGGCGGGGTAGCCGAAAGGGCATTACGTGCGGAATTGAGCGAAAGAACGGAAGAACGCATCAGCGAATCTCCAGGAGTATGTCAACGGTCGAGGGACTTGGTCAGCCTCGAACGGTCGAGGCAGGTCAGCCTCGACAACACTCCTGGGTGCTCACGCGGGAATACACGGGAGCGAGTGTAGCAGTGCCGAAACCGGCGGCAAAGTGGCCGGTCATGCGCGAGCACCCCGGATCGGCATATCAAGCGCCCTTACGGCGCTGATTGCGCTCGTAGACCAGGCGCAACCCGGTCAATGTGAGATGCGGCTCGTGGTGGTCGATGGTCTCCGATTCCGGCACGATCAACGGCGCGGTGTGGCCGGTCGCGACCACCGCGACATCGTCACCGGCGAATGCGTCGAATTCATCGCGAATCCGATCGATCAGGCCGTCCACCAAACCGGCGAAGCCGAATATCGCACCGGATTGGATGGCCTCGACGGTGTTCTTGCCGACCACCGAACGCGGCCGCGCCAACTCGACCCGGCGCAATGCGGCGCGCTCGATGAGCGCCTCGCCGGAGATCTCCACACCCGGCGCGAGCACACCACCGAGAAACTCGCCCTTGGCCGATACCAGATCGACGGTGGTGGCCGTACCGAAATCCACGACAATCGCGGCCGTACCGAAACGATGATGGGCGGCAAGGGTGTTCACGATGCGGTCCGCGCCGATTTCCTTGGGATTGTCCACAAGTAGCGGAATACCGGTTCGCACACCGGGTTCCACCACCACATGCGGCACGTGATCCCAATAGCGAGTGAGCATCGATCTGATCTCGCGCAGTACCGGCGGCACGGTGGACAACGCCGAAACCCCGACGATCTCCTCCACCTGCTCACCGACCAATCCGCGCACCTGCATGGCGAATTCGTCCGCGGTCAGCAGCGGATTGGTATGTATCCGCCAGTGCCGCACCAACTTCGCGTGATTACCACTGCCCGAGAACAATCCGAGCTCAATGCTCGTATTCCGGACATCGATGGTCAGCAGCATCGGCTCAGGCGTGAGCGACGGACACGGCGGCGGCAGCCCGCGTAACCACGGAGGGCCCCGGGAACGCCGCATCGGGCACAGCGGTCAGCGAGCGCGGGGTGACCAGACCGGAACCCTCCGGGGCATGCGCCGGATCGGAACCGAGATCGGTCGCACGATTGTGCTCGTCGACGAATACGACCTTCGGGGCGTATTCCTTCAGCTCCGCCTCGTCCATCATGCCGTAGGCGATCAGGATGACCAGATCACCGGGATGCACGAGATGTGCGGCGGCGCCATTGATTCCGATGACACCCGAACCGCGCTCACCGGCGATCACATAAGTCTCCAGGCGGGCGCCGTTATCGATATCGACAATGCAGACCTGCTCACCCTCGAGCAGATCGGCGGCGTCGAGCAGATCCTGGTCGACGGTCACCGAACCGACATAGTGCAGATCGGCATGGGTCACCGTGGCGCGGTGGATCTTCGACTTCATCATGGTGCGCAACATCGCTGTCGCCCTTCCTAAATATTGGCCTGGGCAGGCTGGGAGTCGGTCGCGGCGGTGCGCGAATCGGGGAGTGTGGGGCCGCCAGCGACTGCTTGCAGGTCGCTCGAAACAACGTCGCTCGACACAACGTCGCTCGACACAACACCGCCACCATCGACGGGCGCGCCGAGTGCGACGGCGGTGTTGTCGATCAAGCGGGTCGAGCCGACCTTGGCGGCGACGAGCAGGCGCGCATTGCCGTTCGCGGGGGCGGGGCCGAGTGCGGACGAGCGCAATTCGAGATAGTCGACATCGACACCGGGAGCCGCGTCGAGCACTGCGCGGGCCGCGGCCAGCACGGCATCCGCACCGAGCGCGCCGGCATGCCGACCCGCGGCCAGCGCCGCCGACAGGGCCAGTGCCGATTCCCGTTGTGCCGCATCGAGATACCGATTGCGGGAAGACAGTGCGAGGCCGTCGTGTTCGCGAACCGTCGGCAACGGGACGATCTTGACGTCCATATTCAGATCGCGCACCATCTGGCGGATCAGGGTGAGCTGCTGATAGTCCTTCTCTCCGAAGAATGCCTCGGTCGGGCGCGCGATATTCAGCAGCTTGGCGACCACGGTCAGCATGCCCGCGAAATGCGTCGGGCGGCTGGCACCTTCGAGCTCGGCGCCGATCGGACCGGGATGCACGGTGGTGCGCGGGCCGTCCGGATACATATCCGAGGCGCTCGGCGCGAATACCAGCTCCACGCCCTCCTTGCGCAGCAATTCGACGTCTGCGTCGAGGGTTCGCGGGTATTTGTCCAGATCCTCGTTTGCGCCGAACTGCAGCGGATTCACGAAAATCGAGACGATGACCACCTGATTGGTCCGCTTGGCCCGGCGCACGATCTCGAGATGCCCCTCGTGCAGTGCGCCCATGGTTGGTACCAGGCCGACGGTACGTCCGACGCCGCGCAGGGCCTTGGAGACCGCGGCGATCACCTCGGGATCGTGGTGCACCGTCAGCTCGCCGCGCCGATACGCGCTCTGCTCGATATGGCGCTCTCCGGGCCCTCCGTGGTTACGCACGCCGCCTCCTCCGGGCCCGTCGATCGCGCCGGGAAAACTTCGGATCCATCATCGGCCTCCCTCCAGCAGCTCGATCAGAGCCGGATTGGTCTTGGCGCGCTCGGCCGTGCGCAGCGACATGGCGCGATAGCCCGCGGCCAAGCGGGTATCGACGGCGGCCATGGCGCTCAGATGTGCGGCAACGGCATCCGCATCACCACGCGCCACCGGACCGGTCAGCGCGGACTGACCGCGGCGCAGGGCGTTGTCGAGGGCGGCCGAGGCCAATGGGGCGAGCAGACGTTCAGCCAGACCGTTCGGTTGATCGTCGACGATCTGCTGGCCGAGCAGGCCGGGGCCAGCGAGTGCGGCGCGTAATGCGTCGACCGCGTCCAGCACCACCGTGACCAGGTGATTACTGCCGTGTGCGAGTGCGGCGTGATAGAGCTGGCGATTCTCTTCCTGCACCCGAACCGGCTCGCCGCCCATCTCGATCACCAGCGATTGCGCGATGGCGAAGCCGATTTCGTCGGCGGCGGTAATGCCGAAGCAGGCATTGCCGAGCCGGGCGACGTCCTCGTCGTGTCCGGTGAAGGTCATGGCCGGATGGATGGCCAGCGGCAATACGCCACGCTCGGCCAGTGGAGCAAGCACGCCCACACCATTGGCGCCAGAGGTATGCGCGACGATGGTGCCGGCGCGGACCACATCCGCGGATACGAGCCCGCGCACCAGCCCGGGTAGTTCGGCATCGGGTACCGCGAGCAGCAGCAATTCGCTGCGTGCGGCCACCTCCTCGACCGGCAGGATTTCGGATTCGGGTAGTCGCGTGCGGGCCCGATGCACCGAGGCATCGGAAATGGCAGCCACGCCGAACACCACGTGTCCGGCGCGCTCGAGCGCCGCGCCGAGTGCGGAACCGACGCGTCCCGCCGAGACGATTCCCACCGTCAAGCGTGCAGGCGCGGGGTCACCCGAAGCAGCGTTGTCAGGGTTGACGCTTCTCGAGGTCAACGTTGTCCTCTCGATGTCGTTCCAGTCCCGGACAGCCGGGTACCAGACGTTACGCACCGAGAATATCGGCCCATCCTTCGCCGATGCCACGGGGCACCCGCGTGATTTACACCGCAGTGTTGGATTTGCTCTGTCTTTTGGCAGCGCCTTCGGCGCCGCGTGTTCGCAGCCAGGGAGTGCGTGGCCCTCACCGCTCGCGCCGGATCAGCGTCCGGTACGGCGTCCGTTTTCTTCCGACTGCAGGTTGGCCATGATCTCGGCCACCGAAAGTCGACGCGACGAATTGCCGGAGTCGGCTTCCGGATCGACGCGGCGACGGCGGCGGGAGGTGGCGGTGCCCGGCGGCGGGACCGTGGTCGTCGGGCGTGGGGCGGGCTCCGGATTCGGGGTCGGCTCCGGTGCCGAGAAGTCCTGCTCGGCTTCGGACGCGGTCGGCTCGGGCTCCGGCAAACGCGGCGGCACGGTGTACTCGAGCGGCTGTAGCCGCGGCGGAACACCGGTCTTATCCGGATCCTCGGTGAACGCGTCGGCCCAGCCGCCAGTGGTGGCCAGCGGGCCGGTGTCGTGCATATCGTCGACCTCGGCGTCGGTGATCTCTGAATCGTCCAGATCGTCGAGATCGTCGAGATCGTCGATCTGGACGATAGCGGTCTCCGCGGTCACCGGATCGTCGAAGGGACTCGCGAAGCGTGGAGGCTCCGGATGATCCGAGTCGAAGACAGGGGTGAAGGTGCTAGGAGATTGCTGAAACGCCATGTCCAGCCAGCTGTCGGCATTCGCCGAGCTATTGTTGGCCGAATTTCCGGATGCGCTCGGCAACTCCTGAATCCGGGTCGCATCGGCGCGCAATGCGGGTCGATCCATCGGCAGATCACCGTCGAAGAGCCGCTGCAGGCTCTCCCGGAGCACGGTGAGTTCGGCGCGCAGGGCGGCCATTTCGGTCGCATCGGCACCCACTTCCGCGCGCACCCGCGCCTCGACGCCGAGCTCGTATTCGCGTCGGGCGGTCACCTCGCGTTCCAACTGGAGTTCGTACACCGTCTGCAGGTCACGGACCTTGGCCTTATCGATCGTGGCTTCCTTGCGGTACCGCGTCGCGGCCAAAGCGCCGATCACGGCCGCCCACAGCGCCGCCACCAAGCCGATCCGAACAAACTGCAGACGGTCACTGAAAACCAGGAAAACGCTGGCAACCAGACCGAGCAGAATCAATACGCCGATGAACAATTTTCCCGCGTCGTCCCGCCGTCGACGAGAGGTGCTGCTACGGGAGGGTGAAACCATGCACGCCAGGGTAGCTTGATCAGCCAGCCGCGCCCAGATTCTCGCGCAGTGATTCCGCCAGGATTATTTGCTATGTAGTTGCCGGATCATCTGAAGGATCCTCCGGAGCCCGACAGCAGTACTCCAGCCACAGTGCCGCAGCTACCAAAGCCACCCCCGCCAGCATCCCGACAATTGCGCCGGGGCTATCCGCCCCCGCCGCATTCAAGGTGTCGCGCTGTGGATAAACCCACAAAAGGAAACCCAGCCATACCCCGGCAGCAAGCGAGCCGACTTGCGCGGACGCCTTGGCCAATGCGACCGCGCGGGCCGCGGTGATCGGATGCAGCTGATGGCTGCCGTCACCGATTTGATGTTCATTGACCCGCGCGCGGATTACGAAACCGAGTGCCACTTCGATCGCGGCGACCGGATAAAGCGATGCGCCCGCGTAAATCGAGATCGGCGGGAAACTGCCATAGGCCATCCGCGTGAGCAACCAGGCGATGAGGGCCGCGACGACGACATTCGCGATGAGATCGAAAATCCGGGTCGGCTTCAGTTTCACGACGCCGATCCCTCCGCGGCTGCCGGCAGCACGAATTCGGTCGGTCGGACACCCGCGCGTTCGGCCGCGTCTAGTTCGGCGAGCCAGTCGCGCACCAGCCGCACGGTGCCATCGACCTCGAGTTCCGCGTCCGGCTGCACATCCAGCCACGGGATCAGTACGAAGGCCCGCTTGTGCGCCTGCGGATGCGGCAGGGTCAATTCCGGATCGTCACTGCGACTGACCGCGCCGTCCTCGGCACACCACACCACATCGACATCGAGAGTGCGCGCGCCCCAACGCACTTCGCGCACCCGACCGGCGGCCTGCTCCAACTGCTGGCCGAAGCGCAACCAATCGTGCGGGCCGAATTGCGGATCACCGACCAGCACAATGGCATTGAGATAGTCGTCCTGTTCGACACCGCCCCACGGCGCGGTCGAGTACACCGGCGACACCGCCACCACCCGCTCCCCCAGCCCGTCGACGACGCTGCGCAGATGCGCGAGCCGATCGCCCAGATTCGAGCCGATCGACAAGACGGCGTGACTCATGCCACCACTCCCCGCTGCCGCGAGGTGACCACGCGGACATCGGCGAAGGTATGCGGAATGGGCGCGGACGGTTTGTGCACGACGACCTCGACCGACTGGATGCGTGGATCGGTCATCACATCGTCGGCGATATCGGCGACCACCTTTTCGATGAGATTGCGCGGCGGCCCCTGGATGATCTGCACGGCCCGCTCGGCGAGGGCGCCGTAGTCGATGGTGTTCGCGAGGTCATCGGTGGCCGCGGCGGCGGCGAAATCGGTCCATACCGTCAGATCGACCAGGAATTCCTGGCCGTCGCGGCGTTCATAGTCGAAGCAGCCGTGATAGCCATACGCGCGCAGGCCGCGCAGCTCGATCCGGTCGGGCTGGTGCCCACCAGCCTCCCGGCCGCTATCCCTCATCGAATCGCTGCGCGATGCTGCGGTCATAGAACGGCTCCTCGGGGGCTCTGCCTCGCAGCGCGCTGCCAGGCATCGGTCACGGCAATGGCATCGAGCGAGGCACGCACATCGTGGACGCGGACACCCCAGGCCCCGTGCAGGGCGGCCAGCGCCGACACCGTCGCGGTGGCGGTCTCCCGGCCGTCGGGCGGCCGCGGGCCGGTGGCATCGGCGAGCAGGGAGCCGAGGAAACGTTTACGAGAGGCGCCGATAAGTATCGGCAGCCCGCGGCCGACCAATTCGGGCAGCGCGCCGAGCAGCGCCCAATTGTGTTCGGCATTCTTGGCGAAACCGAGGCCAGGATCGAGCACCAACCGGGACCGGTCGACACCGGCCGCGACGGCCAGTTCCACCTGCGCGGTCAATTCGGCGAGCACCTCGGCGACCACGTCGTCGTAGTGGTCGGCCGGACCGGTGTGCCGATAGTCCGCACCCGCCCGCCAGTGCATGAGGATCCACGGAACCTCAGCCGCCGCAATGACTTTCACCATATCCGGATCGGCGCGACCACCGGAGACGTCGTTGACGACCGAAACTCCGGCCGCGATCGCCGCCTCGGCGACACCGGCCCGCATGGTGTCAACACTGGTCGGCACACCCGCGGCAACCAAACCGCGAATGACCGGAACCACCCGCGCGGCCTCGGTTTCCGGATCGATCCGCACTGCACCGGGCCGGGTCGACTCGCCACCGATATCGATGATGTCGGCGCCCGCCTCGAACAGCTCGATGCCGTGTGCGATGGCCAGACTCGGATCCAGATAGCGGCCGCCGTCGGAGAACGAATCACTGGTGACGTTCACGACCCCCATCACCACACAGGAGCGGTCACCGCTAGCGATTGCTTGCAGGTCGCTCGAAACGACACCGCGCGGCGCGACACTGCTCCGGACGGCATCGGGGGCGTGGGTCGACACCGCGCGGGGCCTCACTTCCGCAGGATCAGATCGAGGGCCTCGGCCCGCGAGGCGGCGTTGGACTGCAGCAGACCGCGCACGGCGGAGGTGGTGGTGCTGGCACCGGGCTTGCGAATACCGCGCATGGCCATGCACAGATGCTCGGCCTCGATCACGACAATGGCACCGCGCGGATCCAGCTTGCGCATGACCGCATCGGCGATCTGGCTGGTCAGCCGCTCCTGCACCTGCGGACGCTTGGCGTACAGATCGACCAGCCTGGCCAGTTTGGACAGTCCGGTCACCCGGCCGTGCGGGCCGGGAATATAGCCGACGTGCGCGACGCCGTGGAAGGACACCAGATGGTGTTCACAGGTCGAGTACAGCGGGATATCGCGAACCAGCACCAATTCCTGGTGCCCCTCGTCGAAGGTGGTGTTCAGCACCGCATCCGGCTCGGTGTAGAGCCCGGCGAACATCTCCCGATAGGCGCGGGCCACCCGCGCGGGCGTATCGATCAGGCCGGGCCGGTCCGGATTCTCGCCGACCGCGATCAGCAGTTCTCGGATCGCGGCCTCGGCTCGGGGCTGATCGAATGGGCGGCCGCTCTCCAGTGCGATCAGGTCCGGCTCGGGGCCCGCACCGTTGTACTTGACCGGTTCGTCGAACTCGTCGAAATTGCTGGCATTCGCAACGGCACCGCCGCTCCCATGCCCGGGGCCACCGACGTGATTGTTGGCCGACAATCGAGGACACCTCCAAAATCTCGGGTACGAGCAATCACCCCGCACCCAGATGGTCGAGCCTAATCGGCACGTGTCAGTGCCGACCGTTCGGTCCATCCCAATCGTGGTTCTCGCCCTCGTTATTCCCGGTGCCGTTGGCGGGCTCGTCATAGCCGTCGTTGCCCCGGCCCGGCTGACCCCATGGCTGTTGCGGCTGCGGGTAGCCGTGGCGCGGCTGCGGCTCACCCTGCCAGCCGCCGTAGCCCGGCTGACCCGACTGCTGCTGCTCGTCGCGCGGCGGCCACCCCGGGGCCGACCAACCGGCCGGAGCACCATAATCCGGCCGCGAGCCGTGCGTCGCGCCCTGTCGCGGATAAGCCGGGGAGGGGGCCTGCGGCAACGGGTAACCGGGCGCGGGCTGCTCGGGGTGACCGCCGCCGTAGCGCGGTTCCTGATAACCACCGTCCGGGTAGCCATTGGCCACGGCGGGTTCACGCTGCGGCAGCTTCGGCAGCGCCGGCGCCTGCGGGGGCCACGGCTCGCCGCGCTCGGCGGCCAGTTCGCCGGGGGTCTTCACCGGCGGCTTATCCGATGGCACGCGCTCGCCGAAATCGTTGAACGCCGTGATGCGCGGCCGCTTCTGCACCGCGGCGAGGATCTCCTCGAGATCCTTGCGGTGCAAGGTCTCCCGCTCCAGCAGTGCCGTGGCGAGCACATCGAGCACATCGCGGTACTCGTTGAGGATTGCCCACGCCTCGGTGTGCGCGGCCTCGATCAGGTTGCGCACCTCCTCATCGATGGCGCCGGCGACCTCGTGCGAGTAATCCGAACCCATGCCCATCGAGCGCCCGAGGAACGGGTCGCCCTGCTCTTGGCCGTAGCGCACCGCGCCCAGACGTGCGCTCATGCCGTATTCGGTGACCATCGCGCGCGCGATCTTGGTGGCCTGGTCGATATCCGAGGACGCACCGGTGGTCGGCTCGTGGAACACCAGTTCCTCGGCCGCGCGGCCGCCCATCGCCATGACCAGGCGGGCGATCATCTCCGAGCGGGTCATCAGGCCCTTGTCGTCCTCGGGCACCGTCATGGCGTGGCCGCCGGTGCGACCGCGGGCCAGGATGGTCACCTTGTAGACCGGCTCGATATCCGGCATCGCCCAGGCGGCCAGGGTGTGGCCGCCCTCGTGGTAGGCGGTGATCTTCTTCTCGTGCTCGCTGATGATGCGGCTCTTACGGCGCGGACCACCGACGACGCGGTCCACCGACTCCTCGAGTTGCTCGCCGGTGATCACCGCGCCGTTCTCACGGGCGGTGAGCAGTGCGGCCTCGTTGACGACATTGGCCAGATCCGCGCCGGACATGCCGACGGTGCGCTTGGCCAGACCGTCGAGATCGGCCTCCGGCGAGATCGGCTTGCCCTGCGAATGCACCCGCAGGATGGCACGACGCCCGGCCAGGTCCGGATTGCTGACCGGGATCTGCCGGTCGAACCGGCCCGGACGCAGCAAGGCCGGATCGAGGATGTCGGGGCGATTGGTCGCGGCGATCAGGATGACGCCGGTGCGATCGCCGAAGCCGTCCATCTCGACGAGCAACTGGTTCAGCGTCTGCTCACGCTCGTCGTGACCACCGCCGAGTCCAGCGCCGCGCTGGCGGCCGACCGCGTCGATCTCGTCGACGAAGATGATGCACGGGCTGTTCTGCTTGGCCTGCTCGAACAGGTCGCGCACGCGGGAGGCGCCGACACCGACGAACATCTCGACGAAGTCCGAACCGGAGATGGTGAAGAACGGCACCCCGGCCTCACCCGCGACGGCACGCGCCAGCAGGGTCTTACCGGTACCGGGCGGGCCGTAGAGCAGCACGCCCTTCGGGATCTTCGCGCCCAGCGCCTGGTAGCGCACCGGGTTCTGCAGGAAGTCCTTGATTTCGTAGAGCTCTTCGACGGCCTCGTCGGCGCCGGCCACATCCGCGAAGGTGGTCTTGGGCATGTCCTTGGACAGCTGTTTGGCCTTGGACTTGCCGAAGCCCATCATGCCGCCGCGACCACCGCCCTGCATGCGCGACATCACAAAGATGAACAGGCCCAACAAGATCACCATCGGCAGCACGAACAACAGGATCTGGGTGAACCAGCTGTCCTGTTTGACCACGGTGTTGAATGGTGCGCCGGACTTCTGTACGGCATCGAAGACCTGGTTGGAGGTCTCACTGCCACCGGGATACTTGGCGATGACCTTCTTCGAGCCCGAGGTGGCGTCGTTCCCGTTGTTCAGCTCGATGCGCAGCTGCTGCTCGCGATCGTCGATCTGGACGTTCTTGACGTTGCTCTTGTCGTTCAGCTGACTCAACGCCACCGAGGTATCGACGCTCTTCCAGCCGCGCGTGTCATTGCCGAAATAGCTGAACGCATAAATCACGAGCAAAATGCCCGAGACTATGGCCAGGGTGCGAAACACAGTCTTGCGGTTCATAGAGCTTAGGCCGGGCGGCCAGTCCTTTCCGGGTGTCTCCGGTGCATGCCTAGCGTGGCGTCGGGCGCGTCCCGTCCGGTGTTCGGATGCGGACATGCCACGTTACCGCGTACGGTCTAGTCGATACATCGCGCAGTTCGGCAGCTGGTGTAGTTCGACAGGTAAACGGTCGGGGAACGTCCGTGGTTCCCGAAGTCTCCGGTCGGGTTACGCCAAGTGGTCACAATCATGTCATGTTCGGCCTATCGTGAGCGACGACACATAAGAGCGCAGGGGGTATGGACATAGTTGAGCTACGGACACCCACAGCGATAGTGCGGCACGGCCGAGGACGACTTATCGTTCTACGCCCGGGCAGCGAGGGCGAGCGCGTCCTGGATGTGCCGGTCACCGACCTGCTCAAAGTTAGGCTGAACCGCCGGGCCGACGATGCGGTCGTCATCGAGATCTATCTGCGTTATCCCACGCCGGTGCTCACCGGCGTCCCCGCCGACCGCACACCATTACCGGTATTGATAGCCGAACACGATTTCCCCGCGGCCGCCGAAATCGTCGAGCGCATCAACGATCAGATCCGGGCCAGCCAGCGCATCGATGTGGCCGCACCCGATCTACAACCGCCCGCCCCGCAGTGGGGTAAGAGCGGGCCGACCCGAGCCGATGTCGATCGAGCCGTGCGGCGGATGGCGCCCAAGCGCGAAGCCAAGGCCGCGATAGCCGCGCTGCATCGCTACGTCACCATCGACGAATACGTGCTGGAGACCGCCATCGTGGTGGCCCATTCGCCCGCGGGCAGCGGTCCTGGCCTGCTGGCCGCGACCACCGGACGGCTGCTGTTCATCTCCATCGGCCCCGGTGACAGGTACGCGCACGAGCTACCCATCCCGGTCGTGATGTGGGCGCGCACCACCGACGGCGCGTTGACCACGCCCGGTGAGATCGGCTCGGTGCGCGGTGAGACCGGCATCGATGTGCACGACGGAAACGTCACGTTGCATTTCACCGGCACCGATCGGGCCGATACCGAGCGCGTCACCTGCGCGGTGAATTTCGCCGTCCGGCGCGATTCGGCCGACGGTGCGGCCGGTCCGTCCGATCCGGGTGTCGCCCAGCTCTATTCCGAGTGGGAATTACTGGTGGAGCGACACTCCCTTGGCATGGTCGATGACGGACAGTTCCAGCGCTACGGGCGCGGGATCCTGCGCTCACTCCCCGACGGGCACTGATTGCAATGTGATCCGCCGCCACGGGCTGGTCGGACGCAACCACAGGCGCAGCAGTTCCATGCGCCGATCCACGCCGCCGTTCTTGAGTTCGGCCAGATCCTCACAGGCCTGCCAATAGGTCCAGCCGGTCAGGTAGGCATCACCGAATTGGCGCCAATTCTGGTATTTGCGCTGGGCCAGCGGCAGTGCCCGCATCAGATAGTCCCAGGCCATCTCGGCGTCGAGATAGCCCGCGGTGAAGGCCATTCGGGCCACCGCGACCACCCGGGCCAGATCCCAGGCATGGATATCGCTGGGCAGCGGGCGGGCCAGATGTTCGGTGAAACCGATTTTGATCGCCTGCGACCAGATGTCGTAATCGCGGACCAGCGCCTCCGGATTGTCCATCCCCCGGAACGAACCGACCTGCCGCAGGAAGGCCCGATGTCGATCGGCCCGCTCACCGAACCGGTCGCGCTCACTGGCATTGATCGATGCCATTACCAACGGGTGCACCATCGCGTACAGCGGCGCGTGCATCCCTTCGAGCAGCTGCTCCATGGAGGCCTGCGCCTCGGTGCCGTCGGTGATGCCCCACGCGCCGGTGAGCGTGTCGATGGCGAGTTCGCGCCGGTCACCGAGCGGATGATCGCGCTCTGGGCCGAGCAGCAGCGCATCGTGGAAGGCATCCCAGCGCGCCGAATAGAACCCGCCGAGTGCGAGCGCGCGCAGCTCGTCATCCGATACCGCCGCGCCGGACCAGTGGTCCTCTTCCCTCTTGTCGAGCTCGTCGTAGGGGAATGTTGTCAAGGTCGGTACACCGCGGGCAGGCATACCCCCGATTGTTCACTATGGATCTTGGATGGACCTGTGTAATCGCTCGGCTTCATCGGATCTGTTTCTTGGCCTGCCTTACCTCGACAATGGGCAGTAGTGTGCTCCCATGAGTAGCAACATCACCCTCCTTCGTGGCCTGGATCCTGCGCCTACCGAGCAGGAAATCTATGCTGCCGCACTGCAGTACGTGCGTACGGTCGGTGGCGTGTCCGGCCTGAGCACCACAACCAAGGCGGCCGTGGACAAGGCGGTGAACGCCATCGCGGCAGCGACCACGCAATTGCTCGCGGATCTACCGGATGTGCGGGTCGCACCGGCCACCGAACCGCCGCTACGCCGCGATCGCGCGGTCGCGGAGAGGGAGTAGTTCGTAGCGTTTCAAGGTAGGGCGTCTGCGCCGTAGGTGGCGACGCAGGCCAGTGCGATCTCCAGCGGCAGACTGCGCGCTTCGATCGGATGGCCGAGCAGTTCCTCGATCCGCTGGATCCGATAGCGGACCGTGTTCTTGTGCACACCGAGTAATTTCGCCGTGGCCTCCGGGCTGCGATGGCTTTTCAGATATGCGTGCAGTGTTTCGCGCAGCCGTGTGGCATTGACATCACGGCCAGCCAGCGCGCGAATTTCGCGCCCGATCAGACCGCGCATGGCCGCGTCGTCAGCGCCCACCAGGTAGGCGATCTCCACCTCGCGATATGCGGTGACCCGCGCTCGATCCGCCGGAGCGCGCTCGGCGACGTGCCTGGCCGCGACGGCCTCATGATGGCTGCGCCGGAACCCGGCGGTCTGCGGCGCGGGCACCCCGAACGCGGCCCGCACCGGCGACTGCACCTGACCGAGCACCATTCGCTCGATCTCCCCCGGCACCGCCAATTCGGCGGCATGCGCGTCGTCGTCCAAACCCACCCAGGCCCACATGCCGCTCGCGCCGGAAGCGACCGAGAGCACCTGGTTACTGCCGAGCGCGGTGCCCAATCGTGTCGCCACCCGATCCAGCAAGCCGCTCGACTCACTGTCCGGCTCGCCGGTGGTCTCATCGGTCCACAGCACAAATGCCAAGTGCTGCTTGGCAAGTCGGTAGCCGAGCCGGACCGAAGCCTGGTCGATATCGAGTTCGTCACCGGCGAGCAGCGCACGCACGATTTCGGTGCGGCGGTTGAGGGCGGCGCGCATTACGCGCTCGCGTTCCTCCATGTAGGTATCGGTGAGCGTCTCCACGGAAATGCTGACCCATCGGGTGGAACGCTCGAACAGCCGCAGCATTACCGCCCGCTCGATTTCGGGTGGCGGCTGGCGTTCGTCGACGGCGTCGGTCATGTAGTCGAGCACTGCCTCCTGCCCGACGTGATAAGTCCGCAGTAGTAGCCGAAGGTCGTAGCCGCGCCGGGCGAGGGTTCTGGCGAAGGCGTGCGCCTCCTCCGGCAGGGCGAATTCGATGGTGTCGCTGGTGAGGTTGGCCAGCACCACCCTGGCATGTGCGCGGGTGCTGGCGGCCAGGTCGCGACGCATATCGCGATCGGCGAGTTCCGGGATGTGCGCGATGATCGCGTTGTCGAGGCGGTCGACGACCTGTTCGAGGGCCTGGGTGCGCATGGTCTCGTAGACGTATTGGGCCAGCCAGTCGCGGACCACTGCGCTATTGGGGCTGATCCGGCCGGTGCTCATGCAATCTCCGAATTGTGCTTCGAGAACAAAAACGGCCTCATTCGTTGACAAATCGGGCCAAGAAAGTCCACCAACCTTGTGTCACGATCATAGGTCAGTGAACTGATTCACAGCGATCAGCGGTGCACAGCACAACGTAGTGGGAGAACAGCGTGACCGATACCGTGCCCGGCGCGGCCGAGAAGAAAACTGCGCGCAAGACAGCCGCCGAGAAAGCGGATCCGGAACTCATCGAGGTGCGCAACCCGGGCACCGGCGCGGTGGTCGGCACCGTGCCGAACGAGAGCGCCGACGCCGTCGCGGCCAAGATTCGCGAATTGCGCCTGTTCCAGCCGGAGTGGGAGGCCATCGGTCCCGACGGGCGCAAGAAATGGCTGCTCGCGCTGCAGGACTGGATCATCGACAACACCGAGCACCTGGCGGATGTACTGCAGGCCGAGGCGGGTAAACCACGGGTGGACGCGCTGATCGACCCGGCCTTCTCCACCGATCTGATCGGCTACTACGCGCGCCGGGCGGGCAAATTCCTCGCTGATGACCACCCCTCACCGCACAGCCCGCTGGCCCGGGTCAAGAAGTTGACCACGGTGTACAAGCCGTACCCGGTGGTCGGCGTGATCACGCCGTGGAACTTCCCGCTGGCCATGCCGGTCATCGACGTGATTCCGGCGCTGGCCGCGGGTGCCGCGGTGATTCTCAAGCCGTCGGAGGTGACTCCGCTTTCCGCGGTCGAATTGGCAAGAGGCTGGGCCGAAATCGGTGCGCCGCCGGTTTTCGCGGTGGTCACCGGTGCGGGCGCGACGGGTGCGGCAGTGGTCGACAATGCCGACTACATCCAGTTCACCGGTTCGACCACGACCGGGCGCAGGATCGCCGCCGCCTGTGTCGAGCGGTTGATTCCCTACAGCCTGGAATTGGGCGGTAAGGATCCGGCGATTGTGCTGGCCGACGCCGATTTGGATCGGGCCGCGCACGGCATCGCCTTCGGCGGCATGTTCAATTCGGGCCAGGTCTGCATTTCGGTGGAGCGGGTGTATGTCGAGGCTCCGGTCTACGACGAATTCGTCGCCAAGCTCACCGACGCGGTCAAGAATCTGCGGCAGGGTCTCGACGGGCGCGAGTCCAAATACGACGTGGGCGCGCTGGCCAATGAGAACCAGGTCCAGATCGTGCAGCGGCATGTCGACGAGGCCGTCGCGGCGGGTGCCAGGGTGACCACCGGCGGTAAGCGCACCGGTGTCGGCACCCTGTTCGAACCGACCGTGCTGGTCGATGTCGACCACACCATGTCCTGTATTACCGAGGAGACCTTCGGCCCGACCCTGCCGGTGATCAAGGTCGCCGATGAGGCGGAAGCCGTTCGGCTGGCCAATGATTCGATCTATGGCCTGTCGGCCTCGGTGTGGACCGGCGATAAGGAACGCGGCGAGCGGGTGGCCCGTGCCCTCGAGGCCGGTGCGGTGAATATCAACGACGTCTTCGTCAATCTGTTCAGCTTCGCGCTGCCGATGGGCGGCTGGGGGCAGTCCGGTGTGGGTGCACGTTGGGGCGGCGCGAACGGGGTCCGCAAATACTGCAGGCAGAAGGCGATCACCACGCCGATCCTGCCGACCCAGCAGAAGGAACTGCTGTGGTTCCCGTACCAGATGCCGAAGGTGCTGTTCGGGCTCGGCGCCATGCGTGCCGCTGGCGCTCGCGGACTGCGGCGCATCGATATCGCGGCAATCCTGAAACTCAAGGGAGACAACAAGTGACCGGGGACCGAGACGCGGCGAAGATTCGCGGCAAGGTCGTCGTCATCACCGGCGGCGCGCGCGGCATCGGACTGGCCACGGCGACCGCGCTGCAGGCGCTCGGCGCCAAGATCGCGATCGGCGATATCGACGAAACCACGGTCAAGGAATCCGGCACCGCGCGCGATTTCGAGCTCTACGGGCGGCTCGATGTCACCGACCCCACCTCGTTCGAGAGTTTCCTCGACGAGGTCGAGCGCACCATCGGCCCGATCGACGTGCTGATCAACAATGCGGGCATCATGCCGACCGGCAAATTCGCCGATGAGCCGGATCAGATCACCCGCCGGATCCTGGATATCAATGTCTACGGCGTCATCCTTGGCTCCAAACTCGGACTGACGCGCATGCTGGCGCGCAAAAGCGGGCACATCATCAACATCGCCTCGCTCGCGGGCGAGACGCATATTCCGGGCCTGGCGACCTATAACGCCAGCAAGCATGCGGTGCTCGGCTTCACCGACACCCTGCGTGAGGAGTACCGGGGTTCGGGTGTCGCGTTCTCGTCGGTACTGCCGACGCTGACGAATACCGAACTCGGCTCCGGTGTGAGCGGCCCGAAGCTACTGCGTGCGGCCGAGCCGGAGGAGATCGCCGATGCGATCGTCGCGCTGATCGCCGCGCCGAAATCCAAGGTCCGGGTCACGGCGGTGGCCGGATTCCTGTCGCAGCTGGTGAATCTGCTGCCGGAGCCGGTGGCCGATGGGCTGGCCAGGGCGCTGGGTTCGAGCAATGCCTTCCTCGAGGACGTGGACGCGGCCAAGCGCCAGGCCTACGAGGATCGGGCACGCAGTCTCTGAGCGATCGATGAAGGCGCCGTGGTCGGGTCATCGACCACGGCGCCTTCGCGTTGAACGGCCTCGGGACGGCGGTTTCCGAGCCGATCGAACGAGATGGCAAACATAACAGTGACGAACATCACTATCTGCCCCGGTAGCAGCAGCACCCCCGTTGCGGGCCGGTTTCTCGACAGTGACCGACCACACTTCAGCACTCGCACGAACACATTCAGCGCCACATCGTTGCTGGTCATACGCCCAATTAACTTTGCACGCCGCGGCGCGAGTCCAGGGTGCCGGAGATTCGCCGAGTCGATGATGCAAATGACCATGACAAGCCATATGCTGTGTCTAACAAACCTGCCGACTGTTTCGGCTGCCATATCCAGACTTTCCGGCCTTAATAGGCTGGAAATTCAGGACCGATTCTGATAGCAAGGGGCTATGGACCCGCATTTGCGCGACCTGCGGTATTTCGTCGCCGTCGCTGAGGAACTGCACTTCACCAACGCCGCCCAGCGGCTGCACATCGCTCAACCCACCCTCTCGCGTCAGATTCGTCAGCTGGAACGCCAGCTCGACGTGGTCCTGTTCGACCGCAACCAGCGCAGTGTCGCGCTGACCGTCGCAGGTAAGGAACTGCTCGAAGGCGCCCGCAAGATCCTGGAGCTCTGGGAGGTCACCAACGTCTCGCTGCAGGAAGCGGGCGAGGTGCTGCGCGTCGGCATCCAGTCCGCGCTCGGCCGCGGGCTGCTCAACGATCTGGAGAGCGCGAGCGGACACCGCCTCGCACTGCACGCCGCCTCCTGGACCGACCCGTCCAGCGGTCTGGCCGGCCGACAGGCCGACCTGGCATTGGTCTGGCTTCCGCTACCCGACTCGAACCGCTACCGCTGGCAGGTGCTGCGCACCGAGCCGCGGTGGGTGCTGCTGCCGGAGAACCATCCACTGGCCGAGAACGAGACCATCGACTTCGCCGACCTGCTGGACGAGCCGTTCATCGCACTGCCCACCGAGGCCGGTGCGGTGCGCGACTTCTGGCTCGGCAACGATGCTCGCAACGGCCGTCAGCCAAAGATCGGCGCCGAGGCGGCGACGCCCGAGGACAAGCTGGAGGCCGTGAGTCTGGGCCTCGGCGTCTGCCTGCTGGCCGAGAACAATGTGCCGATGTACCGCTGGCCGGGTCTGACCGCCCGCCCCCTCGCCGGACTCGCCCCGTGCGAACTGGCAGTGGCCTGGCGCGCCGACGACAACCGACCGACCATCCTCGAATTCGCCGCGCGCGCGGTGGACGGTGGTTTCGCGGTGCAGCATCAGCCCGCGGTCGCGAGTTAGTCGCTCGTCCCGTTCACACTCCTCCCAGCCCGACGGAGCGAGCTTACGAGCGACGTTCGCGGCCCGTCTCGCGTCCGAGCCGTCGAAGCGCATGCGACGAAGTCGCGAGTCTCGACGGCCTTCGCTAGCGACTGCTTGCAGGTCGCTCGAAAGGGTCGGACGCGCGACACCAGGGGCCGCGAACACGCAGCGCCGCAGGCAATGCAAATCAGACACAGTCGTTTACCGTTCGCTTCCAGGGGTGAATCGACTCGAGTTGCGCCGCGAGGCGCAGCAGAATCGATTCACTGCCGGGCGGTGCCGTGAGTTGAGCGGCGACCGGAGTTTTGGATCTGGGGTGCATGCCCATCGGGATCGACGCGGCGGGCCAGCCGACCAGATTCCACAGCGGTGTGAACGGTGAATACCGAGCGCTGATAACAACATTCGCGAGCCAACCCAGCATGTGCCAAGCCCTGGCCCGCGGTGGTGGCGCGGCGAGCGTCGGGGTGATCACCACGTGGTAGCGCTCGAAGAAATCCAGCAGTCGCGCCTCGACCCGGTCCACCTGGGCCGGGCGCACCAGCCGAAACCGCTGGACGAGCCGACCGAGTGCGACGTGACGGCGGGTGCGCCGCTGCAGACGTTCGGGGCGGACGAGATTCGCCGCCTCACGCGCAGCGAATGCCAACCAGCGCAGGCCGACCGAGACGAGCGATTCGCCGTAGGGCAGTGTCACCGATTCCACCAGGTGCCCTGCCGCGGCGGCGGCCGAAGCAGCGGTACGGGCCGCCGCGGTCCAGTGCCGATCGACCCGGAACAACCGGGACGGGGGCGCAACGGCCAGCCCGATGCGTAGTCGGCCCGGCGGTTCCAACTCGGCTAGGTCCGGGCGCGCGGCCAGCACGGACAGCGCGAGCGCGGCATCGCCAACCGTCGTTGCGAGCACACCGTTTTCGACCATCCCGGACCAGGAATCGACGCCTACCTCGGCGGGCACGGTATACCGTCCGGGCTTGATCCCGAAGACCCCGCAGCAGGCCGCGGGAATGCGCACCGAACCGAGACCGTCGTCGCCGTGCGCCACCGGTACCAATCCGGCCGCCACGGCCGCGGCCGAACCGCCGGAGGAGCCACCAGGGCTGCGCGCGGGATTCCATGGGTTCCGGGTGATGCGGCCCTCGCTCTCGGTCGTGCCCCACAGGCCCAGTTCGGGGACCGCCGTCAGCCCGACCACCACCGCGCCCGCGGCCCGCAGTCTGCGCACCACCGGATGGTCGGCGGTTGCCGGGCGGGTATCGGTCGCGGTGGAACCGGCGAGCGGCGCTTCACCCTCGACCGCGATGTTGTGTTTTATCGCGATGGGCACACCCGCAAGCGGCAGCAGATCCAGATCGGAACGCTGTTCGAGCGCGAGCGCCTCGGCCCGTGCCTTAGCGGAGCGGACGACCGTGAACGCATTCGTCTTTCGGTTCCCGGCGGCGATCAAATCCAGGGCAATATCGACGGATTCGATCGGCGTCAGCGAGCCATCGCGGACACTCGCCGCGATTGCCGCCGCCGGACCTCGTGACAGGCCGGATTCGCGTGGCATGCTGGAGTCCATCGAAGCATGTACGGCGTCGGTCTCGCCCACCGCAACCCCATCGGCGGCCTGCACCTCCCGGGCTTCAGCAGCCTCCGGAGCGGTGGAATCCGTCGGCGTCGGCTCCGTGGCCGCGACGCCACCGGTCGTCACGGTATTCGATTTACGGCGCTCCCGGGTCGTTCCGTGGTCGCGCTCTGCCACTTCAGCGCCCGCTACTCGCGCCGTGTTGTTCATGTGCTGGTTCTCCCCCGTCGCATGGTTGTCGAATTCGGGTGATCCGCTGTTGTGGCGCAAGTTATCATTTCGATTACTGCTCGGGGGACGATGTCGTCGGGTGTGGCGGAAATTCACGGGCACATCCACCGAACGGCCACTGCGGATACTCGACATCCGCTCAGTAGCTAGGTCCGAAAATGAGTGCTGATCCCGAAAATACGCACCGAACCGATCTCGACGCCGAGCCGACCAGAGACTGGGGTGGACCGTTGTCGCGCACCGAGAACGACGTGGTCGGGGCCTTCTCGACCGCATGGGAATCGTCGCGGCGACCACCGGAGATCGGCGACTTTCTCCCGGATGCCGAATCCTTGCGCCGGGCCGCCCTGATCGAATTGATCCGCGTCGACCTGCGACATCGCTGGATCCGCCGAGCGCCTGCGGCGCGAGCGACGGACGCGGAGGCGGTAGCGGAGCATGACCACGAAGCGCCCCGGGAGCACCGCGAATCCAATACTGCGCCGGCGCCGCGTAAACGGCTTTTCGACTACTGCGCCGAGTTTCCGGAACTCGAACCGAGCGGCATTCCGGCCGGTTTGGTGTACGAAGAGTTCGTCATCCGACGGCACAGTGGTGAACGGGTCGATCCCAAGGATTGTCTGCGGGAATATCCGGAACAAGCGACGGAATTGCGTGTGCTGCTCAATGCCGACGATCTCGACCAGAGCACCCGCCGAGCGGCGCTCGAGGATTCGGTGCTGACGGAGTTCGCCAATACCCGCGCGGCGGCCGAACTGAGCCGAACGGTGCGAGCCGATCAAACCGTCGGACTGAACCAAACCCGGGAGTCCGATCGTAATACTGATGTGACTCGTGCCACCGTCGATGCAACCGAGGCCGCGACCGCCATTCCGACCACGATCGGTACCGGTCCGGGGAAATTCGACGCCCTCGACCGGATCGAGGTCGGCCAGTCCATCGACGATTTCGACCTGCTCACCGGACTCGGCAGCGGCGCCTTCGCCCGGGTGTTCCTGGCCAGGCAGCGATCAATGCAGCGCTTGGTGGCGGTGAAAATCTCCGCCGACCACGGCACCGAACCGCAGACCCTGGCCCAGCTCGACCACGACTACATCGTGCGCGTCTTCGATCAGCGGCTGCTCGGCTCCGATGACGCGCGCGATCCGGCCATGCGCCGACTCCGGCTGCTGTACATGCAGTTCCTGCCCGGCGGCACCCTGCTCGGGGTGCTGCGCTGGGTGCGCTCGACCCCACCGGCCGAACGCAGCGGACAACTGCTGCTCGACGCGGTCGACGCGGCCATGGAGGAGAAGGGCGAAATCCGTCCGACCGATTCCAGCGTGCGCGCCGAGATCGCCGGACTCAGCTGGCCGGAAACCGTGGCCTGGCTGGGCCGCAGAGTGGCCGAGGCGCTGGAATACGCCTCCGCGCACGGCGTGCTGCACCGCGATGTGAAACCGGCCAATATCCTGCTCACCGCCGAGGCGGTACCGAAACTGGCCGATTTCAATATCAGCTTCAGCCGCAATGTGGCCGGCACCAGTCCGGTGGCCTATTTCGGCGGCTCGCTGGCGTATATGTCGCCCGAACAGTTGGAGGCCTGCCATCCCGGCCGCGAGCGCACGGCCGAGGATTTGGATACCCGTTCCGATATCTACGCCCTCGGCGTAGTGCTGTGGGAATTGCTCACCGGTGCGAAGCCGTTCGACGATTCCACCGCGACCGACCACGGCGACGATACGGCGCTGGAGGGGATGCTGGAACGCCGCACCTCCGGGGTGGATGACGCTGCGCTGCAACGAGTGCCAGCGAACTGTCCGGCGGCTTTGCGGCGGGTGCTGCTGACCTGTCTGGAATCGGATCGGACACTGCGCTGGGCCAATGGCGGGGTGCTGGCCAAGCAGTTCGACCTGTGCATGGACCCGAGGGCCAGGGATCTGGTCGACCCGCCGCCCGGCAGTTGGCGGCTGAAGTTGCGGTCGTGGCGGCTGGTGATCGTGTCGCTGGCCATCGGCATCCCGAATATCCTCGCCTCGGCATACAACATCCAGCACAACCAGCATCTGATCGTGGACCGGCTCCCCGAGGACGCCGGACGCACCTTCATGATCATCACCACCGTGGTGAACGGAATCTTCTTCCCGCTCGGGGCGACGCTGATCCTCTATCTGTCCCGAAGAATGCTCACGGTGCCGCACGGGCTGCGTCGCCACCGCCGCTACGATGCCGAGACGCTGCGGCTGGCCAGAGCGGATTCCCTGCTGTTCGGCGACCGAGCGGTGTGGGTGGTCTTCTCGCTGTGGGTGATCGCCGGATTCACCTTCCCGATCGCGCTGCAATTGGCGGCCGGGGACGTGCCCGCCCGCGCGGTGGTGCACTTCCTCACCTCGATCGTGGTGTGCGGCGCGATCGCGATGGCGTACCCGTTCTTCCTGGTGTGCTTCTTCATGGTCCGCTGCATCTATCCGATCTTCCTGCGGCACGGGGAGATCAGCACCGAGGACGCGGTATGGCTGCGCGGCCTGGATCGCCGCGCCAACGGATATCTGGCGGTCGCGGCCTCGGTGCCGCTGCTCGCGGTGGCGGGCGTCACCTTCCTGCCGCCCGAGGATATTTCGATGGTGATCGCCGCGGTTCGGGTGCTCTGTGTAGGCGGCATCGTCGCGTTCATCGGCTCCTACCTGCTCTTCCGGGCGCTGGAGGCCGATCTGCGTGCACTGGAGCGGGTGGTCGCGCCGGTGGATTCCCTCGACCGCGAACACATTTCTGCGGACCGGGAGCGCGGTAAGCCCGCCGTGCCGGAGCCGCGATCGTGACAGTTGCCGATTTCGCGGATCGAGGCGAGACCGACCCCATAACCAGATTTACCGAAGATTGGCAGCACTGCCTGCGTGGCGAACGGACCGACCCACCTCCGATCGCCGAGTACATCCCCGACGGCACCCAGGTGCGGCTGGCGGTACTCACCGATCTTGTCCGCATCGACCTGCGCCACCGCTGGGATCGCGAGGGCCTCGGCAAACGCATCGCCGAGTATCGCAAGGAATTCCCCGAGGTCGAGCAGAGTGCGGAACTGGTCGATCTGCTCTGCGAGGAGTTCCTGGCCCGACGCCGGTACGGCCCGCTGGAACTCACGGATTTCCTCGCCGAATATCCGGAGCTGGCGCAGCAGGTGCGCGCGCGGCTGACGGTCTACGCCGACGATGACGATTCGGCCGATACCGAACGCGCCGCCGCGCTGGTCGCCGGGCTGACGCCGGGTCATCGGATCGATGACTTCGATCTGCTCACCGATCTGGGTACCGGCGCACTCGGGCGGGTCTTCCTCGCCAAGCAGCGGTCCATGCAACGCCTCGTCGCCGTGCGCCTTTCGGCCGGTTGGTCGGCCAGTGGGCACAGCATGGCGAAACTGGACCACCCAAATGTGGTGCGGGTTTTCGACCAGCGACTGGTCACCGCCACACCCGCCACGGCACCGGAGGCCATCGCATCGACCCGTCTGGTCTACATGCAGTATCTGCCCGGCGGCACCGCAGCCGGCGTGCTCGCACAGCGTCGGCGCGGCACTGCAGCCGACGGCGGCGCCCTGCTGTCGCGCGCGATCGATACGGCCATGGAGGCGAAGGGCGAGATCCGTCCGGCCGATTCGAGTGTGCGTCGCGAAATCGCTGCGCTCAGCTGGCCGGAGACGGTGGCCTGGATCGGCAGGCGACTGGCGGACGCGCTCGATTACGCCGAGCAGCATGGCGTACTGCACCGGGAAATCAAACCCGCCAATGTGCTGTTCACCGCTGAGGGCATACCCAAACTCGCCGATTTCGCCGTGCGTACGGCCGCGCCGCGATCGCTGACGAATACGATTGCGGTAGACCCGGATTCGCTGCCGTACCGCTCCCTCGAACAACTGGCCCAACTGCTCGACCCGGCTGCCCCCGCGCCGGGCCCGCGCAGCGATATCTTTTCCCTCGGCGCATTGCTGTGGGAACTGCTCACCGGCGCAGCGCCTTTCGACGATCCGCCGATGCCTACCGATCCGGACGCCCGCGCCGAAACCTTTGCGACCATGGTGCGCCTGCGCGAACACGGCATCACCGACGCGACGCTGGCGCGACTGCCCGCGGACACCCCCAGCGCCCTGCGCCGGGTGCTGCTCGGATGTCTGCAGGCGGATCCGCATCAACGCTGGAGCAACGGCAAAGTACTGGCACAGCAGTTGGATCTGTGCCTGGATCAGCGAGCCCGCGACCTCATCGACCCGCCACCCGGGAGCTGGCGGCAACGGCTGCGCGCATGGCGTATCCCGCTCGTCGTGTTGGCCGTTCTGGTGCCGAATGTGCTTGCCTCGCTTTACAATATCCAGCACTCGCGGCAGTTGATCACCAACCGGCTATCCGGGAGCGGCCAGCATCACCTCGACATCGGTACCGGAGTGGTGAACTTCGTCGGCTTCCCACTGGCCGCAGTGGTGCTGGGGTACCTCGGCCGATATCTGATCACCGTCCCACATGGGTTGTATCGCGGTGTCGATTACCCGCCGCAGACGCTGCGCCATGCCCGCACTGACACAATCCTGTTCGGTCACTGGGTGGTGCTCGTGACATTCACCTTGTGGATGCTCGCGGGGATCAGCTTCCCGGTAGTGCTGTACGGCTCCGCCGACAATGTCACCGCCGCTGATTACGCCCATTTCGTGGCCGCGCACGCGGTGTGTGGCGCAATCGCCGTGACCTACCCTTTCTTCCTGGTCACTTTTTATGGCATCCGGTGCCTCTATCCGATGTTCTTGCGGTACGGCGAGGTCGGCGATGCGGATGTGCTGCGTTTACGCCGAGTGCGGCGTCGGTGCGGCCAATATCTGACCGTTGCAGCGTCGATCCCGCTACTTGCGGTCGCGGGTGCGACGCTGCTGCCCCCCAGCGAGCTTGCACAGATCATCGTTCAGGTGCGCGTTCTGTCCATCGGCAGCATCATCGCGTTTGTCATCAGCTACCTGCTGTTCCGGGCAATGGAACGCGACTTGGATGCCTTGGAGCGGGTGATGACACCGAGCAACGTTGAGCCGTAAGAGATTCCACTCGCCGCCTGCACCACCGACCGCCGAAATCGGCGACGCGAGAGCCAACCTCACCTTCGGCTCCATCATCTTCATGCTCGAATGCCAAGCGCGGTACATCGCCGCACTGCTCACCCGAGCGGCACCGCGGGAAGCCGACACAGTCGAAGTGCTCCGAGAAATAGCGGACAGATTCGACGAGTGGCTACGCGGCCGTCTCGCCGACTCGGTCTGGTCGCGCGTCCGGAGCCCGTATCGAGATGCTTCCGGATCGGTGACCGCGCTCTGGCCTGCCACGATGACGCGCTATCTGGCGTTGACCCGGCGGCCACGGACCGGCGACTACCTGTGGAATACCCTACCGAGCCGATCCCGCCGGTCCGCCGCGGAAGGCATGCGAACGGTATGAGAACACTCATGGGCGCTCGGTCGGCTGATACCTACGGTTTGCGACTACTCTTCCTGGATGACCGCACGGCCATTCGGACGCCTGGTGAGCCTGTCACACGTACACGACCCAGCTACTACGCCGCTGTTTCCCGGGGATCCCGAATTCCGGACCGATATTGTCGCGACCGTCGCGAACGACGGTTATTACCTGCGCTATATCCAGCAGGGCGAGCACACCGGAACCCATTGGGGCGCACCGATCCACTTCCATGCCGACGGACTGGCCGCCGACGAATTGGACCTCGACGATCTGCTGCTGCCCGCGGTGAAGATCGACGTGCGTGACCAATGTGCGAACGATCGGGATTACGCGATCGATATCGCTGATCTGCGGGAGTGGGAGGGTAGACACGGGCGGATACCCGACGGGTCGGCGGTGGTGGCCTGGACCGGGTGGGACGAGAAATGGGGTACGCCGGAATTCATCGGAACCGGCGAGAGTGCCGATCATCAACCGGGATTCGCTGTCGAGACGGTCAAATGGCTATTGCGGACCGGGCGGCTGGGGCGCCGTGGCGCGCTCGGCATCGATACGTTCGGACCCGATTTGGGGACCGACAACACCTATGAGGTGTCCAAGCTGCTGTATCGCGAGCATCGGATCAGCTTGGAATGTCTGGCCAACCTCGCCGAACTGCCCGCCACCGGCGCCTGGGTGCTGGTCGGCAGTGCGCTCTACAGCGGTGGATCCGGTTCGCCCGCAACGATATTCGCAATGCTGCCCTGATTACGCGCCGCCGTAGACCTTCGGGTCGAGGGTGCCGATGTAGGGCAGGTCACGGTATCGCTCGGCGTAGTCGAGACCGTAGCCGACGACGAATTCGTTCGGAATATCGAAGCCGACGTGCGCGACTTCCACATGGGTGCGTAGCGCGTCCGGCTTGCGTAGCAAGGTGACGACCTCGAGTGAGGCAGGATTGCGGGTGGACAGATTGCGCTTGAGCCACGACAGCGTGAGACCGGAGTCGATGATGTCCTCGACGATCAGCACATTGCGGCCCGCGATGTCCTTGTCCAGGTCCTTCATGATGCGCACGACACCGGAGGACGAGGTGGACGAGCCGTAGGAGGAGACGGCCATGAATTCCATCTGGGTGGGAATCGGCAGCGCCTTGGCGAGGTCGGTCATGAAGAAGATGGCGCCCTTGAGCACGCCGACCAGCAACAGATCGCCCTCGGGGGCGTCGGCCGGATAACGCTTGGCAATCAGCTCGGCCAGCTCCTGGGTCTTGGCCGCGATCTGTTCCTCGGTGATCAGCACCGACGCGATATCGCCCTCGTACACGTCAGTTGGTTTCCCTTCCGGTGTTGTCCGCGGCGCTCCCGGGACCCTTCGTGGTCACGCTTCGCTACCGCCTTCGGGCCCGTCGCTCGCGCCGCGGGTGCCTCCCCCGGCCGATCCATTATGTGTCATCGGCTCCCTTGTAGACGCAAAGTCAGCCTGCCATGTTCGCGCGCGGCGACCAACCTGTGTCCCGGTGTTGCGCCGCCCACCGCGACACCGCCCTGCCCGCGCCATGCGGTAATCAATTCGTCAACCGCCTGTAAATGCTTGTTGGTCAGGGCTTTAGCGCCACCGGCCAGCAACCAGGCACGGATTGCGCGGCGACGCAAGGCCGCGGGGGCAGTGGCGAGGGTCTCTATCGAGAGGGTCGGATCATCACTCGTCGGACCGGAACTCGCGGCTCGCAATAGCTCGTCGGCCAGCGCATCCAGTACCGCACCGTCGTCGCGCAACTGTTCGGCCGTGCGCGCCAACGCCCTCGCGACCCCGCCCCCGAGCACGTCCTCCAGCAGCGGCAGAACTTCATTGCGCAACCGCACCCTGGTGAACTCCGCCGCCGAATTATGCGGATCCTCGAACGGCGTCGTACCGATATCGACACACAACTGCCTGGTCACCGCCCGCCGCACCCGCAGCAGCGGCCGCCCCCACGGATCCGCGAACGCCGCCATCCCCTGAATCGACCGTCCGCCCGAACCCCGCCCCAACCCCAACAAAACGGTCTCGGCCTGATCATCGAGCGTGTGCCCGAGCAGCACCGGCAATCCGCCCCGCGCAGCGTCGAGCGCCGCATACCGAGCTGCCCGCGCCGCCGCCTCCATCCCCCCGTCCGCACCGACCTCGACCGCCAGGACATGTGCCGACCGACACCCCAGCGCCAACGCCGCAGCCGCTGCCTCAGCCGCCACCCTGTCTGATCCCGACTGCAACTGATGATCGACAACAAGCGCGTCGACCTGATCCGCCTCCACCACGGCAGCGGCGGTCAATGCCAACGAATCCGCGCCCCCGGACAACGCGACCGCCACATCACCTGTCGGGTAATCGGCCAGCCACCCCCGCACCGCCCGCCGCACCTCGAGCACCGCCTCGGTTTCCGGCAGCCGCCGCGCATTCCCGGGCATCGCTCCCGCCGTACGGCTCATATCCGGAGACTACCGATGACCAGTGCGCTCGATCCGCCCGGCAAGCGGCCCGGCACAGCCGCCTGACCGCCACCACCACATTTCCGCACTCGCCCAGGCGACCCGTGCCGCCGCCAGTGATCGCCTCGCAAAGGTTGTGTGACTTGTGCGAGGCGCTCACTGGGTATGCGACGCCGCATCGACCGAAGGTTGAGTTCATCGCCAGGGCCTTCGCGTTTGCTCGAGACGCCGACTGGTGCGAACCGAGGACCTTCGGGCGCAACGCATAGACGATCGAGAACCGCTGCGAACTATCCGAGAACGCGAGCCACCCAGCGCTCAGGGGCCTCGATTTCCGTTGCGAGAGGCAGGGTCTCGGGATTGGTCCAGATGGTGTTGAACTGGGCCATGCCGACTTGGGCCACCACGGCGTCGACGAATTTCTTGCCCCGGACGTACTGGGCAACCTTGGCATCAACGCCGAGCAGAGCGCGCAGCAGGCGTTGGAGAGGATTGGTGGGGCGTTTGCGGCGCTTATCGAAGGCGGCGCGGATTTGTTCGACGGTGGGGATGACGGCCGGGCCGACGGCGTCCATGACGTGGTCGGCGTGGCCTTCCAGCAGGGTTCCGAGCATCAGCAGGCGGTCAAGGGCCTCGCGTTGCGGTGGGGCCTGGGTGGCGCGCAGTAAGCCGACGACGCCACGGGAATTCGGGTCCGCGGGGCCGGCGCCGCGACGGCGGTCGCGCACCTCTTCGACGAGGCGGCCGAGCATATCGGCGAGCGGTTCGTCGCCGACCTCGCCGAGGGTGTCGACATTGGCGCGCATGTAATCGGCCAGCCACGGCGCGGAGGAGAACTGCACCCGGTGGGTCACCTCATGCAGGCAGACCCAGAAGCGGAAGTCGGTCGGCGAGACGCCGAGTGCGCGCTCGACGGCCATGATGTTCGGCGCGACCAGCAGCAGCGTCCCATCGGGTCCGGTGAACGGGTCGTATTGGCCGAGGATCGCGGTGGACAGGAACGCCAGCATCGCGCCCGCTTGCACGCCCGCGGGTTTGCCCGCCAGCAGGCCCTTGTCCGATGCCGGTCCGGTGCCGGTCAACTGGGCCATGGAATCGGCGGCCGCGTTGATCCAACCGGGCCGGTCGACGATCACGGCCGATGGCACCGGCTGATCGTCGAGCAGACCGCTCACCTCACGAACCGGCCGCTCCGCCCGCACCGATGCCTCGGCCAACTCGCTCACTACCTGCTCAGCCGAATATCGCGAGGTCCGCGGGCCTGACGGCACCAACGCGGCACCGGTGCGCGCGGCAAGGCGCCAATCGACGGCACCGGAAAATCCGGAACGTCTGCGCTCGGCCGGAGCGTCCGCACCCGAATTCACGGCGGGCGCGGCGCCCGATTTATCAGTGCCTTCGAACATGGTCAACCACCCGTCACGAGCATCCACAGTTACGCAGCGTGCCGGCGATGGCGTCCAATGCGGGCCGGCTCAGCTCCGGTGGCCGATCGTTCGACATCAATGCGAAGGTCAATACCCGCCCGTCGCTGTCCAGCACATAACCGACCAACGTGCTTGCCACCGAGAGAGTTCCGGTCTTGGCCCGCACCCATCCCGCGCCGCCCCGGTTCTGCGTAACATAACGGCTGCTCAGCGACCCCGTCGCACCCGCGATCGGCAAATCATCGAGCAGCGGCGCCAGCGTGGTCGCGACTCGGTCGGTTTCCGGCCTGGCCTTGGTGTTGCTCGGCTGCACGGCATTGGCGCCGCTCGGCTTCGCCGCGGTCGCGATGATCTTGTCGAGCAGTCGGGCAGGCACCCGGTCCTCGGTCGACAGGCCGCTGTTATCGCGCATCGAAAGACCGGTGAGATCGAATCCGCCCTTGCCGAGCGCGGTTTCAAGGGCGGCGACGGCCCCGGTGAACGATGCCTCGTTGCCGGACGCGACCGCGATCTCGCGGCCGATGGCCTCGGCGAGCACATTGTCGGAATGGACCATGGTGTCGCGCAGCCGGTCCCGCAGCGGCGCGGATTGCACGCTCGCCACCTCCATCGCATCGGCGGCGGCATTGCCGATCCGCACCTTGGCAGGATCGAGTCCGAGTTCGATGGCCAGGCGCTGCCCAGTCGCCAGGGCCGGAGTCGGGGTGCGCGGCGAGTACTCCACCAACGGGTCGAGGCGGCCGCCGTCGAGCATTACCGGATCCATCGGCGCGATCGAACCCTCACCGATATCGACCGGATCCCAGCCGGGCGCCATGGGCGGGCCGGAATACGCGGAAGTGTCGACCACGATGGTGTCGGCGATCCGGCCGGAGTCCTTGATTTGCGACACCAGATCCGACAGGCGCGGCCCGTTCGGGTAGTACCCCTTGCCGTCGGGCTGCGCGGTCAACGTCGGATCGCCGCCGCCGACCAGCACCAACTCATTGGGCGCGGAACCGGCGACGACGCGGGTGGTCACCCGATGATCGGAGGGCAAGGTGAGCAAGGCGGCCGCAGTGGTGAGGGTCTTGGCGGTGGACGACGGGATCATCGGCTTATCGGATTCGGCGCCCCACAGCACGGTCGCGGAGTCCGCGTCGGTCACCTCACCGGCGAACGCACCGAGATCGGGATTGGCGACCACCCCCGCGAGCGCGGCGGCGACACCGGCCGGAGTCGGCGCGGGCGCATTCGACGGCGCGGGCTCAACCTGTGGAAGCGGTTTCACCGGCGCGGGCGGTGCGGCAATGGTGAGCCCGCGGTGCCGGAATGCCTCGGTCCACGGCTTGACCGCGATCACTACACCTACCCCGGTACCGAGCAACACGGCCAGCATGAACGCGACGCCGATCCAGATAAAGCGGCGTCGCTTGGCGGCCGAGCCACCGATATTCCTGTTGCTGCCACCCACCACGTGCCCGCCGTCTCTCCGTCTCGTTTCGCCCGACCGTCGCACAGTCGCCGGGGCGACCCACCTACCGCACCCAAGTGCCCGCGGACCACACTATCCTCGTTCCGGCACCGTTCCCCCCGAACACCTGTCGAGTCGGCGTTCCGACGACCGCACGGCGACAGTCCCACAGAAGCATCAGTAAGGAGATGGCGTGGAGTTCGACGTCACCATCGAGATCCCCAAGGGTTCTCGGAACAAGTACGAGGTCGATCACGAGACCGGTCGGGTCCGGCTCGACCGCTTCCTTTACACGTCCATGGCCTACCCGGCCGACTACGGCTACATCGAGAACACCCTCGGTGAGGACGGCGACCCGCTGGACGCGCTGGTCCTGCTGCCGGAGCCGGTATTTCCGGGCTGCCTGATCGAGGTCCGTCCGGTCGCGATGTACAAGATGGTCGACGAGGCCGGCGGCGACGACAAGGTGCTGTGCGTGCCCGCGGGCGATAAGCGCTGGGACCACATCCAGGATCTGGCCGATGTGCCCGAATTCGAACTGGCCGCGATCAAGCACTTCTTCGAGCGCTATAAGGATCTGGAGCCCGGCAAGTACGTCAAGGGCTCGGAGTGGGTCGGTCGCGCCGAGGCCGAGGCCGAGATCGAGGCCTCGCTCAAGCGGTTGCAGGAAAACGGCGGCCACTGAGTTTTGTTGGGGCGGTGGATGATTCGCCCTCAAACGAAAGCGGGGAGTCCGGTGCGTTCGGACTTCCCGCTTTGTTTATCACCGCGGATTTGCGTTGCGAATCGTCCAGCCGATCAAGCACCCTTCAAAGTGCGAATCATGCTCACAAGCACTGGTGCACCCGCTTGTGTTCCCTGTTCATCATTCTCATAGAATCCGAGTTCACCCTCCCATCCATCGATCCTGGCAGTTAGTGTGTAGAAGTGTCGCGAAGTGGGGGGATCCGTAATCACCGGCACCTGCTCCACAACTTCAGAGACAGCCACCTTGTCGACAGTTATGGTGCGTGATGGGGCGTGTTGGGCGGTCGAGTGCCAACCCTCGACGTCAACGATACGGGACAGAGAAACGTATCCCGCGTATTTTCCTTCCGGATCGCGGTATTCGCAGCCATTTCCACCGTCGATCTTATCGGTCATCGGTTTGGTAGCCCCCACGGCGAGCTTGAAATTCGTCGCATCATATCGAGAGGAGAAGAACTGCATAGGAAAATCACATAGCTCCTGGAACGTATGGACACTCCAGTGCGCTGTCGGATCCTCGGGATGTGTGCGCAGCGACAGCCCGCAGCTCGCGAGGAGTACCGCGAGACCCGGAATTGTGGCGAGTTTCTTCGGATTCATGTCGCCTGCCATTCGGCCGAGTTGGTAGAATTTATGTTGAAGGCGTCCGATCTGCTAACCGGCCAGCGATCGTTCTTGAACCCCTTGGCATTATCTGTGGCG
This sequence comes from Nocardia sp. NPDC050408, assembly GCF_044458905.1. Lineage (NCBI taxonomy): Bacteria > Bacillati > Actinomycetota > Actinomycetes > Mycobacteriales > Nocardiaceae > Nocardia > Nocardia sp. NPDC050408. Next base: position 86,777 of record NZ_JBITIL010000015.1, on the reverse strand, counting down.
CTGGTTATCTTATTTATATTCTGCCTTTCCGCAATCAGAGCATCTCCCAGCTTCTTGCTGTAGTCGATGGCGTTTTTGATAATCTTGGCAAGAAGATCGATAGCATCCGAAATTCCAAATGGTGCCGCTACTCCGGTCGCAATTTTTCCCAGGGCAGCGGCGAAATCCACAAGAAATCCCGCTATATCCTTCACGATGACGGAGTAGAAGTCCCAAGCGGAATTTGATACCGCAGCCAGGCTTTCATTCAGTTTATCGCAGATTGATTTGGCCGTATCCATGGTGGCGTCCTGAAGGGTGCGCGCCGCGGTGTATTTGAGCGCCGCCGCCCCCGCCCAATATCCGGTCAAACTCCCATTGACCAGCTCGTTATTCTGCGCCTCGCCGATCTTTGATTTGAGTTTCAACCAGTCCTCGCTTGTCTGCAGGAACGCGACAGGAGCCTTCAAGCCGTCTACAGCATTCTGCAGCTTCTCCAAAAGCTCTTGGATCTTCTTCTTTATCTCTTCCTTGTGATCCTGCAGGTAGCCGGTCATGTCGTCTTCGGTCATCGAGCCGTAAGCTGCGCCGACTGCCGCGCCGATGATGCCGAACACGGACCCGCCTTCGGCCGCCGACATCGCTATGGCTGCCTGGTTGAATTTCTTCTCCACCTCGGCGGGCTGAGTCCTGATCTGCTCTATCTGGTTCGAGAACTGACCGAGTACATCGTTGAGCTCGTCGATAGTTTTCGTGGCACCCATCAATATCCTTCGTCGAGCTTTATCACGGCATTTGCGAAGTTCTGGTCTTGTTCTTGATACACCTTGGCAACGTGCTCGAGGACGGCTCCGATGGAATCCGTCTCGGCAGTCCCCTCGGTCAGCCGGTTATACATGTACTGCGCGGCTGCGACCTGAGCATCCCAGACCTCCTGAAACAGGGCCCAGACAACCTCTTTGTTGCTGTTTTGAATGTTCTGCGCTTTCGTCGCGGCTTCGCGGAGGCTGTCGGACGCATGTCCCCATGCCCGCGCGGCGGATATCAATTCATTCAGATCTACCGAATAATTGGCCATTACGATTTCCTCATCAGGTAGTCTTTGTATTCCGCGAGTTCGTACTCGAGTTCTTCGTCGGATCGGGCCGCCCATGACCCGTCTTCATGAAAAGGCGGGCGCTGCTGGCGAACCTGGTTCGCGCAATCCACGATATCGTAGGCCAGATAAGAGGGGTCGACCGTTGCCGCCCATCGTGGATTGATATTGATATCACTGATCCGCGCGATACTCGCCGTGACAGTGACCGAGGGCGTGCCGAAATCGGTGATGGGTCCTCGACCGACGAATTCGTCACGCAGATGCAGTGCTCGTTCGACTGCCTCGAATTCGGCGAGCGACTGCGTATCGAGAAGCGTGATCAATTCGGCACGGCGGGACGGAGACGTGCTCAGCGCGGCCCAGTTCCCGGATTTGATGATCGGCGCGTCGTGACGCCACAGCGCGACGTAGTATCCGGTCATTGCCGCTGCCGAGAAATCTTGCGGATCCAAGCGATTATGGAGATTACGGTTCACGTCGATATTTACCGGAAGGCGACCATCGTCGAGATTCATCTCGAATAGTCCCACCCCGATCAATCCAGTAGTCACTCGCTCATTCACTTTCTTTGTTTTCCATGAAGCATCTTTGTGCACGGCGTAGCCGGTCGCGAATGAAGCACCATCGATTTATTACCGCCGACTACTCGACGGACTTCCGCGACGATATCTAGAGCGATACCCCCCTGTTTTGCTGATTCCCCTGCACAGTCGTTGCGCACCAAACACATTCGGCATTTGGCTACCCCGACTGTCGTCTGAGCAAACCCTACCGTCCGGTGCACACCCCGGCAAGCCAAAGCAAAGCGGGAAGTTCGAACACCGGACTTCCCGCTTTGCGTTCTATTACGGTGCGGTGCCGCCGATTTCAGTTATCGGCGGATCGGTCAGTAGTAGATGTGGAGATCCCAGCCGCGGTAGGTTTTCGACGCGCTGCCAGTAGTAGCCGCCGGGGGCGGCCACCGCTGAGTGCCCTCCCCCTGCCAGTTGCGGGCCGCGCGGCCGAAGTCGCTGCCGGACTGTGGAACGCGCGCCTCAGCGACGCCTTCCAGGCCGAGCTCACCGCGCTGGACGCCATCCGATGGTGCCGCGACCTCCCGTGCGACGAACTGTCCGGAATCATCGGCCCTGACACACCCGAAGAGGATGCCGCTAGCCTCAGCGACCTCGAGGAACTCGCCCGACATTGAATCGCCACGTGGGCGATCTGTCTGCTCAGCCGTCTTGACGACGACTGGATGGAAGTCCGGGACCCGACTCGACGAGGCCCATCGGCAAGGTTTGCGGCCGACGGATGCGGTCGAGCACCGGATCGGCGCGCCCGAAGATCCGGTCGGCGGTCACTGAGCACAACGAAAAGCGGGAAGTCCGGTGTGTTCGGACTTCCCGCTTTCGATTACGCTGCGGTGCCGCTGATTTCGGTTAGCGGCGGATCGGCTCAGTAGTAGATGTAGAGATCCCAGCCGCTGTAGGTTTCGACGCACTCGTAGTAGTAGCCGCCGGTGGTGGGTGAGGCGCCGTCCGCGGCACATGCGGCGGAGGTGGCATAGGTGCCGTAGTAGTAGCTGGTGGCTGCGGACGCGGTTGCTGCCGTCGACACCCCGGCGACGGCAGCGGTGGCGAGAAGACCGGCCGCGATGAAGGACTTGATTCGCATTTCACTGCTCCTGAAAGCGAGTTGATTGATTACCTCGCTTACGTTAAGGACGATTCGCGCCCTGAACAGCCAACCCTAGGGCTCGAAGGATCGCCCCCTTGGGCAATACCACCTTCCCCACCCCGCGTCCGTTCGGCGGTGTGCCCGAGGGATTTTCGGCGAAGCCATCATTCGGCGATCGGTATCGGAATGCCCGCCAGCCGGGTGGCACGATCGACTCGCCATCGATTCCGCACGGCCTTCGACAGCCCAAACCCACCAGCACACGAACACTCGGCAGCGGCAAGGCAGATCCACGCGCCACCAGAGAAACAGCACGAATCAGCCGCAGTCCATCCCGCACGGCCTTCAACAGCCCAAACCCACCAGCACACGAACACTCGGCAGCGGCAAGGCAGATCCACCCGCCACCAGACAAGCAACACAAATCAGCCGCAGACAATCCCGCACGGCCTTCAACAGCCCAAACCCACCAGCACACGAACACTCGGCAGCGGCAAGGCAGATCCACGCGCCACCAGACAAGCAGCACGAATCAGCCGCAGTCGATCCTGCGCGCGCCCCTCGACAGCCGAAACAGCATTGGTACCGGTGTCGGCGTCGGCGATGGGGAAGACGTTGAGGGCGTTGATCTCCTCGCGCCGCTGCTGCAGGCGTTCGAGGCGGATTCGGCCCCAGCGCAGTAGACCCGTGCCGTTCAGCTCATTCGGCCCGGCAGCGGCAGGCAGTCCCGCGTCGGGGCCATCGCCCATCATGTCCCGCACTCCGGGCACCGCCACCTCTCTCCGCAATCGTTCACACCGCCATGCCACCCCGCACCCAAGCGACTGCTGGAAGTACGGGCACCGGTCGCCCGGCGACGCGCCCGTCCGGATAGTAATTCGGCGTCTCCGCTGCGGAATTCAGCGATCCCGCAATCGCTCGGCCCGCGGAGTTCGAGAGTGGTGGGATATTGTCACGGGCCGCCGGGGAGTCGGCGACGGCCCGCAGTGACTTCGGCTGCCAAATCCTCGTAACCGATCGACAATTCGGCCAGCGACTCCCAAGCGTCGCCGAGGGCGTCGTCCGTGGCGCTTGCCAGGGCGGCGTATGCGGTGGCGGTGTATTGGGCGAGGCGGTCGAGTACCGCGCCCAGCGTTTCGGTGTGCACCGAGGCGCTGCCGTGCGCGGGCGGCAGGTGCGCATGCACCCAATGATTGATCTCGCGCACCAATTTCGCTCTCCGGCAATCGATGTCATCGGTACGGCCGCCGTCGGCGAGTCGACTCTCGTGCAGGCAAGTGAGTTCGTAGGCCGCGTGTAGCAGCGGGTGCGCGGCGTGCTCGACGCCGCGGCACGCCCGCAGCACCGCACCCTTCGTCGGCAGCGGTTCGATCAGCAAGGTCGCGTACACAACTGGGCCGCGGCGGCGACCGCGATGCGGTCCATGAGATTTCCGATTCGCCCAAGGCCCGCTTCGAAGTCCCTCTCCGAGGCCATCCGGCGTCGAGCCGCGCCGAAAGGCGGTTCCGGACAGTGCGCGGTACCACCATTCGACTCGACTCGATGGACGCCCGCCACTTCGAGACAAGACCTTTGTGTTTTCGGATGCGCCCGGCCGAAGCTCGGGATGCATCGCCATCCCCGTTGATCCATCGACTGCCTCGATTCGTCTCGGTGAATTCGAAAGCGCCCGGCCGAAACTGCGGATACGCGGCAATCCGTTGTGATCCAATAGGTTTCTCGAGTTTCCTACGGCTCTCCGACCGGGCGCGGCAACAGCACAGCACGCGACAGGCGGAGGAGTCAGCGTCTACATGGGGTCTGCATTCGAATCGCGCCGAAAGGCGAGGACAAGTTCCGTGTCCGCGGATCGGTACATCCGCGGACACTTCACACTCGTTTCCGAAAAACTGAGGTAGGGGGCCATGACGGATTCAGGAAGTACGGTGCCGCGACGACAACTGGGGCGCCATCTGCGTGACCTGCGCTTACAGGCCGGGATGACCATGCCCGAGGCGGCGCAGTTGATCGAACGCGGTAAGACGACCTTGCAGCGGTTGGAGACCGGGCAGGCGAATCGGATACGGCTGCTCGATATTCGAGAGCTGTGTGCGGTTTATGACGCGGAAGAGGTGGTGACGGCGGGGCTGCTGGGGTTGGCGCAGCAGGCGTCTGGGAAGTGTTGGTGGCATGAGTATGGGAGGTTGATCCCTGAAGACTTCGATGTGTACGTGGGGCTGGAGGCTTCGGCGCGGCGGTTGACTTCGTATGCGCCCGACGTCGTGTTGGGATTGCTGCAAGCGCCAGACTACTCGCGCGCAATGCTGCGACGCGGTTTCCCAAACGCTTCGACCGAAGAAATCGAGCAGCGCGTCGAACTGAAACAGCGCCGCCAGCGAATCCTCACTCGTAAACGCAAACCAACCGAGTTGAGAATCGTGCTGCTCGAGTGCGCACTCCGCCGCGTGGTCGGCAATCGTAAAGTCATGGCGGCGCAGATGCGGCACCTTGCCGACCTGTCAACGCTGCCAAACATCACACTCCAGGTTCTGCCGTTCTCAGCCGGCATCCCACTGGGCGACCCGGTCGGGCTGTTCACCATCATCGAGTTCGGGACGGACAAGACGAGGCAACCAACCGAGCCATCGGTTGTATATCTCGAAAACCTCACTGGCGATTTGTATCTGGAACAGCAGAACGACGTCGAGCGCTACCATGTGGCTCATGTAGCGATCCGGCGCGCAGCGCTGGATGAGACAGCGAGCCGGAGTTTTCTTCGGCAGCTAGCAAGGGAGTACGCCACGTGACCCACAAGCACGACGTCGACCTGTCAAAAGCGTGCTGGTTCAAGAGCACTCGCAGCTCGGCTGCCAAAGACTGTGTCGAGGTCGCATTCCTTTCCAGCGGCACTGTTGGCGTGCGCGATTCAAAGAATCCCGACGGCACTGCACTGGTGTTCAGCGGCGGCGAATGGGATGCCTTCACCACCGCCATCGCCGTTGGGAAGTTCAGCCAGTCCTGAGTGATTGATACGAAACCTCCCGCACGATGTGAGTGAGTGCGGGAGGCTTTCGGCGTCTGATCATTGCCTCGTCGCATTGCCGGTCTCCCACGCCAGACGGTAGGGTTGCGGGGCAATGGGGGATGCGCGGGGCCCCTCGGGACGGGTGGCAGCGAAGGGGTTCGCAGATGGTCGGTACAGCGAAGATGCCGCGCGCTGCGGCCCTGATCCTCGGCGCGGCGCTGGCGCTTGTTGGATGCAATGACAACTCAGGGGATAGCGCGCCGCCGCTGAGCAGCACGAAAGCATCGGCAAGCACGACAGCCGCTGCGACTACATCGAAAGACCCCGAAGCAGCTATCTGGAATCCCTGCGACATACCCGATTCCGCGATCTCCGCCCTCGGACTGAACGCCGCCAGCAAGGACACCAAAGTCGCCGGAGTCGACCCGACTGGCTGGAAGGTATGCAGCTGGCAATCGGTGCCGAAGACGTACACGCTCGGCGTCTTGTCGTCAGACCACACGCTGGAAGAGAGCCGGCAGCGTTCCGACTACACGGACTTCGAGTCAACGACCGTCGGTTCGCGTCAAGCGCTCCAGTATCGCAGCGTCGGAAGTTCGCACGACCTCGGTTGCTGGCTCAGTGTCGAGGTGCCCCACGGGATGGTCGATTTCAGTGTGCTGAACCGGTATGGCTCTGCCGGTGCCAGTGCCGGCGAACCCTGTGGCGAAGTGCGCCGTCTCGGCGAAGCCCTGGAGAAGTATCTGCCTGCGCGATGAGGAGGGGGAATGATCAACGGTGTTGATCCTGACCAATGGAAACGCTTGCTCGACAGGGCGAATGCCGGTGAGCTGTCTCTGGACCCAGAGGTCGGAAAGGGCTTGGACAAAGTCTGTGATGATCACCTCGACCGGCTGAACACAGCGCTCGACAACATTCGGTTCATCAGCCGTGTCACAGGGTTCGGAACCTTCAATTCAGGTCAGATTCTTGAGAAGAAATTCTCAGAAACCGCCAGCGGGACCGAACGGTCCCTGGATACCGTGATCAAGCAGCACATCGACTCAGTTGAAACCGTGAAACAGGTTGTGGCGCAGGCGATCGCTAACTTCGTCGCGCAAGACCAAGCCCGCGCCTCCCAGTTCGAGCAGGTGACTCCGGAATGACCTACGAGGACTACCAGCGCCGGGTCATCGAGACCCAAGAGCAATGGAACCGGGACCGCGACTGGATCTACAAAACCGAGTCGGGTTACAACGGTTTCGACGGCGAGACGCAACCGCCGCACATCACGACTCCGGACAGCTACGACCATCTCACCCTCGAGCAAATGCAGACCGCCGTCTCGGCGATGAAGCCGAAACTCGTCGATGACGCGGTCACCATGTGGGCGAATATCGGCGCGGACCTGACCGGCACCTTCGAGGTCTTCAAGCGCGAATTCGGTCGCACCATCACCGGTCAGAACGGCCACACCGGATGGACCGGTGCCGCAGCGCAGGCAGCCTCCACGGCAGTGAACAACTACTACGACAAGTCCGTTCCGCTCGCGCAGGCAGCCACGCTGACCAGCCTGAAGCTCGCGGAAATGAAGACAGGTCTGGAGCAGACCCAGGCGTTGATGCCGGGTCTGACCGAACGCCCGGATATCGCCGGCAAGACGCTGCCCAAAGACGGCGTCATGAAGACCGACGAATACACCAGCACCGAGGCCGAGCAGGAGGGGCGCAGAATCCTGCGCACGGTTTACGGTCAGGTCGCGGGGCAGACCGATGTCGGCCTCCCCTACATGCCCACCGCGCCGACGATCGTCGACGGCCCCGGCCCGGTCACTCCAGGCCGCGATGCCGGTGGTGCGCAAGGATCTTCGGGTCCCGACGACGGCTCCTCGGGTACCGGTGGCGACGGTTCGGACGGCTCGGGCAACCAGGGCCAGGATTCGGGCAAACCGACAGGCACCGAACAATCCACGACCCCGTCGACGACAACACCGGATGCCACCACCCCCGCCAGCACCATCCCTCAAAGCACAACCGCGACAACGCCATCCGCTTCCACCACCACCGCGACCCCGAGCTCATCCACCCCGAGCACATCCACCCCGAGCCTCAACACACCCGGCATCGGAACCAGCACCGGCCGCCCGACCAGTACCGGCCTCCCCGGCACCACTCAGGGCAGCCCCGGCCACACCGTCGCAGGCACACCCGCGACCACCACAACCACGGCCGCCGCGACCACCCGCCAGAGCACCGGAACAACGGGCCGCTCCGGCATGTCGGGCATGGGTGCGCCCGGGCAGAGCAAGGGCAACGACGACGACCGCAAGAAGGGCGTCCCCGACTACCTCATCACCGCCGAACACGGCGAAGAACTCACCGGCCTGAACTCCCACCCCAAAACCGTCCCCCCAGTAATCGGCGAACCCCCCACCAGTGACCCCGCCTACTAACCCCGCCCCACCAACAACGCACCCAACACCCCACCGCCGCGCACCAATTCGCACGCCACGCACGAATTCGCCAGGCAAAACATGCGCGCCACACAAACCGGTGCGCACCAGCAGCCCAACCCAGACAACACGCACGCCGCACGCGTCCGTGCGCGGCAGCGGCCCATGCGCGGCAAACGGATCGATGCACGCGATGAGCGTGAGCGAGGCTGAGCAGTGGAGGGGTGAGCGCAGAGAATGACAATTGATGAAGGCGGCGGAGTGGGTATGGGCAGCGGGACGGCGGGCGGGCGTGTGGATGGGACGGGTAGTCACAGGCTCACGGGTCTGGAGTTCGAAATCCTCTGGGCCGCATACGGTCGCGACCGCTTGCCCTATCCGCTGCACTATCGCACCGACATCGCCGACTTCGATGAGCTGAAGCGGCACCGCGAGGCCGCCGTCGATTCCCTGCTGGCCAAGTACTCGCCCGAGCTCGAACGTGCCATCGAGGTTCTGCTCGAGCCGGATGTCCGTGTCGAGTCGAAGGGTTTCGGAGGTGCCGATGTTTTGCGTGCCTACCGGTTCCACGGCGCGGTCCGCGCTCAGGCCGGGGCAGCGCTGCAACAATTCCCCGGCTCGAGTCCGGACACCGGCGGCGATATTCTCGTAACCTATTGCGCCGCAGAGCGCGTCGCCCGACTCGCGGTGGCCGCGCTACCGGCGTGCGGACCCGGCGCCCACCCACCGCTGGAGATCCGCCGCGCGGAAATCGCCGCCGAGCGCGAGCGCCACATCCGCCGCGCCCACGACGTCGGCCCCATCGACCAACTGGACCGCATCTTCCAGCGCCCCCGCTCCGCCTTCGGCGAAATAACCATCTGCCCCGGCCCGGCCCTCGACGCCCGCCCCACCCCGTCCCGCGGTTTCTGGTGGATGGACTACCCCGACGGCCGCTACTACGTGAAAACCGGCGACCCCATCATCGCCAAACCCATCGAACCCCATGCCATGGCCGCCGAAATCCACCGCCTCACCACCCTCACCCAGCGCTACCACCGCGAAGACCGCGAACACGACGAATACCTCCGCACCCGCCACTGAACATCCCCACAACCGGCACCCGCGGCCAGGTTCAGAATTTGATGCGTTCGAGCCAGGTCGCGAGCACGGACAGGTCTCCGGAGGTCTCGAGCCGTGGGCTGTCGGCTGGGATCCGGCGCAGCAACAGGAGATACAGATCCACGGCGGTGCCCTTCACCGTCAACGATGCCGGTGCCTCGCTGTCGCCGCTGGTGATCGTGTCGCCGGATCGGAGGATCGTCCAGGCGTCATCGGTATCGATGGCGCGCAATCGCAGGCTGGTGCCTTCGTCGAGCGGTGTTTCGAAGCGCGGGCCTCGCTCGACGATCTCGAGAAACTCCGACAGTCCATCGGCGCCGAGTTCGGGGGCGATGGCCACCTCGCGGTCCAGGGCGAGCAGGGCGTCGGCGCGGTGCGCGGTCGCCTCGTGCAGGCGTCGGCGCACCCACCATTCGGCCGGGCGCGGGGAGCCGAACGGCGTCCAGACCGGGACATCGGAACCGACTGTGTCGATGTTGTCGATCACCGCTCGGGCGCCGGCTCGCAGCCAACGGTCTGCCTCGTCCAAGTCACGTGGCCGACGGATATCGGGAACCTGCTGGAATTCCAGGAATTCGGTGGCCCGGTCGGCAATCATCGCTGCGGCCCAACGGTTTCCACCGCCGACGTGCGCGATCAGGTTCGACAGGGTCCAGTCCGGGCAGGTCGGTATCGGCGTCTTCGGGTCGGCGGACCGGTAAAGGTCGGCGAGCAGATCGGTCTCAGTCAGCAATGCTTTGCGCAGCGCCGATGTGTCGAGCGAGGTCACGAATTCGACTCTAACTCAGCGCAACTCGATTCGATGGGCACGCTGAGCTTCGATGACTTGGAATACGACATCATCACCTCGACGCAGGGGCGATTGGTGGTGAACAAACGATGTTGCGAGGTGGTTCGCCGAGGTGTTCGACGACATCGACGGGCGCACGAGGGCGTCGAGCGCGAGAGGGCATACCGAGCACCGCGACTCGACCATCGACCTACACCTCGGCGTCGCTGAATCGTCGGAGAGCACACAGATCGAGACGCGCGGCTCACGGCGGATGTCGGCGCGCCCGGAGGTAGGTGGAAACGACGATTCGCACTGCTGATCCGGTCCGCAGGTTACCGGCCGCGGGCTGCCATCGGCATGGACGGTGACGAGTGCCCCGTAGTGGCGGGAATCAGGAAGTAGGGCGGCGCGGTCGACGATAGTGGCGCTGGGCTGACGCGACATCAAAATGTCACCAGTCGACACTGCCTTCGGGACCAGCGAATGGGCCACATCGAGAGGAAATAGCTTTACGCTATGAAAGGCTCGCGTGCTCGGTTGAGTGCCCGGCCCTTCTCAGTCCAGTGAATCCGCGTGTCAATCGACCAGTCGAGGAGCAGGACGATGCCTGTTGTGAACATCTGGGGTTCGCTCAGTCCCGCGGCGCGCGCCGCGTATCCCACGCCGCAGGAGCCAGACGATGAGTGGCCCCTCCGCGGTGGAACCGCATGGGTCTACTACAGCCCGCTGAACCAGCGGCAACTCACCAAACCGGTCATCCTCGCCGACGGGTTCTCGCTGGGCGCGAGTGACCTCGGCGAGCTCTGGGCCGGTCTGGAGAATAACGGGCGATACCGCTTCATCAGCGAGTTGCACGCGATCGGCCGGGATGTGATCGTGCTGGGCTACGACAACCGGGCGGCGTCGATCCCGGACAACGCGAACACAGCCATCGAGTGCATCCAGACCGCCATTCGCAGGCGTGCCGGTAAAGCGAAACTGGCGGTGGGTGGTTTCAGTATGGGCGGGATGGTGACCCGCTACGCGTTGGCCAAGATGCAGCACGATCCGGACCTGCCCGACCCCGAGACCAGCATGTACCTGTCCTACGACACCCCGCATCGTGGTGCATGGCTGCCGATCTCGATGCAGGCTTTCGCGCATTTCCTCAAGGACAAGTGGGGTGCGACTTCGCCCATCTTCGGCCAGTTCTCCGACCTGATCAACAGCCCGGCCGCGCGGCAGATGTCTCGCTGGCACCTCAGCAAGATCGGCGACCAACCGGACCAGGCGTTGGAACGACGCGCCTTCCTGCAGCAGTTGGATGCGGTGGGTGGATGGCCGCAGGGTATCCGCAAGATCGGTGTCGCCAACGGGGTCAGGACCGGTAACGGAAACGGGATCGGTCCCGCGCTGACGGCGGTGAGCGGTGGCGGCGACCTGCTGATCGACGCCACACTGCGCACCCAGGCACCGGGTCAGCAGGCCGTGGCCACCCTGCACGGGGCAGATCAGCCCCCGATCGAGATCCGCACCGACGGACTGCCCGATATCGATGGCGCTCCCGGCGGCCTGTTCCCCGAGAACCCGGTATTGCCGGGCAACCCAGCCAGTTTCGGGATGGCCGCCATACTTATGGGGTTGCTCGGATCCGAGGTCGAGTTGCAGTTCAACACCTCGTGTTTCATTCCCTCCATCAGCGCCGTCGCCGCAGGCGAGATCGACAACCGTGACGCGCTGTACAGCGAGATCCGCGACGGCGGTAGCGAACTCGACGCTTTCGCCTGCGCCAGCAGGAACGAGGGACATACCACTATGACCCAGGAACTGGGCACGTGGCTCGTGAACGAGATCGACGCTCATTCCTGAGGGCACGGTGAGCAGATCCACCCACCGCTGAACGTGGCAGCCGCACCGATACGCATCACGGTGCGGCTGCTCCGTCTCCACCATGGATCTTCATTCTCGAACGCCATGCCCGCAACTTCCTCGGCGCGGTACGGGTCGTTCCGGGCGAGGCCACCGGACTACCCCGCTGCCTGGCGAACGCTTCTATCCAGACCGTGAAACGGGTCGCGCCCGGCCCCGGCAAGTGCCGGAACCGGGCGCGATTCGGCCGGGTTCACGCGGAACCGGCACCGCCGGTCCTCGGTCCGGCACCGTTGGTCGAACCGGCCGTGCCCGGCACGGATTTCGCCAGCTCATCCAAAGCGTCCTGAGATGGGCTCACCGCCTCGCCGCCCGCGGTCAACAGGCCCGTGCGCTCCACGACATCGGGTCCGGCACCATTGGCCGCCGCCGCACCCTTGGCCGCCTCGATTCCGCCGACCGTCCGCAACGGCACTTCCTTCCAGAACAGCACCAGGATCAGACCGAGCAGCGCGAGACCGGTCACCCAAAGGAACACCGTCGACATCGACTCGGCGAACCCGACCTTGAACGGCCGCGCCAGCTCCGGACTCAGCTGCTGCACGATCGAGCTGTCCTTCAGCACCCCGCTGGCTGCCGAAGTATCCTGCGCGAGCAGGCCTTTCGCGAGCGCGGCATCAGCGGGATTGCTGCTGTGCGCGGCCTCGACCACGGCGTGTTGGAACGCCGGATCGGTGGCCGCGGACTTCATCTCCGTGGAGATATTCGGCGTCAACTGCGCGAAGAGGATCGAGAGGAATACCGCGACACCCATCGTGCCGCCGATCTGCCGGAAGAATGTGGCCGCGGCGGTGGAGACGCCCATATCCTTGGGCGGCAACGCATTCTGCACCGCTATGGTGAGCGGCTGCATGAGATTGCCGAGTCCGAATCCGGTGCAGGCCATGAAGATCATCGCGACCCACAGTGGGCTGTCGGCATTCACGAAGTGCAGCAGGAACAGGCCCAGCGTCAACATGCTCGCGCCGATGAGCGGGAAGATCCGGTAACGACCGGTACGCGAGATCAGCTGACCGGATACGATCGAGCCGGTCATCATCCCGAGCACCATCGGCAGCATCTGCAGACCCGCCAGCGTCGGACTGGATCCGCGCACCACCTGTAGGTACTGCGGCAGCAGCGAAATACCGCCGAACATCGCCGAGCCGACCACGACCGAGATCACCACGCCGAGCGCGAAGGTCTTATTGGCGAACATCCGCAGCGGAATCAGCGCCTTATCCTTCATCGACTTCTCGACCAGCACGAAACCGATGACACCGAGCAGTCCGATCACATAACAGAGGATGGAACGTCCACTGCCCCAACCCCATTCGCGACCCTGTTCGGCAACGATGAGCAGCGGCACCAGGCCGATCGCCAGCACGAGCACACCCCACCAGTCGACCCGGTCGGTGGAATGCGGCCGCTTCGGCAGCTTGAGCACCTTGGAGACGACGCCGAGCGCGATCAGGCCGATCGGCACGTTGACGAGGAAGACCCAGCGCCAGCCGCTGATCCCGAGGATGCTGTCCTGTCCGGCCAGCACACCGCCGAGCACCGGGCCGATCACACTGGAGGTGCCGAATACCGCGAGGAAGTAGCCCTGATACTTGGCGCGTTCACGCGGGCTGACGATATCGCCGAGGATGGTCAGCGCCAGCGACATCAAGCCGCCCGCACCGAGTCCCTGGAATGCGCGGAACGCCGCGAGCTCGTACATCGACTGCGCCATCGTGCACAGCAGCGAACCGACCACGAAGATCGAGATCGCGGCCATGAAGAAGGGCTTGCGGCCGAACATGTCGGACAACTTGCCGTACAGCGGTGTCGCGAGCGTCGCGGTGATCAAGTAGGCGGTGGTCGCCCACGCCTGCATCGAATAGCCGTCGAGATCATCGGCGATGGTGCGGATCGCGGTGGAGACGATCGTCTGGTCCAACGCCGCGAGCAGCATGCCGAGCAGCAGACCACTCATGATGGTCAGGATCTGTCTGTGGGTGAAACCCGTGGGCTCCGCCACGGTGGCCGGTGCGGTCACGAATCGTTCTCCGTATCGAGGTCGAATTGGTGCTGGTCCTGGCGGATTGCCGCGACCATCGCGGGCTTGGCCCGCTCGAAGTCGTCGACGAACTGCCGCAGCAGTTCGGCGAATGCGGCACGGTCCTGCGGAGTCCAGGCCGCCATCACCCGGGTCAGGTTCTCGCGCCTGCGCCTGCGTATCCGCTCGGCGATCTCGCGGCCTCGTTCGGTGACGACGAGCACGGTGGCGCGGCCGTCGTTGCGATCGGCTTGCCGTTCCACCAAATGTCGGTCGACGAGGTGGGCGACATGCCGACTGACCGTCGACGCGTCCGAATGCACCGCCTCGGCGAGCGCGCCCGAACGCATCGGTCCGTCACAGAGCAGCCGGAACAGGACCGCGAACGCCGCTGGATCCACGCCGTCCTTGCTCCGCATTTGCGCCGCGGTCCGCTCCCGGATCCGTTGCAGCCGGGTGAGCTGCATCGCGATCGCGTCGACCGACAGCTCGTCCTCATCCACCCGACTCGCACCTTTACTTGCGTCAATCAATTAGTTGCGTGATACAAGTATGTGCGCGGACCAAAGGCTAGGGCAAGTGAATAACCGGCCTTTACCGGCCCTTGAACTCCGGAGCTCGCTTCTCGAACACCGACTGGATGGCCTCGGTGAGATCCTCCGACGGCAGGAATGCGGAGTTCCACGCCGAGACATAGCGCAGCCCGGCCGCCACCTGGTCCTTGGTGCGCTGCTCGAGCACATCCTTGGCACCCTGCACCACCAGCGGCGGATTCGCGGCAATCTCGCGCGCGATGGCATGCGCCGCGTCCAGCGTCGCCTCCTGATCGGCGAATACGTCGTTGACCAGGCCGATCTTCTCGGCACGCGCCGCGTCGATGTCCTTACCGGTGTAGGCGAGTTCGCGCAGATGCCCCTCGCCGATAATGCCGGGCAGCCGGTGCAGCGAGCCGATATCGGCGACGATCGCGACCTTCGCCTCGCGCAGGCTGAACTTCGCATCCGCGCTCGCGTAGCGGATATCCGCGGCGGCGATCAGGTCCAGCCCGCCGCCGATGCACCAGCCGGAGACCGCGGCGATGACCGGCTTGCGGCAATCGGCCACCGCGGTCACCGCGGCCTGCATCCGGCGCACCTCATAGAGGAAGTCGGTACGCGGCGCGGCCAACGCTTTATCCGCCATCAACGGACCGAAGGTCCCGGCCATCGCGGGCAGGTCCAGTCCGTAGGAGAAATGTTTCCCGGAACCGGTGAGCACAATCGCACGAACCTCGGGATCGGCATCCAGTTCCCGGAAGATCTCCGGCAGCTCCCGCCAGAAATCCGGACCCATAGCATTGCCCTTGCCGGGGCCGGTCAGCGTGACCTGGCCGATGTGATCCTTGGTTTCGACGGCGAAAGCCTGCCAATCAGTCATTCGTATAGCGTAAAGCAGAAGTGCCCCGGCCAGCAGACCAGTCCGTACTGCCTGCAAATGCTGTGCAAAGCCGGTGCGCCGCAGTGGTTCTCCCGCCTGGCTATCCGACCACTGACTGAGAACTAAACCGGCACACTGCCCGCAATCGCTCTACTCTGGTTCCATGCGCAGGTCGCTTCCACCAGTCGCATGCCGGGTCGCGGATACCCTGATCGCGCGCGGCCACCATGGTGTCATCGTCACTCAGCCCGCCCCCACGCCCACCGCCGCCGATGCCGCACGTGCACTCGGCATCGATGTGGGCGCCATCACGAAATCACTGGTGTTCCTCCTGGATGATGATCCGGTGCTGCTGCTGGTTTCCGGCGCACACCAGGTCGACCTCGGGCGCACCGGCGAACGGCTGGAAGGCAAACTCACCCGCGCGCCCGCCGAGATGGTGCAGGAAGTGACCGGTCAGCCCATCGGCGGCATCGCACCCGTCGGCCATCCCACCAACCTGCCGACCTGGGTGGATAACGCGCTGTCCACACACCGGGAGGTCTGGGCCGCGGGCGGACATCCGAATACCGTGTTCCGCACCTCGTTTCGCGAACTCGTGCGCATCACCGCCGGGCTACCCATTGATGTGGATTGAACGCCACACCGGCACACGGCGTAGTTTCGTCATGTGAGCGCGCGAACCATCAACACCGCACCAACGGTCGCAGCGCAGCCGAGCGCTAGCGAGGCGCAGCTGTGACCGAAGCTCGACCCCCCGCTACGGATATCCAGATTCCCGATGATCTGAGCGGTATCACCGCCGAGCTGTACCGCGCTTCCATGCGGCACTATCCGGCGGGCGTCACCGTTGTCACCCTGGGCTCCGCGAACGGCCCGGTCGGCTTCACCGCGACCTCCTTCGCCTCGTTGTCCCTCGAACCCCCGTTGATCTCCTTCAATATCGCCCACACTTCGTCGAGCCTGACGGCATTGCAGGCGGCCGACTCCGTGGTGATCCATTTCCTCGGCGAACATCAGCACGAGCTGGCCAAGCGCTTCGCCCGCACCGCCGATCAACGCTTCAGCGATCGCTCACTTTGGACCACCCTGGACACCGGCGAGCCCGTGCTGCACGGCACGCCCATCTGGATCCGCGCCACCATCCAACAGCTGATCCCCATCGGCGATCACACCTTCGTCGTCGGGTTGGTCACCCGGGTCCACGACAGAACCGACGAACAGCCCAGCGCCGCTCCGCTGCTCTACTACCGCGGCCGCTACTACCGCCCGACCTCGCTCGAAGACTGAGCGCGGCCGGGCGGATTCGCCTGCCCGGCAACGCTGCGAAGTCCGAGGGGGATCCGATCAGCCGATCGAGCAGGGCGCGGCACCATCTGTGGAATCGGGGCGGGCGAAGGGGCGGGTCTCGGGTGTCGGATTCCAAACTCCGTCGGTGCTGGCGTAATTCCACGACGCACCCTTGTCGACCAGAGTCGCGATGGCCTCGACCAGCCGATCCACATCGTCGGAGCTGGTGCCGAGGCCGATGCTGGCGCGCAGGGCACCGTCGAGGCCTAGGCGCTCGAGCAGCGGGTGGGCGCAGAAGCGGCCGTCGCGAATGCCGATTCCGTGTTCGGCGGAGAGGTAGGCCGCGACGTGGCCGGGGATGAATCCGTCCAGGGTGAAGGCGACAATGCCGACGGTGTCGGGGCTGTCGTCCCAGATGCGCAGCAGGTTGACACCGGGAATTTCGGACAGCCCGGCGCGCAGGCGATCAGCGAGCCGTCGCTCGTGCACGGCAAGGGTTTTCGGATCGATCGCGCACAGCGCGTCACATGCGGCGGCGAGTGCGGCCGCACCCAGGACATTCGGCGAACCGGCCTCGTGACGCTGCGGCGCGGCCGCCCATTCCGCATTGGTGGTGGTGACCTCGCGGACCGCACCGCCGCCCGCCAGATACGGTTCGGCGGCATCGAGCCAATCCCGGCGTCCGACAAGCACTCCAGCGCCGAACGGTGCGTAGAGCTTGTGGCCGGAAAAAGCGAGGTAGTCGATTCCGGTGGAGCGCAGACTGATTCGACGGTGCGGTGCCAGCTGCGCGGCATCTACCAGGATACGGGCACCGCACTGGTGTGCGATGGTGGCCAGGCGCTCGAGCGGCAGCACCTCACCGGTCACATTGGAAGCACCGGTCACCGCGAGCAATGCGGCTGGCTTACTGCACAATTCGGCGATCAGCTGGCGGATCGTCTCGTCGACGGTCGCCGCGGCCTTGACGACGCGACGGCCGTGGCGGGTCCAGGGCAGGAAGTTCGCATGATGTTCGATATCCAGCACCACGGTGTCGCCGGGTACGCAGGCGGCGAGCAGATTCAGCGAATCGGTGGTGTTGCGGGTGAACACCACGACCTGGTCGTCGGCGGCGTCGAGGAACCGGGTGACCGAACCGCGCGCGGCCTCATAGCACTCGGTGGAGATCCGCGAAGCGTAACCGGCACCTCGGTGCACGCTCGCGTAGAACGGCAGCAACTGCTGCACCCGATCGGTGACCTGCGCCAATGCCGGTGCGCTTGCGGCATAGTCGAAATTCGCGTAGGTGGTCTTTCCGCCCTGTACGAGCGGCACCTGGAGGTCGTCGCCGGAGACCCGGGCGAGGGCGGCACAGCTCTGATCGATTACAGCGGTCATCACAAAATCCCATCGGCTTTGGGACCCGAAATCCGGTGATCATCCGAGTCCGCGCTTGCCGCACCCGGTCGGGCTGCGGCCCGGTCGTCACCCGGAGCACCCCACCGCGGAGGAGGGTTGCCGACCAGCTAGCCGGGGCTTGACGCTGGTACTCATGACCTGAACCGAGATTGGCAGATGTCCCACCGCCCTGTCAACCGCGTCTTGGCTGCATACACATGCAGTAGAATAAATAACCTTGCAATGCCGAGTGATGTGCGGTCTGATCGAGAGGTGACGCTCTCCCTGTTGCTCAGCTTTGTCGGCCTGTGCATCCTGCTGTCGATTACGCCCGGCCCGGATTCGTTCCTGGTGCTGCGATTCTCGATCGTGGACGCGCGACCCGGCATCGCCGCGGCGATCGGCTCGGCACTGGGCGGGATCGTGTGGGCAGTCGTGGTCGCGGCCGGCGTCGCCGCACTGCTGGAGCAATCCGCGACGGCCTACCGGACGCTCAAGGTCATCGGCGGAATCTATTTGGTGTACTTGGGAATTCGGGCGCTGATCGATCACCGCAGGCAAGACACCGCCGCGACGTCCGGACAGTCGGCCACACAGGCTCCGACCTCGATTCGCTCAGCATTCGCCGCTGGCTTGGTGTCGTGCATGTTCAACCCGAAGGTCGGACTGTTCTATCTGGCGGTACTGCCGCAATTCCTCACCGATGTCACGTTTTTGAACACCCTCGCGCTCGGGGCCATCGAATGCTCCATTGCCGCCGTCGAAATGATCCTGCTGGCCCTGCTGGCGTCCCGGGCGGTTGCCATGTTGCGGCGCCCCCGGGTTCGCGATCGGCTCGAGCAGATCAGCGCGGCCATCCTCGCCACGCTCGGCATCGGGACCGCCGCCTCGGCCGCGTAACGCGCCGGGCCGGATATCCACCGACCCGGCGCACAGCATCACAGCTTAGGCTGAATCTCCTTGCGCCACAGCAATAGCGACGCTACCAACGAAATGACGGAGGCGGCGGTGAGCCACCAGAACGCCTGCCGGAATCCGGCATCCACCGACAATCCGGCATCGGCCGCACGGTACAGCACCACCGCGAGCAATGCCGCTCCGATCGACCCGCCGACCCGCTGCAGAATATTCACGAACGCTGCCGCATCGGGCAACTGCTCGGGCCGCGCCGAGGCGTAAGCCGCGGCGACGATCGGCACCCCGGTCAAGCCGGTCGCCATGCCGCGGATCAACAGAAGTACCTGTACGACAACAGGATTCATAGAGGCATCGCCGAGCGCGAACGGCACCGTGACCGCTACGGTTACCGCACTGCCGACCACCGCGACCACTCCCCCGCCGTACCGATCTGTCAACCGACCGCCGACGGGCAGCGCGATGATGCCACCGATCCCGAAGGACATGAGCAGCAACCCCGTCGCGATGAGACCGTCATGATGCAGTACCTGAAAGTACAACGGCAGCAACAGCATTGACCCGAAAAGTGACGCACCGGCGAAGGAATTCGCCACATTCGCCGTCGCGAATACCGGATGCCGGAACAGTCCCACATCGAGCAGGCGCCCACCGCGCACCGACCGTGCCACGAACAGCCCGAGCGCCAGCACCCCGACCACCACCGACACCGACACCGTCGGCGCGGAAATGCTACCGCGACTACCGAATTCACCCAGTCCATAAACCAACGCCGATAGCCCGACCCCGATCAATGCGAACCCGATGGCATCGAATCTGCCGCCGTTGCCCGACGCCTGCGCCCGCGGCAATACCCGACGCCCCAGCACGAACGCCACCAGCCCGAACGGGATATTGATCAGGAACAACCACTCCCAATCCAGATTCGCCAGCATGACACCGCCGATGGTCGGCCCGATCGCGGGTGCGGCGACCACCGCGATACCGACCACACTCATCACCCGGCCCAGCCGCTGCGGTCCCGCGACCTGACCGAGCAGCGTCTGCCCAGCGGGCACCAATAGCCCCGCCGTCAGGCCCTGCGCGATCCGAAAACCGATGAGCCAGCCGATATTCGGAGCCAGCGCACACAGTCCGGATGTCACCGTGAACCCGGCGAGCGCGGTCAACCAGACCCGGTCCATTCCGAACTGCCGCCCCAGCCAACCGCACAGCGGCAGCGTGACGGCGAGTGCGAGCAGATAGCCGCTCGCGATCCACTGGGCACTGTCCAGTGCCGCACCGAGATCCGTCGCGATCGAGTTCAGCCCGATATTCACCAGCGACGTGTCCAACATGCTCATGACGGCGCCGAAGACCACCACACCGGCCACCCGCCATACCCGCGCGGGAATGGGTTCGAGTGCGGGTGCGGTGGCGGCGACGGCCGTTCGAGTATCCGACATGGATCCTCCGCTATTTGTAGACAACCTAGATTGCGGAGGTTATCAACAATCTGGCACCTCAACAATAGATATAATTACCGAATGCCCGCTGACCACATTTACCCTCGCGGCCTGCTCCGCTTCCCGACGTACGCGCTCGGCAAGCTGCACAAGGCCGTTCACGCCGAGATGGGCACGTCATTGCGCGAACACTGGGTGCTGGTCTGCCTGGAGGAGTTCGACGATCTGTCCCAGCAGCAGGTCTCCACCGCTCTCGGCATCGACCGCAGCGAGGTGGTCCGGCTCATCGACGGCCTGGAGGAGGCCGGATTCGTCATCCGCACCCGCGATTCGATGGACCGGCGCAAATACCGGCTGTCTATCACCCAGTCCGGGCGCGCCGAGCGCCGCAAGACCGATGAGCTCATCGAAAAGGCCGCCGAGCGGGTGCTGTACCGACTCGACGAGGACGAGCGGCGCACGCTGCACCGCCTGGCGCTGAAGGCGCTCGGCGAAGAGGTTTGAGGCGATAGGGCGCAGGTACCGTAGAAAGTTGGTCACCGTGGCGTTTGCCCACTGGTAACCCTGCTGTGAAACAACAACGAGGAAGCGCTAGGCAGGTCTATGAGAGGTGGGCACGACGTGATGCTGCGGCCGCAGGTCGACACCGCGGCGGGCACGGACCCCGTGAACGGGCTCCGCACACCCGATCCCTTGCTGTGCGGCGCACTCGCGCCGCAGGCCAGGACCCTTGTCGACATCCTGAACAGCACCGCGGCGGCCCATCCGGAGGCGCCCGCCATCGATGACGGTCGGGTAGTGCTCAGCTACACCGAATTGCTGACCGAAATCGACGCCGGAGTCGTGCGCTTGACCGCGGCGGGTGTGCGCCCCGGCGACCGCGTCGGCGTGCGCCTGCCGTCCGGCACACATGAGCTTTACGTCACTATTCTGGCCATTCTTTTCGCCGGTGCGGCCTACGTCCCGGTGGACGCCGATGACCCGGAGGAACGCGCCCGACTCGTCTTCGGTGAGGCCCGCGTCACCGCGATCGTGACCGCGGCAGGCATCGAGCCGATAGCCGTCGAACGGCCCGAGTCCCGCGAGGCATCGACCGTTCGTCCCACACCCAACGACGATGCCTGGATCATCTTCACCTCCGGATCCACCGGAACCCCGAAGGGCGTCGCCGTCACCCACCGCAATGCCGCCGCCTTCGTCGACGCGGAAGCGCGCCTGTTCCTGCCGGATGCCCCGATCGGTCCGGACGACCGGGTCCTGGCCGGACTCTCGGTCGCCTTCGATGCTTCGTGTGAGGAAATGTGGCTGGCCTGGCGCAATGGCGCCTGCCTGGTCCCGGCACCGCGCGCCCTGGTCCGCACCGGCGCGGATCTCGGTCCCTGGCTGGTCCGACACGAAATCAGCGTCGTCTCGACGGTCCCCACCCTTGCCGCGACCTGGCCCGCCGAGGCACTCGAGCCGGTCCGGCTGCTGATCTTCGGCGGCGAGGCGGTACCGCCCGAACTCGCCGAACGCCTTGCCGGAAGCCCCGCGGCGCGAGCGCCGGGCCCGGAGGAGGTAGCGGAGCGTGACCACATAGGGCCCCGCGAACGCCGCGAATCAGATACCGAACGTGAGGTCTGGAATACCTACGGCCCCACCGAGGCGACAGTCGTTGCTTGTGCGGCACTGCTGGACGGCAGCTTCCCGGTCCGGATCGGACTGCCGCTGCACGGCTGGGATCTGGCCGTTGTCGACGCCGCCGGAAACCCGGTGGACGAGGGCGAATCCGGTGAACTCGTGATCGGCGGAGTCGGCCTGGCCCGCTACCTCGATCCGGCCAAGGACGCCGAAAAATACGCTCCACTACCGTCACTCGGTTGGGACCGCGCCTACCGAAGCGGCGATCTGGTGCGCAAAGACAGCGCTGGTCTCATCTTCCTCGGCCGCGCCGACGATCAGATCAAACTCGGCGGCCGCCGCATCGAACTCGGCGAACTCGACAATGCCCTACAGCACCTACCCGGCGTCACCGGGGCCGCGGCCGCGATCCGAACCACCAAGGCGGGCAACAAAGTCCTGCTGGGCTACCTGACCGGCACCGCACCCGATTTCGACCTCAGGGCCGCGAGAGCTCAACTCGCCGAACAACTTCCGGCACCGCTGGTTCCCCGACTCGCCATCGTCTCGGACCTGCCCACCCGCACCTCGGGCAAGGTCGACCGCGATGCCCTGCCGTGGCCGCTGCCGAACACCTCCGAAACCGACACCGTGACCGGCGAACTCACCGAAACCGAGCAATGGATTGCCGGACTGTGGGATTCGATCCTGGGTGCCGAGGTCACCGGTCCGGATATCGACTTCTTCGACCTCGGCGGCGGCTCGCTCTCGGCGGCACAGCTGGTCACCGCACTGCGCGAACGTTATCCGCGCATTACCGTCGCCGATCTCTACGACCATCCACGTCTCGGCGCGCTGGCCGAACTGCTCGATGAGACCTCGCCGAGCGCCGCTGTCGAGGAACGGATCGTGCGCCCGACGCCACTGCGCGCCCAATGGGCCCAGGTGTTGGCCACCGTCCCGCTCACCACGCTCACCGGCCTACAGTGGCTCACCTGGTTGGCCATCGTCGGCAATATCGCGGGCTGGTCCGGCTCGCTGCCCTGGCTGCCGCATCTGTCCTGGTGGTGGACGCTGGTCGCCTTCCTGATCTTCATCTCACCGCCCGGTCGCATGGTGATCTGCGCGAGCGGCGCTCGGATTCTGCTGCGCGGCGTGCGGCCCGGCAGTTACGCGCGCGGCGGATCGGAACACCTACGACTGTGGGCGGCGGTCCGGCTCTCGGAGGCCAGCGGTGCGGAGAGTCTCTCCGGTGCACCGTGGATGGTGCCCTTCGCGCGGGCACTCGGCGCGAAGATCGGCAAGGGCGTCGATCTGCATAGCCTGCCGCCGGTCACCGGCATGCTCGAACTCGGCGACGGCTGCAGTGTCGAGCCCGAGGTCGACCTGTCGGGCTACTGGATCGATGGCGATGTGGTGCACATCGGCCCGATCACCATTGGTGCGGGCGCGGTGATCGGTGCGCGCTCGATCCTGTTACCCGGCAGCAAAATCGGCAAGAATGCGGAGATCGCGGCCGGATCGTCGGTATCGGGCAAGGTGAAGGCCGAACAGGAGTGGGCCGGCTCGCCCGCCACGAAAGTCGGTAAGGCCCAGCATCGTTGGCCGGCACACACTCCCGCGAGGGCCGCGCACTGGGTCGCGATTTTCGGCGTGACCTCGATGGCATTGGCGGCCATGCCCATTCTCGGTTTGGCCGCGGGCGGTGCATTCATTGCCTGGTTCATTCGCGATGCCCGCACACTCGCGGGTGCACTCGCAGAGGGTTTCGCCATCCTGCCCGTCGCAACGCTGCTCAGCCTCGCCGTCTACACCGTGGCCACCCTCATCGCAGTCCGGCTGCTCAGCATTGGACTCATCGAAGGACATCATCCCGTCCGCAGCCGGGTCGGCTGGCAGGCCTGGGCCACCGAGCGGCTGCTGGATTCGGCGCGCACCTTCCTGTTCCCGCTCTACGCCAGCCTGCTGACCCCGGTGTGGCTGCGCCTGCTCGGCGCGAAGGTCGGTAAGAGCGTCGAGGCGTCCACGGTGCTGCTGCTACCGAAATTCACCACGGTCGCCGACGGTGCATTCCTCGCCGACGACACCATGATCGCCAGCTACGAACTCGGCGGCGGCTGGCTGCACATCGGTGATGCGAAGGTCGGCAAGCGCGCCTTCCTCGGCAATTCCGGTATGACCGCACCCGGTCGACGAGTGCCGAAAAACGGCCTGGTCGCGGTGCTTTCGGCGGCACCGTCCAAGGCCAAGGCCGGTTCGTCCTGGCTCGGCAGCCCCCCGGTGCGACTGCGCCGCGCCTCCGAAACCGGCGATACCGAACGCACCTTCGAGCCACCGCTGCGGCTGAAGGTGTTCCGCGGCATCGTGGAAACCTGCCGACTGCTCCCGGTGCTCGTGACCTTCGCCATCGGCCTCGGCGTGCTGTTCACGCTGGCCTGGATCGCGGAATCGGCCGGATACTTTGTCGCCGGACTGCTCTGCGGTCTGGTGCTGATGGCCGCCGGTGCGATCGCGGGGGCAAGTGCGGTCACCGCGAAGTGGTTGCTTGTCGGGCGAATTCGCGCCGAGGAGCATCCGCTGTGGAGTTCGTTCGTATGGCGCAACGAGGTTGCCGACACCTTCGTCGAAACCGTTGCCGCGCCGTGGTTCGCGCGCGCCGCGACCGGCACCCCCGTACTGAATCTGTGGCTTCGTGGACTCGGCGCCAAGATCGGCCGCGGGGTATGGTGCGAGTCCTATTGGCTACCGGAGGCGGACCTGGTGACACTCGGTGACGGCGCGACCGTGGAACGCGGCTGCGTGGTGCAGACCCACCTTTTCCACGATCGAATCATGGCCATGGACACCGTGATCCTGGACGCGGGCGCTACCCTCGGACCGCACTGCGTCGCCCTGCCCGCCGCGAGCATCGGCGCCGGCGCGACCATCGGCCCTGCCTCGCTGGTCATGCGCGGTGACACCGTGCCGCCGTCCACCCGCTGGTGGGGCAATCCGATCGCGCCGTGGTCCAGTCCGGTGCCGAGGCCGAGCGAGGCCGGAGCGGCCAGCTGATGCGGGCCAAGTTCTACGAAGAGCCCATCGACGAATACCTACCGCAGAACGGAAATCGCGGCTATCGGGTATCGCGGTACGAACTGGAGCTGACCTACAAGCTCGCCAGCAACCGACTGGCGGGCCGCGCCGAGATCACCGCGGTGACTACCGCCGTCCGAGAGCGTTTCGCATTCGACCTGTCCCAGTCGCTCACCGTCGCCAAGGTCTTCGTCAACGGGAGCAAGGCCGCGAAGTACACCCATCAACACGGCAAACTCGTGATCACCCCGCAGCAGCGGATTCCGGCGGGCGGGGTACTCGGCCTGGTCATCCAGTACGCGGGCATACCGAAGCCGGTGCGCGGGCCGTGGGGCGAGGTCGGCTGGGAGGAACTGACCGAGGGTGCCTTGGTCGCCAGTCAGCCCAATGGCGCCGCATCCTGGTTCCCCTGTGACGATCACCCGAGTTCCAAAGCCAGCTACCGGATTTCGATAACCACCGACACCCCGTACTACGCGCTGGCCAACGGCACCCTGCTGCGCAAGCAGACCAAGGCCAGCCAGACCACCTGGGTCTACGAACAGCCCGAACCGATGTCGAGCTATCTGGCCACCATACAAATCGGGCCGTACCGCAAACACCGCATCGGCAGCCCGCGCGGTTCGGTGCCGATGCAGGCCGTGGTCCCGCCGCGACTGCGCGCGAATTTCGAACACGACTTCGAGCGCCAGCCGAAGATGATGGAGCTGTTCACCGAGAAGTTCGGCCCATACCCGTTCGAGGCCTACACCGTCGTGATCACCGATGACGAGCTGGAGATCCCGATCGAAGCGCAGGGCATTTCCATCTTCGGCGCCAACCACTGCGACGGCCGCCGCGGCGCGGAACGCCTGGTCGCACATGAACTCGCGCACCAGTGGTTCGGCAATAGCCTGACCATCCGGCAATGGCGTGATATCTGGCTGCACGAGGGCTTCGCCTGCTATGCCGAGTGGATCTGGTCGGAGGCAGCGGGCGGGCCGACCGCCGATCAGCTGGCGCGCGCTGCCCGGCACAATCTGTTCCGGCAGCCGCAGGACATCATCGTGGGTGATCCGGGCACGCAGCGCATGTTCGACGATCGCGTCTACAAGCGCGGCGCGCTCACCCTGCATGCGCTGCGGTTGGAGATCGGGGAGCTTGCCTTCTGGGATCTATTGCGCGAGTGGACGATTCGCTATCGGCACGCGTCGGTGAGCACCGAGGAGTTCACCGATCTGGCCGGCCATTACAGTCTGGTGCCGCTACGGTCGCTGTGGGACGCATGGTTGCTTTCCGAGCCGCTGCCGCAATTGCCGCCCTCCGGTGGGCAGGCTAATTCGACCTCGCGTTAGAAAACCAGGTAGCGCGCCGCGAGTTCTTCGACCAGCGGATCGTCTTCGGCGACGCTGTCGAGTGCGTCCAGATCGGCACCGACCGAGATCTCGCGCGGGTCGTCCTGCTCTTGGTCCCGGATGCCGTCCTCTTCGAGCTGGCGCAATAGTTTCGCCCGCACGCGTTCCTTCAACGAATCACTCATATATGAAGCCTTCCTGAAAAACGGCTAGACCGGCGTGAGCCAGGTCCCCCACGGCGTATTTCGCAGCACCGAATACCCGATGAGCAGCGCGAAGAAAAGCCACATCGTGGTGCGGCTGATCCGAGGTAGTCGCATCCGTTCGCCGCGCCAGGCGCGGATCGACCAGTCACCGATCCACAGCACGAAGGCCAGCACCAGCGGCAGCACGAGCAGATTGCTGTGTACCGCATCGAGAATTCGGCCGTCGGTCAGATTGTGCATGCCGCGCATGCCGCCGCAGCCGGGGCAATACAACCCCGTCAGCGCGTACACCGGGCAGATTCCGTAGGAGCCTTCGCCGTGCGGATCGCGGAAATGCAGCAGGGTCGCGACTCCGATACCGACGCCCGCCGCCACCAGCGGCCACCCCATGGCGCGCAGCCCGATACGCCTCGGCTGTTCCGGTCCTTGATGTGCGACCGATACCGCATGCCTCATCTCCACAAGCACCAACGGTAGCCGCGGCCGCCCCACCCCCGCCACAGCTCGTCCCCGCTACACGGTGGACCGCTGGTACGCCGGACAGCGATTTCTCCGGCTCGGTCGCGGTCGAAATGGACGCCGGAGACCGTTCATCCGTGGTCGTTTTCGTTCGCGCTCCCAATCGCCGCGATGTCCCGGAGATTTCCACCCGGACGATCCGGTCCGCCTGGTGATGCCCGAGGTTATCGCCGGCTTCCTCGCCTCCAGCCGAGCTTCGGCCGCCGCAGGCTGGCGCCAGCTGCACCCGTCGTCGACGCCCGAGAACCGGCGACCGTGGGTCGGACCGCGATTGGGGGCGACAGGGCACGACGGCGTGGGTAACGGGCGGCTCGGGCACCGGCGATATCCAAGAAGAAGCGGCTCGTGCTCATGTTTCTTCACGACAGACTATTGGCCGACCTAATTTCGGGTATCCACCCGATAGAGCCAGGATTCCGCCACTGGGAGCGCTAGCAGTAGCAAGCACTCAGCTTGCACTGTACTGTGGCGGCAGACACAAAGGAGTGCTCAAATGCTGGTCAAGTCGATGAGGACGCTGGCTGAAGTGCGCGGAGACGAACCGTTGACCGCCGCCTACCGTGCCGGACTTCGGTCCCGGACATACCGGACCGCGTCGCTCAACAAGCCCGCCGCCACCCCCGAGATAATCCCGGTAACCACCGTGGACGGGGCCAAACTCAGGGTCCATGCCTACGGTCCCGCCGACGGCGATGTCATCGTCTTGATCCACGGCTGGAGCTGCTGCATCGAGTACTGGAATCCGCAGATCAACGCCTTCGCCGACCGCTACCGCGTGCTCGCCTACGATCAGCGCGGCCACGGCGAGAGCACCCTCGGCAGCACCGGCCCGGGCGCACAGACGCTGGCCGACGACCTCGAAGCCGTGCTCGAGGCAGCTGTCCCACTCGGCAAGCGCGCCGTCCTCGTCGGGCACAGCATGGGTGGAATCACCTTGCAGGCGTGGGCATCTCGCTATCCGGAACAGGTCACTCGACGCGCCTGCGCCGTCGTCATGGCTAACACCGCGGCCAGCGATATCCGCTACGAAACCGATCTGCTGCCGCTGTTCAACAAGCCGCTCATGGTGGCCAAGCGGCCGTTGACCGTACTCGGGGCCAGCGTCCGCGTGCCGCTCGTTATCGCGGAAACCGCACTCAGCGCGCCGATTCCGCTGCCGGGCGGCTGGCCGGTCAGCGCGGTCTTCAAGGCCCGGGTGATGTCCAAGCCCGCCACCCGTGACGAGGTTGACTTCGCGCTCGGCATCGTCCGCTCGTGTCGCCCGCTCACCCGCGGCCTGCACGCCGCCGCCATCGGCAGCCTGGACCTGGGCGACGCCGCGAAGCACCTGACGGTGCCGACCACGGTCATCGCGGGCGCGGAGGATCACCTGCTGCCCGAACGCATGTCCCGCCCGATCGTCGAGGCCCTGTCCGAAGCGGGTCATCTCGCCGACTACCAGGTCTGGCCGACCGGCCACCTCGGCAATATCGAGGCCGCCGACCGCTTCAATACCCTGCTCGCCGACGTGGTCCAGCGCGCCAACCCACGCACGGCCGCCGCGGGCTGACCCGAACCTCTGCTGGGGCTGGTCAACGGCGCCCGGCCCCAGCAGAAAATTCCTTGAACGCCACTGGTCACGGTTGTTATCTTCGACGGGTGATCACCATTCGACGGATCTGGCGTCGGCTGCCTCAGCAGCCCTGATCAACCATGTCCACGGGCTGTACGCGGCCCGTGAATGTTCCTGCGCGGAACGAGGTTTCGTACGGCCCTCGATCGTCCAGGAGCCCCACGTTGAATTCCTACTCCGCCACCCGCGACCGCAGTGACGCACTCGCAGACGCCATCGCGGCCAATCCCAGCCGATACCGGGTCCTCACCGGCGAACGACCAACCGGCCCGCTGCATCTCGGCCACTACTTCGGGACGATCGCCGAACGAGTACGGCTGCACAATCTCGGCGTCGATACCTTCGTCATCCTCGCCGACTACCAGGTCATCACCGACCGCGACGGCATCGGCCCCGTCCGCGACAACGTCTACAACGCCGTTCTCGACTACCTCGCCGCAGGCGTCGACCCGAACCGCGCGACGATCTTCACCCATTCGGCAGTCCCCGCACTCAACCAGCTGATGTTGCCCTTCCTGAGTCTGGTCACCGAGGCCGAACTACATCGAAATCCCACGGTCAAGGCCGAACACGCCGCGGCAGGGCGCGCATTGAGCGGACTACTGCTGACCTACCCGGTCCATCAGGCCGCCGACATCCTGTTCTGCAAGGGAAATCTGGTCCCCGTCGGCAAGGACAACCTGCCGCACATCGAATTGACCAGGGTGATCGCCCGCCGCTTCAACGAACGCTACGGCCACACCTTCCCGCAGCCGCAACCTCTGCTGACCGCGACTCCCGAAATTCCGGGCCTCGACGGACGAAAGATGTCGAAAAGCTACGGCAATGCGATCGCCCTCTCGATGACCGCCGACCAAACCGCCGCCGTCATCCGCCGCACCCAGACCGACGCCGACCGGACTATCACCTTCGACCCCGAACACCGCCCCGGCATCTGCGCCCTACTGACCACCGCGGCACGCTGCACCGGCATCGACGAACAAACCCTCGCCGCCGATATCGGCGATGCCGGAGCCGGAGCCCTCAAGAAATTCACCACCGACGCGGTCAACGACTACTTCGCCGCACACCGCCGACGTCGCGCAGACCTCGCCCGCGACCCGGAGTTCGTCCGCACCGTCCTGCGCGCCGGAAACGAACGCGCGAACGAAATCGCAAACCACACCCTCGACGAGGTCCGCGCCGCAACGGGAACCAACTACTGACGCACAACCACCGACATGCCCACGCCCGAAACGAACACGCCAACGAAATCGCAAACCACACCCTCGACGAGACCCGCGCCGCAACGGCAACAACTACTGACGCACAACCACCGACATGCCCACGCCCGAAACGAACACGCCAACGAAATCGCAAACCACACCCTCGACGAGACCCGCGCCGCAACG
>NZ_JBITIL010000015.1:22196-56529 GCF_044458905.1 Nocardia sp. NPDC050408 | reverse complement strand
AACGGCAACAACTACTGACGCACAACCACCGACATGCCCACGCCCGAAACGAACACGCCAACGAAATCGCGAACCGCACCCTCGACGCCGCAATGGGACCAATTACTGAACAACTGATAGGCAGCGGTCAATGCGCGGGCCCCGGGATCCGCGCCACGTGACGACCGAATCAGAAGCTGATCTGCACATACGGTCGACGTCGACGATCTCGCTGCGGCCGAATCCGGCTGGACTCCGCAGCGCGCCGCCGACATGTGCGGCATCGACGCAGATGATCTGCGGCACACCCGCCGCCGAACAACCGCTGTTCAAACCGCCGCCGCGGGCATCCAGCTCACAGAATCGGCCGGCCACCGGTGACCGCGACACGCGCTCCGGAGATGTAGCTTCCGTCGTCGCTGGCGAGCAGCACATAGGTCGGGGCGAGCTCGGCGGGTTGTCCGGCACGGCCGAGTGGGGTGTTGTCACCGAAATTCGCCACCTTCTCCGGCGGCATCGTCGACGGGATCAACGGGGTCCAGATCGGGCCCGGTGCCACGCTGTTGACCCGGATTCCCTTGGGGCCCAACAGCTGTGCCAGACTGGCCGACAGATTCGCGATGGCGGCCTTGGTCGCGGCGTAGGGCGCCAGCGTCGGCGAGGGCATATCGGAATTCACCGAGGAACTGCCGATGATCGACGATCCCGGGGCCATATGCGGCAATGCGGCCTTCACCAGTGCGAAGTAAGCGTTCACGTTCACCCGGAAGGTGTAGTCGAATTCCTCGTCGCTGACCTCCTCGACCGTCTCGTGGGTCATCTGGTAGGCAGCATTGCTCACCAAGACATCCACCTTCCCGAATTCCGCGACCGCGGCGTTGATCACCGCTCGGCAGTGTTCGGGCTCGGCTACGTCGCCCGCGATCGTGACGACTCGGCGGCCGGCCTCGCGGACGAATTCGGCGACCTCGCGCGCGTCATCGTGCTCGTTGAGGTAGGAAATCACCACGTCGGCGCCTTCGCGGGCGAATGCGATCGCCACCGCTCGGCCGATACCGCTGTCCGCGCCGGTGATGACCGCTGCCTTCCCGGTCAACTTGCCGCTGCCGCGATAACTGCGTTCACCGCAGTCCGGCACCGGTTTCATCAGTGTCTGCACACCTGGGACGTCCTGCTGTTGCTCGGCGAAACCCATCGTCCGGCTCCCTTCTCGTCGCCCTCGAAAGCCACCGGTCGGCAGCGGTGACATCCCCGGTAATTGCCCGACCATCCCGGGCCAAACTCCCCCGTCGGGTCAGCCCGGCTTGATATTGGCGTTGCGGTGGAAGACGTTCCCTGGGTCGTATTCGGACTTGATATCGGCCAATTTCGCGTATTTCGCAGGTCCGTAGGATGCGCGAACCCGGTCCTCGCCCGCCTCCGCCATGAAGTTGACGTACCCGCCCTGGTTGGAGGCGAAGGGGCACAGCGCTTCCCAGGTCGAGCGCACCCACGCCCGGTCGGCGGCCAATATCTCGGCGTCGGGGGCGGCGGCTTCGATATTGCAGACGTAGTGTGCCGAGCGCGCGCCGCCGAATGCGGTGTCCTCCTCGCCGACGGCGGTGAAGGCGCCGTCGAGTGTGAAGATCGGCATGAACGACAGCGGCGAAGTCTTCTTCCCGGCCTGCTCGGCCAAGACCGCGATCACTTCGTCGGAGTAGTCGTCTAGATCGAGCGCCTTCTCATATCCGTGAATGCCCCACGGCGCCGACGCATCGAGCATCGACTGCAATCCGGTGAAGGGCATCGGGGTAATGAATTCGAAGAGTGGGGTGAGCGCATCGCGGATCGGCGCCAGCATTTCGGCGTGTTCTTCGGCAGAACCGCAACCGGCGGTAATAAGGGCATGGCCCGGCACGAAGTGGTACTGATCGGGCACGAAGGGCTCCGACGGCGCGGATAACCCGACGGCGACCAGCACGCCCGACCTGGGCGGCATCGCAGGAATGAAATCACGAATCAGACGGAGTGCCTCAGCCCCTTCCGTCAGTGGCCAGAAGAAGAACCCGACGTGCACTTCGGGCCCGACCTGATGCGCGCGATATTCGAATTCGGTGACGACGCCGAAGTTCCCGCCACCACCGCGCAGTGCCCAGAACAGATCCGAATTCTCGGTCTCGGACGCCCGCACAATGCGGCTATCGGCAAGTACGACCTGCGCCGAGATGAGATTGTCGATCGACAGTCCGGCTACGCGGGTCAGCCAACCCATGCCGCCACCGAGGGTGAGGCCACCGACGCCGGTATCGCTGATCACCCCGCCGGGCACGGCCAGTCCGAACGCCTGGGTCGCGGCATCCATATTCGCCATGGTCGCGCCGCCACCGACCCGGGCGCTACTGGTCGCCGGATCCACAACGACGCTGTTCAGCACGCCGAGATTGATCATGATGCCGCCGTCGCCGACGGCCGTGCCGCTATAGGCGTGGGCACCGCCGCGCACGGCCACCTCGAGGTCGTGGTCCCTGGAAAAAGCCAAGGCCGCGGCCACATCCTCGGCAGATAGACATTGCGCGATCACCGCTGGACGCCGGTCGATGGCACCGTTCCAGATGGATCGGGCATGGTCATAACCCGCGTCGGCAGGAGCGAACACCGGACCGCCCATCGCGGATCGCAGTGCTCTGAAGTCGGAATTCATTGTTCGGGTCATGGCATTTCTCCAGCCACCGGGTCCCCGACCACTCGTGGAAGAGCGGGTCACGCGGTCCGCGTCGCCGACTCTTGCTGCGGCACCGACACAGAGGTGGTGCGATCCCAATGCCACGCACACAACCAGCCATCCGGGTGATGTGGCGCGCTTGACATATTAACGCTGGTGCACCGCGGCCGTACCTGGTTCGGACCCGTCGGCGACGTGTCGGTCCGGCACCGGCCGGAAACTCGATGCTAAAAGCTTGGGTATGAACAGGGGCGAAATCGGAGGAGTATCCAGATCGGTAGTCGGCATCGCGTTGGTGGGGATGCTTGTCGGTACGGCGCTAGGCACGCCGACGGCATTTGCCGACCAGGTCACCATGTCCGCGACGATTTCCATCGATACGGTTTCGGAGGATGGTTCGCGCATAACCGACGTCGAGTACATCGACGACCGGAATACCCGACTACAGGTTTATTCCGCGGCGATGGATGCTGAATTCCCGGTCGAGGTCCAACGTCCCACGGACGGCTCGGTTCCACGGCCGACTTTGTATCTGCTGAACGGCGCGGGCGGTGGCCAGGACGACGCGTCCTGGCAGGCGCAGAGCGACGCTCGGCAGTTCATGTCGGATAAGAATGTGAATCTGGTCCAGCCGATCGGCGGCAGGTTCAGTTACTACACCGACTGGCGCGAGGACGACCCGGTACTGGGTCGCAATAAATGGAAGACCTATCTGACCGATGAATTGCCACCGCTGATCAATGCCGCACTGGGCACCAACGGAGTCAATGCGATCGCGGGAATTTCCGCTTCCACCGCAACAGTGTTGGCATTGCCCATTGCCAGACCCGACCTCTACCGGGCGGCTGCCGCATATAGCGGCTGCGCGCAGACAAGCGATCCGATCGGTTCCAGGTTCCTGAAGCTCGTGATCGCCTGGGGTGGCGGAAACGCCGATAACATGTGGGGCCCGGTCGATTCGCCCGAATGGACGGAAAATGATCCATACCTGCACGCCGATAAATTGCGTGGCATCGACCTCTATCTTTCGTCGGGCAATGGCCTGCCCGGAAAATATGACATGCTGGACGGGGCGCATGCCGAACCCGGCCTCGACGGACTGACAAATCAGGTTCTGCTCGGTGGCGTGATCGAAGCAGCCGCCAATTACTGCATGAAGAATCTGCAGGCGAAGCTTATATCACTCGACATTCCGGCTACCTACAACTTCGATGAGGGAACACATTCCTGGGGTTATTGGGAAGATGAATTGAAGCGATCGTGGCCGGTCCTTTCCCACGGACTCGGCTTGACATAGTAAACCCGAACGCGGGCCGGAGGCCTTGTCCGACCCGCGTTCGGCTGTAATGGCTAGATGGCGAAGATCGAACCGAGCAACGCACCGATAACCGGTACGAAAACGCTTCCGAGACGCAGCAGCAGCTCGGCTTCCTCCTATTGTCGGCGGTGTGGCGATGGGTCGGTGCGATCCTCCCGAGCGGTGCATAGTCGGTAGTTCAACGTTCTCCGCGCGTCGGCGAGTTGCCCGGCGTAAGCATCGGAGACATCGACCGGCGCGGCTACCGACACGCTACGTAAGCAAATAGTCCGTTTTGTGGCGCATGTGACATAGCGTCATCGAATACTTCGGCGCGTAGTCAGGAGACGGCTCGGTGATGTCGAGTATTCGCAGACGGCGATCAGCGCTCGACTGCTCTGCGGCATTGGCAATGGCGGGTTCGATCGCGTATCCGGCCGCGGCCGCGCCACAGCCCGCCAGCGCCCCGCTGCCGCCCGGATTGATCGCGGCCGTCGAGAGTGACCTGGGAATCGATGCGCACGAATATCTCGCACGCGCCGAAAGCGCCCGGCGGCTGGCCGAATTCACACAGCAGGCCCGCCCCGCATACCCGGACATATACGCCGGAGTCCGGATGAATGACGACCGCCCCATCTTCTCCAGCACCGACAGCGAGCGCGCCGCGGACACCGAGTCCCTCGCCGAAAAGGCCGGATTCAGGGTGGAAATCGTTGCCGAGAGTGAGCGCACCCTCGATGCCCGCCGCGTGGCCTTCGACCGTTGGCTACCCGGTCAGCCGAGCATCGTCGTCGATTCGATTGTCGGTAATGGCATCGACCTGGTGAACGCGAGCTCATGACACCCATCGATACGGAAGGCAAACACAACTAAGGAGCGAAATCGATGCTGCGCGTTGCCGCGGCCGCCATTGCGGTCGGTGCCCTCATGGTTTGTGCCGGTCCAGCCGTTGCCGAGGGTTTGGGCGACAGCGTCGTTACGTTCGCCAATGCTCCGAACAGTGCCCCGATCTCCGCCGACGGTCCGGGCGACAGCACCACCACTCCCACCGACGGACTGAGCCACAGCGCCACCACTTCCGCAGACGATCTGAACGACGGCGCCACCACGCTCCCCGAAGGGGTCGCCACACAGGCCACCCCGCCCGTCAGTAACCCGAACAGCGGCGTCCCCACATCCGCCAACGGGCTGAACGGCAACGCATCCGCCAATGCCGCTGACAGCAGTGCCATCACGCCCGCACACGGTCCGGGCGACAACGCCGCCACAACCGCCGACACCCCCGACAACGCCATCACGCCCGCAGACGCCCCCGACAGT
The DNA here is from genome assembly GCF_044458905.1 of Nocardia sp. NPDC050408. Classification (NCBI taxonomy): domain Bacteria; kingdom Bacillati; phylum Actinomycetota; class Actinomycetes; order Mycobacteriales; family Nocardiaceae; genus Nocardia; species Nocardia sp. NPDC050408. Next base: position 51,232 of record NZ_JBITIL010000015.1, on the reverse strand, counting down.
CCCATCACCCCCGCAGACGGTCCGGGCGAGAGGGTCACCCCTTCAGCAGACTCGTGGGACGACAGCGTCACCACATCCACCGACGGCCTGGATGACGCCCTTGCCACGCCCGTCGAAGAGAGCGACGACGATACCGCCGTCACGCCCGCGGCCAGCTCACACGACACTGTCACAACCACTGTCGGACTCGCGGCCTCACTGATCCGCTTGGGCACCAGGGCCCTCGCCCTGACAGTCGTCCCACTCCACCAATTCCCGGCCTTCGACGCCGTCATCACCCACGAAAGCGGTTGGGACGTCTTCGCCATCAATCCGAAAAGCGGCGCCTACGGCCTCGGCCAAGCACTGCCCGCCGAAAAAATGCAAACCCACGGCGCGGATTGGCGCATCAACCCGCTCACCCAAATCCGCTGGACCTATGACTACATGAACGACCGTTACGGCAGCCCTGATGGCGCGTGGGCATTTTGGCAGCAACACCACTGGTACTGACCATCAGCTCTTGGCTGGTGCGCGGTGCAGTTCTTTCCGGTCGTAGTAACGGGTGACGACACCGCCGAGGACGAGCCCGATGACAAGGCCGAGCAGCGTCATCCAGATCGCGCGGTTCAGTCCGGCCGAGCCGTCGGCATTGAAGTACAGGATTGCCCTGATCCCGAGGTACACCTGATGCATCGGTTCGAAATCGGCAAGCCAGGCAACGGATTTCGGGATCGCCTCGATCGGAATGGTGCCACCGGAGGAGGGCAGACCGAGCACGATGAACAGGATGAGGTTGACCAGCAGCCCTGCGGTGCCGAGCGCCGACACGATCGACAGCGCCGTGACGCCGACCGCGATGATCGCGAAGGCGCTGTAGAGGAACAGCAGCAGCGGCCGCTCGATCGGCATACCGAGCCAATGCCCGACCGCCATGAATATCCCGGCCACAACCGGCGCGCTGCCGGTGATCACGCCCCATTTCAGCAGCAGCGTTCCCAATCGGGAAATCGGCGTCGGCGGATAGTGCACGTACCAGGGACCGAATTCGGTCGGTGTAAAGCCGAGCGAGGAATCGACCATCCCATTGATCACCATGGCGCCGGTGAATCCGGCCAACAGCACCAGCATCGTGTAGAAGAAGGCCGTCAGACCTCCGCCCGTACCCGAGGGCAGTGGATGGAACGGGGTGACGACCACATCGATCGGTTTGGCCAACATCAGCCGACTGAGGCCGACCAGTTCCGGCGCCGATCCGGATGATCGCAGCTGGGTCTGCACGGTCTCGGTGAGCTGCTTGCCGACCGTCTGGTTCGCCTGCGTGAGTGCGTTACCGGCGACCGTCTGCACGACCTGCGATGAGAACGCACCGGACCGCGGATTGGTGTACACCGTGATGATCGGCTGAGTGACATCGCCGGGCAGCACGCCGGCGGTGGCGAAAACGCCGAGCCGCTTGGTGAAATCGCTCGGAATGACGATCGCCCCGTACACATTGCCCGAATTCAACTGCTGCTGTGCCTCGTTGATGCCGAGCACCCGCAGATCGATCTTGTCGCTCGGAGTCTGCTGTACCAGCGCGTCGCTGATCTGTTTGCCCACATTGGTCGGCTTCCCGCCGATCACATCCCCGCTGTCCTGATCGACCAGCGCGATCGGAAAGCCGTGCAGATGCTTCGACGGATCGACGACATACGCGAGATACATCGTGGCCAGTAAGGCCATCAGCAGCGACACCACGACCGCCGGTGCGAGCCAGACACGCACACGCGACCGACGAGGACTCGCCTCTTCCGGGTTGGTCATGACAGCACCGTAATTCCCGGACCGAGATACCCGGCTTGATTACCGGACCGTGTCTGCGCGTCAATCCACGATCTGGCGGTGGAACTGCCCCAGGTCGTTGATCGCAGCTCGGGCGTCGGAGAGCAGATCCGCGGCGACGTGATGGACGTGCGGTGCACGGTCCCAGATCTGCAGCCGCACCGGGACGTTCGCTTCGGCACAGCGCAGGGCCAGCAGCTCCGCGTCGGGCAGCAGGCATTCGGTGGAGCCCACCTGGATCAGCACCGGTGGTAGACCGGTGAAGTCGTGGTTGACCGGCGACCACATCGGATCGAGTTCGCCATCGAGGGCGACGCCGCGGCGCGCGATTGTTTCCAGTATCCGAGTGGGTATGTAGGAATCGCGGTGCCGGTTGGGGTGCGCATTGCGGGTCGTCGGATCGAAGTCGGCCCACGGTGCGATCGCGGAGAGACCGCCGGGCATCGGCAACCCGCGTTCCCGGATTGCCAGCACCAGCGCGAAGGCGAGTCCGCCGCCTGCCGAGTCACCGGAGACGATGATGCGTTCGGGTTGGAATCCCTGTTCGAGCAGGTATTTATAGGACGCGACGGCGTCATCGAGAGTCTCGGTGAAATGCGCGCCTGGTAGGTGTCGGTAGTCGACATTGAATGCGGGCATCCCGCTGGCGCGCCCGATTTTGGCGACGAGGCGCCGATGGGTATTCAGGCCGCCGCTGATGTACCCGCCGCCGTGGAAGTACAGCAGTGCCGAATCTTGTTGCTGCCGCGGGTCGGGCAGATCGTTGTGCCACAACCATTCGGCGCGGAAGTTCCCCAACTGAACGGTCCGGCGTTTGGTGCCGTTCGGGGGGACGAGCGCGGCGGCCGGTAGCTCGATCAGACGGCTGAGCCAGAGCATTTGCTCGAATCGACCGTTGCCACCCAACAGCGCCAGGGTCGCCAACCCGAACCCGACGGTGCCGCGCAGCAGCGGATGGGCGACCCGAGTTCCGATACCGGCCCGATTGGATGGTTCAACGATCGGTGACGAGGCTTCAGGGAGCGCAGCAGTCGTCACGACCATTGCCATTGTCTGCCCTTATTCGGGCGTGGCGGAATGAGTGTGTTCCAGAAGTCGCGGCGAACCGCGTCCCACAACTGGGTCAGTCCCGGATGAAGTTCTCGTGCTTGCACGAGGTCCGGATAAGCGGCGGGACCGAACGAGAGAACCGGCGCGGCGTCGTATGCGTCGTGCACGGCGACGATCGAGATCAGCCGATTCTGGATCAACCGCCATGTCACACGCAGGCCGTCGACTTCGGTGCGGCATACGTTATCCATCGCCGACTCCTGGTTGTCTTGAATGTAGCTCGCGCTTTTGGCGACCCTTATCGATCGGGCACCCTCGGTGAGATGTCAAGGTCGACCTCCTGCTCACAACGGCTTTCCTGAGCGTCACAGATCCGCCGTGCACAGACATGGGTAGAAACACCCACTTCGCCACCCATATCCGCAGCTCGCGCATGCTCGGTACGCAAACCGCATCCCTCGCTGAGGTTCGATCAGTTAGCGATCGCTTCGGAGACGACCTTCGCAAAGCGTGCCCTCGCACCGCCCCGGGCACGGCTAGATTGGGTCTCATGGGGCGAAGTAGGCCCACTCGCGTGGTCGGTAACCTGCCATTCGCGGTGACAAGTTTCGTCGGACGGCAACGGGAGATCCGCGAGGTCCGGGAGCTGCTCGCGACGGCACGGTTGGTCACGCTCACCGGTGTGGGCGGAGTCGGGAAAACTCGGCTCGCCAGCGAGGTCGCAGCCATTTCCGGCCGGTCGTTCCCGGACGGGGTATGGCTGGTGGATCTGTCCGCCGTCGGCGATCCCGATTTGGTGGCGCGAACGGTGCTGACCAGCCTGGCGATCGTGGACGTATCGAACCGGACCATCGAGGAACAGCTCGTCGAGCACCTGGCCGATCTGCAGGCGTTGATAGTGCTGGACAACTGCGAACACCTGGTCGACGCGTGCAGCGCGCTCTGCAATCTGCTACTGCGATCCTGTGCCGGCCTGCGCATTATGACCACCAGTCGCGAGTTGCTGGGCGTCGCGGGCGAGCACGTATACACGGTTCCGACGCTGTCGATGCCGAGCCCGTACGATCCGGTGACGCTCGGCGCGCTGGCCGCCTACGATGCGCCGGCGATGCTGGTAGAGCGCGCTCGGGCAGTGCGCCCGGACTTGACCCTGACCGAACGTGACGCGGATGTGGTGGCGCGGGTCTGCGAGCGTCTGGACGGGATTCCGCTCGCGATCGAGCTCGCCGCGGCCCGGCTGCGGTCACTGTCGCTGTCCGCGGTGCTGGACCGACTCGAGGATCGGTTCGTGCTGTTGGCCGGCTCTATCCGAGCCGCTGTACCGCGGCAGCGAACGCTGCGGGCGCTGATCGACTGGAGCTACGAGCTGTGCCTGCCGACCGAACAGCTGCTGTGGGCGCGGTTGTCGGTATTCAGCGGCGGATTCACCCTCGCCGCGGCCGAGGGCGTATGCGCCGGTCCCGACCTGCCGCGTGAACGCATTCTGGACCTGATCGACCACCTGGTCGCACAGTCGATCCTGGCGCCGGTGCCGACCGACGGCCCGCCGCGGTATCGGATGCTGGAAACGATCCGTGAATACGGCTGGCAACGGCTGACCGAGCGGGACGCGACCGACTCCGTGTGCAAGCGGCATTGCGACCATTACCTCACGCTCGCCGAGCGGATCGCCGGAGCCTGGAACGGGCCAGGCCAAGCGGCCGGTCTGGCCGAGTTGCGCACCGAGTTCGACAATCTCCAAGCGGCGCTGGACTGGGCCACGAGCACACCGACCGCAGCCCGCGAGGCATTGGCACTGGTCACCGCACTGCGCTATCACTGGTGCGCCGACGGGTTCCTCGGTGAGGGACGCCGGTGGACCGATAGAGCGCTGCGCGTCGCCGATGACGTCTGCCCGGAGCGGGTCTCGGCGCTGTGGGTGGCGGGATGGGTGCGGCTGCTGCTCGGCGACACCGAAGCGGCCACCGAGGCGCTCGACGAATGCGCGGCGGGTGCGGCAGCGATGGGTGACCGCCACTCGCTGGGCTGGGTGAGCTGTCTGCGCGGCACGGCGGAAGCGTTCCCTGGACGTCTCGCACCGGCCATCGCGGCCTTCGAGAAGACCGTCGCGGACTACTCCGACGATGACGACGTGGTCTGCATGACCCTGTTCCAACTCGCCATGGCACAGGCACACGCCGGTGACCGCAGCGCGGGCGCGACGGCCCGCCGCGGCATCGAACTGGCCGACCAGCAGGATGAGCGGTGGACCAAATCCTATTCACTCTGGGCCCTCGGCCACGACCAGTACGTCCGTGGGGACTACGGCACGGCGGTCGAGTCGACGCGCGCCGCATTGGAGATCCAGCGCGAATTCAATGACCACGTGGGCGCGGCGCTGATGATGGAGTTGCTGGCTTGGATCGCCGCCGCCCGCGGCGAATACCGGCATGCGGCGCGACTGATGGGCGCGGTCGGATCGGTCTGGCGACGCATCGGCACCTCGATCACGGCGTTCGGACCACAGCTGGGCGCACAGCACTCGGCCTGCGAGCGCACTCTCACCCAGTCGCTGCGGCAGGCGGAGCAGCGCGCGGAAACAGCGCGCGGTGCGGCGCTGGACCACGCCCAGGCGATCGGCTACGCACTCGATCCCAACCAGACCGCGCAGGAGCCGGACGAGCAGCAGAACACCGAGCTCACAACCCGTGAGCGGCAAGTGGCCGAGTTCGTCGCACAGGGTCTGAGCAACCGGCAGATCGCCGAACGGCTGGTGCTGTCGCCGCGCACCATCGACCGGCATCTGGAGAACATCCTGTGCAAACTCGGCTACTCGTCCCGGGCACAGATAGCCGCATGGACGGCGCGGGCGCACCGAGTGCGATAACGCTCGACCTGGGCAAACGATGTCGGTCGGGATGGACCGCTCGGCAAAAATGGGTATACCCCGGGTAATTCTACCGTCGTATTCAGCCGTCGCGGACGGGACGCTCGGTGAGGACAGCATTCATGGCTATCACACCGAGGTTCCCATGTCCGAGCACAAATACGAGTCCAGCAACAAGCCCATCGGGGCCGAAAACACCATGATGATTCGGCGCTGCGGGCCCTGTAACAAGTTGTTTCCGCCGCTGACCGCCGAATGTTCGTCGTGTGGGTCCTGGGATCTCGAATGGTCGCCGTCGTCGGGTCTCGGATCGGTCGTGTCGTGGCGGCTCGTACACCGAACTGTGAGCCGTCCGCACGCCCAGGTGGTGCCGTTGACGATCGCCATCGTGGAACTCGACGAGGGCCCATGGGTGTACGCGACGATCGAAGGAGAGGTCGCACCGGTTTCGGATCAGCCGGTCCGGGTGCGATTCGAGCCCCATCCTCGGGTGGATCGTTTCCCGGTATTCGCTGTCTGCCCGGCGGAGCCTCATTCGGATGGCGGCGTCCGACCCGCGCCACAGCGTGCGAATGCTTCGATCGATGTGCGCTCGACACATCCTCGCGAGGTCGAGCATCGCTTCGACGCGTGGTGGGTGCGGACATCGCTGCGCCAGTGTGAACTCATGGAGGGCGCGAAGGCAGTCGACACGGCGGCGAAATCCCTGATCAGCTTTGCGATCCGATGGGCACCGTTCGGCGGGGCCTCCGCCGGGGAACTGCTGGTGACCTTCGGTGTGACCCGTCGACGGTTTCTGCACATGCTGGAAGAGGCGCTGGACCCGCGACGGACCGATAGCGTCAATGTGCGGGGGCTGAAGCGCCAGCTGAAGGACGCCCTGACACAGGCGTGGCAGATGAGTCCTGCCGCACTCCCCGCCGGTAGCGCCTGATATAGCCACAACTCGCGATCCGTTCACCTTCGTTGGCGATACGCTGGGCATTGTCGAAAGGTGAGCGCATGGCGCCCGGTGCTCGCGCACATGCCGAGTGGATTGCCCGCCGCTGATGACAACGGATGATCCACTCCGGACCCGCCGCGACGCGACCACACCCGTCACGGCTGATTCGAGCGCGTCCGGGTTCGAGGACGCCGCACCAGTCCGGGTATGGGCCCAGCCACCTATAACGGGAGGCCGCACCGGCGTGCTGCCGCTGGAGCTGACCAGTTTCGTCGACCGCCGCGCCGAGACGGCGGAGGTGAAGAATCTGTTGGCCACGTGCCGACTCGTGACGTTGGCCGGGATCGGTGGCGTCGGGAAGACCCGCTTGGCGCTGCGCGCGGCGGCGAACGCTCGACGCGATTTCGCCGATGGCGTCTGGGTTGTCGAACTGGCCGATGTGCACGACCCGTCGATGCTGGTCGAGATCGTGGCGGCCACCCTCGGCCTGATCGACCAGTCCGACCAGCCATTGCTCGACGTGCTGATCCAATTCCTTAGCTCGCGGGAAATGCTGCTGGTACTCGACAACTGCGAACAAGTGATCGCGGCTTCGGCGGAGCTGGTCGAGACGTTGCTGCTGGCCTGTCCGAATCTGCGGATTCTCGTCACCAGCCGCGAGCCGCTGGATATCGCCGGGGAAGCGACGGTGCGCGTGCTGCCGTTGGCCGTCCCGGATCCGGACCTCGAGCCGCCGTTGCGTGGACTGCCCAAATACGACGCCGTGACCCTGTTCGCCGACCGCGCCGCGGCGGTGGTGCCGGGATTCGAACTCTCTGAGGACAACAAGACCACCGTCGCCCGGATCTGTTCCCGACTGGACGGATTGCCACTGGCGATCGAACTCGCGGCGGCGCGGATGCGCGCGATGTCGCCGGAGCAGATCCTGCAGCGGCTCACCGACCGGTACGCGCTGCTCACCCGCAGTAGCCGCACCGCGCCGACCCGACAGCAGACGCTGCGGTGGTGCATCGACTGGAGCTACCAGCTGTGCACGCCGCCCGAGCAGCGAATGTGGGCCCGGCTATCGGTATTCGCCGGCGGCTTCGAACTCGACGCCGCCGAGCAGGTGTGCGGTGCCGACCTCGCGGCCGGGACGCTGCTCGATGTGCTGTCCTCGCTGGTGGACAAGTCGATTGTGATTCGGGAGGAGCCGGATGGCCTCGTGCGCTTCCGGATGCTCGAGACCATGCGCGACTACGGTCGGGAGAAGCTGCAGGAGACCGGCGAATACCGGGAGCTGCGTCGAGGACACCGCGACTGGTACGAGCGATTGGCCGTGGACACGGAGGCAGGGTGGATCAGCGACCGGCAACTCGATTTGCTCGCGCGGCTCGACCGCGAACAACCGAATCTGCGGGAGGCGCTGGAGTTCTGCGTGTCCGATGCGAGCTCGGAGTCGGCCGAGGCCGGGTTGCGCACCGCCGCCGCCCTCTACCTGTTCTGGAGCTTTCGCGGCCAGTACGGCGAAGGCCGACGCTGGCTCGACCGCACCTTGTCCCACCCCGACGCGCACTCGATACCCGATCGCGTCAAAGCACTACAGACGAGCACGATCATGGCGGCGGTACAGGGGAACCTGGAGCGCGCGGCCGTCATCGTGGAACAGGCATGCACACTGGCCGAACAGGACCCCGCTCCCACCACCAAGGCGCTGGCCGCATTCGCCGAGGGAACCCTGGCGCTGTATCGGGGTGCACACGATCGGGCAGACTCGCTGGTCGAGCCCACCCTCGCGATATTCGAATCGAATAAGAGAGGACATCTGTACATCTCCGCGTTGTCCATACTCGGTTGGGCATGCGCACTCCGGGGAGATACAAAGCGATCGATCGAATATCGCGAGCAGCTACTTTCCATCACCGAAGCGTGCGGCGAATCGCTGTTCCGGTCGAGCACGCTGTGGGCGATCGGCATGTCCGCATGGCAGCAGGGCGAGCGTTCGCACGTAGAAGAAGTGCTGCTGGAATCGCTGCGAGTCAGCCGACACATACCCAGCCCCCTCGTCGCGGCGCCCGATATCGAGGCACTGGCCTGGACCGCCGGCAATGGTGAACGCTCGGCCATTCTGATGGGTGCCGCCGAAGCCCTGTTGCGCTCCGCCACAGGTGTCGCGACCTTCTTCAACGAGCTATCCCCCTATCACGACGAATGCGACCGCATCACCCGCCGCAGGCTCGGCGACCGAAGATTCGATGCCGCCTTCCGGCGCGGCCAGGCCATGGGGTTGAGCGCCGCGGTGTCCTACGCCCTGGGGGAACTGCCGCCCGCCACCGCACACGATTCCGGCATGGCATTGACCAAGCGTGAGCGGGAGGTTGCGCTCCTCGTTGCCCAAGGACTCACCAATAAACAGATCGCCGCGAAACTCGTGCTCTCCCAACGCACCGCACAGCACCACGTCGAACACATCCTGAGCAAACTCGGCTTCACCTCCCGCACCCAGATCGCCACCTGGATCGTGGACGAGGCCCAGCACTAGGCGCTGCTGACGCTCGGGCGTGTCGCCACGCTGTCGAATAGCTGGCAATCCGCCGAACCGCCATAGTGTGGCGCTATGACTTCCGGGAGCGGTTCGGTCTTGGCCACCAGAACCCTCGCCGTGGGTGGCAAGCGGGTCCTCATCACGATCGGGAGGCCCTGCCCAGACCAGTCGGCGGAGGATTCGGCATACATCTGTCGCATCGATATCGACGGGATGGCCACCGCCCCGATCCGACTAGAAAGCAGCGCGGACACCCCCGCGCGGACAGTAGCGATCGGTCTGCGGAGGACCGCCGAACACTTGGAAGTCGGCCTGGCCGAACTACTATCCGACGCCCACATCGGCATCGCCCCGTACCGGCACCCGGGGGCCGGTCGGGTCGGCGGCGGCCCGACATAACCTGCGGTCGCCGCGCATTCAAGCCCCGCCGCAGACCGTCGGGCACGAGTGAGTGGCAGCGGGTTCGCGATGCCTAGGCACCCTGACGATGTGATGGCACGCAGCTTCCGCGGCGACGATCCTGGATGACGCTGGGCATATCCGTCGACAATGTGACCACGCCGAACGAACAAGCGATTTCGAACCGAAAAGCCTGGCGGCGGGCCGCGGTCAGACGGCGGGGCGGGATGAGGGCATCAAGGCGCCGTCCATGACCTCGGTCCACCATTTTTGCAAAGGGCTGGGGTCGGGCCATCGCACGATGTCCGCGTCGTGACCAGTGGCCGATGTGGATGTCGATGTGCTGGTGGGTGTTTCGGTGTTCACAGGCGATCGTCTTTCACAACGGGCCGGTAGAGGCTCTTACCGGGCACGGTGATCAGTAGCGAGGCAGTCGTAGTCGTCGTCGGTGTCGGGCGGGGTGAACCAGGCTTGGTCGATCCGGTCGTACATCGCGGCGGAATCGAAGGCGGCGCGTACGCGTTCGGCGAGTGGGTGCAGCGTGGTGGTGTCCAGGCCGATGTCGGGGTCGCTGGCACGGACGGGGGTGTTCTGCTCGGCGCGATCGAGGTCGCTGCCTGCCGGGGGTGTGGGCATCGCGGTTTCCTTCCTCGAACGTGATCGTCAGGTGGAAGGGGGCCGGGTGAGCCCGGAAGTGTGCCGACCGGGCCCACCCGTCGACGGAAGGAATCTGACTGACTGTTGTGACGCGCCCCGCGCGGGGCGGGGACGGTGCCTGCCTGCTGTGCCACCTCCGGTGGCTGTGCACGCCGACCGGGGAATCCCCGGTCAGTCGGTGCTCGCGGCGCGGCCGGCGGGCACGTCCCGCCACCGGCGAGAACGTTTTCCTGCGGTAAGTACGGGCATCACCTCGCTTTCATCGAGGCTGGTCGGATGCCGGGAAAACCCGGGTGCGGGCGGGCTGCGCTGGGTCGCCGGCATAGGCGGGGGGCCGCCGCACATTGAGTCGGTGGGGCTGCTCCGCTCGCGGTCGGCTCGATGCGATGCTCAACGCCGAAGCGCTTTCGCCCGGGTCAGGCGTTGATCGCCTGGCGTTCGTGGTCGCCGCGGGCGATCTCGATCTTGCGGGGTTTGGCCTTCTCCGCGACCGGGATCGTCAACCGCAGTACCCCGTCGCGGTAGTCGGCGCGGATCTGGTCGGTGTCGAGGTTCTCGCCCAGAAACAGCTGGCGGCTGAACACACCGCGGGTGCGTTCGGCGGCGATCATCGACCGCCCCTGGTCGAGTTCCGGGCGCGAAGCGCGCACCGTGACCACGTTGCGTTCGACATCCAGATCCAGCGAATCCGGGTCGATGCCGGGCAGATCGAACTCCACAAAGAAGTCGTCACCCTCGCGCCAGGCGTCCATCGGCATCGCCGCCGGGCGGGCCGGCGTGCCGAACACCTGCTGGGTCAAACGATCCAGATCGCGGAAGGGGTCGGTGCGCATCAGCATGGTCGCCACCTCCAGTTCACTCCATTCTCGATCGAAGGGAAACCAGATAACCTATGTCATCTGACATAGATATTATGTAGCACTCGACCCAGGAGAGTGCAAGTACCTGCGAGAGGTAATCTGAAGTCGAAGACAGCGAGGAGCGAAATGTCACTAGGTGGACACGACCGGCACCTGCCCGGATCGGGTCAGGCGGTGTATGCGATTTCGGTGGCCGCCGAACTCGCCGGGATCGGAATACAAACGCTGCGCCTGTACGAGCAGCACGGGCTGATCGCTCCTGCCCGCAGCCCCGGCGGCACCCGCCGCTACAGTGGCGACGATCTGGTGCGGCTGGCGCGCATCACCACTCTTGCCGGGCAAGGGATCAACCTCGCCGGGATCGCCCGCATCCTCGACCTCGAAGACGCAAACACCGCACTTACCGCAGAACGCGACCAGCTACGCGACAGCGGCAACCACCGGCTGTGACCACCGCCCCGGCTGCGGCGACAGGAATCCAGGCGGTCACGCTATCACCGAATCGAGCACCTTCTGCACTGCCGAAGGTCGCGCGGGCGAACGCGGAGCCGTCTTCCGCAACTCGATCATCTGCGCACCGATCTCCTGAAGCTGCTTGCGCCCCAACTGCTCTCGCACCTTCGGGAACCAGGCTCCCTCTTCCTCATCGATATGATGATCGACGCTTTCGATCAGAACGGTGACTTTGGCGGTGAAGCGTTCATCTTCGGGCTTCATCGCCGCCAACTCCATCACGAGAACATCGGCGACATGGTGCTCTTCATAGGATTCGAGGATGTCGTCTTCCAGTTCGGGCACGAGCTTGCGCACCGTCGGATACATGCACTCGTTTTCGAGGTAGGTGTGCACGGTCAACGCTTCGATGATCTTGTCGACCAACCGTCCCTTCGCGGCGTGCGCACCATCGCCCGCCTTCTCGAAATCACGGAACAGTTTCCGAATCTCCTTGTGGTCTTCCCGCAACAAGACGATCGCATCAGTAGTCACCGCAACTCCTCGAACTCGAACACTCACGGGTTGGATCTATGCCAGGCGTGCCCGCAAAAACAGAACCGAAACCGCCGGTGCAGGTGAGCTCATTGGCAACACGCATATGCGGATGCGCGACAGTCTCGCCGAGGAATTCGCCGCGACGGCGCGCTCGGCGCGGCGGCAACCCTTCGCCGATGAGGGGCCGCCGAGTCGGCCCGCCGTAGACCAGCGCGGGCCGCTCCAGCGCCGCGACGGAGACCGCGTGTCGGGCGCTCTTACGCGCGTCTCGACCGGGCGGACTCGCGAGAAGAAGCCGCGCCGACTCTACCGCTCAAATCTCATCTCTTCGTAGGCGACGGTGACGCACTCACGCGCTGGCTCCGTATTGTCAGCGTCGAACGAAGGCTCCGTCCAACTGGTCGGGAAAGCGCGAAGCAAGCGAAACCGCTGGAGAGGCTTTTCTTCAGCGTTCATCACGGTGATGGTGATGTCCTGTCTGGGGGAATCCACGCCGCCGTCGACCAACGCGCACTCGATCCAATCGGTGAAGGCTTTGCTCCGGTCGAGCCCCCGGGTGATCTGCACCTCGCCCAGCGTGCCCTCCGACGGCTGGCTTATACCCATCACGTCCTGCACCATTTCCGCCCTGAACTCGCCTAGATCGATGGCGAAGGTGCGGGTGTCGGTCTTGTCCTGGATTTGCATGTCGACCTCCTGAATTCGTAACCGGTGGGTTTCTCTCTCATGAGGCAATGCCACTCGAGAGTACGGCGTGGCTGGGGCCACCGGAGTGGAAATTCGCTCAATCCCGGCCCAGCGCACCCGACCCGGATCCACAGTCGACGCAGAGCAGACGGATGTGCGCGGCGGCGGGTTTGAACAGGGGTCGTTTGGAGACAGGGTCCCATTCGGAGCGGGTGAGTCCGTTCGCCGCTCTCGCTCGGTCGGGGCTATCGATCCCTGTAGCCGGAGTAGAAGGTGGACATGAGGATATCGGGCGGTAAGGCCCGGTACCCCCGCGCGAATCCTGACATCAACGGTCCGGCCCGCCAACGTCGGTAGCCCGAGCGCTACCGGTTGTGGGTAGGCTCGGCGCGGCGGTGATCTGCGATATCGGGAGGCGATGTCACGGTGGCTGGATCGAGTCGGAGGTCGTGGGCGGAGCTGCTGGGTGCTGATGGGCCAGGCGCGGTGGTTTGTATTCGGGTGGCGGTCGGGTTGGTGTTCCTCAGTGAGGGGATCCAGAAGTTTCTGTACCCGGACAAGCTGGGGCCCGGTCGGTTCGACAAGATCGGTATCCCCGCCGCGATGTTCTTCGCGAACCTGGACGGTCTGGTCGAAATCGTTTGCGGCACACTGATTGTGATTGGGTTGCTGACACGCCTGGCGGCGATCCCGCTGCTCATCGACATTATTTTGGCGATCCTGCTGACCAAGCTACGCGAGCTGCGTCCGGGTGGATTCCAAGGCGTGCAAGGCTTTTGGGGGATGGCGCACGACGCACGCACCGATTTCGCGATGCTGTGCGGCCTGATATTCCTGTTGTGGATCGGCCCCGGCCGCTGGTCTATCGACGCGATCATCATCCGCGGTGCTCGGGCTAGGTCGTTAACGACCGATGTTGCGGCGGAACAGGTTTCGTAGCCGTGTCCGGTCAGATGGTGTGCAGCAGAGCCATGAACCCGAAGTCCATGTGCAGTTGGCTGTGGCAGTGCAGCAGCGACAGGCCGGGCTGGTCGGCGGTGAAGTCGATATCCATCACCTGATAGCCGCCGAGCATCGCGACGTCCTTGCGTACTCCGGCGGTGGGTGTGCCTGCGGCGTGGGTGATTTCGAAGGTGTGCCGGTGCAGGTGCATGGGGTGGATGTCGTCGGTGGCGTTGCGCAGGTGCAGCCGGTACCGCTTGCCCTGAGCGAGGTCGAAGACGGGCTGTCCGGCCGCCATCGAGAATGGAGTGTCGTTGATCGTCCACTCGTTGAACCCGTTGCGGGCGGCGTTACGTTTGTCGATCAGCATGTCGATCACCTGATCCGGTACCGCCGCGGTCCGGTCGGGTGTGGTGAACAGTCGGTAGTCCCAGGTGAACGGTGGCGGCGTGACCCATTGCGGATCGCCGGTGCGGTTGGCGTACTCGACCACGATGCCCATGCCGTTCTCGCGGTCGTCGTCGGCGGTGTCGCCGAGCACCCACACGCCGGGGTTGGTCATCTCCACGATCGCCGAGATGCGTTCGGCGGCACCGAGCCACAGCACCGGCACCTGAGCCGGGTTCGGGACGGGGTTGCCGTCGAGGGCGATGACGGTGAAGGTGTGGCCGGGCAGGGCGAGGCTGCGGGTTTCGGTTGCGCTGCCGTTGAGCACATGGAGCAGGACCCGTTCACCGGATTCGACGCGGATCGGGTCACCATGGCCGAGGGCGCGGCCGTTGATGCTGAACGTGCGGTAGCCGACCTCGTAGCCGTGCGCGGTGCCCAGCGCAAGTGACGCGGCCATCGCGGCCTCGCCGCGGTCACTCAGTTCCGGTATGGGTTCACCGGCGAGGAAGTCGCCGGGCATGTCGTCCTCTCGGCTCAGCGCGGGTTCGAATTCCTTGAGCGTCAGGAAGATCTCCTGATCGTAGGCTCCGGGATGCTGTTTCGATTCGATGAAGACCGGGCCGACTTGGCCGCTGTACTGACCGCCGGACAGATCCGCGCCGGGAGTCAGGTGGGTGTGATAGAAGCGGAGCCCGGCCGGGCCGCAGGTGAAGACGATGCGGCGCATGCCGTGGGCCGGGATGAACGGTGTGCCTTCCTCAGCCGAGCCGTCGACATCGACGGACAAATGTTGCCCGTGCCAATGCAGTTGCTCAGGGGTGTCGGTGTCGTTGTGGACATCGATGGTGGTCTGCTCACCTTCAGTGAATCTGAGCAGCGGGCCGGGGAATTGACCGTTGTAGGTGGTGGTCGACACCGTCCGGCCCGGGGCTACCTCGATCCGGCTACGAACGATGTGCAACGTGTAGTCGGCGTTGCTCGTTGGGCCCGACTGCGGGCGCGAGCACCCGGTCACCGTGGCGGTACTCGCCCCCGCACCACCTAGTACGGCCACGCCGCTCCATCTGAGAAAACCACGACGATCAACAGGCATAGTCGATGCACGTCCTTCGGCTGTCTCAGCAGATCGAAGTTGCGGCAGAATCCTGAATGCAGGACACGATATCGAATGCCGGTACCGTGCGGCTGTGAATCAGGGTGCGGCCCGGCCCGCGCTGTGGGCGCGCGATACGCGCAGCGTGCGATTCATCGTGACTGCCAGCCCGCTTGGTCCGCTACGGCACATGGGCGTGCGTGGCACTCGGGATCACGCTGAGCATGCGCGGCATCGTCGGAGTCACCGTGTCGGGGCTCGAGATCGCCAATTTCACCGGCCGCACCCGGGCACACTCGGCATCGGTACGCGCCTGCCGGTCTCCGGCTACTGGGGTATCGGCGCAGTGCGATCCCTTTCGCGCCAGCCAGCTGATAGCCATCGCCGCAGTAATCCTGGTGTTGCTCGGGCTACCAATCTCACTGTCTCTCAGCGACCCACAACCCAAAGATCCGAAGCCAACAAGCAGGCGTTCAACAGGAAATTCTCCCGAACGTTGGCACACCGGGGTTCTCGAACAGTGGTCCTGAAGCCACCAAAAACATCCTCTGACTTGGAGCCGCCTGGGGGAATCGAACCCCCGACCTTTTCATTACGAGTGAAGCGCTCTACCGACTGAGCTAAGGCGGCGTGCCTTTCGGCGTGGCGAGTCTATCGTCTCGGCGGTCGGATCGCGAAAACGGGAGGTCATCGCAGCGCGATCGGCAGACCCGGCGGCGGCTTCCAGCCGGTCTCTCGGTCGGCTGCATAACCTGCCGGTCGAGCATTGAGGCGGGTCGAATCCCCCGACCTCTTCATTACGAGTGAAACGCGGCGACGGCTGGGTGCCGATCGAAATCGGCTAGGCGGATTGGGCGGAGATGAGGGTGGCGACCATGGCGGCGAGCGCGAAACGGGGTTTGACGTTGAGGTCGAGGGCCTCGCGGCAGGCGAGGACGGCTTCGATGGAGCGCAGCAGGCCCTCGGGGCGGACGCGGTCGGCGAGGTCGTGGATCTGATCGGACATATCGGGGTGGGTGAGGGTGACGCCGGAACCGTTGCGGGCGGCGCCGAAGCGGACAGCGAGAGCATCGCGGTAGACACCAGCTACGTCGATGAGCGCGCGGTCGAGGGCATCGCGGCCGGTGCGGGTGGCGCGGGATTTCTGCCTGCGCTCCAGGTCTTTGAGCACACCGGCCGAGCCTCGGGTAGCGCCCGCCGCGCCTTTGCCGGTGCCACCCGCGCCGAGTGCGGTCGCCAACTCGTCGCGCTCGCGCTCGTCACGGGCCGCACTCATCTGCTTCGCCTCGTCATCGGCCGATTTCACCAATTCATCCGCAGCCGTATAAGCGGCACCGGGCCGGGAAACCGCACCCACCAACGCCAGCGCCCGCTGCCGGCGAGCACGCGCCTGCTCATCGGTAGCCAGCCGTCGAGCTCGCCCGACGTGGCCGCCGCTCACCGATGCCGCCCAAGTGGCGGTCTTTTCGTCGAGCTTGTCGCGCTCTCGCAGCACCAGCGCGATGGCGGGCACCGAGGGCGTAACCAGATGCACATGCCGACAGCGCGACCGCAGCGTCACGGAGATGTCCTCCGGGTCCACCGACGGCGCGCACAGCAGGAATACTGTCCGCTCCGGCGGCTCCTCGACCACCTTCAACAGCACATTGCCCGCCGCCTCGGTCAACCGGTCGGCGTCCTCGATCAGCACCACCTGCCATCGACCGGTACTCGGCCGCCGCGAGGCGATCTGCACGATCTCGCGCATCTCCTTGGTGCTGATGCTCAGCCCTTCCGGAATCACCCGCCGCACGTCGCCGTGCGTTCCGGCCATCGTGGTCGTGCACGCATGACACCGACCGCAGCCGGGCGCACCCTCGTCCGTGCACTGCAGCGCGGCCGCAAAACACAGCGCCGCAACGGATCTCCCCGATCCGGGCGGCCCGGTGAACAGCCACGAATGCGTCATCGCACCATTGCCGGCCCCTCCGCGCGCGGCGACCGCGGCCGCCCGCAATTCGGACTCGACCGCATCCTGCCCAACCAGCCGATCGAAGACACCCGCCACGCCGTACACCCTAGCCATCCCCACCGACAGGCTCGTCCTCGCGCCGTCCGAGCGTGACGATCGCAGCTGATCGGCGTTCCGCGGCGGCGTGCGCCATCCTGCCGGTGGCGGTCCGAGCAGCCGTGCGGTCGGCTGATCGGGATGCGATCCGAGCCTGCGCGGCACCGCCGCGGATCTCCGAATATCGATCCAACCGTGCCAATGACCGTCGGGCCCACAGCCGATGCCATCGGCGGCAACCGACATCCAGTCGATACCCCGGTCCCGCAGTCAACCGCGCACACCCGCCAACGGATGCGGACTACCCGGCAGGTTCTCATAGCCCGCGAGGCGAATCCACTCGAGGTCCATGGCATCCATACTGCCGTCGATCACACTCGTTGATAAGTGGTGTTCGCGCCGTCGAGCGCCTCTCGAATGATGTCGGCATGCCCACTGTGGTGGGTGATCTCGCGCAGCACGTGCAGCAGGGTGAAGCGCACGGTCCACCACTCGCGGTCGGGCGTCCACGGTGTCGTCGGGGTCGGGATGGACGTGCTCAGATCCGGATCGGTGCGAATCAGCTTCGCGGTCGCCTCCGCCACTTCGTCCCAGGTGGCCAGCAGTCCCGCAACCGTATCGTCGGGCGCCATCAGATACTCACCCTCGAATTCGGCCAGTTCCTGCTCGGCCGTCTCATCGCGCTCGACGATGACCTTTGTCCAGTGCCGCTCGCAGTTGACGACATGGTGCAGCAGCCCACCGAGGGTCAACTCGCTGACGGTCGTGCGCTGCCGCGCTTGCTGCTCGTCGATACCCCGCAGGGTAATTCGAAACAGCGCGCGCTGACTGTCGAGCGCGAGGATGAGATCTTCGCGCTCCTGATCGATCGCCATGGCGGCCCCTTCCCGGTCGATGCTCCGATACCGGGGCGAGGCTACGGCAAGGCACCGACGAAACCGTCAGGCCTTCTTCGCGGCCGTCTTCTTGGCGGTGGTTTTCTTCGCTGCGGTCTTCTTCGCCGCCGTCGCCTTCTTGGCCGGAGTCTTCTTCGCCGCCGCCTTCTTCGCCGTCTTCTTCACCGGACCACGCGCGCGCCGATCGGCGAGCAGCTCCGAGGCCCGCTCGTCGGTGATCGACTCGACCTCGTCGCCCTTGCGCAGGCTGGCATTGGTCTCACCGTCGGTGACATACGGACCGAAGCGCCCGTCCTTGATCACCATCGGCTTACCGGTCGCCGAATCGTTTCCGAGTTCGCGCAGCGCCGCGGCACTGGCGGCCTGGCGTCCGCGCCGCTTGGGCTCGGCGTAGATCTTGAGCGCCTCGTCCAGCGTCACGGTGAAGATCTGATCTTCATTGGCCAGCGAACGAGAATCCGTGCCCTTCTTCAGATATGGGCCGTAGCGTCCGTTCTGCGCGGTGATCTCCTCACCGGAGGCCGGGTCGGCACCGACAACGCGTGGCAGCGACAACAACTTCAACGCATCGTCGAGCGTAATCGTCGCCAGATCCATACCTTTGAACAGCGATCCGGTCCGCGGCTTAGGCGCCGCAGCCTTTTTCGCGGTCTTCTTCGCGGGCGCGGGCGCGTCCTCGGGCGCGGGCTCCGGCAGGATCTCGGTGACGTACGGACCGAAACGTCCTTCCTTGGCGACGATTTCGTGTCCGGTCGCCGGATCCTTACCGAGCAGGCGTCCTTCCTGCGGTGTCGAGAACAGTTTCTCGGCGACCTGCGCGGTCAGCTCGTCCGGCGGCAGATCATCGGGCAGATTCGCCCGCTGTGATATCGAATCCCCTTCGGGGTCATCGGGATTGGCGACCATCCGCTCCAGATACGGTCCGAATCGACCGACCCGAACCACAACGTCGCGACCCTCGTCGTCGACGAACAGCTTGATCGAATTGACCTCGCGCGCATCGATGTCATCGAGCTGCTCACCGACCATCCGCTTCAGACCGCCGGAGCGCGCGACCGAACCCTCGACACCGTGATCGCCACCGAAATAGAAGCTGGACAACCAATTTCCGCGCTGCTCACGACCGCCGGCGATGGCATCGAGGTCGTCCTCCATGGCGGCGGTGAAGTCGAAGTCGACCAGCCGACCGAAGTAGGCCTCCAGCAGACCGACCACCGCGAAGGCGACCCACGACGGCACCAGCGCACTGCCGCGCTTGTACACATATCCGCGGTCGAGAATCGTCTTGATGATCGACGAATACGTCGAAGGTCGACCGATGCCGAGGTCTTCGAGTGTCTTGATCAACGAGGCCTCGGTATACCGCGCGGGCGGATTCGTGCTGTGCCCATCGGGATTCAGCTCCACCGCCGTGACGCGCTCGCCCTCGTCGAGCGCGGGCAGCCGGGATTCGGCGTCGTCGGACTGACCGCCCGCCTCCTCGTCGACACTCTCGACGTAAGCCTTGAGGAAGCCCGGGAAGGTGATGGTCCGACCGGAGGCCGAGAACACGCATTCCTCGCCGGTACCCGCGACACCGGTGATCCGCAGCGTCAGCGTGGTGCCCCTGGCATCGGCCATCTGCGAGGCGACCGTGCGCTGCCAGATCAGCTCGTAGAGCCGGAACTCGTCATTGTCCAAGCGCGCGTGCAGCTGACCCGGGGTCGCGAAGGTATCGCCCGCCGGACGAATCGCCTCGTGCGCCTCCTGCGCGTTCTTCACTTTGCGGGTGTACTGCCGCGGCGTCGGGTGCACGTATTCCGCGCCGTACAGCTGGGTCGCCTGCGACCTGGCCGCGGCGATCGCCGACTCCGACAGCGTGGTCGAGTCGGTACGCATGTAAGTGATGTAGCCGTTCTCGTATAGCCGCTGCGCGACCCGCATGGTCCGCTCGGCATTGAACCGCAGCTTGCGGCCCGCCTCCTGCTGCAGGGTCGAGGTCATGAACGGCGCGTATGGCTTACGCGTATATGGCTTGGCCTCCGCGGAGGAAACCACCAGATCGGCGCCCTCGAGCGCCTCGGCGAGGCGGCGGGCATAGGGCTCGTCGAGGACGACCACGCCATTGCCCTTGAGCTGCCCGTCCGGCCCGAAGTCCCGGCCGGTTGCCACCCTGGTCCCGTCGACACTGACCAGGCGCGCCCCGAAGGTGCGCGGATTGGTGGCGTCGCCGTTTTCCCCGCCCGCATCCAGCTTGGCCGCGATATCCCAGTACTCGGCCGAGCGGAATGCCATCCGCTCGCGCTCGCGCTGCACGATCACCCTGGTCGCGACCGACTGCACCCGGCCCGCCGACAACCGCGGCATGACCTTCTTCCACAGCACCGGACTGACCTCGTAGCCGTACAACCGGTCCAGGATGCGCCGGGTTTCCTGCGCGTCGACCAGATCGTTGTCCAGATCGCGGGTATCGGCCGCGGCGGCCAGAATGGCGGGCTCGGTGATCTCGTGGAACACCATGCGTCGCACCGGCACCTTGGGCTTCAACGTCTCCAACAGGTGCCAGGCGATGGCCTCACCCTCGCGGTCGGGGTCGGTGGCGAGGTAGAGCTCGTCGGCATCGGCCAGCAGGCTCTTGAGCTCGGAGACCTTGGCCTTCTTATCCGGACTCACCACATAGATGGGCTCGAAGTCGTTGTCGACGTCGACGCCGAGGCGCGCCCAGGACTGCCCCTTGTACTTGGCGGGAACGTCCGCGGCACCCCGCGGCAGGTCCCGGATATGACCGACAGAGGCCTCGACCGTGTAATTGCGACCCAGATAGGGCGCAATTTTTCGAGCCTTTGTCGGGGACTCGACGATCACGAGACGACGCAGGGGACGGCCCTGGTCGGCTGCACCGCGGTCTCGTGTTGCCACCGGCGAATACACCTTTCCTTATCGACCCGCGCTGCGCTTTTTCGCGCTGTGCGCGGCTGGGGCAAGCGGCGGCGACGGGGAGGACGTTGCCACCAGACACGTTTATACCTTGACGCGACGTGTGGCCGAGCGCTTGCGACTCGAACCACAGAGCGTACCTGCGTCCCTGGTGATCAGTATGCAGTGCCTGCCGCGCTACGACCGCACCGCAGGTACGCGCCGGTTTTTGTCTTACCCCAGATATAGCTCGTCCCTCACCTCCGTTACCGGTGGTGAGGGACGAGCGAATCGTTGCGTCGCTCAGCTGAGCGCGCGAACTCCGGTGGCCTGCGGACCCTTTGTGCCCTGGCCAACCTCGAACTCGACCTTCTGGTTCTCCTCGAGGGTGCGGAAACCCGACCCTTGGATCTCGGAGTAGTGGACGAAGACGTCAGCGGAGCCGTCCTCGGGCGCGATGAAGCCGAACCCCTTCTCCGCGTTGAACCACTTCACAGTTCCCTGTGCCATTCTGTTCCTTCTCTTTTCTTACCGGAACGGCGGACAAGTAGGTTCATCCACCGGGTCCGTTCCGACCGTTGTACTGTTGGTTCCCCCTGCAGGAAAGCACCAAGCACAGCGTTCGCAACATCGATCCTGCTGACGGTTTGGACTTTGGATCCGTCCCTCGAACACAGAAGCTTGCGACCAGGAACTAGTGAACCATGTCTTCGAGCAATTCAACAGTCGAGTTACCGACAATTTGCAAAAAAGTTGATCTAGCGAATGCGCAGGTGAGGGACACAATGCCGGAATCCAGACTTGTGGTTCGTTTGCTTACGGATAACCGAGCCAGCGTCTGGCAAACAGGCTGTGACCCAGGTCGCTATTTGGTATCGAAATGGCAGGTGGAGCTTCCCAAGCGCACACGTTTCACACTTTCTGTGCGTGTCGCGGAGTTCGAGTCGTGAATCCGACCGATCCGGTAAGTCGGCCACGGGCCAGCAACGGCCGAAGTTACGGGCGATCGTTGCTGAATCGTGTCCTGAATGCGGGCCCCGACGACGACACCCGCCTGACCCATGTCGTCGAACTCGCCGCACGCCCTGCAGCCACCACTACCTGGCCTGATTGGGCCGCGCCCGATGTCGTCGCCGCGTTGCGGGCCGCCGGAGTCGAGGCGCCGTGGACTCATCAGACGAGAACCGCCGACATCGCCGCGAGCGGCCGACACGTGGTCGTCAGTACCGGGACAGCATCCGGGAAATCGCTCGGCTACCAACTGCCGGTGCTCACCGCATTGCGCGAAGATCCACTCGCCACTGCCCTTTATCTGGCGCCGACCAAGGCATTGGGCGCCGACCAACTGCGGGCAATAGCGGAATTGACGCACGAGGGGCCGTTGCGGGATGTCCATCCGGCCACTTACGACGGCGACACACCGGCCGAGGTCAGGCAATGGGTGCGCGCGAATGCCCGCTTCATCCTCACCAATCCCGACATGCTGCACGTCGGCATGCTGCGTTCGCATCAGCGATGGGCCAGAGTGCTGCGCAGGCTGCGCTACGTGGTGGTCGACGAATGCCATGCCTACCGGGGCGTATTCGGTTCGCATGTGGCACTGGTGCTGCGCAGGCTGCGGCGCATCGCGGCCCATTACGGTGCGGACCCCGTATTCATCCTCTGCTCTGCGACCACGGCAGAGCCCGCGGCCGCCGCCTCCCGGCTGATCGGCGCGCCATGCGTAGCAGTCACCGAGGACGGATCGCCGCAGGGCTCGCGCACCATCGCACTATGGGAGCCGCCGCTGTTGACCACTCTGACCGGGGAAAACGGTGCACCCGTTCGGCGATCCGCGAGCTCGGAGGCGGCCAGGATCATGGCCGATCTGGTATGCGAGGGCGCGCGCACGCTCGCATTCGTCAGGTCACGGCGGGCCGCTGAGCTGACCGCGATCGAGGCACGCAGGCTGCTCGCCGAGGTCGATCCGGCACTCAGTGAGCGGATCGCCGCTTATCGGGCGGGTTATCTCGCGGAGGATCGGCGGGAGCTGGAGGTAGCGCTATCGGATGGGTCGCTACTGGGAGCGGCCACTACGAATGCGCTGGAACTCGGGGTCGATATCGCGGGGTTGGATGCGGTCGTGATCTCGGGTTTTCCGGGTACGGTCGCCTCGTTCTGGCAGCAGGCCGGGCGCGCGGGGCGGCGCACGCAGGGGTCGTTGGTGCTGCTGGTGGCCAGGGACGACCCGCTGGACACCTTCCTGGTCCACCACCCGGAGGCGCTACTGGACAAGCCGATCGAGGCCACCATCACCGATCCACACAATCCCTATGTATTGGGCCCGCAATTGCTGTGCGCGGCGCTGGAACTGCCGCTCACCGACGATGAGGTCGATGCGCTCGGTGCGCGTGAGGTGCTCACCGATCTCGCAGGTCAGGGGTTGATTCGACGCCGGAACGGCGCGGTTCGCGACGGCAGCGCGCGCTGGTTCGCGACCGCCGAGGCGCAGCCGCATGATGCCGTCGACGTGCGCGGTGGCATCGGCACACCCATTGCCATCGTCGACGGCGAGACCGGCAGATTGCTCGGCACCGCCGACGCCGGGCGAGCTCGGGCAACGCTGCACGAAGGGGCCGTTCACCTGCATCAAGGCGATACCTACCTGGTCGATGAACTGGATCTCGAGGGCGGCGTGGCGTTCGTGCGCAGCACCGATCCCGGCTGGACCACCAGCGCCAGACAGATCACCTCGATCACGGTCGACGCGGTGACCGAACAGCGCCGACACGGTCGGGTGACCACCGCATTGGCGCAGGTCAGCGTCACCAGTCAGGTGATCGGTTATCTACGCACGCTGCGCACGGGCGAGGTGTTGGACCTGGTCGAGCTGGATATGCCGGAGCAGACGCTGTCGACCCGCGCGGTGCTGTACACGGTGACCCCTGAACTGCTGGCCGCGGCAGGCCTGGCTACACCGCGGGTGCCGGGCGCGCTGCACGCCGCCGAACATGCGGCGATCGGCCTTTTGCCGCTGGTCGCGACGTGTGACCGGTGGGATATCGGCGGCGTTTCGACCGCCGAGCATCCCGATACAGGACTGCCGACGGTGTTCGTCTATGACGGGCAGCCGGGTGGCGCGGGCTTCGCCGAGCGTGGGTTCGCGCAGCTACATCGCTGGTTGTCCGCGACCCTCGCGGTGATCGAGACGTGTACCTGCACGGTCGGGTGCCCGTCCTGCGTGCAGTCACCCAAGTGCGGCAATGGTAACCATCCGCTGGACAAGGCTGGTGCGGCCCGCCTGCTGGCCGCGGTTCTGGGCGAATTGGACGCCGATACAGGCCACTGAACGGCCCGGCGCAGGCGCCGGGGTCGATTCGTGACGCTGCCGAGCTCCCAATGTGATCGCTTGTCCACTTTCCGGGTGGTCACCAAGGATTACCGGCGCCGGTCGACGTGGCCCGCCCCGCGGTGTCGGGTGTCTCGACCCGCCGAATAAAGAGGATTAGATTCATGTTAACTGAGGTATTGCCACGGCGTTAGCATCCGACGTGCGGATTCATTCGATTGCCTTCTTGGCACTAAGTAAATATAGGCAATGACGCATTTATTCGAGCATCCCAATTACCGCATTCCGCCATCGTGAAGTACCACTGGCGAGTGCATGTACGTACCGGTCACACTCCTTCTTCTTTGGGTCCCGCACGCGCAGTCGCGCGAACAGTCTGCTTTCCTAACAGACCCATTGGTACATTCCTTTCAACAGTGACGGTCGCATCCCACTGCACGACTTCACACTGCTGAATCCGCACTCCCATCCGTAGCGCGATCTCCCCCGCTTCCGCACAGCCGACATCGGCCCCACGCGCCAGTTCTCCAGCCGCCGCCAATGCCGCCAAATCCGCCGCGGCCTGCGCCCGATGCCGCGCCACAACCACCACCCCCACCTGAGCGATCAATAGCGTCGCGCCGATCAGCGCGACCAGCGCTAGACAGGCGAACAGCGTCGCAACGCCCTCATCCCGCCCTCCCCGCCGCGCCTCGCCGACCGCGTTCACTCCGAGGACCTGCTCCGCTCCACCGAGGCCGTCCTCGCCTCCGGACGCAATTGCATCGCCCCCTCGGCCGGCGCGGTTGTCCACTCGGACGCACCGCGCGAAACGAGGCCACTGCGCGCTGCCCGAGACAATCTCGCTGCAACCCCCCTCGACTCGACCGGCCGCCCGGAGCCGCCGCACAAAGACGCCGTGCCCACGGCCACCAACTCGCGCAACGACACCGCGCGCATCGGCAACTCGGCCGCCTGCGGTTTGTAATGCTCGGCACCCGCAGTCGACTCGACCGTGCCAGGTCTGTCGCACGGCGGGGCCAGTCGAGTGCGTGCCGCCTGATCCGAATGCCCTGCACCGATGGCCGAGTCGGCTGGCTCTGATGGCGCAGCGGCAACGCGTCCATGTGGCGACAATGCCGTGCCCGGGTGGAAACACACAGCGCCCGTTGCCGACTCGGCACCCGCAGTCGACTCGACCGCGCCAGGTTCGTCGCCCCGCGACGCCAGTCCGGTGCGTGCCGCCTGATCCGAATGCCCTGCACCGATGGCCGAGTCGGCTGGCTCTGATGGCGCAGCGGCAACGCGTCCATGTGGTCGCAATGCCGTGCCCGTGTGGAAACACACAGCACCCGTTGCCGACTCGGCGACTGCTGGAGCCGAACGCTCGGCACACGCGGTCGACCTCGCCGTCCCGACGCCTCCACACTGCGACGTCAGGTCCTGGTGCGCCGTCTGGCGCAAACGCACTGGAGCCATGGTCGAGTCGACTGGCCGCGGTGGCGCAGTGAGGACGTGCGATTCGCCCGTCGACGATGTCGCGTTGGCTGTGGTCGCTTCGTCGACAGCTAGAACTGTTCGGCGGGGCGGCTTCTACTGCTCGGTCACTGCGCATCCTTACCGCCGCGCTCCGGTGGCGCGACACATCGCTGTCCTTCATCTGTGTTGTGCCCGGTGGCACGTCGGTGGCCGTTGGGCGGCCCTTGGGGGTCACGGCTCGGCTCCTGGCTCGCGGGTAGCGACGGCCTCGGCGTGCAGGACCAGTAAGGGCAGTAGAGGCGCGCGGGCGGAGACCGCCGCGACTACCTTGTCGCCCTCACTGCCCAGCGAGATGTCGGCGGTCGGTGGAGCTACCCGCCGAGCCGCCGACACCGCATTCGCTTGATCACCGCGGGCAGCCAGCCGGGCCGCTTCGCGAGCGGCGTCGACACAGCGCACCTGCGTCGACGCCGCGAGCAAGACACCGACGCACAGCACCACCGCAACCACGATGGCAGCCAGCGCGATCGCCGCCTCAACCGTCACCGCACCCCGATCGTCACCGAGATGCGTTGTACCGCAGTAGTTTAATCGACAACTACTCTCCGCTACACCGCGGTATTCAACGCCTTGTCGATGATCTTCGTCAGCGCGTTCACAATGCTGTCCCCAGTCACAACCCCATAGAGCACGGCCCCGAACGCCGCAGCCGCAATAGTCCCGATCGCATACTCCGCCGTACTCATCCCGTCGTCCACGACCAGCACCCGCAGCACCCGAGCTCGCACCTCCATGCCAACGGCCCCCAGCCGCCGCACTACCCGATCCCGCATTATCCCTATTCGCACCGTCTTCCCCTCTCATTCCCGCCGGCGCGGCTACTCCGCGCCGACACGCTCTTCCCTGCCGCGCACGCACCAGCACCGCACCACACAGCTCAACCATCGCGAGGGCAGCACTCGGCAGCTCAACGCCACCTTCCACAACGCCGCGCTCGACAGCACCATGTGCGCCCCGCACCGAATCAGCAATGCCCCGCGTCGCTAATCGACGCCCACACGCTCGCCCCAGCCGCGCACGCACCGGCACCGCACCACATAGCCCGAGCGCAGAATTCGGCAGCTCAACGCCACCTTCCACAACGCCGCGCTCGACAGCACCGTGCGCGCCCCGCACCGAATCAGCGATGCCCCGCGTCGCTAATCGGCGCCGCCACACTCGCCCCAGCCACACTCGCCCCAGCCGCGCACGCCCCAGCCGCGCACCGCACAGCTCAACCCTCGCGAGGGCAGCACTCGGCAGCTCAGCAACGTCGTATTCGACATCGCACGCGACCGTCCTTGGCTCGGTAGCGTGCCGCGCTGTGCTGTCCGAAGCAGCAGCATTGTCGGGACCGACGTTGCCTCGCTTTGTTTTTCGCAGCTCGGTCGTTCGCGCGCTCGTCACTGGTGATGCGGTGCTTCCGTGCCATGCGGTTTTCACAGCAGTCCACCCCCGAGGACGCGGCTGGCGAGGCCGATTACTACGGGAACGATGCCGAGGCAGACGAAGGCTGGGAGGAAGCAGAGGCCTAGGGGGCCGCCGATCAGGACTCCGGCGCGTTCAGCGCGGGCGGCGGCCGCGTCTTCGACGCCGCTGCGGTGCTGTTCGGCCAGTTCGCCGACGGCGGTGGCGAGTGAGGCGCCGGAACGGGCGGAGCGACGCGCCATGCGTGCCAGTGCGTCGACCTCTTCGGCGCCAGGTTGGTCTGTGCCGTCGCGGGCCACCTGGTCCCAGGCGGTTGCCGCGTCCGCGCCAAGTGCCAGCAGGTCGGCTGCTTTACTCAATGCCGCGCCGAGGGCAGGCGGTGCGCTGGGTGCCACAGCGCGGGCTGCGGATGCCATCGGCAGCCCGGCTCGCAGGCAGGCGGCCAACAGGTCGAATACCGAGGCCACGGCCAGCGGGTCGCTATTGGGGCCGCGCGGAGATGCCGGGGCGGCCGGCTGCGTGCCCACCTCCCGTAGCGCCCGCAATCGCCGATTCACCGTAACTCGACCGGGTAGCACTATCAATGCCATCGCGAGCAAAAGCACTGGCGCACTGATAATTCCAGCCATTCCCCACCCTTTCGCATGTGTGGACAACCAGCAGATTCGTTTCATACGAAGACCTTTCGCGTGATCGCGTCGGCCCACAGCAAGCCAGCGCACCCCAGTGCCGCACCGAGTGGCAGCAGTACGGTTCCGGCGCCCGGGCTCAGCAATACGTGCAGCGGAGCAGCACCCATCAATTGGCCGAGGCCGATACCCAGG
This sequence comes from Nocardia sp. NPDC050408, assembly GCF_044458905.1. NCBI lineage: Bacteria > Bacillati > Actinomycetota > Actinomycetes > Mycobacteriales > Nocardiaceae > Nocardia > Nocardia sp. NPDC050408. Next base: position 23,113 of record NZ_JBITIL010000015.1, on the reverse strand, counting down.
AGCGGCAGACCCGCCAGGACCGCCGCAGTGGCGCGCGCACCGGCCAGTGATGCAGTGGTGCGCGTGCGAAAGCGAATGCGCCCCAACAAGTCGGTGCGAGCAGCGGAGAGTAGTTCCGCGAGGGCCAGACCGTGGTGCTCGGCGACCTGCCAGGCGTCAGCGATCCTGGCGAGTTCGGCATCGACGATGGAATGAGGATCGCGCAACCCGTCCGCGCCGGAGCCGCCGAGCCTGCTGCGCGCCGAGCTCACCGCGAAGGCACGTGCGGCCGCCCCGCGCGACTCCTGCGCGGCAGCAGCCGCCGCCGCACTCGGATGCGCACCCACCCGCAGCTCCCCGATCACGGCCTCGAGCGCATCCAACAGATAGGCGCACTCTGCACTGTGCCGCCGCTCCCGGCTAGCCCGTCGCACCCGAATACCGACGGTTGCCCCAACCAACACCACAGCAACCAGCAGACCGACACCGACAGCCAACGCCCCGACGATGACAACGCCGAACGCCACCCGAAACCCACTGCCCCGCCCAAACTTCCGAGCATCACCTGACGCCGCGAACAACCTGACGAACCGACGACGGCAACTCGGCGGCGGTACCAGCAAAACCCCCACCGCCAGACACACCAATCCCGCGATCATCGACCGGACCGTTCGCCGACCAAGCACGGCAACCGCACCATCCGACTACCAATTCTCGAGCGGACTACCACCGCGATCACCGGCCGAACCGCTCGCCAACCCAGCACCGCAACCGCACCATCCGACCACCAACTCCTGAGCGCACCTGCCACCGCGATCCCCGGCCGAACCATTCGCCAACCAAGCACCGCAACCGCACCATCCGACCACCAACTCCTGAGCGCACCTGCCACCGCGATCCCCGGCCGAACCATTCGCCAACCAAGCACCGCAACCGCA
>NZ_JBITIL010000015.1:0-22097 GCF_044458905.1 Nocardia sp. NPDC050408 | reverse complement strand
ACCATCCGACCACCAACTCCTGAGCGCGTCGCTGCCGCGATCATCGGTCGAGCCGTTCGGCGAGGAGGCGGGTGAGGGTGGGGGCGGCGGGGGTGGGGGCTTGGTCGGCGTGCCAGGCGGCGGTTATGGTGACGCGGTCTTGGGGGTCGCGGTCTACGATGCCGATTTCGCGGAGGACGCGGGAGCCGTCGGCTCGGCGGTGGACGTGCAGTACTACCTGGACGGCTGCGGCGAGTTGGCTGTGCAGGGCGGCGCGGTCCATACCGCCCAATGCGGCAAGGGCTTCCAGGCGGGCGGTGACCTCGCGGGGTGAGTTCGCGTGGACTGTGCCCGCGCCGCCGTCATGGCCGGTATTCAGGGCGGTCAGGAGGTCGACTACCTCGGCGCCACGGACTTCGCCGACGACGATTCGGTCGGGGCGCATTCGCAGGGCCTGCCTGACGAGGTCACGGACGGTCACCGCGCCGACGCCCTCGATGTTCGCGGTGCGCGCTACCAGGCGCACGACGTGGGGGTGTGGGGGTGCCAGTTCGGCGGCGTCTTCGACGCAGATGATGCGTTCATCGGCGGCGACCTTGGCCAGTAGGCCGGACAGCAGTGTTGTCTTGCCCGCACCGGTTCCGCCGACCACCAGGAAGGCGAGTCTGGCCCGGATGATCTGCTCCAGTAGGAGTTTCGCGTCGGCGGGTACGGCACCGGCCGCAGCGAGCGCATCAAGTCCCTGGGTCGCCGGACGCAGCACGCGTAGCGACAGGCAGGTGCCGCCGTGCGCCACCGGCGCCAAGACCGCGTGCAGCCGGACTCCGAACGAATCCCCCAGTGCCGCTTCCCTTCCAGACAACCTGCCGTCCACCCAAGGCTGTGCATCGTCGAGCCGCCGTCCGGCCGACAGCGCCAACCGCTGTGCCAGCCGACGCACCGCCGCCTCATCCGGGAAGACGACCGAGGTGCGTTCCAGTCCACGGCCACGGTCGATCCACACCGCATCCGGCGCGGTCACCAGCACATCGGCGACCCGAGGGTCGTGCAGCAGCGGCTCCAACAGCCCCGCTCCGGTCATCTCGGTCTGCAACAACCGCAATGCCCGCAGCAGATCGGTATCCCCGAGTACGCCACCGGCCTCGGCTCGGATGGCCGCCGCCACCTGCGCCGGATCCGGAGCCCCCGAAGCACCGGACAGCCGCTCCCGCACCCGGTCCAACAACTCCGACGTCACCAACGCACTCACCGCGAACCCCTCCCTACCGAAGCGGCAAGGACCCGCCGCAACATCCAGCGCACCGCCCACACACTCGGAACCGCAGATCGCCCACTGCGGACAGTTCCAGACATGCCAATCCGACACTGCTGCGGCAATTCATCTCGACCACGGCGAGCTGGAATCCCGTGCACCGCCGCGGCTACAGCACGGACTCGAACCGGCGGCTCGAACACCAACGCACTCATCGCAACCCCTGCCCGGCCGGAGCGCCGAGCACCCCGAGCACGGCGTCCGCGGCGTCGCGGAGGGGCCCGCGGCGCAAAGTGAGCCCGCCGCGTTCCAGGCGGGCGGCCAGTCCGGGTTGGGCTCGGACGGCGGCTAGGAGAGGGAGGTCGAGGACTTCGGCGACCTCGGGGCCGCGGAGTCCGCCGGGTGCTGGGCCGCGGACTATCAAGCCCTGGTTGGGATTTCGTCGAGCGATATGGGCGGCGACCGATTCGGCGGCGGCGAGGGCGCGTAGGCGGGCTGGGACGACCAGGACGACGAGGTCGGCCGCGTCGAGTATTTGGTCCGCGTGTGGGCCGCGTTCGCCCGAGATGTCGCATATCACCAAATCGCCTGCGGCACGGCCCGCTTCGATGACGGCGTGGATGGCAGCGGGGCCGATTTCGGCGGGCAAGCGTCCGGCACCGCCGCGGCCGCAGGACAGTACCGCAAGTCCCGGCGCGGCTGCCGGTAGTGCGCTGTGCAGTGCGGCGGCGGAGACCCGACCGTCCTCGATCACCAGATCCGGCCAGCGCAGTCCGGCCGCGGTTTCGATGCCGAGCAGCAGGTCGAGGCCGCCGCCGAGGGGCGCGCCGTCGACGAGCACGGTGTCGCGGCGGAACCGCTCTGCGGCGGATCGCAGTCCGGTCGCCGCGGCCAATATGGAGGCGCCCGCACCGCCGCTGGCACCCGCGATCGCGACGACAACACCGTCGCCCATGCGATATTCACCGTGCTCAGCAAACTTCTCGATAAGTCCGACCGCGGCACCTGGCAGCGCGATGACGCGCTCGGCACCGACGGCCGCGGCGGCCTGCCAATCGGTCAATCCGGGTTCCCCATCGGTCACCAGTACGATGCCGATCCGCCGGAGATAACCGGCGCGGGCACAGCTCTCGGCCGCCAGGGTGTCGAGGATCACTAGGGGTGCGGACACCCAGGCGTGCCGACCGACAGAGAGCGCGCGCTCGTCGAGCTCGCGCTCTGCGGCCGCCGCGACCCGGCGAACCTCATCGCGCAGCCGGATGTCCTGGATGAGCACGAGCGCGGGCGGCGGTGTGAGTGCCGGGGCGGCTTCGAGATTCATGCAGGTCAGCGTGCTCGAAGACGAAGCCGGGCAGAAGATGCAATATGCCGAATGTGGATAACTCGGGGGGTGTGGATAAATCCGGAGGGCCGAATCCGGAGGAACAACCTTGCCTGAAATAGAGGACGGCCCCAGCCGGGGGGGGAGGAGGCTGGGGCCGTCGGGTTCAGCCCCGGGGGGTCGGGCTGAACGCGCCTGGACTATGTCCAGGTGCCAGCAATACTACACCCAAGCCGGGGCCACAACGCAAGTCTGTCGTCGGAGAACTTTGTGGCTACCACCGGCCCGGCGTCTGCGGGGCAAACCCGCCGAACGGCCCGGACGCCCGACCCGTCGGACACCGTCGCCGCGGCATGCATATTCTGAACGAGTGACGGCCGATGGCGATCAAACAGAGCTCGAGGACCGGACGGCACGGGACGCGACGACAACGAAGCGACCCAACGCCGGGGGCGAGCGCGTGGCCGCCTTCTTCGATCTCGACAAGACGGTGATCGCGAAATCGAGTACCTACGTGTTCAGTAAGCCCTTCTACGCACAGGGCCTGCTGAACCGGCGCGCGGTGCTGGAGAGCAGTTACGCCCACTTCCTGTTCATGCTCTCGGGCGCCGACCACGATCAGATGGAGCGCATGCGCGCCAATCTGACCAATATGGTCGCGGGCTGGGATGTCGAACAGGTGAAATCCATTGTGGCCGAGACACTTCACGAACTCGTCGACCCGCTGATCTATGCCGAGGCCGCGGATCTCATTGCCGACCACAAGATCCGGGGACACGATGTGGTGATCGTCTCGGCCTCGGGCGAGGAGATCGTCGGCCCGATCGCCGAGGTGTTGGGCGCCTCACATACCGCGGCAACCCGAATGGTGGTCGAGGACGGTCGATACACCGGTGAGGTCGAATTCTATTGCTACGGCGCGGGTAAGGTGACCGCGATCGAAAAGCTCGCCGCCGCTGAGGGTTACGACCTCGCGCGGTGTTATGCCTACTCCGATTCCGTGACCGATCTACCGATGCTGAGCGCGGTGGGGCATCCGACGGCGGTGAACCCGGATCGCAATCTGCGTCGCGAAGCGGTGGCCAAGGGCTGGCCGATTCTCACCTTCTCCAACCCGGTCTCGCTGTGGGCGCGGTTCCAGAGTCCGTCGTCGACCACCCTTGCCGCGACGGCGGCGGTCGGGCTGAGTGCGGTGCTCGCCGGGGCGATCAGCTACCGGCTGCTGCGCCGGCGCCGCTGAGCCATAGCTGGCGAGCTCGGGCCGCGCGGCCGGGCTGTTGGGGCGCGCCGCGGACGGCTTGCTGCCATAACACAGAGGCCGCCGCGACCAGGGATTTAACCACGAAACGCCAGCAGACATGCAGCTTATTGAATGTTTTTCCAAGCCTTGATGTGGGCGCGGTCACAGTGTAGAAATGTAACTACGGAAGGACGGAAGGCCTGAGCGGAGCCGGAAGAGAAGGTTCAGCTCCCCGACCCACCCTTCCCAGCACGGGCACCAGGCACCCACGCGGAGCGCGCCGCGACAAGGGCAAAAGCGTTGTGGGCCTGCGAGATCCGGGTTTTCGACGGCGAAGGCCTCGCACAGGTTGCGGGGATGAACCGCCGGAGTTCGGATAATCGCCGAGGCCGCAGAACACAACCCACCCAGCACGCTTGGTAACCGGGTATCCGTGCTAGCGGGCGGTGAGGTCGTCAACGACAACGCCGCCCGCTTTGATGTGTGTGGACCCCTATCCGGATGCCGAGTCGGCGATTGATGTCGCCTCCCGCGCACCGTCTTCGAAGGCGCCGCAGCACAGGATCACCCAGCCGCCCACCGCATCCGGAGCACCCGAGCCGAATCCGGCCGCCGAATCCAGATACTGCTGACGCCGCCGCAACCAGAACACCTCCGGCACGCCGAGGCTGTGCGGGTCCAGCCCACTGGACGCGGCCACCAGTCGCGAGGCCGCCCGCGCCACGATGCCGTCGGCCGTACCGAACGGCCGCAAGGTCAGTAGCTCGCCGTGCACGACCGCCGCGATGACCGGCGCGGGTGCTTTCGATCCGAGCACCGTCTGCACCAGCAGGTCGAGCCGTTCGGCCACACCGCCGTCACCGCGCGGGCGCCCGAGCAGCTCTTCGTCGGTGACCAGATCGGCCGCGGCCAGCAGATGTAGCCTGGCCAGCGCCTGCAGCGGCGCGCGCTGCCAGGTGCCGACCAGATTCCGCAGCGCGTCGCCGTCGAGCGCCTGCCCGACCCGCAGCGAGCCGGCCAGGATCGGATCCGCGACCCGGCCGTCGGCGGGCAGTTCGGTACTGCCGCCCTCGATGGCGGCGGATGAGCGCGCGGCACGCACCGCCGCCTCGGCGGCCGTGGTCGGCCAGCCCCGCCGGTTCGCCTTGTGCCGATGCACCGCGGCAAGCGCGTCACGCGCCTTATCGGCGGCTTCGCGCACACCTGGCAGATCGACGAGGGGCTGTAGCGGATCGGTCACCGAGACATTCTGCAGCGCCTGCGGCGCTGCGTGTTCGCGACCCCCTCCTGTCTCGCCTCCGACCCGTTCGAGCGACCTGCAAGCAGTCGCTAACGGCGCCCCTGGTCAGCCTGCCAGCAGGTCCCGTCCGGGAATGGCGTCGAGCAGGCGGCGGGTGTACTCCTCTGTGGGGTTCTGGAAGACTTCGTCGGTGGTGGCCGCTTCCACGATCCTGCCGGTCTGCATGACCAGGACGTCGTCGGCGATCTGCCGGACCACGGCCAAGTCATGGGTGATGAACAGATACGACAGACCCAGCTCTGCTTGTAAGTCGTTGAGCAGCTTGAGGATCTGTGCCTGGACGAGGACATCGAGTGCGGACACCGCCTCGTCGCACACCACGACCTCAGGGGAGAGCGCGAGCGCACGGGCCACCGCGACGCGCTGACGCTGGCCACCCGAGAGTTCATTGGGGTAGCGGCGCATTACCGAGGACGGCAGCGACACCTTGTCCAACAGGTCGCGCACCGTCGCCTCACGTTCCTTGGCGGTGCCGATCTTATGCGTGCGCAGCGGCTCCTCGATGGTGCGGTAGATCGAGTACATCGGATCCAGCGAACCGTAAGGGTCCTGGAAGATCGGCTGCACCCGCCGACGAAAAGCGAACGCGCCCTTCCGATCCAGCTTCGCCACGTCGTGGCCGTCGAAGGTCACCGAGCCCGATGTCGGTTCGAGCAGACCCAGAACCATCTGTGCCACAGTTGATTTGCCCGAGCCGGACTCGCCGACAATGGCCGTTGTCGTGCCGCGCTTCAGACGGAACGACACATCGTCGACAGCGACGAAATCCGTCGACTTCCAGGGCGTACTACCCCGAATCTTGAACGCTTTGGTCAGATTCTGCGACACCACCACGTCGTCGGACACCGCCGCGATTTCGCTATCGGCGGCCGCGACCTCCTCGGCGACCTGCACGGCCTGCTTGCGCACCTCGATACGTTCACGCACCGAGGACAGCCGCTGCGAGGCGAGCGAGGGCGCGGAATTCACCAGCTTCTTGGTGTACAGATGCTGCGGTTCGCGCAGAATCCGCAGTGCCGGACCGGATTCCACCACCTTGCCGCGATACATCACCACCAGGTGCTCGGCGCGCTCGGCGGCCAAGCCGAGATCGTGGGTGATGAGCAGGACCGCGGTGCCGAGTTCGCTGGTCAGTCCGTCGAGATGGTCGAGGATCTGCCGCTGCACCGTCACGTCGAGGGCCGAGGTCGGCTCGTCGGCGATCAGCAGTTTGGGACGGCAGGCCAATCCGATGGCGATGAGCGCGCGCTGGCGCATACCGCCGGAGAACTCGTGCGGGTACTGGTTCACCCGGCGCGCCGCGTCTGACATCCCGGCTTCCTCGAGCAGTTCGATGGCGCGCTGCTTCGCCGCCTTGCCCTTGGCAATGCCATTGGCCTCCAAGGTCTCTCGGATCTGGAACCCGATCTTCCACACCGGATTCAGATTCGACATCGGATCCTGCGGCACCAATCCGATCCCGCTGCCGCGGACCGCGACGACCTCCCTCTTCGACGCCTTCGCCAGATCCTTGCCGTCGAACCTGATCGAGCCGGAGGTGACCTGCCCGGTGCCGGGCAGCAGGTCGATAATGCTGTGCGCCGTCGTGGATTTTCCGGATCCGGATTCGCCGACAATGGCGACGGTCTGGCCCGGATAAACCGTCAGACTGACGTCACGAACCGCCGGAATCTTCTTGCCCTCGGAGGAGAAGCAGACATTGAGATCCTCGATCTCGAGCAATGGTTTATCGGACATCGCTGCGGTCACCTCTTCCTCGCCTTCGGATCGAGCGCATCCCGCAGCGCGTCCCCGAGCAGGATGAAGCTCAGCACGGTGAGCGCCAAAGCCGTTGCGGGATAGAACAAAATCGGCGATCCGCCGCGCAGCTCGTGCTGATTGGTATTGATATCCGAGCCCCAGGACACGATTGTGCGCGGCAGGCCGACGCCGAGGTAGGACAGTGTCGCCTCGGTGACGATGAACGCACCGAGCCAGATCGTCGTCACCACGATCAGCGGTCCGGCCGCATTCGGCAGCACATGACGCAGCAGCGTGCGTATTCGCGACACACCCAATGCCTTTGCCGCCGTGACATATTCGCTGTTCTTCGCCTCGATCACCGCACTGCGCGCGATACGTGCAGCCTGTGGCCAGGTGAACGCGGCCAGGATCAAGATGACCGTCCAGATCGTGCGCGAATCGAGCAGCTGCATGATGACGATCGCGGCCAGCATCAGCGGAATCGCATAGAAGATCTCCGCGATGCGTGATACCACCGAATCGAGCAGACCGCCGTAGAACCCCGCGAGGGCTCCGAGCGTGCCGCCGACGAGCAGGAATACCGTGGTGGCACCCAACCCGGCCATTACCGAAGCCCGTGCGCCGTAAACGGTTCGGGTGTATACATCACAGCCCTGCTTATCGAAACCGAACGGGTGTCCGGGCCCGCGCGGATCCATGCTGAAATCGCCATTGCAATAGCGCGGATCCTGATCGGAGAACAGACCGGGCCACAGCACCACGATGGCGATGAACACGATCAGCACCGCGGCCACGATGAAGATCGGATTGCGGCGCAACTGTCGCCACGCGTCCTGCCAGATGCTGGTCGGCGAACCGGTATCGACGACCTGATCGGTGGCGAGCACCTCGACTTCATCGGGTGGCGCGACGAAATGCCGCTGCCGGTCCCGAGCCTTCTTCTCGAGCTCAGGCATATCGGATCCTCGGGTCGAGCGCGGCATAGAGCAGATCGATGATCAGATTCGAGATCAGGAAGATCACGATGAGCACGGTCACGAATGAGACCACCGTCGGCGGTTCACCGCGGGTAATCGCCTGGTACAGCGTCCCACCCACGCCCGGAATGTTGAAGATGCCCTCGGTGACGACCGCGCCGCCGATCAGCGCACCGAGATCGGCGCCGAGGAAGGTGATCACCGGAATCATCGAATTACGCAGAATGTGCACGGTGACCACACGTGGGCGACTGAGCCCTTTCGCGGTCGCGGTGCGGACGTAATCGGCGGACATGTTCTCCGCCACCGAGTTTCGGGTCAGCCGCAGCACATACGCGAACGACAGCGAACCGAGCACGAATGCGGGCACGAGCAGTTCACCGATGCTGGCCTTACCGGTGACGGTCACCGGCGCGATACCCCACTTCACACCCAGTACGAACTGGGCCAGGAAGCCGATCACGAAGATCGGCACCGCGATGATGATCAGGCTGACCACCAGTAGCGTCGAGTCGAACAGTTTGCCTTTGCGTAGTCCTGCGATCAGCCCGAAGACAACGCCGAAGATGCCCTCGATGAGCACCGCCATCAACGCCAATTTGATGGTGATCGGGAATGCGCGGGCGAGTTCGTCGCGCACCGGGCGGCCGGAGAAGGCCGTCCCGAAGTCGAGGGTGAAAATGCCCTTCAGATACAGCAGATACTGCACGATGAACGGGCGATCCAGGTGATAGCGCGCACGCAATTGGGCCTCGACGGCAGGCGTCATCGGCTTGTCACCGGCCAGCGCGTGGATCGGATCGCCCGGAACTAAGAAGACCAGTGCATAGATGAGCAGCGTCGCCCCGAGGAAGACGGGGATCATTTGGAGCAGACGCCGCACGACATACCAGGCCATTTCATCTCCTGGGTGAGCGGCGCGGCCGTACCGTCAGAATGTGCGGCACGACCGCGCCGAGCGGCTACTTCTCGATGTTTTCGAAGTCGAACAGACCATTCCAGGCCAGGTCGGCCTTCTTCACCTTGTCCGAACGTCCCGCCGCGGCAAGATAATCGATCACCGGGATATCGGCCATATCCTTGATCAGCAACGCCTGCGCCTGGGCCACGATCTTGTACGACTCTTCCAGCGTCGGCGCGGCCAGCGCAGCGTCGAGCAGGTGGTCGAATTCGGGGCTCTTGTAGTCGACGTTATTGGTCTCGGAGTAGCTGTAGTACTGCGAGGTGAGGAACTGCAGCATGGTCGGGTAGTCGCCCTGCCAGCCGTAGCGGAACGCCTTGCCGATCGTCTTCTGGTTCACCAGATCTCGGATGTTCTTGAATGTCGGATACGGCGCGCCGACCGCATCGATGCCGAGGGTGTTCTTGATGCTGTTGGCCACGGCCTCGACCCATGCCTGATGGCCGCCATCGGAGTTGTAGGCGATCTCGTACCGACCCGACCACGGCGAAATGGCATCGGCCTGCGCCCAAACCTTCTTGGCCTCTTCGGGGTTGTACTTCAACACCTCCGAGCCGGGCAGGTTGCCGTTGAATCCGGGCAGAGTACTCGAGGTGAAGTCGCGTGCCGGAATCTTGGTGCCGTTGAAGATGGTGTCGCAGATTTGCTGCCGGTTGATCGCCATCGAGAGGGCCCGTCGACGCAACAGTCCTTCCTCACCGCCGAAGTGCGGGACATTGGCCTGGACGCCGATGTGCTGGTTTTGCGCGGACGGATCGAGGATCGCGCGATCGCCGAGGTCCTTCTTGTACGAAGTCAGCGCGCTGTCCGGAATCGTGTCGAGGGTGTCGAGGTTGCCCGCCTGCAGATCCGAGTACGCGGTATCGAACGACTGGTACATGACGAAGCGCAGACCCTTGTTCTTGGGCGCACGTCCGCCCTTGTAGTCCGGGTTGGGCGTCAGGTCGATCTTGACGTTGTGCTCCCAGGTCTGGAACTTGTACGGGCCATTGCCGATCGGGTTCTCACCGAAGGCCTTCATATCCTTGAATGCGGCATCGGGCAGCGGATAGAACGGTGCGTAGCCGAGTTCGGTCTCGAAGTCGATGGACGGCGACTTCAACTCGACGGTGAAGGTTCGGTCGTCGACCACCTTCAGACCCGACATCGTTTGTGCCGTGGGCTTTTCCGACGAAACCTCGTCGAATCCGACGATCGGGGTGAACGCGTAACTCTGCAGCTGACCATTGGTGCCGAGGGCGCCGTAGTTCCAGGCGTCGACGAACGACTTCGCGGTCACCGTGGTGCCGTCGGTGAACTTCCAGTCCGGCTTGATGGTGATCGTGTAGGTCTTGCGGTCGTTCGTCTTGATGGACTCGGCCATCTCGTCGTGCGCAACGCCTTTGCCGTCGTAGTACTTCAGACCCGCGAACAGCCGGTCCACGACGCGGCCGCCCATATTCTCGTTGGTATTGGTCGGCACCAACGGATTCTGCGGTTCACCCCCGTTGGTGGTGACGATGTCGGCGTCGGCACTATCGCTCGACGAACATGCGGACAGTCCCAGGCTTGTGGCCAGCAGGACTGCCGCGGTCAACGCTGTAGCTCTGTTGAATCTCAACGCGTTCTCCCGATTTCGAGACAGGCGAAGGGGATCCGCGACGACGCATGGGTATCTGCCCAGCGCGCCTCGACTCGATCCGCCTTGGAATGCCTGGGACGTTAGCCATTCGAAGCAGCCTTGTCACCGGATTGACAGAGGTTCGTTCCACTTGTTACCAATCCGGCAACATCGTCGAAACGCGTTAAACATTAAGGAGAAGACGGGCATCCGCCGGAAGTATGCCTCCGTTGGGGCTTCCGGTGTCCGGAGCTGGTTGGTCTATGACGATAGCGACCGAAGGCCCGGTTTGTCAGCGGATCGCGCAGGATACCCGCCGAGGTGACGCGATGGAAACCCATTGGACACAGCAGGCGCGGGCTGGATCACAGTTGGTTACTGTCGAAATCGACTGCGACTGCCAGCACCACGGGGCTACGTGAGGAAGAGACGAGATGACCGAAACCACCGACCACCGGGACTCGTACCCGCCGACCGCGGCATTCGCCGCGGCGGCGAATGCCGACGCGTCGTTGTACCAGCGGGCCGTGGCGGATCGCGACGCGTTCTGGGCCGAACAGGCCCAGCGGCTGCACTGGGAGCAGCCGTGGACGCAGGTGCTCGACTGGAATGACCCGCCCGTCGCGAAGTGGTTCGTCGACGGAAAGCTCAATGTCGCCTACAACTGTGTGGACCGCCATGTGCTCGACGGGCACGGCGATCAGGTCGCCATCCATTGGGAAGGCGAACCGGGCGACTCCCGCGACATCACCTACGCCGAACTCCTCGCCGAAGTTTCCCGCGCCGCAAACTATCTGACCGAACTCGGACTCGAAGCGGGCGATCGGGTAGCCATCTACATGCCGATGGTTCCCGAAGCGATCGTGTCGATGCTGGCCTGCGCCCGACTCGGGCTGACGCATTCGGTGGTATTCGCGGGCTTCTCACCGACCGCGCTGCGCCAGCGCGTCGACGATGCGAGCGCCCGGCTGATCATCACCACCGACGGTCAGTGGCGTCGCGGTAAGGCCGCACCGCTCAAGGAGGCTGTCGACGAGGCGCTCTACGCCAACGGCGATGTGCCGCACTCTGTGGAACACGTACTGGTGGTGCGCCGCACCGATATCGAGGTGCCGTGGACCGAGGGCCGCGACCTGTGGTGGCACGAGACCGTCGCGCAGGCCTCCCCCGAACACCGGGCGCAGGCCTTCGATGCCGAGCATCCGCTGTTCATCCTCTACACCTCCGGTACCACCGGTAAGCCCAAGGGCATCCTGCACACCAGCGGCGGATATCTCACCCAGGCGTCCTACACCCACCACAATGTCTTCGACCACAAGGCCGGACAGGACATCTACTGGTGCACCGCCGATATCGGCTGGGTCACCGGGCACACCTACATCGTCTATGGACCGCTGTCGAACCGAACCACCCAGGTCGTATACGAGGGCACACCGAACTTCCCGGATGAGCACCGGCACTGGAATATCATCGAAAAGTACGGCGTCACAATCTATTACACGGCACCGACGTTGGTACGCACATTCATGAAGTGGGGTAGGGAGATTCCCGCGGCCCACGATCTGTCCAGCATCCGGGTGCTCGGCAGCGTCGGCGAACCGATCAATCCGGAGGCCTGGCGCTGGTACCGCGAGGTGATCGGTGCGAACTCCGCGCCCATCGTGGACACCTGGTGGCAGACCGAGACGGGGTCGATCATGATCTCCCCGCTGCCGGGCGTCACCGCCGCCAAGCCCGGCGCCGCGATGACAGCGCTGCCCGGTATTTCGGCGAAGGTCGTCGACGAAGAGGGCAAGGCGGTCGAGCTCGGCGAGACCGAGGCCAACGGTTATCTGGTGCTCGATCAGCCGTGGCCATCGATGCTGCGCGGCATCTGGGGCGATATGGACCGCTACCGGGCCACCTACTGGGAGCGCTATGCCGAACAGGGCTGGTACTTCGCCGGTGACGGCGCCAAGCTCGATGCCGACGGCGACCTATGGGTGCTCGGCCGGGTCGACGATGTGATGAATGTGTCGGGCCACCGCATCTCCACCGCCGAGGTCGAATCCGCGCTGGTCGGTCACTCCGGGGTGGCCGAGGCTGCCGTGGTGGGCGCCAGCGATGCGACCACCGGACAGGGCATCGTCGCGTTCGTGATCCTGACGGCCGAGGCCAAGGACACCGGCGATACGCTGATCGACGAACTGAAGGCGGAGGTGTCGCGGGAGATCAGCCCGATCGCCCGGCCGCGCGAGATCCACGTGGTGCCCGAACTGCCCAAGACCCGCAGCGGCAAGATCATGCGTCGACTGCTGCGCGATGTCGCCGAGGGCCGCGAATTGGGCGACACCTCGACACTGGTCGATCCCAATGTTTTCGAGGCGATCCGGGCCAGCCGCGCCTGAGTCGGCACACCGAAACGGCACATCGTAGGGTCGGTGGCGGAATTCGTCACCGACCCTATCCATTAGGATTGCTTAAGGTGTGCCGGGAAGTCTGGTCGGCGTGCGGTCGTGTACCTGAAAGCCGGATCGGTGGGATTGCGCGTCCGCGGTCCAGCCCACCCCGGCGGAAGGTTTCCCGTGATCACCCAAGTGCGCTCGGAGCTGACGCGCTATCTACGCACCGAAACCGTTGGCGGTGCAATACTTCTTATCGCCGCCGCGGCCGCATTGCTGTGGGTGAACTCGCCATGGCGCGAGAGCTACTTCACCGTCACCCAGTACGTCCTGCCGATCAACGCGCTGCATCTGGATCTCACCGTCGCGGACTGGACCGAGGACGGTCTGCTCGCGATCTTTTTCTTCGTCGCCGGATTAGAGCTCAAACGCGAGCTGGTGGTCGGCGAACTCGCCGATCCCAAGCGGGCCGTGCTGCCGATCATCGCGGCGGTCGGCGGGGTGGTCACACCGGCGCTGATCGCATTCGCGGTCGGATTCGGCATCGACGGGATGGACCGAGGCTGGGCGATTCCGGTGGCGACCGATATCGCGTTCGCGCTGGCCGTGCTGGCCATGACCGGATCCCGGATCCCGGCCAGCGCGCGGGTCTTCCTGCTGAGCCTCGCGGTGGTCGACGATCTGCTCGCCATCATCCTGATCGCGGTACTGTTCACCACGACGTTGTCGGCGCTGTGGCTGCTGGCCGCGGCGGCCGGCTTCGCGACGTGGGCGCTGGCCCAGCACAAGCGGATATCCACACCGCTGCTGTATGTGCCGCTGGCGCTGGTCTCCTGGTACGCCCTGCACGAGGCGGGCATACATCCGACGCTGGCCGGTGTCGCGCTCGGTCTGCTCACCAGGGTGCGCCAGGATCCCGGCGAGACCCAGGCCCCGGCAACGCGGCTCGAGCATATGATCCAGCCGATCTCGGCCGGACTCTGTGTGCCACTGTTCGCCTTGTTCGCCTCCGGAGTTCCCTTGGACGGCAAGGTTTTCCAGCACCTGTTCAGTGACAGACTGCCGCTGGCCATAATTCTCGGGTTACTGCTCGGCAAGACCGCCGGTATCTTCGGAATCAGCTGGGTGGCAATCCGATTGGGCATTGCGAAGCGTCCGGCCAGCCTCGGCTACCGAGACATGTTCGCCCTCTCGGTGCTCGGCGCGATCGGCTTCACCGTTAGCCTTCTGGTGGCAGAACTCGCGCTGACCGACGTCGGTGACGGCTCGGCCGTCGAATTGGCCAAAGCCGCGGTGTTGGTGACGTCAATGACGGCGTCGCTCGCGGGTTCGGCGCTACTGTTGCGGCGTGGGCGTGTCCACCAGGCGCGGCGGGATGCGCGTGCGATAGAACGAGAGACTGAGGCGGAAGCAGTGCCGGGACAGGGAGAAGGGTCGACCAAGTGAGTTTCGCCCAAGATAGGAATGGGACGCAGCGCGGTAACGGGGATGAGTCGCGTCGCGACCACACTGTCACCTCGATTCCCCTCTCGGACGCCAATCCCGCGGGGTCGGCGAGTTTCGGCGCCCTCGTCCGCGATGCCACCGAGCAGATGTCCACGCTGGTGCGCGCCGAGGTAGAGCTGGCCAAGGCCGAGGTAACCGGGGAGATCAAGAAGGGGCTGCAGGGCAGCGTCTACTTCATCCTCGCGCTGACCGTGCTGTTGTTCAGCACCTTCTTCTTTTTCTTCTTCCTGGGCGAGTTGCTCGATGTCTGGCTGGCGCGCTGGGCGGCCTTCCTGATCGTTTTCCTGCTGATGATCGTCGCGACGGCGGTCCTGGCCCTGCTCGGCTATCTGCGGGTCAAGAAGCTGCGGGCGCCGGAGAAGACGATCGATTCGCTCAAGCAGGCGCGCACGGTGCTGCCGAGCGGATTCGGCTCGCACGAGGAGCACCTCACGCTCGCGGAGCCGACACGGTCGAAGTCACTCGAGTAGCCGCCGGGCGGCGCGGCAGCGTCGACTAGGCGGTGGGCCGGACCCCTACTAGGCTCGGTCGGCGTGTCGTCGAACTCATTTCCCGATCCGTCCAGCGTCCGTTACGACGGGCCGTGGACGCATCGGGATGTGCACGCGAACGGCATACGCTTCCATGTCGTCGAGGCCGCGCCGGAGCGCCCGGACGCACCGCTGGTCGTCCTGCTGCACGGATTCGCGGACCTCTGGTGGTCCTGGCGGCATCAGCTGACCGGACTCGCCGAACTCGGCTATCGCGCGGTCGCGGTGGATCTGCGCGGCTACGGCGACAGCGATAAACCGCCGCGCGGCTATGACGGTTGGACGCTGGCCGGTGATATCGCCGGACTCATCCGCGCCATGGGCTACTCCGAGGCCACGCTGGTCGGACATGCCGATGGCGGACTGGTGTGCTGGACGACCGCGGTGCTGCATCCCCGACTGGTGCGCTCGATCGCACTGGTGAGCTCCCCGCATCCGGCCGCGCTCAAGAGCGCGGTGCTGCGCGACCGGCGCCAGCGACGCACCTGGCTGCCGAACTTCCTGCGCTATCAGCTGCCGCGCTACGGCGAACATCTGCTGACCACCGGCGACGGCTTCGAGGTCGAGCGGCTGCTGCGCCAGCGGGTTAGCCGGACCTGGTCAGGCACCGCCGAATTCATCGAGACGGCCGATCGGATGCGCTCGGCCATCCAGATTCCCGGTGCGGCGCACTGTGCGCTGGAATATCAGCGTTGGGCCTTCCGCAGTCAGTGGCGGCCGGACGGTCGGCGGTTCATGGCCACCATGCGGGTGCCGATCCGCATTCCGGTGCTCGCCATGCGCGGTGAACTCGACGGCTACATCCTGCCTGCCACCTTCCAGCGCGGCCGCCGGTTATCACCGCAGCGGCGACAGGTCGTGATTCCGGGCGCGGGTCACTTTGCGCACCAAGAGAACCCGGATGCGGTCACGATGGAGTTGGCCAAGCTGCTCGGATAGTCGGGACCGATTCTCGCCTGGCCAACTTGTCGAACGGCAGGTTGGCGGCACGCTTAGCGTTGCATCCGGCCGGGGGACCGGCGCGCGTAGCCAGTCGCCCCTCAGCCGGTCTCAGCTCAGTACGCAGGCTCCGGTCTGGATCTGCGTATACGAGCCTGGCGCGGCCTCCAATTGCGCACGCACCTCGTTCAGCGTCAGCACGTAACCGGTGTCATCGTCGGTGACCGCCGCACCGAAAACCACACCGAGCACCTGCCCCTCCGTATCCACCAGCGGCCCACCGGAGTTACCGGCTCGCACCAAACCGCGGACGGTGTAGACCTCGCGCTCGACCGTGCCGTTGCGGTAGATAGTCGGCCCGGTCAGATCCAACGTCTCGCGCACGCGAGCCGCGCTGGCCGTGTACGGTCCACCGCCCGGGTAGCCGAGCACGATGGCACTGTCGCCGGAGTGCGCGGCCGAGGGCGCCTGCGGGACGATCGGGGCGGTGAGGCCGGGCACCGCGAGCACCGCGACGTCCTTGGATGGATCGAACAGCACCACCGTCGCCTCGAGCGGACCGCGCGCGGTATCCACGCTGACGCTCGTGGTACCCGCGACCACATGCGCATTGGTCATCACGCGTTCGGGTGCGATCACGAAGCCGGAGCCCTCCAGTGCCCGCTGGCAGCTGGGCGCGACACCGCGGATACGCAGCACACTCTGCTGCAGCGATGCCGCGACCGGACTGGCGAGCACGCTGGGATCGGGCGGTTCGACGGCCGCGATCGGCGCCCGCCCGAACGGTCCGATGACATCCGGCAGCCCGGAGGTGTTGAGCAGTTTGGAGAATTCGTTCGGCAGCCGCCGCAGCCAATTCGGCGAGACATCGTTGACGTCGGCGAGCACCTTCGAACCATTGATGGCCGCGGCGATGGCGGGCTGGGAAGAGGTAGCCAGCGGCAACGCCAGCAGCCACGCGGTGACCAGCACCGCGACCGCCTGCAGCACCGCGCCGACAGCACTGTCCACACTGCGGGTGAACGGATGCCGCATACCGCCGCGCGCGGCCCGGCCGAGCACCATGCCCGCGACCTCACCCACGATGACCAGCAGCACGATCAACAGCACGCCGGTGAGCACCCGCGGTCTGCCCTCGTCGACGTGGACCAGAATGTGCGGCGCGATGAGAATGCCCGCGACCGCGCCGAGTACGACGCCGAGGAAGGCCAGCGCGGAAGCTACCGCGCCCTGTCGCCACCCGGAGGAGGCGGCAAGCAGCGCGAGCAGCACTACCGCGATATCGAGCCAAGCCGATGAACTCATAACGTCATCCCTACGGCCGCCAGCGCGGACTCTAGATCGCGAACATCGCTGTGGTCCCAGTCCCGTTCCCACCCGGCGGATTTGCAGATGCCCGCCAGAATGCCGCCGGTCAGTCCCCACACCAGCATTCCGTCCACCTGGAATGCCGGACTCTGATAGCCGAGGCTGCCGCGCACCATGAAGCGATTCGCCGGGTCCAGCAGATCGGCGAGCGGCACTCGCACAACACGTTCGGTCTCGGTGTGATTGACCACGCGAACCGTCCTCGGGGTGTGCCAATAGGCCACCACCGGGGTCACATCGAATCGGGACGGTGGCACGAACAGCTTCGGTAGCACCGCAAAGGGTTCGACGCCCTCGCGTGCCAGCCCGGTTTCCTCACAGGCCTCGCGCAGGGCGGTATCGATCGGTCCGGAGTCGCCGGGGTCGACCGCACCGCCGGGAAATGCGACCTGACCGCGGTGTTGGCGCATGGTGGACGCGCGCTGAGTCAGCAGCACATCCGCATCGGCGGGCAGCCCGCCCGGGGTCTCGGGATCTGCTTCGGGCGAACCACTGAACAGCACGAGCACGGCCGCCTGCCGCGGTGTGGTGCTGATTGTCATGGCCCGCCGGACCGCGCGCGCCAACGACAGCGTGTCGGTGGAATCGGTATTCGGGTCCGCCGCTCGGCGCAGCCACTTCGGGATGCTGTCCGGCATGGAGATCTCGGTCATGCCGCAACTCCCAAGTTATTCGCGACCGTATCGGCGATATCGTCGACGCCGTTGAAGGCACGCACCACCACCTCGGCGACCGAACCATCCGCACGCAAAAGCACTGACACCGGCAGCACCGCGGGCGCACCGACCGCGGTACGCACCTTGGTGCGCGGGTCGAGGACGCCGGGCAACGTCACCTTCAGGTCGGTCAGCAACGCGAGCGCCCTCGCCTCATCCGGATCGCTGTGCACGGTCAGCACGGTAATCGCGTTTCCGGCTCGTCGCGCGTACTCCTGCACATCCGGCAACTCTTTGGCGCACGGTCCACACCAGTACGCCCACAGGTTCAGCAGTGCGGGTTTGCCCGCGAGTGCGGCCGCCAGGTCGACCGATTTGCCGTCGGATAGACAGCTCAGGCCGAGTCCGGCAAGCGGGCCGCGGCCCACCGTATCCGCGCTCGGCGCCGGACAATTCGCGAGCCCGGCAGCGGTGCGCGCCTCGACCGATGCGCTCGCTGGGGAATTCGCCGGATGGTTGCCGCTCGTCGCGGTGTCATCGTGATCGCGGGGCCACAGCGCGACCGCCAAGGCCACTACGGTGATCAACCCTGCCAGCGCCAAGCGCGCCGCGACAGGTATTCGTTTCACCGGCCCACCAGCTCGAGCAGATGCTCCGCCTCCGGACCCTTCACCAGCTTCGCCGCGGTCTCCGGGTCGGTCGGCCCGACCCCGAACGATGGACAGTCCTTGGCCAACAGGCAGACACCGCATGCGGGCTTGCGGGAATGACAGACCCGACGCCCGTGGAAGATCACGCGATGGGACAGCATTGTCCATTCCTTGCGTTCGATCAGCTCGCCGATGGCGTGTTCGACCTTCACCGGATCTTCCTCGGTGGTCCACGCCCAGCGTCGCACCAGCCGACCGAAATGGGTGTCGACGGTAATGCCGGGCACCCCGAAGGCGTTGCCGAGGATGACGTTGGCGGTCTTGCGGCCAATGCCGGGCAATTGCACCAGTTCGTCGAGGGTGTGAGGCAATTCACCATCGAAGCGTTCGACCAGTGCCTGGCCGAGTCCGATCAGCGAACTGGTCTTGTTGCGGAAGAAGCCGGTGGGCCGGATGTATTCCTCCAGCTCCGCGCGGTTTGCCTCGGCGTAGGCGCGGGCGTCGGGATACTTGGCGAAGAGCGCGGGTGTGGTCAGATTCACCCGCTCATCGGTGCACTGCGCGGAAAGTATTGTCGCAACCGCCAATTCGAGCGGTGTGCCGAAGTCGAGCTCGCAGTGCGCGTCCGGAAAGGCCACCGCGAGAGCGCGGTTCATCCGGCGGGCCCTTCGGGTGCGGCCGAGCTGGGTTTCCGCTTGTCGCGCTCGGGATTTGCGCTTCGGCGCGGGGACCGCGGCAAGTTGCGCATCGGTCGCCTCGACGGCAGGCGCAGGCCCGCTCACGGCAGCAGTGGAGGGGGAGACACGCACGCGTCCACCATACGGAACCACTCCACAACGGTGCCCTCCTAGATCTCTTGCCGTGTTCCATCTGAGACCTAGACCGTGTTTACTGCTCGTCATGCAAGGACTCGCTGTGGTGCTCTTCCCAGTGGTGCTGATGCTTTTCGCACTGGGCATGGAGCGGGTCGAGAATCGGCTCCGCAAACTTCTCGAACCCGACGAAGAGGTTCAGCAGTACCTGGACAAGGCAAGCAACGCCGAAGTGAAGGAGCTGACGAAGCTCGGACTGCCCGCCGCGGTGGCACGGATGCGCAGGCGCCGTTCCCGTGGCGAAGAGCTGGACGTCGCACGCGCCAGCTGAATCTGAATTGAATCCCCTACCGACCGGTACCTGGTACGCCGCGCAATCCACTCGTTACGTGGTGTCTGTCACTACGCTGCCGTAATGCCGCGTAGACTGCGCTGTTGGCCGATTCGCTTCGGTCCAGGACAGAGCCATTTCCCATAAGGAGCACATTCGTGGACGAGGCCCTCGCCAGAGCAGGCATCTTCCAAGGCGTAGAGCCCACCGCGGTGGCGGCCCTCGCCAAACAACTGCAGCCCGTGGATTTTCCGCGCGGCCATGTCATCTTCAACGAGGGCGAACCCGGCGACCGGTTGTACATCATCACCTCCGGAAAGGTGAAGATAGGACGGCGTTCCCCGGACGGCAGAGAAAACCTGCTGACCATCATGGGTCCGTCGGACATGTTCGGTGAGCTGTCGATCTTCGACCCGGGTCCGCGCACCTCGACCGCTACCACCGTGACCGAGGTCCGTGCGGTCACCATGGACCGTGACGCGCTCAAGTCCTGGATCGACCAGCGGCCCGAGATCGCCGAGCAACTGCTGCGCGTCCTCGCTCGTCGCTTGCGCCGCACCAACAACAACTTGGCCGACCTGATCTTCACCGACGTCCCCGGCCGGGTCGCCAAGGCGTTGCTGCAGCTCGCGCAGCGGTTCGGTACCCAGGAGGCCGGTGCGCTGCGGGTCACCCACGACCTCACCCAGGAAGAGATCGCGCAGCTGGTCGGCGCCTCCCGCGAGACCGTGAACAAGGCTCTGGCCGACTTCGCGCACCGCGGCTGGCTACGGCTGGAGGGCAAGAGTGTGCTGATCTCCGACTCCGAGCGCCTGGCCCGCCGCGCGCGCTGACGCTCGAACCCCATAGGCGACCGGAGAGCCCGGCCGCCGACCAGACGCGCTGCGGCAGGTGGACGCCGTGGCATCTGAATGCAAAAGCACGCTGAGTTATGCAAAAGCACGCTGAGTTCAGCTCGAATGAACTCAGCGTGCTTCGGTGTTTGCTAGTTCTGCTCGGCGCGCAGGTACTCCAACTGCGCCTGCACCGAACTACGCGCGGCAGGCCAGAGCCGCTTGTCGACATCGGCGTAGACCTTGCGCACCACCGACATCGCGCCGGCGTTCGGCCCGAGGATGCGCAACGCCTCCCGCACCTGATCGAGCCGCTCCTGCCGGTGCGCGATGTAGTACCGCGCGATCGGTTCCAGATCGGGATGGTCCGGACCATGTGCGGGCAGTAGCGCGCGTCCCACACCCACCTCGACCAGCTTGTCCAGGGATGCCAAATAATCGGCGAGGGCGCCGTCGGTGGAATCGAGCACAGTGGTGCCGAAGCCGAGAATGGTGTCACCGGTCAACACCGCGTCGTCCAGGACGAAACTCACCGAATCCTTGGTGTGGCCGGGGGTGTCCAGGACGGTGATCCGCAATCCGGCAGCCTCGATCACCTCGCCGTCGACCAGCGGCGCATCGGAATCACGCAGGAATTCGGTGGTCCTGGCCCGCACCGGCGTACCGGTCAGCTTGGCCAGCCGATCGATACCGCCGGTGTGATCGTGATGCCGGTGGGTGATCAGGGTGAGCGCGATATTGCCGTCGGTGGCGCGGGCGATCGTTTCGCTGTGCGCCTTATCCTTCGGTCCCGGATCGATGACGACGTATTCCGATTGTCCCGGCGCGCGCAGCAGCCAGGTATTGGTGCCCTCCAGCGTCATCTGGCCAGGATTGTCCGCGAGTACGACCGCCGCGGTCGGCGTGACCTGCCGCAGCTGGCCGTATGCGGGATGGGTGAGCGTCATCGAACCTGTTTAGCGCACTTCGGCGATCAGTTCGACTTCGACGGGGGTGTTGCGGGGCAGTTCGGCGACGCCGACCGCGGAACGCGCGTGCACGCCCGCATCACCGAAAACCGCACCGAGCAATTCCGATGCGCCATTGATGACCTGCGGCTGATCGGTGAATCCCGGTGCGGAAGCGACGAATCCGACGACCTTCACAATGCGCACGACCGCATCGAGCCCGACCAGATCGTGCACCGCTGCGATCGCGTTCAGCGCGCAGAACTTGGCCGCCTCCTTGGCCTGTTCGAGCGAAACCTCCGCGCCGACCTTACCGGTCGCCGATAGCTGTCCGTCCACGAACGGCAGCTGGCCGGAGGTGTAAACCAGCGAACCGGTGCGGATCGCCGGAATGTAGGCGGCGACCGGTGCCACAACCGGCGGCAAGGTCAGGCCGAGCTGGGCGAGGTTCTTCTCCCACTGGGTCATAGGTGCAGTCCCTTCGATTACTTGGGGCGCTTGAGGTAGGCGACGTGCTGTTCGCCGGTCGGACCGGGCAGCACAGTAACCAGTTCCCAACCGTCGGCGCCCCACTGGTCCAGAATCTGCTTGGTCGCATGCGTCAGCAGCGGAACGGTGGCGTACTCCCATACCTTCGAATCACTCATGACTGTAACTTTGGCAGCGCCTCCGGCGCTGCGTGTTCGCGGCCCCCCGTGTCTCGGGGGCGCGCCCGCGCGACGCCCGCCATCGGCGCCGGGGCGAGGACCGCGCGGGCGCCAGACCGGGCCC
>NZ_JBITIL010000014.1:0-208210 GCF_044458905.1 Nocardia sp. NPDC050408 | reverse complement strand
ACCGAGCGCACCCAGCTCGACGGCACCGGCAATGTCAAGGGCACCGGCGTGTTCAAGGACTGGGACATCCAAGCGGTCTACCGCGCCGTCGGCTATCTGTCGCAGAGCATCGCGAAGCTGCCGTTCGATGATCACGCGGGTGTGGTCCCGAACGAGGCGGGCCGGGTGCTGGTCGACGAAGGCGCAGACGGCGCCGCGCGTTTCATGCCTGGTGTTTACGTCACCGGCTGGATCAAGCGCGGTCCGCTCGGATTGATCGGCCATACCAAGGGCGATGCCAACGAGACCGTGGCCTGCCTGCTCGATGACCGCGAGAGGCTCTCGGGCGCAAAGGATCCCGCACCGGAGGCGGTCATCGATTTCTTGACGGGCAAGGGCATCCCCTTCACCACCTGGCAGGGCTGGTACCGCCTCGACGCCCATGAGCGCGCCCTCGGCGAGCCGGAGGGCCGCGAGCGCGTCAAGGTCGTCGAACGCGCGGACATGCTGCGCGCCAGCTTCGCCTGATCTAACCTTCTCGAGAAAGCCGGGTCATCCATGTCGATCACTGCCACGCAACCTTTGACGGAAGAGGGGATTCGGCAGGCGTTGAGCCTCGTCGAGGATCCGGAAATACACCGCCCGATCACCGAACTGGATATGGTCGCATCGATCGCTATCGACGCCGCGAATCACGTCAGTGTTGGAATTCTGCTCACCGTGGCGGCCTGTCCGCTGCGCGAGCGTATGGTCCGAGATATCCGGGAGGCGGTGCTAAAGATTCCTGGAACCAGTTCCGTAACAGTCGAATTCGGCGTCATGACCGACGAACAGCGCACCGCGCTGCGCCGGCGGATTCGCGGTGATGACGAGCCGGTGATCCCCTTTGCGCAGCCCGGTTCACTCACGCGTGTCTACTGCGTCGTATCGGGTAAAGGCGGTGTCGGAAAGTCCAGTGTCACTGTGAATCTCGCCGCTGCCATGGCGGCAGATGGGTTACGCGTCGGCATTCTCGACGCCGATATCCACGGCCATTCGATTCCCGCCATGATGGGTGTCGATGCGCGCCCCACGGCGGTGGACCGAATATTGATGCCACCCGCCGCGCACGGCATCAAGGTCATTTCGATCGGCATGTTCGTCGAGGGCAACGAGCCGGTTGTCTGGCGCGGCCCGATGCTGCACCGCGCGTTGCGGCAGTTCCTCGTCGATGTCTATTGGGGTGATCTCGACGTCCTGCTGGTCGACCTGCCGCCTGGCACCGGCGATATCGCGATCTCGCTGGCCCAGATGCTGCCGACGGCAGAGTTGCTCGTCGTCACGACACCCCAGCAGACAGCGGCCCGAATCGCGGAACGGGCTGGTGCCGTCGCGGCCCAAACGAAACAGCGGGTGGCCGGGGTGGTCGAGAACATGTCCTGGTTCGATGGGCCCGACGGTTCTCGGCAGGCGCTCTTCGGCTCCGGTGGCGGCGCGCTGGTCGGCGAGCGGCTCACCGCGATCCTCGGTGTGAATTGTCCGCTACTCGGCCAGATCCCGTTCGATCCCGACGTATGCGCCACGGGAGATCAGGGCATACCGATGGTGATCACCGATCCGGAATCGACCACTTCGGCAACGTTCCGCGCTATCGCGACCACATTGACCGACAGGCCTCGCGGCATCGCACGGATGAGCCTGGCGGTGCATCCGACCGGCTGATTTCGCTATCGCGGAATGGACACGATCACACCTTGTGCGGTTGTATGACAGCCGTGATCCGGTTTCGATCCGGTCTGGTGCCACTCGACGAGGTCACCTCATGGGTCGAGCTTCGAGCCCCTGCCGACCACCCGTAGCACGCGGTAGCCGT
The DNA here is from genome assembly GCF_044458905.1 of Nocardia sp. NPDC050408. Taxonomy (NCBI): domain Bacteria; kingdom Bacillati; phylum Actinomycetota; class Actinomycetes; order Mycobacteriales; family Nocardiaceae; genus Nocardia; species Nocardia sp. NPDC050408. Next base: position 206,379 of record NZ_JBITIL010000014.1, on the reverse strand, counting down.
GTTCCCGAAGACGCGGTCGTATGATCGAGTTCGTAACCAGCTCTGCCCATCGACAGCAGCATATTTGCCACGCCGAACAAGAGGGCTCCGCTTCCTCGCTCGAGCGTTATCCCGGATTCCGACTTGTCAGCCATGGCAATCAGGACACTTCGAGGGGACAGCATTATGCGTACCGAAGGCGATACCTGGGACATTGTGAGCAGCGTCGGCATGACAGCACTCGGTGTCGCGGCCGCACGCGCTATCGAGACGAAACGGCCCGATGCCCTCGTCCATGACGAGTACGCCGCCCAGTTCGTGGTGGCATCCGGCGATTCGGACATGAACCGACTGATCAACGATCCGACGCTGTGGGCGCAGATCCCGTTCACCTCTGGATTCATCGGATATCGAAGCAGGTTCTTCGACGAATTCTTCCTGTCCCCGGCGGCGGACGCGGTGACCCAGGCGGTGATTCTGGCTGCCGGGCTGGATGCCAGGGCCTACCGGCTGGATTGGCCGCCGGGCGCGGTTGTATTCGAGATCGACCAGCCCAAAGTGCTGGAGTTCAAACGTCAGGTGCTCACCGAATCCGGCGCCGTGCCGCGATCGGATCGGCGTGAGGTGGCCGTCGATCTGCGAGGCGACTGGCCTGCGGCGCTCGTCGAGGCGGGCTTCGATCCGACCTCGCCCACCGCATGGTCGGCGGAGGGGCTGCTGCCATACCTGCCAGGCGTCGCACAGGATGCCTTGTTCGCACGGATCGGTCAGCTTTCGGTGCCCGGTAGCAAGGTGGCGGTGGAGACTGTCGGCAAGGGAGTCGATATCGCCCGTATCGCCGAGCAGGAGTCGGAACACTTGAAAGACACTCCGTTCGGCAAGGTCGACCTCGCGTCACTGTTCTACACCGACGAACGCACCGATCCGGCTGAATTGCTCGCCGCCCGCGGGTGGACCACCTCATCCCTGCGCCTGCGGGAACTGGCCGAACGCTACAACCGTCCCGTGGCACCGGTCGCGGAGCCGCTGGCGCAAATGTTCGACAGCACGCGATATCTGACGGCTGTCAAGCCGTTCTGATTCGGCGGCGACACCGTCTCCGGCCGCGTCCACATCTGCGAATTCGACCGGTTGCGAAGCGGCAGTTCACATTTGAACGATGCGATCTACCACGATCGCTACCGGCGAACGGCCTACGGCTGGAGATTCACCGAGCAACTCGCCGCTGGTGGGATCACCGCCGGGACAGAACTGACCGGGCGTGGACGTATCCGTTGCCGAGCTGCACCGGTGATCATGCGGCGCCCACGGGGGCGTCGCACCTACAGGCAACCCTATGGGCAGCATCGCGTTATGTATGGCCTCGTCGAGATCGACGACATCCACCTCGCGAGCGGTCGACCTGAACGCCGCATGCGGCAGTAGAGATGATTGCCCCAGATTCGCTTCTTGCCGAACGAATGCCAGTTGATCGCCGGTGGCGCGTGCGCGCAGCGATACCAGCGGCCCGGTGTCGGCGCGTATGCGGACCCATGCCCCTGGGAGGTGGAGCCCGCTCGGCTTGGGCCCGTACATCGAACGGCATCGCATTGTGCTGGGGCCGCGTCCGTCGAACCTGGTTCGGCGAGCCATGAGCGGGCAGTGTCCGAGATCCACGCGTTCTCGCCCCGAAGTGTCATTTTCGGCGCATTCGACTCTTTCCTCGAGTGTGTCGCTGTAGATTTGCCGGCGATGGGATTTGGATTCAGCCTTGCTTGGCACTAATGCCGCGACAATCCGTGGAGGTCAAGGTCGTGACTCGTCCGTTTCATCTTCGAATCCCCCGCAGCCGGTGCGGCGGTTTGGCCGCTGCCCTCGGTGCATTGGGTGTTGCACTCGCGCTGATGCTGGCGACGACGGCAACCGCAGAACCGCTGTATCCGGTGCCCGATCCCGACCCGTTCTACGCCGCGCCGGCGGATCTGGGCGCGCACCAACCCGGCGACGTCCTCGACGTGCGGGCAATGCCGCCGGTGCCCCTCTTCCCTGGCGCCACCGCCACAATGGTCAAATTCCGGTCGACCGACTCGCACGGCGGGCCGATCGCGGCGACTACCACGATTCTTACCCCCTTCGGCCACCATCCCGACGGGCCGTTGCTGTCATATCAGCATTTCATCAATTCGCTGGGCACCGGCTGCGCGGTATCGCACACGCTGTACAACGGCGATGTGAATCTGGCGGCGACGGCCTCGATGTTGAACGTCATGCTGCAGCAGGGGTGGAGTATCGCGATGCCGGACCATCTCGGACCGCAGTTCGCTCTCGGAGCGGGGCATTTGGGTGGCCACATCGTGTTGGACGGTATCCGGGCGGCGAAACATCTGCCCGAACTCGCGGTGCAGCGCAGTCCTGTCGCGATGGCGGGCTACTCCGGCGGCGGCCTGGCCACTGCATGGGCGGCAGTGCTGCAGCCCTCGTATGCGGCTGAGTTGCGGATCACGGGCGCGGCCATCGGCGGTGTCCCGGTGAATTTGGTGACGATGGCGCAGGCGTTGGGCCTCGAGTCGCACCCGGCCTTCGGCCTGGCCATGGCGACGGCAATCGGTCTGGAGCGGGAATATCCGAACGAAATGCCGACCAGCTTGTATCTGAACCCGCGTGGCATCGCGCTGCGTGACGCCATGGCCAATCGCTGCACCAATGAGATCCTCGCCATCGGAGCCAACGGCAGCGCGCGTGAGTTCGTCACCAGCACTTCGGTCTTCGACAGGCCCGAAGCCCGGACGGTGGCGGAGGACAACAGTCTGGAGCTCTACCCTGCGGTGCCGGAAATTCCCATGTTCGAATGGCATTCGCCGAGCGACCCGCTGATTACGGTCGATGCCATCAACATAACCAACCGCCGCTGGTGCAATGCCGGCGTGCAACTGCAGACCGAGGTGGTGTCGGTGCCCGAGCATTTGTCCGCGGCGGCAGCGGGCGCCCCTGAGGTACTGCGGTGGCTCAACGGCCGGGTTCACGGAGAGCCCGCGCCTGTCGCCTGCTGATATCCCTATCAGATCCTGACGGGGTCGATATCGAGGTGTTCATCCCGCTCTTCGTGTGAGCCGCCCCCTCACCCACGAACTGGCTGAGAAGGGAAGCTCAACGAATTCGGACCCCATTGCGGAAGCAGGTCTTCCGCAATGGGGTCCAGAGTGGTCCTCATGACGAAAACAGCGACTATTCGCCCCTTCCGGATCGACATTCCGCAAGCCGAGCTCGACGAGCTGCGTGCGCGGCTCGCGAGCGCGCGTTTGCCGCATGCGGTGCCCGGTACCGAATCCGATTGGGGGCGTGGGATTGCGCCGGATTACCTGCGGGAGCTGGCCGAGTATTGGCGCAACGGGTTCGACTGGCGGGCGCAGGAGGCGAAGCTCAATGCGTATGACCAGTTCACGACCGAGATCAATGGGCAGATCATCCATTTCTTCCATGTCCGGTCGCCCGAGCCGGATGCGGTGCCGCTGCTGATTACGCATGGGTATCCGAGTTCGGTAGTCGAGTTCCTCGAGCTGATCGGGCCGTTGACCGATCCGCGTGCGCACGGTGGGGATTCGGCGGATGCGTTTCATGTCGTGATTCCGTCGTTGCCGGGTTTCGGTTTCTCCACACCGCTCGCCTCGGCCGGATGGGAGTTGGCGCGCACCACCGAGGCTTTCGCCGAGCTCATGGCTCGGCTCGGCTACGAGAAGTTCGTCGCCCAGGGCGGTGATATCGGTGCGGGCGTGACCGGGCGTCTGGCCGCCACGCATCCGGAGCGGGTCATTGCGACGCATGTGAACAGTGACCGGGGCTCGCTCGGTCTGGTGGGGGAGCAGCTGCCGATGCCCGAGGGTTTGACCGAGGACGAACTCGCCGCCATCGAGGCCGCGCGGGCCCGGTGGAATCAGCAGAAGGGGTACCTGGTCCTGCAGACCACCCAGCCCAATGCCATTGCCGCCGCGCTGACCGATTCTCCGATTGCGCAACTGGCGTGGATCGCGGAGAAATTCCAGGTCTGGACCGATCCGGCCCGCGCAACCGGCGAGGCGGTCGACCGTGACCTGCTGCTGACCAATATCAGCGTCTACTGGTTCACCCGCAGTGGCGCTTCGGCCGCTCAATTCCTTTGGGAGACAGCACATTCCGATTTGGATTGGGTGGCATCGTCGGGCGTGCCGCAGGGGTGGGCGGTATTCAATACCGATCCATTGATGCGTCGGGTGATGAACACGGAAGGGTATATAGAGCACTTCAGCGAATACGTGGAGGGCGGTCATTTCGCGGCGCTGGAACAGCCGCAACTCCTCGTGGGCGATATCCGAACGTTCTTCCGGGCCTATCGCGGCTGAGCAGGTGTAATGGGCGGGCGCCGGCTCGCCCCATTACGTCGTCAGGCGTAGGGGCGAGTCTGTCCGTATACGGATGTAGCGGCGATCGCACCGGCCTACCGTTTCGGTATGACTTGGAACGAAGTGAGCACGAGCAGTTACGCCCTGCTGACCACTTACCGGAAAGATGGCACACCGGCCGGTACCCCCGTGTGGGTGGCTCCGGACGGTGAGCGGATTGTGGTGTGGACCAACCCGAAGACCTGGAAGGTCAAGCGGATCCGCCGCAATCCGGCGGTGACACTGCAGATATGCGACGGCCGCGGCCACCCGAAGAGCGAGGAGAAGGTCGCGGGCAAGGCCGAGCTGCTGGATGCGGTGGGAACGCAGCGGGTGCGTGATCTCGTCTCACGCAAATACGGGATCATCGGCACCGTGCTGATTCGCCTGCACAAGCTGTTCAGGGGCGCGGACGGCTCGGTGGGGATCGCGATTACACCGGCGTAGGTCAGGCCGATTCCGCGAGGCTCGCCGAGCGCCAGGTGTCGGCGAGTTCCTGCAGCGGAATCTCCAGGGCCGCCGCCAGCGACACGATCGTCCCGAATGCGGGCGTCGGTAGCCGTCCGGTCTCGATCTTGCGCAGCGTTTCCGGTGAGATTCCGGCCGCCTGAGCAATACGAGCGGGTTCGCGATCGGCGCGCGCGGCACGCAGTCGGGCTCCGAGGCGGCGACCGGCCTCGACCTGGGCGGGAGTCAGCGGAAGTCGGACCATGCGTCCAGACTATGGACGGTATTTAAATACCGCAAGCTCAACCGTTGTACTTCACCCGACCTCTAGCGTCTGGTTGCGTGCGGGTCAGGTGGACGCACGGGTTCGAGGTGCGCGTTCAAAGGAGGGGCGGGTGGAAAGGTGACCGGCAGTTCCGTCAGTGCCCGGTGGAATGGGCCCGGCCGCCATGTCGGCGTGCCGTCCGGTACGTCGAGCCGGATTTCGGGCAGGGCATCGAGGAGCTGGTCGATGGCATCCTGAGCGATCAAGTAGGCCAGGGATTGCGCGGGGCAGGCGTGTGGGCCGATACCCCAAGCCAGGTGGGAGCGATTGCCTGCCAGGTCATCGGTGCGGATCGAAGGATCGTTGTTGCAGGCGGCCATGCTGATGACGACCGGCTGATTGGCAGGCAGCCACACGCCGTCGACAAGGATCGGCTGGCGAGGGTAGGTGATGAGCAGGTTCGCCAGCGGCGGGTCATCGAACAACACCTCATCCAAGGCCTCCCGCGAGGACAGATTGCCGCCCAGGACACTGTCACCGAAACGATTGTCGGTGAGGATCAGCAGAAGGGTATTAACGATCAGGTTCAGTTCGAACTCGATGCCCGTGCCGTAGACCTGCGAAACATGGTGCGACACCTCCACGTCATCCAGCGCGGCCGGATGCTGTTGCAGGACCGAGGTGATGTCGTCCCCGGGCTCCGTTCGTTTGAGGGTCACCAGATTCATCAGTGCCGCGCCGAGCATCTGGCTGCCCTTCTCGGCATCGACCCCCTCGAGCAACGCGGCCGTGCCGGCGGCGACCTGCTGCCCGATCTCCGGCGGGCAGCCGAGCATGGAATTGACGACTTCGAACACCAGCGGGTAAACGTACTGGCTGATCAGCTCCGCGCGGCCGTTCTGGCAGAAGCTGTTGATCAGGGGGGTCGCGATGTCCTCCACGATGTCGTGCATGGCGTAGAGATCCACGGCGTCGATGCTCGCGCTGATCGCCTGCCGATACCGCACGAACTCGGTCCCGGTGCTTCTGCTGGCCATGGGACGCCATTCCAGCAGCGGGAGGATCGGGCAATCGGCGGGGACCGTCTTCTGCCAGGCGCGCGGATCGGCCGGGAAGTGATCGGGATCGTTGAGAATTCGCACTGCGGCGTTGTAGCCGATCACCAGCGTGGCGGGCACGCCGGGCGCCAGTTCGACCGGCGCCAAAGAGCCGTACTGTCTTCGCATTTCACGGTATGCGTGGTGCGGATCGGCGGCGAACTCCGGCGAGTGCAGCGGCATTCGCGGGCCGTCGGAAGCGATTGGCGAGCCGTGGATGACCGGGCACGACTGCGGGCGCACCTGGGACTGCGGCGTACTCAAGAAGAAGACTCCAGACTGTTCGTATTGCAGGTTGCTGTGGACTGCGCTGGGCCGAGCCGCTGCTCCGGAGAGCGCAGTAATCCTGCCGCCTCGGCAGGAACCGGTCAATGGCATAGCGGACAGCAAGGCACTGGAAACCATTCCGGCAGAATCTCTTCACGCACCTGAGCTTCAGGCCGGCGACTACGAAAGTGCGGTAGTCGGCGATGCGCATGGACTGCCGAGGCAGACACGCCGCGATGGTCGGGTGCGGACCTGACGCTGCGCAAGTACCGCACCCGTCTCGGCGGGACTAGACGCCGAGGGCTCCCAACGAATCGTGATCGTCGATCGCGGCGGTGATGCGCTTCAACAGCGTCAGGCATGTTTCGGTCGATTGCATCTTGGGTTGATACGCGGCACGGCCGATCGTGAAAGCCCATGCCGCGTAGGCGAACATGGACTGCTGCCGATACAGCAGCCAGGCGTCGTCGAACGACGGCACCTCGCCGCCGGCGTGCCCGAGCTCGTCCAGGTATGCCTCCAACAGTTCGCGGTCCCACGCACGCCGGTCCTCGGGCTCACATCCGGAGTTGACGGCATAGGCGAAATCGTGCGCCCACCCGCCACGCATCACCACCTGCCAGTCCACATACCCCATTTGCCCGTCGCGAGTCTTGTAGGTTTGCCCGATGTGTGGGTCGCCGTGTAACAGGGTCGCGGGAACGTCGTCGGTCGCGATCGCGATGGCCCGTTCGACACCCGCCCACAACCGCTCGCTCTGCCCGTGCAAGGCATCGGGAACGACCTCTTCCGCCCGGCGCAGGCCGACCTCACAGCGCTTCTTCATATCAATCGCGGCGAGATAAGCGTCGAGCATGTAGGACGGGGTGTTGAGGACCGCGATAGACGAGTCCTCCCAGAATGTGCCGTGCAACCGGGCGAGATTGCGGATCAGATCTTCGATCTGGTCGCGGGCGATGGGGGCGGTCGGCTCGCTGAACACGGCACCGCGCGTTGCGACGATATCCTCCATGAGCGCGATCGACCGCCACGACGACGGATCGGAGGCGCCCCAGTAGCCGATCGGCGCCTCCATCTCGACTCGCGGCCGAAAGTCCCGGAAGAAGCGGGTCTCTCCCTCGATCATCTTGCCGCCGCCGAGCAGTATGCGCTGGCTGAAGGCCGTAGTCGTCTTCGCGAACAGCTCCGTGGGCAATCCCGCCTGGGTGCCCACCTCGTTGTAGTCGACCTGGATCGCGACCCGGGTGGACGTGCCGCGGCTGCCGTTGGACGTGTCGAACGACAGCACCTCGGCATCGGGAACATCGCGACACAGGACTGCTGTCAGCCACTCGGGCGTGATTTCTTCGCCAGAAACCGGGACATCCTCGATGGACCGCGCTTTCGGACGGGTGACCTTCTCGCCCAGTATATGAGCACTGACCGTGGCGGATCGCCTGAGCAACCAGAGCTTGTGGTTCACGCGCTTGCCTCGATTCCGGAGTACGACAACACTGTCCCGAGCAGCTGGCCGCGAGCGGCCGGGGCCCGCAGACACTACCCCATAATTCCGGAAGACGTTGTACGACAAGGACGTTGCCCAAGTCTCCCGCTCGTCGGCGCAGGCCCTGCATCGCCCGCGCCGGCAGCATGGTCCCGGGCGCGGGTATGTCGCGGTTGGTGTGCGTTCATCGTCGTCGGACTCCGGCTTTACCGAGGCGCAAGTACCGGCCACAGCTGGCGAATCTGCCGGATCGGCGGTTGTGGCGCATCGAAGGCATCGGCTGGTGACGCCACATGTGAGGCCGCAGAAAATGTGCGTCGGACGAGGTGGCCTGCCTATGAGCGGTATCAAATACTGCAAAGCTCAAGTGTTGTACTTCACCCGGAAGGGTCCGCCGACACTGTTGAACAGCAGATCCCCATTCGGAAAGAACTCGACCAGCGCGTAGGCGCCGTTCCCGAGATTGCTCTGTCCGAAGATGGTGCGGTGCACGGTCTTTCCGGTTTTCCAGTCCAGGCCGGTCACCTCCCAGCCGTCGGCCTTGGTGTAGCCGTTGACGAAAACTACGCCGGATTTGCTGCTCTCGGTGGGCACCATGCTCGTGGAGACCACATCGGCACGCGACCACACCGATGACCAGCTGTGGTTGGCCGGATCCCATTGGAACCGCTCGATACCCGACGGTGGCGCGAATACCGGACCGCCCGCGAGCACATCGACGAGCCGGTCCGGTGCGCCTTGCGGCCGTGCATTGTTGACCACGAATGCGCCATAGCCGTCCACCGCGACCGACTGCTCGCTCTGGATGAATTCGGGCTGTGGATTCAGACCGGCCGTCACCTGGATCTGGTCGGCGATCCGATTGGATGCGGTGCCCGGCTTCGGTTGGAACCCTTCGGGAATGGCGTCGCGCCAGAACGCGACCAGTTTCATCCGGTTGGCGCCGTCGGTGAGCACCACGAGCCGGTCGTCATTGCCGTAGCCCATGAGCGTGGGTGTCGAACCGGTGCCGATGCCGAACTTCACCGCGGGCGGCTGCTGCCCGAAATCGTAGGGTGATGCCCACGCGCCGTCGGTGGCGGCGGTCGAGAGTTTGGATCCGGTCCAGACGACCTTGCGCATGATTTTGTCGGAGGCGGCGTAGATCCCGCCTTTGTCGTCCACGGCCATCGCATTGGACACCACCTCGTCGGCGCCGAAGTGGACCTGCTGCGGTTCGCCCTGCAGGCTGCGGTCGATAATCGATAGCCCGCGGGTGCTGAGCACGGCCAATTTGCCGTCATAGGTCATATTCAGGCCGACGATGGATTCTGGTTGACCGCCGAGACCGGGACCGGTGCCCAGCCAGGGTTTGAAGTCGAGGGTGCGCAGAATCCGTACGCCCGCTTCGGGATTGTTCGCATTCGTCAAGCCGAACACGACGATCTGCGCGTTCTGCGTGACGTAATAGACCCGATTGTCCTTGTCGACGAGGCTGTAGACGCCGTTGGCGATGCGTGTCCAATCGACACCCCAGTCGTTGTGCACGGCGGCGTCGACCTGACCTGCGTCGGTGAAGTTCTGGTCGAGTACCTGGTCGAGTGCTTGCGGCGCCAAGGGTTTCACACCCGGTGCGTCCGCGCGGGCGATCTCGTGGAACATGCCATTGCCGACCTGGGCATAGACCACGCCCTGGGTGGAGGAGACCCACATGTGGTCTGGATCGGTGGCGGCGAGCGTCATGATGTTGACCGGTCCCGAGGTGATGCGCTGCTGCTGCTTCGGGTCGATATGGAATTCGCCCTGCGGCGTTGGGTACGGGAAGGTATCGGATTGGCCCGGATCGATATGGGTGAGCCCATAGGTCGCGGCGGCGAGGTAGGGGTTGCGCGCGGGGCCTGCGGCGGTGCCCGACTGGTTCTCGTTCTTCGCCGAATCGCTGCCGCAGGCGGGGGTTGCCATTGCCACGGCCAGTGCGACGGCGATTACGAGTGCCTTGCGGCGGGGGCTCATCGCTTGCTCCTCAACGTTCGCTATCGGGGGAGTCGATCGGGCGGAACGCATGCCGCTCGGGGCGGCGAACAACGAAACAAACCAGTGCTCTTTCGCGTTCGCGAACATAACACATTGCCTGGTCACGCGAGGTGATTGGTATTTTTATACCGATCACCGCTATGCTTGGTATTAAAATACCGAGGTGGAGGTTGGTCATGGTGGAGTTGAAGTCGCCGGGAGAGATCGAACGCATGCGGGTGGCGGGGCGCTTCGTCGCCGAGATCCTGACGGAACTGCGTGCGCTGGCTCGCGTCGGGGTGAATCTGCTGGAGCTGGAAGAGCATGTGCAGCAGCGGATTCGGGAGCGCGGCGCGGTGTCGTGCTATTGGGACTATGCGCCGTCGTTCGGGCGTGGTCCGTTCCGCAATACCATCTGCCTCTCGGTGAATGATGCTGTCCTGCATGGACTTCCATTCGACTACGCGCTGCGCGATGGTGATGTGCTGAGTATGGACCTGGCGCTGGGCATCGACGGGTGGGTCGCCGATTCGGCCACCAGCACGATCGTCGGCACCGCGGATGCGGAGGATCTGCGGCTGATCAAGGCCACCGAGGATGCGCTGGCGGCCGCGATCGCGGTTGCCTTGCCCGGCAATCGTATCGGCGATATCTCCGCCGCCATCGCGCAGGTAGCGCGGGCAAATGGCTATCCGGTGAATACCGAATTCGGCGGCCACGGACTAGGTCGAACGATGCACGAGGATCCGCATGTGCCGAATGCGGGACGTGCGGGCCGCGGGTATGTGCTGCGACCAGGTTTGACCATTGCGATCGAACCGTGGTTCGCGCGCACGACCGACCGGATCTATACCGATCCGGATGGCTGGACGATCCGCTCGGCGGATGGTTCGCGGACCGCGCATTCCGAGCATACGGTCGCGATCACCGCGGACGGGCCGCAGGTGCTGACCGCCGCATAACCAGACTCAATCCGTTTCGGATAGCCAATCCGCGAGATCGGTAGCGGCGCGCAGCTCGGCCGCGACACTCGCGTATTCGGCTTTCGGCAGTGGTATGGCCCTGAGTTCGGCGCGCAACTTCTCTGCCCGCTCGGAATCGCCGGTGGCGACGGCCAATTCGGCCAGTGCCGCAAGCGCACGCGCCTTATCGACGGCCGATGCTTGCGCGCCGTAGCGACGGAGACCGACCTCGAGTACCCGGACCGCCGTCGCATCGTCATTCTTGAAATCGCGCAGGATCCGGGCATTGTCCAAAACCCTTGCCAGGCCGTCGAGTTCGCGGGAACCGCCGTACTCGACGTCTTCGGGCTCATCGCGCTGGATGTAGATGATGGTATTGCCCACCGGGTCGACCACGCTGAATCTGCTTTGGCCGGGGCGGAATCGGGTGATGCGCGGGCAACCCTTCGCGGGGACCTTCCCGTAGCGCTTGCGTAGTGCCGCGGTGAATGCGCCGTGTCGCTCGGCGACATCGTCGAGCATGATCAGGCAGCCGACCTGTTCAGTGGGGAGTTCGATGCTCGGCGGTGCGGCTGCGAAATGGACCGCGCAACCATTGGCCTCGATCGCGCCGTAGGCGTATGGCCTGGTCTGCTCGTGGGTCACCGTATAGCCCAGCGTTCGATAGAAGTCGAGGGTGTCCTTCAGATCGCCGCTCCACAACACCGGAACCGCTGTATTGCTTGTCATCGCCCCTGCCTTATCGCGGTAATCAATTTTGAGTACCCGAGGTTAGGGCGGTGAAATGCTGGAAGTCAAATTTGAGTAGTATGGCGTTTCGGGAGAAGGGATATCCGAATGTCGGCTGTGCGTCTGCTCGTCCTCGGCGTGATGCGGTTGCGTCAGCCCACCTATGGCTACGCCGTGCGTCGCGAACTGCTGTCCTGGCGTGCCGAAACCTGGACAAATGTGAAGCCGGGGTCGATCTATCACGCGCTGAAACAGCTGACGCAGGAAGGCAAATTGAGTGCGTTCGGAACCCAGGGGAGTACCGAGGGGCCGGGGCGGACGCTGTTCGAACTGACCGAGGCGGGGGAGGCCGAGTTCCGCAAGCTCATGGACGAGGCGCTGGTCAGCGTCGATATGGAAGAACTCGGTGCGGGTATCGCGTTCATGGACGCGCTGCCACGGGCGCACGTCATCGAGAGGTTGCGCGAACAACGTCGCAATGCCGCGGCGGTTCGCGACGATCTGCTCGCCATGATCCCGAGCTTCCCCGGCCGGCACGAACCGCCGCATGCCACCGATCTACTCGAGCTGTGGAGCGGCGTGTTCGACAACCTGTCGAACTGGACCGGTGGCGTGCTCGAGCGCCTGGAGGCGGGTGAATACCGGATGTCGGACTAGTGGCAGGTCGCGCCCGCCGGTCAGATGGCGGATAGGCTGCCCGCATGACCAACACGCTGGGTGCGGTCGGCAAGGCCGACTACGTGCTGCTGACCACCTTCCGCAAGGACGGCACACCGGTCGGCACCGCCGTCTGGGCCGCCGAGGACGACGGCAAGCTGTATGTGTGGACCGAAACCAACAGCTGGAAGGTCAAGCGGCTGCGCAACAATCCCGCCGTCACCCTCCAGGCGTGCAACCCGTCGGGTAAGCCGCGCGGTGAAGTCATCGAAGGCACCGGCCGGGTGCTCGATGCCGCCGAAACCGAACGGGTGCGCAAGCTGATCAAGAAGAAGTACTGGCTCCTCGGCCCGATTCTGGTGACCGCGAGCAGTATTCGCCGCGGCAAGTCCGGCACCATCGGCCTCGAGATCACCCCTGTCGGGTAATCAGGTCGCCTGGCTCACCGAGGACATGTGGAAGTCCGGGATGCGCAAGGGCGGCATCGCGGTTCGGGTGAACCAGTCCTTCCATTCACGGGGCAGGGTGGTTTCGGTGGCACCCGCTTCGGTGGTGCGGCGCAGCAGGTCGATGGGGCTTTCGTTGAAGCGGAAGTTGTTGACCGCGGCGGTGACTTCGCCGTTCTCGACCAGATAGACACCGTCACGGGTGAGACCGGTGAGCAGCAAGGTCGCGGGATCGACCTCGCGGATATACCAGAGCGTGGTGAGCAGTAGGCCGCGCTCGGTATCGGCGATCATCGCCTCGATGCTCGCGCCGGAGCCGCCGGTCAGCAGTAGATTCTCACCGGGAACCGTGGTGGGAGCGTCGAATTCGGCCGCGGTCGCACGCGGGTAGACCAGCGATTCGATGACGCCGTCGCGCAGCCAGTCCACGCGCCGGGCCGCAAGACCGTTGTCGAAGACCGACAGCGATTCCGAGGACGACGAAGTCGCCACGAACGGACGATATTCGAGTCCGCCCGCGCTTGGATCGGAATACAGCGTCAAGGGAATATCGCTGAGCCGCTCACCGATTCGAGTGCCACCCGCCGTGGCGAAAGCACTGTGCCCCTCGTGTGCGCCACGGCCCTCCATGGACCACGCCAGATAGATCATCAGGTCCGCGACCGCCGAGGGCGGCAGCAGGGTTTCATAGCGACCCGCAGGCAACTCGACCCGGCGCTTGGACCAATCCAAGCGCCGCGACAATTCGGTGAGCAGCGCGGGTACGTCGACATCGGTGAAGTCCGCGGTGCCGACACCGACCCACGCACTCGCGAGATCCGCACCCTCGCCACGCTTTCCATTGACCTCCACCGAACCGGTCGGCTGCACGAAGCGCCGGCGAATACCGGTGGAGGTACCCAGCCACGTCGTATGCATCTGGTGGTAGGCGAAACCGTAGAGCCGATCAGCGCCGTCGAATCCGCCTGCCAGGTCGCGTGCGAGGTCGGTGAAGATTTCGATCCCGGTGCTGCCGGGTGCGGCCGCCCACTCACTCCCGGCGTCCGGCAGACCATCTGAATCCGGCGTCAGCAGCGGCATCGCATCCTTCGCGGGTTCGGCGGTGCGGGCCGCCGTCTCGCTGGCGCGGACCACCGCCTCGATCTCCGCCGGGTCGACACTGGTGGAGCTGACGCTGCCGACGCGCGCGGAGTTCGGGCCGTCGCGGAAGATCGAAATGACCGCCCAGTCCCGGGAAATCGAGGAGCCATTGGTAGTCATCGAGTTGCCCGCCCAGCGCAGCGATGCCTCGTGCGCATCGGTGACGATGACCATCGCCTCGTCCGCGTGCGAGAGTGCCAGCGCCTGCTCGACGACCGCCCCTGCGGGCATCATCACCTCGATCACTGACCTGCCTCCGTCCGGGTGTTGAGAATGTTGATGCCGCGCACCAGGATCGACGGGCAGCCGTGGCTGACCGCGGCGACCTGACCGGGTTGGGCCTTACCGCAGTTGAACGCGCCGCCGAGGCGCCAAGTGGACGGACCGCCGACTGCCTCCATCGCACCCCAGAAGTCGGTGGTGGTGGCCTGGTAGGCGACATCGCGCAGCTGGCCGTCGAGCTTGCCGTCGCGAATGCGGAAGAACCGTTGGCCGGTGAACTGGAAGTTGTAGCGCTGCATATCGATCGACCACGACTTGTCGCCGACGATATAGATGCCGTTCTCCACCCGCGAGATGAGTTCGGCAGTGCTGGTGTCGTTTTCGGGGTCCGGTTGCAGCGAGACATTGGCCATGCGCTGGATCGGCACATGGTGGGGTGAGTCCGCGTAAGAGCAGCCGTTGGAGCGTTCGAGGCCCAGGCGGGGGGCGAAGACTCGGTCGAGTTGATAGCCGACCAGAATTCCGTCGCGCACCAGATCCCAGCGCTGTCCGGCGACGCCCTCGTCGTCATAGCCGACCGAGGCCAGACCGTGCACCTCGGTGCGGTCACCGGTGACGTGCATGATCGGCGTTCCGTACTTCAGGGTGCCGAGCTTTTCAGGGGTCGCGAACGAGGTACCCGCGTAGGCCGATTCGTAGCCGATGGCGCGGTCGTATTCGGTGGCGTGGCCGATGGATTCGTGGATGGTCAGCCACAGGTTGGTCGGGTCGATCACCAGGTCGGTGGGGCCCGCCTCGACGCTGGGCGCCTTCACCTTCTCGGCCAGCCAACCCGGGATCTGCGCGAGTTCCGCACTCCAGTCCCAGATTCCGTCCGCGCCGGTGACGTACTCCCACCCGCGTCCGGCCGGTGCGGCGAGGGTGCGCATGGTCTCGAAAACACCCGCCGCCGCGTCCACGGTGATCGCCTCGAGCTGCGGATGCAGGCGCACGCGCTGCTGCGTGATCGCGGAACCCGCGGAGTCGGCGTAGAAGGTCTGCTCCTTGACCTGCAGTACCGAGGCGGTGACGTGATCGACACCGTCGGCGGCCGACAGGCGGCTCGAATAGTCCTGCAGCACAGCGACCTTATCGGCGGTCGGAACCGTGAACGGGTCCAGGTGGTAGGCCGAAATCCAGTGCACATTGTCGTATCGCGGCTCGTCGGCGAGTTCGACGCGCTCACGATTGAGGGCGCGCAGGGTCGTCGCCACCGTGACCGCCCGCCGCGCCACCTCGGCCGCGGTCTCCGGGGTGAGCGCGGCATGTGAAGCGAAACCCCAGGTGCCGTCGACGATCACGCGCACGGCGAAGCCGAGGTCGGTGGCATTGCTGATCGCCTCGACCCGCCCATCGCGCAGTCGGATCGACTGGGTGACCAGTCGATGCACCCGCAGATCGGCGTGCTGCGCGCCCGCCGCACGCGCCGCGGACAGGGCAGCGTCGGCGAGCGCGTGCAGTGGTAACGCAAGGAATTCGGCGTCCACGTCCTTGGAAGTCGCGATGCTCACCAGACCCAACCTAGTCGGTCGCGCTGATGAGCGCCGCTTCCGATGCGTTGACGCAGACCTTGCGGACATGCATCGACTGCAATGCCGCACGATATGCCCAGCGGCGCAGTTCTAGACCATGGCCGCAGGGGTGGCGGCGACGAGTCCGCCATCGATGAGCAGGTCCTGTCCATTGATGTATGACGCCTCGTCGGAGGCGAGAAAGGCGACTGCTGCGGCGACTTCTTCCGAGGTTCCGATGCGCCCGGCCGCCACTGTGGAGATGGCGGCGGCCTGTACCTCCGGCGACGCTTCCGCATAGAACGCGGGAGTCCCCGTGTAACCCGGGCTCACCGAGTTGACCCGGATTCGCCTGGGTGCCAGTTCGGCCGCCAATGTCCGAGCCAGGTTGTGCACCGCCGCTTTGGTCGCCGAGTAAAGCGCCGCGCCGGGCCCGCCCCGGTGCAATGCGAATGATGCGTTGATCACGATCGTGCCGCCATCGGCCAGCATGGGGACGGTCTGCTGGATGGTGAAGAACGCGGCCTTGAAATTGATATCGACGACTCGGTAGAACTCGGCCTCGGTGATATCGGCGACCGCCTGGAATGAACCGACACCCGCATTGGCGAAAACCACGTCCAAGCGTCCGTAACGGTCCCGGATCGCGGTCGTCAACGCCGCCAGATCGGCGAGATTCGCTGCGTCGCCGGGTATCCCGAGGACGCGATCGCCACCGTTCAGCTCTTCGACCGCGGCGTCCAAGCGGGACTTGTCACGCCCGGTGATGGCAACCCGCCCACCCTCGTCGAGCAACCTGCGCGCGGTGGCCAACCCCATACCGCTGGTTCCGCCGGTGATCAGCGCGATCTTGTCGTCGAATCGGGAATTGCTCGGCATGGCACGACCTCTCATACAGTTGAATAGTTCGATAACATATGAACAGTTCGACTGTATGTCAACAATCGAGTAATCTGCTCCGCGTGATGACGGCACATCCCGAGCGGGATCGGATCGAGTTGGCGAATGTGTTCGCCGCACTGGGAAATCCATTGCGGCTGCAGATCGTTCGCGTGCTCGCGGATGGGGCGGAACACACCTGCGGTTCGATCGTGGACGGTGTGCCCAAATCGAATCTGACACACCACTATCGGGTGCTGCGCGATGCGGGCATCATCTGGCAACGTCCGGCCGGCCGGGAAACCTTGCAGTCGTTGCGCCGTGACGATCTCGACGCCCGATTCCCGGGTTTGCTGGATTCGGTGATCGACGCGGCCCGCCGGGATGAATCGCACGTGACTCGAATTTGATCACGGTTTGGCAGCATGGCGCGCGCGAAAGTCGTGGTTACCGTACCCAAGTCGGGTTATGCCGTACTGTGCCCGCGTGCCGCCATCCGCCCTCCGTGATCGCAAACGGGAACGTACCCGCCGTGCCCTCCTCGAGGCAGCCGTCGAACTTTTCGAGAACAGAGGTTATGAGGAAACCACGGTGGCCGACATCGCCGCCGCGGCCGAGGTCGGCACCCGGACCTTCTTCAACTACTTTGCCAGCAAGGAAGAGTTGCTCTTCCCGGAACAGGACGAACGGGTGCGCGCCGCGGTGGCGGCCATCGCGAGTCGTCGGCCCGGCGAGCGGCCGGTGGAGGTGCTGCTGCGCGCGTTGCGGGCGGCCGGCGACAATCCAGGTGAACACCTCGTCGATGACCTGAGTGCGCGCATTGCCGCACTGCGCGCACAGGTGTCGCGCACCGTGCCCGCGGTCAGCGGACGGGCCGCGCATGCGCAACTGGTCGCGCAGCGGGAGATCGCGAGGCAGTTGCATATGGCATTTCCCGCCGAATTGGACGATGTCGGCGCCGCCGCATTGGTCGGTGCCGTGGTCGGCGCGGTCTCCGGTGCGTTGACGGTGTTGTTCCAGAGTCCGGTGGCCGGAGTGGACGGCGAGCGGTTGCACCGCCAGATCCACGAAACGACCTCACGGGTGCTGCAGCCCTGGCTCGCCTCGAATGCCAAGATGCATGCCGGACCTATGCACTGATCGCCTCACCCGAATTGCTGCCAGCCCAACCGGATCACCATGCCGGTGACGACCACCAGCAGTACCACGCGCACGAACTCCCCGCCCTTGCGTAAGGCCATGTGCGAGCCGATGATCGCGCCCGCCACATTGCCGACCGCCATGGCCGCGCCCAGCGCGAACATAATGTGGCCGGTGACGCCGAAGAAGATCAGCGCGCCGAAATTGGATCCGCAGTTGATCACCTTCGCCATCGCGGCCGCGCGCACGAATTCGGTACCGAGCAGGGTGGCGAAGGTAATGATCAGAAAGGTGCCCGTGCCGGGGCCGAGCAGTCCATCGTAGAACCCGATCAACCCGGCGGCCAGGGCGATCACGAGGACGAACTTGCGCCGCGTCGGTGGGTGCGTGGCCAGGGTGATGCCGATCGACGGGCGTAGCGTGACGAACACCGCGACGCCGACCAGCACCACCATCACGATCGGGATGAACAGGTCGCGATCGATCAGGGATACCGCTGCCGCGCCGGTCGCTGCGGTGACCGCCGCGATCGCCGCTGCTGGCAGCAGCGTGCGCCACCGCATGGGAACTTTGCGCGCGAAGGTGATGACCGATGCGCTGGTGCCCGCGACCGCGGCGAGCTTATTGGTGCCGAGTGCGGTCTGTGGTGCGATGCCCGGTGCGACCAAGAACAGTGTCGGGAGAATGATCAATCCGCCGCCGCCGACCACCGCATCAACCCAGCCCGCGGCGGTCGCGGCCGTTAGCAAGGCCGCCCAGTCTGCAAAATCCACCCGGCCAGCCAACCAGATGGTTGGATCGGGCCCGTCCGCACCTAGGCTGATGGTCGTGCGCCGGTTCAGTCTGTGGCTTCGCGGCAAGCCCCTCATCTCGGACTCGATGCTGGCCGCCGTACTGATGCTGCTCGAGATTCTCGGGGTCGGCAATTCCGATAGCAAGCTGGCCTACCTCGGAATCGGGGTGCTTTTGCCGGTACCGGTGGCGTTTCGGCGGCTGTACCCGCGAGCCATGGCGGCCGCGATGCTCGGACTATCGATCGCCTCGACGTTGGTGAGCTACGCCTCCGAGGACAACGCCGACCACATCGCGCTGCTCGGGCTCGGCATCATGCTGTACACGCTGGTCGCGTATGTCGGTCGCAAGGAAGGACTTTGGTACGCGCTCGGCCTGATCGCCGACTGCACCAGCTCATTTTTCTTGTTACACAAGCCATCCGGATCTGATCTGATCTTCACCGCGATGTTCTACGCGCTGTGCTGGACGCTGGCCGAGTTCATCGGCGCGCGCCACGCCTATGACCAAGAGGTGGCGGCGCGGCTGGCGGTCGCCGACTACGACCGGGAACGCCGCGCGCACGATGCCGTCGCCGCCGAACGCACCCGCATCGCCCGCGAACTGCACGATGTCGTCGCCCATGCGGTGAGTGTGATCATCGTGCAGGCCGACGGGGCGAAGTACGCACTGCGCCGCGATCCTGACTCGGCCGAACGAGCCTTGACCACGATCGCGAGCACCGGTCGCGAGGCCTTGCGGGAATTGCGGCGGACCGTCGCGCTGCTGCGCATCGAGCATGCTCCGGATCAGTTGCCGCAGCACGGAACCGCGGGCCTGGCGAAGGTGGTCGAGATGATGCGCGATACCGGACTCGCGGTGGAACTCGAAATGACCGGCGAGTTGGACGATATCGCCCCGGAGGTGAGTCTCGGCACGCACCGCATCGTGGCGGAATCGCTGACCAATACGCTGCGCCACGCGGGCTCGCACCCGAAGGCGTGGGTGCGGGTGCAGCGCCGCGAAACCGATGTGGCCATCGAAGTCACCGATACCGGCGGGGTTCCCGTGCAGGAGCAGGCCGCGAGCCCGATAGTCGGCGGTGGTATGGGATTGGTCGGCATGCGTGAACGCATCGCCGTACTCGGCGGCACGCTCGAAGCGGGCCGCACATCCGATGGCGCGTGGCGGGTATACGCGACTATCCCGCTGGTGCGCGGAAACGAAAACGGTTAGCCGCAGGCCTGTTTCGCGGCCGCCCGCACTGTGCGAAAAACACGCTGGACGGAGCCGATAGATTAGGGACGTGCCGATTACCGTTCTCGTTGTCGATGATCAGGAACTCATGCGCATGGGGTTGAAGATGGTGCTCGGTGCGCACCCGGACATCGAGGTGATCGGGGAGGCCGAGAACGGGGCGGCCGCGATATCCCGGGCCAAGGAGATGCGGCCGGATGTGGTGCTGATGGATGTGCGGATGCCGGTCGTCGACGGGGTATCGGCCACGCAGCGTATCGTCGAGGCCGGTGACGGCTGCAAGGTGCTGGTCATGACGACCTTCGATCTCGATGAACACGCATTGGGTGCGCTGCGAGCTGGCGCGAGCGGATTCCTGTTGAAGGACACGCCGCCCGAGGATCTGGTCTCGGCGATCCGAAGTGTGGCGGGCGGTGACGCGGTGGTGTCGCCGAAGGTGACCAAGCGACTGCTGGACCGGCTCATCGCCGACGACCCCGGTGGCATGCGAGATCCGGCGATACTCGAGGTGCTGACCGCGCGTGAACGCGAGGTGCTCGAGCAGATCGCGGCGGGGCGGTCCAATGCCGAGATCGCCGAGCAGTTGTACCTATCCGAGGCCACCGTCAAGACGCACGTCGGGCGGGTGCTGACGAAACTCGGTCTGCGCGACCGGGTTCAAGCCGTAGTACTGGCCTACGAAACCGGGTTGGTGCGGCCGGGCGGCTGAGGTCTCAGCCAGCTATCAGGCTGGATCGGGAGAAAAATCGAACCGCGCGACGTTGAACCGGGTAGATCGTCCGAAAGGATCGCCATGCCCGCCGTACTGTTCGTGCTCTACGTCATCGTCGAGATTGCCGCGCTGATCGGCGTCGGCCACCTCATCGGTGTAATGCCGACCATCCTGCTGCTCATCGCCGGCTCCGCGGCGGGCATGCTGCTCATCGGTTCCCAAGGCCGTCGTGTCTTCGAACAGTTCCGACGCGCCGGGCGCGGTGAGATCAATCCGGGCACCGCGGTCGCCGATGGCGCGCTCGTCGCCGCGGGCGGGTTCCTGATGTTCATCCCGGGCCTGGTCACCTCGTTCTTCGGGCTGCTTCTGCTGCTGCCGCCGACCCGCTTCCTGGTCCGTCCGCTGGTCGCCGCGTTCGCCGCGCGCCGCTTCAGCCGTCTGGCCGCGGCGATGCCGTACCGCGGCGTGATCATCGACGGTGACGATGTGGTCGACGGCACGGTTGTCACCGAGTGGTACGACGACCCCCGCCCCTCGACACGGCCGGCCCTCGGCGGCTGATCGGGTTCACGCCGAGCCGCTTCCATAAACCGTGCCAACTATCACCCTCGTGCCCATTTCGTGAGACGGATCAAAGGGCTAGGGTGGCCGGATGGCGACCGAAGAGCTCACCGTCACGGTGAGCGAGGAGCTGGCAGCGGCGGTGCGGCAGGCCGCGGCGGCTGCGGGACAGTCGATTTCCGGATTCACGGCTGCGGCATTGCGGCTGGAGCTGATCGCGGTGGAGGCCGGTATGCGGGCCGCGCCCGGTGCCGCGCCGCCGAGATACTCGGAGGTCATGGCGGTACTCGCACAACCCGCGGACGTTTCGCCGCCGACCATTTCGAGCGACCTGCAAGCAGTCGCTACGGAGCGGAGACTGTCCGACTCGACGGACTGAAAAACCCATACGGCAGACTGGTATCTCGTGAGTACCCAGTTGCTGATCGGCGGTCGTTTCTACAGCTCGAGTTCACCCGACGCGACGGCAATGGCCGTGACCGACGGCACCGTGGTGTGGTTGGGCGCCGAGCAACCGGGTCGTGCGCTGCATTCGGATGCGGAGATCATCGACCTCGACGGTGCATTCGTGGCACCGGCGTTCGTCGATCCGCACGTGCACGTGACGGCACTGGGCTTGAAGCTGACCGGACTCGATCTGTCGACAGCACGGTCACTCGAACACTGTCTGGAACTGCTGCGCGCGTTCGCGGCGTCGCATCCTGACGGCGCGATTCTCGGCGACGGCTGGGACGAGACCGGGTGGCCGGAGCGGCGGCCGCCGACGGTCGAGGAGATCGACGCGGTGGTGCAGCCGGCCCGGCAGGTGTATCTGTCACGGGTGGACGCGCATTCGGCGGTGGTGTCATCGGTGTTGTTGACTGCGGCAGTCACTGCCGCGGCGGGATTCACCCGGGGTGCACCCCTGCGTGCCGACGCACATCATCTGGTGCGCACCGCGGTTCTCTCGGGATTGGATCGCGCACAACGGGATCGGGCGCGCAAGGCGGCGCTGGACACGGCGGCCGCGCACGGTGTTGTCGCCGTGCACGAGTGTGCGGGACCGGAGATCGCCGGGCGCACCGATATTCGTGAGTTGCTCGAGTTCGAGCACGGTGTGCAGGTCCGGGCCTATTGGGGTGAGGCGGTCCGTACCGCGGATGAGGCGCGGGCGCTGGTCGCCGAACTCGGGGTGCACGCGCTCGGCGGCGATTTGTTCGTAGACGGTTCGATCGGCTCGCGCAGCGCTCTGCTGCGCGCGCCTTACGCCGATCACGCCGGAACCGGTCTCGGCTACCTCGACGCGGACACGATCGCCGCACATGTGCGCGCCTGCACCGAGGCGGGCATCCAAGCCGGATTCCACGTCATCGGCGATGCCGCGATGGACGCTGTCGTAGCCGGATTCGGACAGGTGATCGACGAACTCGGCGGCCCGGCCGTCGCGTCCCGCGCGCACCGCGTCGAGCATGCGGAGATGATCGACGCCGATCAGATCGCGAAACTGGCCGCCTGGGGCGTAATCGCCAGTGTCCAACCAGGTTTCGATGCGACCTGGGGCGGCCCGGACGGCATGTACGTCAGCCGGCTCGGCGCCGAACGGGCCGCAACGCTGAATCCCTTCGCGGCCATGGCCGCGGCGGGCATCGCGCTCGCCATCGGCTCGGACGCACCGGTTACCGCACTCGACCCCTGGTCGGCGGTCCGGGCGGCCGTCAACCACCGCACCTCCGGCCACGGCCTCTCGCCCCGTGCCGCCTTCGCCGCCGCCACCCGCGGTGCCTGGCGCGCGGGCGGACTTCGCGACGGTGTGGCGGGCACCCTGGTTCCGGGAGCTCCCGCCTCCTACGCGATTTGGGACGCCGCCGATCTCGTCGTGGCCGCAGCCGCCGATACCGTCCAACGGTGGTCCACCGATCCGCGCTCCCGAGTTCCTGGCCTGCCCCCGCTCGGCCCCGACGCATCCCTGCCCACCTGCCTGCGCACCGTTCACCGCGGAGTCACTATCCATGAGGCCTGAAATACCCGGCGCGGCTCTGCGCCGCATGGTGGGCGTGCTCGGTCGGTTTCCGGTGCTGAGTAGGTCGGTTGCGGCGGTGGTGTCGGGGCTGTTGATCTTCGGGAGCTTTCCGCCGCGACCGTTCTGGTTCCTTGCGCCGATCGGGATCGTGGTGCTGACACTGACCGTGCGCGGCGCCGCGCGGTTGCGTGGGGGATTCGGGTACGGGTTCCTGGCGGGGCTCGGGTTTTTCGTGCCGCTGTTGCCGTGGACCGGGATCTACGTTGGGCCGGTACCGTGGCTCGCGTTGTCGACGGTGTGCTCCTTATATATCGGGCTATTCGGGCTTCTGGCGCGGTTGTTGTTTTCGCTGCCGGGGTGGCCGGTGTTGGTCGCGTTGACGTGGACGGCCACCGAGTGGCTGCGATCGAGTTTTCCGTTCGGCGGATTCCCCTGGGGGCGCTTGGCGTTCGGTCAGGCCGACGGCTGGTATCTGTCGCTGGCGATGGTCGGGGGAGCGCCGCTCATCGGGTTCGCGGTGGCGCTCACCGCGACCGCGGCGGCGGCACTGCTGGTGTACTTGTGGACTCACGTGACGGTCGCGCCGACCGACGATCCGTCGTCTGCCGAGCGGGGTCGTGCTACCACCCGCGTTGGAATTATCGCCGCGGCGGTCACGCTCGTTGTCATCCCGATCACCGGAGCGATCCTCCGGACCGCGCTGCCCGGCCCGGAGCAGGGCGACCGGACGATCACCGTCGCCGCCATCCAGGGTAGCGTGCCGCGGCTCGGGCTGGACTTCAATGCCCAGCGACGCGCCGTACTGGACAACCACGTCCGGCGCACCGAGGAATTGGCTCGAGCGGTCGCGGGGGGAAAGACACGCAAGCCGGACGTGGTGATCTGGCCGGAGAACTCATCCGATATCGACCCGCTGCGCAATGCCGACGCGGCCGCTGAGATCACCGAGGCGTCCGAGCAGATCGGCGCGCCGATCCTCGTCGGCGCCGTGCTGGTTAACGGCGACCGCACGACGACGAACTCGGTCATCGTCTGGAACGGCGCGGCCGGTCCGGGGGAGCGGCACGACAAGAAGATCATCCAGCCGTTCGGCGAATACCTGCCGATGCGCAGCTTCTTCCGCCTGTTCTCCGAGTACGCCGACCGCGCCGGATACTTCGTGCCCGGGCACGGCGACGGCACCGTCCACGCCGACCCCTTCGAGCGCCCGGCAAGCAGTCGCTACGGAGGCGGCGTCGATATCGGCGTCGCGACCTGCTACGAGGTCGCCTTCGACCGCGCCTTCCGCGATTCCATGCACGCGGGCGCGCAATTGCTGACCGTGCCCACCAATAACGCCACCTTCGGCGACAGCGAGATGACCTATCAGCAGTTGGCCATGTCCCGGGTCCGCGCCGTCGAGCACGGCCGCGCCCTCGTAGTCGCGGCCACTTCCGGTGTCAGCGCCATCATCACCGCGGACGGCACGGTCCAGCAGCAGACACCCGAGTTCGTCCCCGCCGCACTGGTCGCCGAACTGCCATTGCGCAGCGACACAACACTCGCGACTCGATTCGGCGCCCGATCGGAACTTCTTTCGGTTATCCTGTCCGCTGCTGCCGTTGTCGTGGGAGTTATCCGGCGGCGAAATGCTCGCGACAAGTACGCGAACGACCAGGCCGCCATGGACGAGCCGGTCGGCTGAGCTCGCGAGATCGTTCGAGCGCGATGAATAGGGCTTTCTCCTAACCAAACAGTTGGTATGTTTCTGGGCTTTGAAACCGTCTTTCGGTCTGCCCTGAGCGTTAGCGTGCAGTTAGCCAGACTAGAAATCAGGGCTGGCGTAAGTCGTTGTTTTCCGGTGTTTATGCTGCTCAGGCCGCAAATCTGGAGAATTTGCGGAAATATATCTAACGAATGTGCCTTGCTGCCGACGTCGTTCGAAGTGAAACAAATCCGCAACGCTGGCCATCCGCTGCATTCGATGCTCCGAATCTATGGGCGTGGATCACGTCCTACGGCTGGCGCGTGCGCGCCTGCGGTGGCGGTGCTCGTGGAGTTGTGCATCAACAGCGGCAGAAGGAGTGATTGATGAAGTCATTGGCCACGGATCGCGTCGACCAATGCTCTTCCGGTGAATTCTCGGCACAACCATTCGCACTGTCGCCAGCGCAAACAGCCCTCTGGTACGCCCAACGTATCCGCCCGGATGTCCCGCTGACCATTGCGCAGTATGTCGAGATCCACGGAGACCTGGACGTCGGACGCTTGCTGTACTCGATCGAACGGTTCGGTGTCGAAACGCAGGTCGGGCATGTGCGGCTGATCGAGATCGATGGTGTCCCACATCAGGTGATCGACCACAACCGTCGCCCGGGCTGGGGCCGGATCGATCTGCGCGACGAGCCCGATCCGCACGCTGCCGCGCTGCGCTGGATGAACGAGCACGCCAGCTCGCCGATCGATTTCGAGCGCGATCCACTGACCACGAACATAGTGCTGCGGACCGGTGAATCCGACTACATCTGGTATGCACGCGGCCATCACATCGTGATCGACGGCTATGGCGCGATGAACGCGCTCACCCGTACCGCGGAGATCTATACGGCGGTGGAGAACCGCACCGAACCCGAGGCATCCCGGGCCACACCGCTGGCCAAAATCTATGCGGACGAATCCACATACCGCGACTCCAGCCGGTTCCGCAACGACCGTGACTATTGGCTCGAACAATTAGCGGGCGCTGGTGGACCGATGACTCTGTCCAGCGTGAACGGCCTCACCGCCGCCCCCGACGCGGGGCGGCGGCGTGCTTGCGCGGTCCTCGACGCGCGCGCCGAAGCCGCGATGACCGCGGCCACCGCCGAACTCGAGACCCACAGCTCGACCATGTTCGTCGCCGCACTGGCCGCCTATGTGCGGTCGGTGACCGGCAATCCCGACGTGGTGCTGAGCCTGCCGGTCTCGGCGCGGACCACGGTCGCGCTGCGCCGCTCCGCCGGCGTGGTCTCGAATGTGGTGCCGATCCGGGTGCGCTTCGATGCCGATACCAGCGTGCGCGATGTGGTGCGTGCCGCCGAATTGCAGATCACCGGCGCGCTGCGGCACCAGCGCTACCGGCATGACGACATCCGCCGCGACTGCGGCTACTCCCGCGATGCACGCGGATTCTTCGGCCCGATGGTCAACATCATGCTGTTCCACGACGAGCTGAAGTTCGGCAGTCTGCTCGGCTCGCTGCATGTGCTGGCCACCGGCCCGGTCGAGGACCTGTCCATCAATCTGTACAACGGCGAGGGCGGTCGCATCCATATCGACTTCGAGGCCAATCCGCGGCTCTACGCGGAGTCCGAGGTCGCCGCGCACCACACCCGGTTCCTGGACTTCCTGACCCGTTTCCTTGCCGCCGAACCCGATACACGCGCCGAGAGTCTCGTCGCCATCACCGATGACGAGCACGAGCGCGTCGTGCACACCTGGAACGCCACCGAGACCGCGCCGCAGCAGGGAACCCTGTCAGGCCTGTTCACTGATCGCGCGATGATCTGCCCGGATGCGGTCGCGCTCGAATTCGGTAACGAGACACTGACTTACCGTGAACTGGACGAGCGTGCCAACCGGTTGGCCCGACTGCTCATCACGCGCGGCGCGGGCCCGGAAAAGGTGGTCGGACTGTACTTGCGGCGCAGCATCGAGCTGGTCGTCGGCATGTACGCGATCATCAAGGCGGGCGCGGCGTACCTGCCGCTGGATTCGGATCACCCCGTGGATCGGATCGAACAGATCCTCGAACAGGCCGATCCGGTCTGCGTATTGACCGCGACCCGAGACGAGCTCGCGCTGCCGGACGGCGCGGACGCCGTGGCGATCGATACCGTCCACCTCGCGGATTTCGACGCCCGCCCGATCACCGACACCGACCGTCTCACCCCGCTGCGCGCCGATCATCTCGCGTACGTGATCTTCACCTCCGGCTCGACCGGAAAACCCAAAGGCGTCGGCGTGACCCACGCCGCGATCGTCAACCGGCTGCGCTGGATGCAGCACGAATATCCACTCGATACCACTGACGCGGTGCTGCAGAAGACCCCGGCCACCTTCGACGTTTCGGTCTGGGAGTTCTTCTGGCCCTTGCAGATCGGCGCGCGACTGGTCGTCGCGACGCCCGATGGCCATCGCGATCCGGGCTACCTGGCCCGGACAATCGCCGAAAAGTCAATTACCGTTGCACATTTCGTGCCGTCGATGCTTTCGGTGTTCGTCACCGATACCGACGTGCGCGGCTGCACCACGCTGCGCCGGGTGTTCTGCAGCGGTGAAGCGTTGCCGGCGGCCACCGTTCGTGATTTCCACGCCGCCCTGCAGGGACCCGAACTACACAATCTGTACGGGCCGACCGAGGCCGCCGTCGATGTCACCTACTGGCCGTGCCCTGCCGATCCGGACACCGTGCCAATCGGCTCGCCGGTGTGGAACACCCAGACCTACGTCCTGGACGCCCACTTGCGGCCGGTGCCGCCGGGGGTCGTCGGCGAGCTGTATCTCGCGGGAGTCCAACTGGCGCGCGGTTACCTCGGCCAATCCCGTTTGACCGCTGATCGTTTCGTGGCCAATCCGTTCACCCCGGGCGCCCGGATGTACCGCACCGGCGATCTGGCGCGCTGGCGGGTCGATCCGAATCTCGGTGACCACCAGGGGGATTCGAGTCGGGGCTTCCTCGAATACCTGGGCCGCAGTGACTTCCAGGTCAAGATCCGCGGTCTGCGCATCGAACTCGGCGAAATCGAGGCGGCACTGCTGGCCGACGAACGGGTCGCCCGTGCGGTCTGCGTCGCCCATCGCGGCCGCACCGGCGATGAACTCGTCGCCTATGTCGTCGCCGTACCGGCCTTTTCGGACGCCTTGGACAGCGCCGCACTGCTGAACGCATTGCGTCGCACGCTGCCCGGCTACATGGTGCCCTCGGTGCTGATGTTGCTCGACGAACTACCGTTGAGCGCGAATGGGAAGATCGACCGCAAGGCGCTGCCCGAACCGATTGCCGCCCGCCCGTCCGGCCACCTCACCGCCGAACCACGCACCGAGGTGGAGCGGGTGCTCGCCGGAATCTTCGCCGAAGTACTCGGCATCGACGGAATCGGTGTCGAGGACGGTTTTTTCGATCTAGGCGGCAATTCGCTGATCGCCGCCCGCGCGGTCGCACGGATCAATGCCGCCCTCGGCACCGGACTGACCATCCGCGACCTGTTCGAGGCCTCGACCATCGCCGCGTTGATCGAGCGCTTCGCCACGCACAACCCGGATGCGTCCTCCCCGAAGCTGGTACCGGTCGAACGGCCGCAGCGGATTCCGGTGTCGCTGGCACAGCAGCGCCTGTGGATTCTCAACCGCTTCGCCGAACATGCCGCTGTCTACAACATGCCGCTGGCCGTCGAAATCGACGGACCCATCGATATCGTGGCACTGCGTGCCGGCCTCATCGATGTGATCGAACGGCACGAATCCCTGCGCACCACATTCCCGGATGCGCCCGAGGGTCCGTATCAGCTCGTGCATCGGGCCTGCGACATCCCGCTCACCCTGGATCCGATCGACGCGACCGGCGCCGATGTACGCGTACTCGCCGAGGAGTTCGCCGGCTACGGCTTCGATCTGCGTAGCCAGGCCCCGATCCGGGTGGCTCTGTGGACCACCGGACCCGATCGGCACGTATTCCTCATCGTGCTGCACCACATCTGCGGTGACGGTTGGTCGATCGCACCACTGGCCCGGGATCTTATGTCCGCGGTGGCCATGCGTGCGAGGGGCATAGCGCCACAGTGGAACCCGCTGCCGGTGCAGTACGCCGATTTCGCCCTGTGGCAGCGTGAACTGCTCGGCGACGAAACCGATCCGGCGAGTGCGCTCAGCCGCCAGCTCGCCTACTGGCGCTCGGCCCTCACCAGTCTGCCGGACCAGCTCGACCTGCCGCTGGACCGTCCGCGCCCGCTGCGTCGCTCGACCGATGGCGGCCGGGTCGAGTTCACCATCCCGCCCGAGATCCGACGCGCCGCAGCCGAACTCGCGGCCAGCCGGGGCGTCAGCATGTTCATGGTGCTGCATGCCGCATTGGCCACCCTGCTCGCGCGGCTCTGCGCGAGCACCGATATCGCCATCGGCACCCCGATCGCGGGCCGCTCGGATCCGGCGCTCGACGATCTCGTCGGCATGTTCGTCAACACACTCGTGTTGCGCACCGAGGTCGATCCGGCCACTGGATTCGACCAGATGCTCGATGTGGTCCGCGAAACCGATCTCAATGCCTTCGCCAATGCGGATGTGCCGTTCGAGCGGCTGGTCGAACTCGTCAACCCGGAGCGCTCCGCCGCCAGGCATCCGCTGTTCCAGGTGATGCTGTCCTATGACCGTGCGCCGGATCTGAGCATCGAGCTGCCCGGTGTGCAGGCGCAGGTGCTGCCGATCGCGGCCGATATCGCCAAATTCGATCTGCAGCTGGAACTGCACGACAGCCTCGCCGACGGTCCGCTGCACGCCGAATTCGGCTATGCCACAGATGTTTTCGACAAGCGTACGGTCGAATCGTTCGCCCGGCGCTTCATCGCCGTGCTCAGTGCCGTCGTCGTCGAGCCCAATTGCCCGGTTGGTGATCTGGAGATTCTGGACCTGCGGGAGAACGCGAAGCTGGTACCGATTGCCGGTGCCCCCGGCGAGCCCCCGATAACCCTGGCACAGCTGTTCACCGACATCGCCGAGCGGCTGCCGGATGCGACCGCGGTGCGATATGGGGGCGTCGACACCAGCTATCGCGAACTCGACGAGATGTCGAACCGGCTGGCGCGCACCCTGATCGAACATGGTGCCGGCCCCGAGGTCGTGGTGGCGATCGCCTTGCCGCGCAGCCTCGATTCCATCGCGGCCATCTGGGCGGTTGCGAAAACCGGTGCGGCATATGTGCCGATCGATCCGAGCTACCCGGCCGAGCGGATCGGGCATATGATCGCCGATTCCGGTGCCATGCTCGGGCTGACCGTTCCGGCATCCCTGGCCACCATGCCCGCCTGGCCCGCCGCCCGCAGTAAGCATCGCAAGCACGATGTCGACTGGCTGGTGCTCGGCTCCGACGAGCTGGCCACCGAATCCGCCCGCCACTCAACCGATCCCGTCACCGATGCCGACCGCCACTATCCGCTGCGCACCGGCCATCCGGCCTACCTGATCTACACCTCGGGTTCCACCGGAAAGCCCAAGGCCGTGATCGTCACCCACGGCGGTATCGCATCGCTGGCACAGGAGCAGATGTATCTGTTCGGTGTTACGGATTCGGCACGCACGCTGCACTTCTCCTCGCCCAGCTTCGACGCGTCGGTGCTGGAGATTCTGCTCGGGTTCGCGGCCGGCGCCACCATTGTCGTCGCACCCGCGGGCGTGTACGGCGGTACCGAACTCGCCGATCTGCTGCGCACCGAGCGGGTCACCCATGCCTTCATCACGCCGGCCGCGTTGGCCACCGTGCCGGAGGAGGGGCTCGACGAGCTCGAGGCCGTCATCGTCGGTGGTGAGGCGTGCTCCGAGGACCTGGTCGAACGGTGGTCGGCCGAGCACCGCATCCACAATATGTACGGACCTTCCGAGGCGACCGTCGCCGCCACCGCCAGCGCTCCGATGCAGGCGGGACGCCCGGTGCCGCTCGGCATGCCGGTGCGCGGTATGCGGCTTTTCGTGCTGGATGCTCGACTGCATCCGGTGCCACCGGGCACCCCGGGCGAGCTCTACCTGTCCGGCCCGGGGTTGGCCCGCGGCTATCTGGGGCGATACGGCCTTACCGCACAGCGCTTCCCGGCCAACCCGCACGGCAGGCGCGGTGAAAGGATGTACCGCACCGGCGATCTCGTGGTTTCTGATCCGACCGGACAGCTGCGCTTCCTCGGACGCGCCGACGACCAGATCAAGATCCGCGGCTTCCGTATCGAACTGCGCGAAATCGACCATGTGCTGCGCGCCCATCCGGCTGTGAACGCCGCGCTCACCGTCGTGCACACCGACGAACACGGCCAGCCCCGCCTGGTCTCCTATATAACCGCGGACGAACCGATCAATGCCGCCGATATCACCGAGACCGCACGTCAGCGGCTGCCCGGTTATATGGTTCCCGCCTCGATTGCGGTACTCGACGAGATGCCCGTCACCCAGGCCGGGAAGCTGGATCGAAAGGCCCTGCCCGCACCGGTTTTCGCGACCGTGGGCTCCTCGCGTGCGCCGAGTACGCTGATCGAGCAGCGCGTCGCCGCCGCGTTCGGTGAAGTCCTCGGCCGTCCGATAACGGGCGCGGAGGACAGCTTCTTCGACGTCGGCGGCACCTCGTTGCTGGCCACCCGCCTCGCCTCCGCACTGTACGCGGACTTCGGCGTCGACCTGCCGGTGCGGCTGATCTTCGAGGCGCCGACGGTCGCGGGCATCGCGGAACTGATAGCGGAAGCGCCCCGGACGCAACGGGTGGCGCTGGCTGTGCATACCCCGCGTCCGGGACGCATTCCATTGTCGCTGCCCCAGCAGCGACTGTGGTTCCTCAATCGATTTTCACCCGAATCGAGTGCTTACAACATCGCATTCGTCATTCGGATCGACGGCGATCTGGATGCGGATGCACTGCGCGCGGCGCTGACCGATCTGGTCGAGCGGCACGAGGTACTGCGCACCGTCTTCCCGGAGGACAATCTCGGCGCCCAGCAGTCGGTGCTGCCGACGGGCAAGGCCATGCCGGTGGTCGAACCGGTGGCGACCGACGAGAGCGCCGCCGAGCAGGCACTGCGGGCCATGGCCCGTACCGGATTCGATCTCACCAAGGACATCCCGCTGCGGATCACCCTGCTGCGCACCGAGTCTCGGCGGCATCTGCTCGGCATCGTAGTACATCACATCGCCGCCGACGGCTGGTCGCTCGGCCCGTTGACCCGGGATCTCGCCGCTGCCTATATGGCAAGGCGGGAGGGTGTCGCACCCGGTTGGACGCCACTTCCGGTGCAGTACGCCGATTTCGGGCTGTGGCAGCGCGCCTACCTCGGTGATGAGGCCGATCCGGAAAGCCTCGCGGGCGAGCAACTCGCGTACTGGCGTACCGCACTGGCGGATCTGCCCGACGAACTGCCGCTGCCCTACGATCGCCTGCGGCCGGCCGAGCCGACGCAGCAGGCGGGTTCGGTGCGCTTCACCGTGCCCGAGCCGACGCGGCAGGCGCTCGCCGAACTCGCCCGCGAACAAGGCGTGAGCATGTTCATGGTGCTGCGCTCGGCTCTCGCGGTCACGCTGCGGTTCATTACCGGCGGCCGGGATATCGTGATCGGCACGCCGGTCGCGGGTCGCACCGATACCAAGCTCGACGAGCTGGTCGGCATGTTCGTCAATACGCTGGTGCTGCGCTCGGACGTCGATCCGGATATTCCGTTCGCGACGCTGCTGCGCGCGGATCGGGATAATGAGCTGGCCGCCATGGCGCATGCGGATATCCCCTTCGAGCGCATCGTCAAGGAGTTGGGGCGCGATGCGCGCGGCAGCAGTCGCCAGCCGCTGTTCCAAGTGGCGCTGACGGTGCAGGACGGTCCGGTTCCGTCGCTCGAACTGCCCGACCTCGCCTTGCATGCCGATGAATTGGATATTGCGCTGGCCAAATTCGATCTGGAGCTGCGGGTCGGTACCGGTGCCCGCGACACCGGACCGAACGCGTCGCTGCGTGCCTTCGAATTTGTTTATGCCGCAGAGCTTTTCGATGCGGCAACGGTCAAAACATTGGCTGATCGGTTTCTGGGGGTTTTGGCGGCCATTACCGCCGTGCCGCAGGTGCTGGTCCGCGATATCGACGTGCGCACCGAATTCGAGCGACGACAGCTCACTCCGGCCACCGGCGGCGCGACCACGCCGCAGTGCACGCTGGCCGCTTACTTCACCGCCACCGCGCATATGTATCCGCAGCGCATGGCGATCCGCGCGGGCGGCACCTCGCTGACGTACACCGAGGTCGACGCGCGCTCGAATCGGTTGGCGCGGGCGCTGATCGAGCGCGGGCTCGGTCCGGGTGACCGGGTGGCACTCGGCCTGACGCGCTCGATCGACTCGGTCATCACGATGCTCGCGGTCGCCAAGTCCGGCGCCGCATTCGTGCCAGTGGATCCGAACTATCCGGCCGACCGCATGCGGCACATGCTGGTCGACTCCGGGTGCGAAGTGGGAGTCACGCTGACCGAGCACGCAGATCGGCTTCCCGCGACCGCGGGCACCGACTGGCTGCTGCTGGATGCTCCCGAATTCGTCGAGGAACTCGACGAATTCGACGACTGCCTGGTCGACGACTACGAACGCCATCGTCCCGTCGAGATCGACGACCTGGCATATGTGATCTACACCTCGGGCTCGACCGGCAAACCCAAGGGTGTGGGTGTCGCGCACAACGGCCTGTCGAACCTCGGCGACGAGGTCCGCGAGCGTATTCGGATCGACAAGGATTCGCGCACGCTGCACTTCTCCTCACCGAGCTTCGACGCGGCCCTTCTCGAGCTGCTACTCGCCATCGGGTCCGGTGCGACGATGGTGATCGTCCCCACGGATGTCTACGGGGGTGATGAACTGGCCGCGCTGATGGAGCGCGAACGGGTCACCCACACGTTCATCACCCCGGCCGCGCTTGCCACCATTGATCGGGAACGGTGGTCATTGCCGGACCTGCGTGGGCTGATGGTGGGTGGCGAGGCCTTCGGCCCCGAGTTGGTGGCCCGGTGGGCGCCGGGACGTCAGATGCACAACGTATACGGGCCGACCGAAACCACCATCGTCGTCACGATCTCCAGTCCGATGGCGATCGGTGAACCGATCACCATCGGCACGCCGGTGCGTGGTGCGCGGGCGCTGGTGCTCGACGAGCGGCTGCGTCCGGTCCCCGTCGGTGTGCCCGGCGATTTGTACCTGGGCGGATTCGGTGTCACACGTGGGTATCTCGACCGGTTCGAACTCACCGCGACGCGATTCGTCGCCGACCCCTTCGGACCGCCGGGGTCGCGGATGTATCGCAGTGGTGATGTGGTGCGCTGGAATGCCGCAGGCGAGATCGTCTACCTCGGACGCAGTGACCATCAGGTCAAGGTGCGCGGCTTCCGCATCGAACTCGGCGAGATCACCAATGCGCTCGCCGCACATGAGCACGTGCGGTTCGCGCACACCGAGGTGCGCCATATCGCGGGATCGGATCGGATCGTCTCGTTCATCCAGCCCGCCGACGACACCACACCGAATATCGACGCGGTACGCGCCCATGTCACCGAACATCTTCCCGCACACATGGTTCCGGCGAGTATCACGGTGCTGGACGGGATTCCGCTGACCCCGACCGGCAAGTTGGATGTTGCCGCACTGCCCGAACCGCAGCTGACGGTGCGCACTGCCCAGCGGGTACCCGCGACCGACGCCGAGCGGCTGGTCGCCGAGGTGATGGGCGAGTTGGTCGGTGTCGAGAGCGTGAGCGCCGAGGACAGCTTCTTCGATATCGGCGGAAATTCGCTGGTGGCAACCCAACTCGTGGCACGGCTGGCCGCGGCGACCAATATCCGGCTCGAGGTGCGCACCGTCTTCACCAAGCCGACGGTCGCCGAACTCGCGAGCCTGCTCGATTCCGGCTCCGGTGCGGACGCCCGGCCGGAGTTGGTGCGCCGCGATCGGCCGGCTCGGATTCCGTTGTCGGCGGCGCAGTCTCGATTGTGGTTCCTGAACCGGTTCAATCAGGTCGGGGACGGCGCGGGTCATGTCGGCGGGGCCTACAACATCCCGGTGGTGCTGCGCTTGCGCGGCGAGCTGGATTTCGACGCGCTGACGCGGGCACTGCACGCCGTGCAGCAGCGGCACGAGACGCTGCGGACGGTGTTCCCGGAGGTCGACGGGGTTCCCACGCAGCAGATTCTCGATCCGGCCGATGCGGCCGTCACGCTGTTCGTCGCGACCATGCCACTGTCCGAAATACCCGGCGCGGTACAGAGTTTCGCGACTCGAGGATTCGATCTCGCCTCGACTGTGCCGCTGCGGGCCGAGCTGATCACGGTCGACCAGGACGGATCCACCGACCCGAAATCCGGGGCACCGACCGAGCACGTACTCGCGCTCGTCGTCCACCACATCGCGATGGACGGCTGGTCGCTGGCGCCCCTGGCCGCCGATGTTGCCGCTGCCTATGCGGCCGCATCCGCGGGGAAGACGCCGGACTGGCCGGAATCGGAGATCCAGTACGCGGATTACGCGCTCTGGCAGCAGGACACGCTCGGCACCGAGGACGATCCCGACTCGGTGGTCCATCGCCAGCTCGATTACTGGCGTAAGACCCTGGACGGAATTCCGGAGCTGCTGAGCCTGCCCGCGGACCGGCCGCGCCCGCCCGCGCCGAGCTATCGCGGCGGCATCGTCGAGTGCCCGATCGACGCGTTGACCCATCGGGAACTGCGCACGATTGCCACCAGCAATAACGTCAGCATGTTCATGCTGCTGCACGCCGCGCTCGCGGTACTGCTGCACCGGATGACCGCGACCGAAGACATTACCGTCGGCACGCCGATCGCCGGTCGCGGTGGCCACCCCGAGCTGGATCGGATGGTCGGCATGTTCGTCAACACGTTGGTGCTGCGCACCCGGATCGATCCGGACGCCAGGTTCACCGACCTACTGCACGCCGTGCGCGATACCGATCTTGACGCGTTCGCACATGCGGACCTGCCCTTCGAGCGGCTCGTCGAGGTGCTGAATCCGGCCCGTTCGCAGGCCCATCATCCGTTGTTCCAGGTGATGCTCTCGGTGCAGAACCACCCGGTGCGGGTGCTCGAACTGCCCGGGCTGCGCATCGAGTCCGAGGATGTCGACACCGGTATCGCGAAGTTCGATCTGCAGTTCACGCTGACCGAATCCGAAACCGGCACAAGGGAAGCCGCCGGCATCATGCTGTCGGTCAACTACGCGAGCGATCTGTTCGACGAGGAGACCGCGCAGCGGCTCGGTAAGCGACTGGTCCGGCTGCTCGCCGGCGTCGCCGCGAATCCGACCACCGCCGTGGGCGACCTGGAACTGCTCGATCCCGCCGAATGGTCCGGGCTGGCCCCGGTGCGCGGGGCGGAGGCGGACCGGCCGGTCACCTTCCCAGAGGTGTTCGAGACCGCGGCGAATATCGATCGCCAGGCCGTCGCGCTGCGTTCGGGTGACACCCAGGTGAGCTACGACGCGCTCGATCGGTGGACCAACCGGCTGGCGCGGGTGCTCATCGAGCGCGGGGTCGGGCCGGAAACGCTGGTGGCGCTGGGGATTCCGCGTTCGGTCGAATCGGTGGCGACAATGCTCGCGGTGGCCAAGGCGGGGGCGGCATTCGTGCCGGTCGATCCGATGTATCCGGCGCAGCGAATCTCCCACATGCTCACTGATTCCGATGCAGCACTGGGGATCACGCTCGCCGCGCACCGCGATCAGATGCCCGGCGATGCCGAGTGGATCGTGCTCGACGATGCCGAATTCCGTCGGCGCGTGCTGGATACCTCCGATGCGTCGATCAGGACGGGAGAGCGGACCAGCGTGCTGCGGGTGGACAATCCGGCCTACGTCATCTACACCTCCGGCTCGACCGGTACACCCAAGGGTGTGGTGGTTACCCATGGCGGCTTGTCGAACTTCGCCGCGGAGACCGCGGAGCGCTTCGAGGTGCACCCCGGTTGCCGAGTCCTGCATTTCGCGACGCCGAGCTTCGATGCCGCCATGCTCGACCTGCTGCTCGCGCTGGGTGGTGCGGCGACGCTGGTGATTACGCCGCCGGGTGTGGTCGGCGGTGCCGAACTGGGCAGGGTGTTTGTCGACGAGGGGATCACGCACGCGTTCATCACCACGTCGGCACTGGGCACGGTCGATCCGACCGGCGTCACCGAACTGGCGCATGTGCTGGTGGGCGGCGAGGCGCTGCCGCCGGAGCTGGTCACACGCTGGGCGCCCGGACGCAATCTCTACAACGTGTACGGGCCGACCGAGACCACCATTGTCACGGTGATTTCCCAGCCCATGACCCCGGGTGAGCCGATCACGATCGGCGGGCCGATCCGCGGCGTCAACGCGACCATCCTCGATGGGCGGCTGCGCCCCGCTCCGGTCGGGGTGACCGGTGAACTGCATTTGGCAGGTAGTGCGCTGGCACGGGGCTATCTGAACCGTCCGGGGCTGACCGCGCAGCGGTTCATCGCGAATCCCTACGGCAAGCCGGGTGAAAGGATGTATCGCACCGGCGATCTCGTTCGCTGGTTCGGGCACAGCTCCGACTCGGCCCGGGAAATCGAATATCTCGGCCGCACCGACCATCAGGTGAAGATCCGCGGCTTCCGCATCGAGCTCGGCGAGATCGACGCTGCGCTCGCCCGCCACGACGCGGTCGAGTTCGCCACGACCATCGGCTATCGGACCCACGCCGGCGCGACGGCATTGGTGTCGTATGTGAAGCCGTGCGATGGAACAACGCCGAGCACGGCCGAGCTCACCGAACATCTCGCCGAACGGGTGCCGAATTACATGGTGCCGCAATCGATCATGCTGATCGACGAGGTTCCGCTCAGCCCGGTCGGCAAGCTCGACCGAAAGGCGTTGCCGGAACCGGTCTTCGGCGCGAGCGAAGGCTATCGGGCACCCGCCACCCTGACCGAGGCGCAGCTGTGCGCCGCCTTCGCGACGGTGCTAGGTGTCGAAACAGTGGGTGTCGACGATGGATTCTTCGAACTCGGCGGCAACTCACTGCTGGCCACCAAGGTCGTGGCAGAGCTGCGCACCAACGGGATCGATATCCCGGTGCAGCTGATGTTCGGCGAATCCACGCCGGCCGCCATCGCGGCCCGGCTGGACGGAGCCGGTCACCCCGGTGCCGCCATCGCCGCGACGCTGGAGCCGGTACTGCCGATCCGGGCCCGCACCACCGCTGCGAGCCGGGCCCCGTTGTTCTGCATCCATCCCGCGATCGGACTGTCCTGGTGCTACTCGGGCCTGCTCGCGCATCTGCCTGCGGACCGTCCGGTGTACGGATTGCAGGCACCGCATGTCGCGGGCGAGGACGGGTTCGATTCCATCGGCGAGGCCGCGGAAAATTATGTGGCACATATCAAGTCGATCCAGCCCGAAGGGCCCTACCATCTGCTCGGCTGGTCGCTGGGCGGCCTGATCGCGCACGAGGTGGCGGTCCAACTGCAGGAGGCGGGCGAGCAGGTCGCGCTGCTGTCGATGATGGACAGCTACCAGCTCACCGATGAATGGCTCGAGCATGCGATCCCCGCGGTGGCCGAGATCATCGGCGAATTCGGCAATGACGCCGATGACGTCGAACTCGACCCGCGCATGACCCTGCGCGACGCCGCCGAACTGCTGCGCTCGCGTCCCGGGCCGTTCGCCGCCCTGACCGTCGAACACCTGGAGCACCTGTACGCGGGCTATACCAGTGGCACTGTCCTGGCCCACAGCTTCCGCCCCAAGACCTTCGACGGTGACGTGCTCTTCTTCACCGCGGCCGATGACGAGATCAACCGCACCGACCCGACCCGCTGCGCCGCGGCGTGGGCCCCCTTCGTCACCGGCACCATTCACAACCACGACCTGCCCTGCAAACACTCGGCCATGACGACACCGGAATCACTCGCCGTCATCGGTCCCGTGCTCAACGAACACCTGGAAGGCGGACCGGGGCAGGAGTCATGGTCGTGAGAGAGCGTTTCGACAATCCATCGACACAGCACCCGTACGCATCGACGAAGCCTGGTGTCACCAAAGCGGATTCGCGCGATACAGCGCAGACGACCGCGCGGACCGGGACGTCGGTGCCGAGGGCCGGAATAGGAGCGAATCGTGAGCGAGCGTCAGCGAGTGAACCATCGACACAGTGCGCCTTCGCGCACGACGCAACAGCGTCAGCGAGGTGCGGTCGTGAGCGAATGCCGTGAAACGATAGGTCGTGAGCAAGCCGTAGCAGGTGCGGCCAGAGTGCGGGCCCCGGGGGCGAGGGCTCGGCAGGTTGTGTCGTGAGTCTCGCGGTAGAAGTGCGCGGCCTGGTCAAGACTTACGGCCGGGTGCGGGTGCTGGACGAGGTCGACCTACAGATTCCGGCCGGCACGGTAATGGCGCTGCTCGGACCCAACGGCGCGGGCAAAACGACGACGGTGCGCATCGTGACCACCCTGCTGCGGCCGTGTGCCGGAGCGGTGCGGGTCGCGGGCATCGACGTCTTGCGCGATCCGGCGGCGGCACGTCGCCGCATCGGACTGTCCGGTCAGTACGCGGCGGTCGATGCCAATCTGACCGGATACGAGAATCTGCGCATGGTGGCGCGGCTGTACGGAATGTCGCAGCGGCAGGCCACATCTCGCGCGGCGGAGTTGCTGAGCGCCTTCGGTCTGGACCATGCGGCGCACCGTCGCGCGGGCACCTATTCCGGCGGTATGGCGCGGCGGCTCGACCTCGCCGGGGCATTGGTGGCGCGGCCCGCGGTGGTGGTGCTGGACGAGCCGACCACCGGGCTGGATCCGCGTGGCCGTCTCGATATGTGGCGCGTCATCGGCGATCTCGTCGTCGACGGCACCACGGTGTTGCTCACCACCCAGTATCTGGAAGAGGCCGACCAGCTCGCCGACCGCATCACGGTCATCGATCGCGGGCGGGTCATCGCGAAGGGGTCGGCCGATGAACTGAAGACCTCCATCGGCGGCGACAGACTCACCATCACGTTGGCCGCGGGCCAGGACGTGCTGCCCGCGCTGACGATCCTCGCGCAGGTCGGTATCGGTGAGCCAACTCACGATTTGGACGCGGACGAAGTTTCCATTGTGGTCGCCGACGGCTCTCGCACCATGGTCGAAGCGCTGCGCAGGCTCGACGACGCCGGGGTGTGCGTGGTCGACGCCGACGTGCACCGGCCCAGTCTCGACGACGTATTCCTGTCCCTCACCGGCACCGCCGCGCATGAACTCGAGCCGGAAATCGACGATGTACAAGAGGAGATCTTGTCTTGATGAGCACCGCAATCGTGCGCGCCGAAGCGGAACCGACCGCGAAAACCGAATCCCCGCAGGAGATTCGGCAGCCACACGTCCGGATCATCCGGGACAGCGCCATCGTCGCCTACCGGAATCTGCTGACCATCCTGCGGGTTCCGACCCTGTTGGTGACCGCGACGATCCAGCCATTGATGTTCGTCTTCCTGTTCGCCTACATCTTCGGCGCCTCACTCGGCGGCGGCCAATATCGCGAATTCCTGCTCGCCGGAATCTTCACCCAGACAGTCGCTTTCAACGCCGCCTTCACCACCGTCGGCCTAGCGGGCGATCTGGAGAAGGGCATCATCGACCGCATGCGCACGCTGCCGATGTCGCGGCTGGCGGTGCTGATGGGCCGCACACTCTCGGATCTGGTGGTGAATATTCTGAGCCTGGCCGTCATGGTCGGTTGCGGGTATATCGTCGGCTGGCGCATCAACGGCGGGATCGCCGATGCCGTACTGGCTTTCGCGATAATTCTGCTGTTCGCGTTCGCCATGTCATGGGTCGGCGCTATCACCGGTCTGTTCTCACCCACCGTCGAAGTCGCCCAGAGCGCGGGCCTGATCTGGCTGTTCCCGCTGACGTTCATCTCCTCGGCCTTCGTCTCCGCGGAATCGCTGCCGGGCCCGTTGCGCACCGTTGCCGAATGGAACCCCATTACCGCGGTTTCCGCCGCCGGACGAAAGCTCTTCGACAACAGTGCACCCCCCACCTTCGGCACCCCAACCGGTTGGCCCGCCGACCACTGCATCGAATACGCGGTGGCGTGTTCCCTCGCCATTCTTATCGTGGTCGTACCGCTGGCTCTGCTGCGCTATCGCAAGGTCGCCAGCAAGTAGACCGCGATTCATCCTCGGGCAGCACCGGGTCGCCCGGGGCAAGTTCTCACCCCCTTGTAGCAGCTGCTCACCCGCTATACCCCGGTGTGCAGCTGCCACAGGGAGTGCACGCCTTGGACTCGGGTACAAGAAAGGCCGCTTGCACCGGTTGATGCAAGCGGCCTTTTGTCAGTCTGCACCGGCTCCGGGCGAGGAACCTAGACCCGACGCCGTGTCTTCAGCAGATCCAGCCGCTCCTTCAGCAGCTCCTCCAGCTCTTCCTTGCTGCGACGTTCCAGCAGCATGTCCCAGTGCGTGCGCGGCGGCTTGACCTTCTTGGTCTCCTGGGTGGTGCCCTCCATGAGGGTGCCTTCCTGGCCGTTGCGGCAAAGCCAGGTCGGGGGGATCTCTGCGTCGTCGGCGAAGGGAACGTCGAACTCCTCGCCGTTATCGGTCCGGTACCGAGCAATCCGTCGCGGGGCCAGGTCGTGGTCGCGATCGGTTTCGTAGCTCACCGCTCCGAGCCGACTGCCCCGGAGTACGCGATCTGCCATGGTGTGCCTCTCCCTGTGTGCTCGAGTCTTGTTGCGCTGCGACCGCGTCCTTCATCGGTCACTGCCGGATGAACGCGTGACGCTCGCTGGACCTTAGATGTAACGATCGTGCCTGCGCCAATAGTTCCCCATCGGCGTTCTGGCGAACCGTTCCATTGTAGTCGGTGTCCCGGCCACACTCCGCCACGCCCGCGCCGCGCCGATTGAACCGGGGTCGCGAGTCCCATTCGGTCGGCATAACCATTAGGGTTCTGCGTCATGTCGCGCCGCTTGCTGTCCTGCTGCCTGTGGTGTGGGCGGGAGATCGTCGAATCGGAGGCCGGACGCCGTCGCCGGTACTGCCGTCAGTCCTGTCGCCAACGCGCCTACGAACACCGCAGCAGCTTGAAGGGAACCGGAATTCCGGCGGATTCGGTGGTACTGAGCGCCCAGGAGGCGGCCGATCTGGCCGACCGCTGGTTCGCCGCCCGCTGCGCCGCCGAGGACGTGGCCACGGCCATCGGTGAGGGCGCCGACACCGAAGAACTGAAGGCCTTGAGCGCCACCCTGCTGACCCTCACCCGCGAGGCCGAACGTCTGCGGTGAGCGTCGATCGCTAGCCGATTCTGCGCTCTTCGACCGATGTGCTCAGGCCAGTGCCATTCAGATCCAAGTACAGCAGTCGCTCGGTAACCGA
This sequence comes from Nocardia sp. NPDC050408, assembly GCF_044458905.1. Taxonomy (NCBI): domain Bacteria; kingdom Bacillati; phylum Actinomycetota; class Actinomycetes; order Mycobacteriales; family Nocardiaceae; genus Nocardia; species Nocardia sp. NPDC050408. Next base: position 164,334 of record NZ_JBITIL010000014.1, on the reverse strand, counting down.
AAGCGTGACCGTATTGCGGCGTTCGATGGCGGCTACCGCGGAATCGATGAAGTCGCGATCGAAGCTGTACAGCGGAATCGCTTCGGCGCGGTGGATCCGCTTGCCGGTGAGCTGTGCGAGCACCTTGGCCGGGTCGCGATGGGTGTAGATGGCAACGCGCTCTGCCGATTTGCTGCCGCGGTGTACACGATCGGCATCGGGTGCGCCGACCTCGATCCAGGCGGTGAGCTGACCGGTGAGATCGCGCACCAGCACCGCGGGCTCATCGGTGGACGAAACGCCGCCGTCGCTGAAGGCGATGCCTTCCTCATACTCGAGGCAGTAGGCGAGCAGTCGCGTCAGCATGAACTCGGCGGTTTCGGACGGGTGGCGCGCGACCCGTAACTCCAACTCCTGATAGACGCCACGGTCGACATCGGCGAGGTGGACGGCGAAGTTGTGCAGTGTTGCGCTGAGGGCCATAGGAGCAGGAGCTTAGTGAACGCGCGTGCCCGCGGCGAACAGTCGCACGGCGCTCGGGGCATTGTGGCCGTGGGCGCGCGCCCGCCAGTAGACGGCGAGGGTCAGTAGCGCAACCATCCAGATCAATACACCGACGGCGAACAGCGTCCGCCCGTCCGGATGCACCAGCGACTGGGCTCGCATCGCCTGCCAGAACACGATGGCGAGCAGTCCGGCATAGCCCGACGCGAATACACCGATCAACGCGGCGCGCGTGCGTTCGGCCCGCAGCCACTGGTAGCGCGGCGCCAACCAGGTCAGCGCGACAACCGCGAGCAGCAAGACTTGAATGGCGTGCAGCCCGAGGAAATGCGGGATCCGCAGATCACCGCCGATGGTGCTCCAGTGCGTGATCGGCATGCCGGCGACACCGTCACGCGCGTCCAGCGACGGGTTGTCCAGCACGGTATGTCCGGCCACCAACTCGACCACGTTGCCGTCGGTGTCGCGGACCAACTGTTTTCCCGTGAACCCCATCAGATACCCGAGTGCCATTCCCACGACCGCAAGGCCGAGTCCGGCGTGAATGGCCCGCGCGGTGGGCCGGTCCACCAGCTGCTGCCATGAAAGGATCAGCACGATAACGAGATTCGCGAAGAACAAGCCGGGCACGCCGGAGGCGAACACCAGCTGACCGATCGAATTCACCGCATCGGTCTCGCTGTTGAAATGGCTGTAGGTGCCGCGCGCGGCCTGCACCACGATGAACCCGACGTCCACGAATCCGGTGATCGCGAACACCGTCCCCATCCACCAGGTGACCCGACTTCCCCTGTGCGGCAATGACAGCAGCCATGCCAGGGTGATGCCATAGAGCACGAACGCGAGCCCGAATTTGAACGGTTTGAGCCATACGGATTCGTCGAGCAGCATCCGGTCGTCGAATGCCATGCCACCGGCCGAGAACAGGACCAGCGCAGCCATCGCGGCCACCATCCACAGCAGGGGGCGATGCAGGCGACCGCCGCCCGGCAGGTCCGGGACGACGGCGGGGCGACGGTGGCGCGCGGACTCGCCAGGGGCGGAAAGACTATCGGTCGTCGGCATGATCCGACGGTAGGAATCGACGACGCACGATCACGTCCCGCTGCGGCGCCATATGCGGGTAATACCCGGGTGCTAGAAATCGACCACCGGTCGCATTCGCTATTCCCTCATCGAATCGCGAATGCGCCGGTGGCCGAATCGGATACGGAGCCCTTACTCCGAGGCGAATCCGACGGCGATACCGCGTGCGCCGAGCCAGGGCATCGGATCGATCGGAGCGCCGTCGCCCGAGTGGACTTCGTAGTGCAGGTGCGGGCCGGTGGAGAAGCCGCGGTTGCCGACGGTGGCGATGACATCGCCGGCGCGCACCTGCTGACCGACGGTGGCGAGAATGTCGTTCACATGGCCGTAGACGCCGATGGTGCCGTCATCCTGCCGCACCCGTACCCACATGCCGAAGCCGGACGCCGGACCTGCCTCGATGACGGTGCCGTCGGTGACCGCGGCGATCGGGGTCCCGATGGGGTCGGAGAAATCGAGACCCGCGTGCAGCGCTCCCCAGCGCATGCCGAAGTTGGAGGTCAGCATGCCCTCGATGGGACGAACGGTGCGCGGCCGGGCCGCCTCGGCGGCGATGCGGTTGTGCTCCCAGCTCACGGCCTCGGGAACGGTCTGCGGCATCTGGGCCTCGCGTGGGGTGAACGCGGTGAAGGCGACGGTGTCACCGGTCCGGTCGGTCGACTGGTCGGTCTTTCCGGCCAGTGCGTCGGGCTCCACGGCGGCCAAGACGCCGAGCGAGGCGCTGACGGCTGCGGCCGCGGCTACTACCCGGGTTGCGGCGCGGTTGCGGCGGGAACGAGTCGCGCCGAGACGATAAGATAACGGTACGGTCACGGGCATGGCAAGAACGTACGGGACTGCCATTTGGGTTTCGTAATCCTGTGGCAACCGCCACAAGCCGAGAAAAGACCTGTTGGCGATAACGACCAGGTAACGACACGGCGTGTCTGCGTTATCTACCTGGCGAAATCGCGTAGTGCGGGGAATTGACCAGCCAGCGGGCAGTCGCTCACACTGTTTCAGTGGCGACTAATGGAGTTCTGGCCATCGAGGCGCTCGCCGACCCGACTCGTCGGGCCATTTTCGAGGCTTTGCCGACCGCGCCGATGTCGGTCGGCGATCTCGCGAAACTCGTCGGCGTAACCAGCTCGGCGGCCTCCCAGCATCTGCGTGTACTGCGCGAGGCCCGACTGGTGATGATGCGCCCGGACGGCAATCGGCGGCTGTATTTCCTGGACCCTCGCGGACTGGGCGACGCCCGTGACTACCTGGAGCGGTTCTGGCCCAGCGCGCTGGCGGCCTACGCCGCAGCCTTGAGCGACGCCCGCGCCGGGGGCAATGCCTGAACGGTGGTCAACCCACGCGGCGATAGGTTGTACGCCCGCGATTGTTTCCACTGCCCGGCCACGCCCGCTTGGCGAGCTGCTTGTCGACCGCGCTGATCACCTCGGTGACGCCGATCCGCAGCAATCCGGGGTCGGGCGTATCGGCCATCGGATCGCCGAGTTGACCGGCCCACAGCACCGCATGCCTGCCGAGGAGATGCGGTGGCGGCCCACCCCAGCGTGGCGGTGTCGGACCGAACAGCAAGACGGTGCGGGTTCCGAAGGCGGTGGCCAGATGCGCGACGCCGGTATCACCGCAGATGACGAGCGCGGCCTCGGCGACCGTGGCGGCGAGTTCGATGAGGTTCTGCTCACCCGCGAGCACCCGGCCTACGGGTAGGCCCGCGCGAGCGGCGATATTCAGCGCGGTATCGCGCTCGGACGGGTCACCGGTGAGCACCACTTCGCGACCGAGCACGAGCAGATGCCGCACGACCGCGGCGAACCGGTCCGGCGGCCAGCGACGAGCCGGTGCGCCCGCGCCCACGTGCACCACTACGCAGTCGCGACGACTGGTGGTCGCGACCGGCGGGACGAGCCCGAGATTGCGGCGATCGGCGACGATGCCGTCGGATTCGAGCAGATGACACCAGCGCTCGGCGTGATGCATATCCGCCTGCCATTCCGGGCCCTCCAGCTCCGGAAAGGCCGGATTGCGGTAGGAGAGGATGCGGCCGGGATCGGTCTTGGTGAGCGCGACGATGCTCTCGGCGCTCGGTCCGTGCAGATTCACCGCCAGTGCGGGTTGGGGGGCATCCCAGCGCAGGTCGCCGAGATCGGCTGTGGGCATCATGGAGTCGACGGAGGCGATGAGGTCGACGATGGGCTTCAGGCGATGCGGAGCGGCAAGGACGATCTGATCGCGCGGTTTCGCCCGTCGCAGCGCGCGCAACGCGGGAACCGCGGTGAGCAGATCACCGAGGCCACGTGCCTGCAGCACGAGAACAACCGCCACCCTCTTCTCCTAGCCACCCGAGATCGCGAACCCGACCCACCCGCTTCACCTCATGGGTGCACACGACGAGAGCCACTTAGGGATGACTACCCGAGCCCCCTCGGCGATAAACGTGAGCGAGTACCCCGTTATCGAGCCCACTGTCCGAGTCAGAGGACTAGCCTCGGCGATGGCGGCCACTACCACCAAGGAGCGTTCCTATGACCTCCCGACTCAACCCGTACATCAGTTTTTCCGACTCGGCCCGCACCGCGTTGGAGTTCTATCGCGATGTGTTCGACGGCACGCTGACTATGCAGACTTTCGGGGATATGGGGGATAAGGACGCGCCCGGCGCGCAGCTGATCATGCACGGCATGCTGGAAACGCCGAGCGGATTCACGCTGATGGCATCGGATACCCCGCCCGGTATGGAATACAAACCAGGAAGCAGCATTTCGATCAGTCTCAGCGGTGACGACGCCGACGAGCTGCGCGGCTACTGGGACCAGCTGTGCGCCGGCGGCACGGTGACCGTGCCGTTGGAGAAACAGATGTGGGGCGACGAATTCGGCATGTGCCTGGACCGCTTCGGTATCGCGTGGATGGTCAATATCGCGGCACCCGCCTAGCGGCTGCCCAGGCCGTCCTTCTAGCAAATCTCCAGAAAACTGATACTGCAAGGCCTAACATCACGTCATGACGACAAACAGCGTGCTAGAGGGTCCTCTGCAGTCGCTTGCGCGCAGTGCGTGGCAAACGGTTCTGGTCACCGGCATCCTGTCGGTGATCCTCGGTGTGATGATCCTGGTCTGGCCCGGTGTGACGTTGGTCGCCGCGGGCATCATCTTCGGCATCTACCTGGTGGTGAGTGGCTTCCTGCAGTTGGTGGCCGCATTCGGTACGCACACCAGCACCGGAATCCGGGTGCTCGCGTTCATCAGTGGTGTGCTGTCGATCATCATCGGTGTGTTCTGCTTCCGCGACGAGTTGGAATCAATTCTTTTACTCGGCCTGTGGATCGGAATCGGCTGGCTCTTCCGCGGTGTCGCGCTGCTGATGGCGGCGATCTCCGAGCCCGCGCTGCCGGGGCGGGTCTGGGAGGGTCTCTTCGGAATCATCACCGCGATCGGCGGTGTGGTGCTGATCGTGTGGCCGGTCGCGTCGGTGGCGACGTTGGCATTGGTCGCCGGGTGGTGGCTGATCATCCTGGGCATCATGGAGATCGTCACCTCGTTCGGTGTCCGCAAGGATGCGAAGAAGCTCGCTCAGATCTGAGATTCCGAGTTCCCGCGGCCGTCGCTCTCTTCGCGGCGGCCGCAGGCGTATTCCGTTGGGGGACTGATGTTCGCCTGCGCTCACCTCGCACGCTGTGAGCTGCTTCTCCGGCCGGAACCACGCCCACGCGGGTGTCGCTCCCGATCATCTGGGGTCGCTTCCCTCCCCGCGGCGTGACCGTACGAGTCGGTGTTAGCGTCGCGCGGGGATATCAACTATCGATCCGATCGGGCCCGACCGCGCGACCGATCGCGGATGGTGCGCAGCTAAGGGATGACCTGACCGATGCCGAACAAATTGCCTTCGCTGTCGCGGAACCACGCGCCCCGCTCGGCTCGGCCCTTGCTCGGATAGTTGCCCTCGATGTCCATGATCCCGTTCACGGTGCCGTCGTATTCTTCGAACACCACGCCGCGGGCACGCAGGCCCGCGACGGTTGCTTCGATGTCATCAACGTAGAAACCCATCTGGGTGAACGAGCCGTCGGACGCACCGGCGGAGGCGAATAGGCAGAAGACGCCCGACGCACCTTCGTAGCGCAGGCCGCCCTCGCGTTCCTCGACGGGTTCGAGGCCGAGTTTCTCGGCGTACCAGCTGCGGGCTCGGGCCAGATCCTTGGTGGGTATGCGGGCTTCGATGTGTGCGTTGCTCAGCATCTTCGTCATGGTAACCAGCCCGCCGCACGGCATGGGGCTTGATCTGCTGGCTCGCACGGCCTTCGACACGGCGTCATTCACGCCGTACCTTCGTTACAGGACGGAAGTAATGGAGGGCATCGAATGCGGGTCGATATCGAATTCACCAGTGGCGCAGTGACATTGCGGGGCTGGCTGTTCAGACCGGAAGAGGCGTCGGGCCCCGTCCCGTTGGTGGTGATGACACACGGCTTCGCGGGCGTCAAGGAATGGGTTGCCCCTTTCGCCGAAGTATTCAGCAAAGCCGGCCTGGCGTGTCTGGTGTACGACCACCCTGGATTCGGGACCTCCGATGGTGAACCGCGGTACGAGGTCGACCCCGTCGCCCAGATCGAGGGCTACCGCGACGCGATCACGTTCGCGCAGACCCTGGAGGGCATCGATCCGGAACGCATCGGCATCTGGGGAACCAGTTTCGCGGGCGGCCACGTTTTGGTCGTCGCGGCGACCGATCGACGCGTGCGCGCGGTGGTGTCGCAGGTGCCGCTCACCAACGGCTGGGCCAACTTCCGCAGTCTGGTCCCGTCCATCATGCTGCCTGCGGTCCATGCGGCTATCGCCGCCGACCGGCAAGCCCGCGCGTCGGGCAAACCACATCAGACGATCAAGGCGGCCTCCGATGATCCCACCGAACTGGTCGCCATGCCTGGTATCGAGGTCTACAACTGGTTGATGGCCAACGGCCCGCAGATCCCCACGTGGCGCAACGAGGTCACCCTCTCCAGTGTCGACAAATTCCAGTCTTACGCCCCGGAAGCCTTCCTGCGGCGCGTCTCTCCGACGCCACTGCTGATGGTGATCGCCGATCAAGACACCCTGACGCCGAGCGATATCGCGCTGCAGAGCTACGCCGAGGCATTGGAACCCAAACATCTGGCGCTGATTCCAGGTTCCCACTTCGCCGTCTACGAGGAGCAGTTCGAACGCGCGTCCAGCGTCGCCCGCGACTTTCTGCTTGCCGAGTTGAACGGATGACGCCTTCAGGTGAACACCGGTAGTGGTTCGGCCTGCTTGGGAGCGATACTTATTCCCGAGGAGGAAGCCTCGGGTTCAGCGGCGGACCTGGGAGAGCATGTGGTTCGTCAGCCAGTGCAATTCGCGAGGATCTCAGAGGGGCCGGAACCCGGCACCGACGCCACCTGACCGATCCATCTCACCCAGGATTACGCCGATCTCGATCGCCACGGCCGGATCGTGCACCGCCGCCGTGCCGCAGGCGATGTCGAAGACGGTCACGCCGAGCACCATCAGCCCGATATGCCCGATATTCATCCCGACGAGGCGGTCGCCGAGCGTGACCGGCCCGCCCGAATCGCCCGGCCTGGAGCAGAGCTGGCTCTGGAACCACCAGTCGCGCGCATCCCACACCACACCGCAGTCGAAGCCGGAGGTGCGGCCGTTTTTGCAGACGACATCGCCCGGTCGCGGCGGTGCGCCGATGCCGCCGATGAAGGTCTGCGCTATTTGGCGAACCGGCGTGACCTTGGTGCGGTCGAATTCGATGACGGCGAAGTCGTTGTTGCGGTTGACCGCGGCGACGGTGCCGATGACGCCCGCTCCCTGCGTCTCGGCCTGGACCGACATACCGATCTCGGCGCAGTGTCCTGCGGTGAGCCCGACCATCCGGTCGGCGCTGTCGTAGCCGACCGTGGTGAGGGTGCATACCGCTCGGCCGTCGAGCAGAATCCCGGAGCCGCCGCCCATTGTCGCCATTTGTGCGGCCGTCGCGCTACCAGGGAGCCCTGAGGGGGCAATGACCGCGATGATCGCGGCCACGAGCACGCGTATCCCGATCCTGCCCATGGCAACCATGTCGCTAACTGTCCGCCGTGGTCGCCACTTCTCGACCTTCGCTTTCGTTGCAGGTGGGACACGGTTTGATGTCGTCATCTCCGCCGTCGAGCCGCCGCCGTCCGCGGTGCACACGGAATCTCCACAATTGGTGCGGGTTCTCTCCACAGCGGGTGGCTAGGGTTTCGGTTCATGGAACAGCACGGGGCGGGCAACGGGCAGGCGGCGCGACGGATTCTAGTGGTCGACGATGAGGTGACCATCGCGGAATCGGTGGCGGTGCGGCTGCGGTCCGAGGGGTTCACCGTCGATCTGGCCCATGACGGTCCAGGGGCGGTTGCGGCGGCTGAGGCGGTCGTGCCCGATCTGGTGGTGCTGGATGTGATGCTGCCCGGCTTCGACGGTCTCGAGGTGTGCCGTCGCATTCAGGCCGCGCGCCCGATCCCGGTCCTCATGCTCACCGCACGCACCGACGAAACCGATCAGCTCATCGGCCTCGGCGTCGGCGCGGACGACTACTTGACCAAGCCGTTCTCGGTTCGTGTCCTCGCCGCGCGAGTCCATGCCCTGCTACGCCGCATGGACCGTGCCGTCGAACGCGACGGCGCCACCATCATCGTCGGTGATCTGCGCATCGATGTGGACCAGCGCCGGGTGTGGCGCGCCGATATCGAAGCCCAACTCACTCCGCTGGAATTCGACTTGCTGGTTCGGCTGGCACGACGCCCCCGCGTCGTGCTGGCCAGGGAACGATTGCTCGAAGAGGTTTGGAACTGGGCCGACGCCGCGGGCACCCGGGCGGTCGACAGTCATATCAAGGCATTGCGCCGCAAGCTCGGCGCGGACGTGATCCGTACGGTGCACGGTGTCGGCTACGCGTTGGACGCGCGATGAGTGCAGAGTCCGGTAGGGATCGCGCTATCGAGGATGGCGTACGTGCTGGTGCGGCGGGGCCGCAGTGGCGTGCGGCCGTTTCACCGAAGCTGGGTGCGATATCGGCCGCGGTCGCGGAGGTGCTGCCGCGGCCGCTGGATCCGGTGAAATCGATCAAGCTGAAGTTCGCGATTCTGATGCTCGGGTCGGCCGGGGTGGCATTCGGGTTCTTCCGGCTGCGGATCGGCTGGCTGCCGCCGAAGACGACGATCGCGGCAACGGTGATCGCGCTGATCACCTCGCAGATCCTCGCGCACGGCACCACTCGGCCGCTGCGCGAGATGACGGCGGCGGCCAAGCGGATGGCGCAGGGCGACTACACCCGCCGGGTGCGGGCCAGCTCACGCGACGAGGTCGGGCAACTGGCGGCAGCCTTCAATCAGATGGCCGCCGACCTGGCCGCCGCCGACCAACAGCGCCGCGACCTGATCGCCAATGTCTCGCACGAACTGCGCACCCCGATCACCGCGCTGAATGCGGTACTGGAGAACATGGTCGACGGTGTATCCGAACCCGACGACAAAACCCTGCGCACCGCACTCGCCCAGACCGAACGGCTCGGCCGACTCGTCGGCGAACTGCTCGACTTGTCCACCATCGAATCCGGCGCCCGCGCCCTGGACCGCGAAGAAATCAGCGTCACACCGCTTTTGGTCGAGGTCATCGCCGAGGCCGAGGTGGCCGCCGCGGCGCTCGGGCGCGGCGTGCGCTTCTGCACCGACGTGCAACCGAGCAGCGCAAGCGTTTTCGCAGACCGTGCACGTTTGCATCAGGTGTTGCTCAACCTGCTCGACAACGCGGCCCGCCACGGACCCGCCGGTGGCGAAGTCCGCATCGAGGCCCGCGTCGACCGCGGCGGTCTCGTCATCGACGTCCAAGACCAAGGCCCCGGCATCCCGATCGCCGAGCGCGCCACCATCTTCGACCGCTTCACCCGCGGCGGGCGCACCGATGGTGGCGGTACCGGACTGGGTCTTGCCATCTCCCGCTGGATAGTCGACCTACACGGCGGCACCATAGCCGTCGCCGATCCGGGCTCGCGCATTCGCGTGGTTCTCCCCGCCCCCTAACGCATTCCACTTTTCCGTAACCCGGACCAATGCGGTCCCGGGACGATCCCGCACACCCGTAGGAGGGCCCACTCATGCCAGATCAACCCGAACCACTTACCCCGCCCGAAGCGATATCGGAGCCGAGCGTACGAGCCGAGTCGGTAGCGGATGCGTCGAGCCCGTCGAGTGTGCTGATAAGTCCGCCATCGAGTGCGCCGCCAACCATGGCGCCACTTCCGCCGCCGAACTCCGGGTTGCCCGCGCCGCGACCCTGGCCGGTACAACTGCCGAGATGGCGGCGCATCGCCTGCCCGCCGGGCGTATTGCCCGCGGCGGGTATCGCAGGTCTCGCGGGCGCGGTGTTCATTCCGCTGGACCGGCCTGGGATCGGTTGGGTACTTGCCGGCTCGGTGGCGGCGGCCGCGGTATGCACGGTGGACCGCCGTGCACGTCACACGGCAGAAATGGCCGTGCCGACAAATCATGCGCTCGGCTCCGAGGCGAGGGAGCGTGACCCAGGACATTCGGCTCCTGAGGCGCCCGGTGGTCGGATGTTGCTCAAAGATGCTGGCGCGGAGTCCGATCGATCTGACGCGCACGGCAGCGGTTCGGTGGACAACGATGCGGTGCCGATCCCGAATTCGCCGAAATTGCCCGTTGCGAAGGCAACCGAACATGAACCAGGGAGCGAGGTTTCGGTCGGTGCCGGGGGTGGGGTCAGGCTGGAAGAGGGCGGTGCGGAAGCTGATCGAGCCGTACCGAGATTTGGTGTCCGCACTGCGAATTGGGGGCGGGTTTGGTGGATGATCCTGGCGTTGGCGCTGCTGGCCGTGGGGGCGATGCGGGCCGCGGGGTGGCTGTTCGCGCTCTGTGTTGTAGCGGCCGCGGTGGCCGGGTCGTTGGCTGTCGTCGGCCGACGGTCGGTATATGGCGCGTGGTACGACGTGATCGCGGTGCCGATCGAGTCTGTTGCGGGCGTTCCGTGGGTGTATTCGGCGTTCGGGCGGATCGGCGAAGGTCCGGCGCGGCGGTCGTGGCGAGCCGGGATATCGGTTGCGGTGACGCTCGCGTTGTTGGCGGTTTTCGTGCCATTGCTGGGCGGCGCCGATGCGACATTCGCGAAGCTGCTCGACGCGGTGACGCCGAAGCTCGACGCGGCATCGGTCGTGCAGTGGATCGCGCTGTTCGCGGTACTCGGGCTCGGCAGCGTCGGGGCGATGTATCTGCTTGCGGGTCCGCGAGCCGCGGCGACAGGCGCGCCATCCGGCCGATGCCTGCGACGGTTGGAATGGGCACTGCCGGTGGGCGCGCTGACCATCCTGTTCGCGGTCTTCGTCGCCGCCCAGTTCGTCGCGCTGTTCGGCGGTGACGACTACGTCCAGCGCACCGCGAATTTGACCTACGCCGAATACGCGCGCAGCGGATTCTGGCAGCTCTCGATCGTCAGCATCCTTACCCTCGCCGTAATTGCCGTCGTATTGCGTTGGGCGACACAGGAGTGCGCCGCCGACCGAGCCTGGTTGCGCATCCTGCTGTCCGCGATCGGCGTGCTGACGCTGATCATCGTCGCCTCGGCCCTCGGTCGCATGTGGACCTACCAGCAGGCCTACGGCTTCACCGTGATGCGCCTCTTGGTAGAGGTGTGCGAACTCTGGCTGGGTCTGGTGTACCTGCTGATGATCGCGGCGGTGCTGCGCCTCGACGGCACCTGGCTGCCGCGCGCCGCCATCGGCACCGCCATGTCGACGCTGTTCGCGCTGGCCCTGCTGAACCCGGAAGGCCTTGTCGCGGAACGAAATATCGACCGCTGGGAGCACGGCGGTAACCTCGACACGCTCTACCTCAGCAGACTCTCGCCCGATATCCTCCCTGCCGTCGGGCGGCTTCCACAGCCGCAACGGGCGGAGATATTCGGCCCCATCCGCACTAGTCTCGACGACGACACGTGGCAGAGCTGGAACCTGTCTCGCGCCCGTGCCCGCTAGGACACTCGTGCCTGGTTGCCGGCGATGACGACATGCGCCAGACCCGACGCGTGCGACTGCCGCGGACAGGCAGAGTTGCCGGGCCACCGAACTCAGCTGCCGGTCGCCAAGCCGTACGCGCCCGTCAGAGTCCGAACCCCCGAAGTCGGCCCACGCCGACCTTTCGGCGAACTGTCCCCGCAGGGGCGCAGCGGGCGCTGAGTGCGCCGAAGCGCTGAATGTTTCGCGGCCTAAGTGAGGGCGCGGCGCACGGCGTCGGCGGGATCGGTGGCGAGTTGTGCTGCGGGGATGGGGCTTCCGCTGGCGTCGTGAAGTTGCCAGCCGCCGAGGGAGACGACGGTGATGGTGCCGCGGTGGTGAGCGAAAGCGAGTTCGGAGAGGGTGCCCCAGGATCCACCGATCACGATGACGGCGTCGGCAGAGTGAATCAGGATGGCGTTTCGGGCCTCGCCCATACCGGTGTACAGGACAGCGGACAGACCGCGACAGGCGGCGGACCGGTCGGTATCAGGGCGAACCCCGATGACAAGACCGCCCATCCCGGAGGCCCCCTCGGCAACGGCCGCCATGACGCCGCTACCGCCGCCGCACAGCACCGTGGCCCCGGCAGCGGCGAGCAGCCGTCCCACCTCCGCCGCCCATTCGGCCTCGGTGTTCGTGCAATCACGCGGTCCGCACACCGCGACCTGCGCAGGTATGTCACGAGCCATGAAGTCGACGATAGTTGCTGGTCTCGGCGCCGAGCGGAGGGCATCTGCCGCATCGCGAGAGTCCGGTTCGCCGAACCCGATCTCAATGCCCGAGGCGCGCTCCACGACCGCGACGCCGGTGCGTATGAGCGTGACGAGTTCGTGGACCCGTGATCAGGCCACTGGCTCGGTGCCGAGCGGCGGATATCCGCTGGCCGGTTCGGGCAGGGCCCCGCGGGCTTACCAGAGGTGCCTACCGGCGCTTGGCGAGCAATGTATCGAGTTGAGTGGCGAATTCCTCGGCGGCACTTCGGAATCCGACGTGATCGCCCGGGAATTCCACGATGTCGAGTCCGAGGTGCTCGCCGATTACCACATTGGGCAGCGCCGGGAAGGTTTCCTTCGAATCGTGTCCGACGACGAGGACGAGCTTGTCGGCGACGGATTGCAGTGCGTCGAAATCCGGTGTGTAGCGGACGTACTGACGCATCTCGTTCTCCATCCAGAACAGCATGTTCTGCTGGATGCGCGCACCGATCGCGGCGGCTTCGGGCGTGGGTTCTTCGGCGCCGGGCTGCTGCTGGCGCAGCCCGACGCCCGCGGCGAATGCGGAAATGGCGGCGACGAAGCCTTCGGACTTGCTTGTCTGGTAAACGTCGTCCAAGAAGGTGAGCCACTTGTCGGCATCGGGCAGGACGGTCGCCAGCGGCGGTTCGTGGGGGATGAGCGTGTGCACGAGTTCGGGTCGCGTCGTGAGCAATTCGAGCGCGACGATGGCGCCGGAGCTGCTGCCGAGCACGGCGGCGGGCTGATCGCCGAGGTGGGTGAGCAGTGCGGCGGCATCAGCGCCGTCCAGTTGGACGTTGTGGTCCTGCGCTGGGCTGCGGGAGAATCCGCGCCGATCGTAGGAAACCACCGTATAGCGATCCGCCAGGCGCTCGGCGATCTGATCGAAGCTCCCGGCGTCGCCATTGCCGCCCGGGATGAGCAGCAGCAGCGGTCCGGTGCCGCGGATCTCGTAGTACAGCGTCGCACCGGGCACGGCGAGGGTGTGGCTGGTGGGAACGTCCATGGGAAAGGCTCCTGGTAGATAGGACAGTTGCCGCAACGCCTCCCGGATGACGGGCAGTGCCGCGGTGGGCGGGTCCGCATCGACCCAACGGTCGATGGCGACCTGCAGTGCCGTCGCGATCGCGCCCGCCATGATCCGCGGGAACATCTCGGTGTGCGGGTCGTGGCCGGTGCGTTCGGCGATGGCCGTCGCGATGGCCTCTTGGATGACGGCCTGCGCCTTGAGATATTCACCCTGCAGCGCGGGCTCGGCGGTGATCAGCCGAATACCGCGAGTCCACACCGGATCGGGCAATTCGTCGTCGCGGAATTCGGCGAGTACCGCGTGGATGACCGCGGGCCACAGCGCTTCGGCCGCCGGACGATCGTGCAGTCCGTCCGCGATCCGCCGGGCCCGATCGACCGCCACCGAGCACACGGCCTCGTGCTTACTGGCGAAGTAGTTGTTGAACGTGCGCGGCGAAACTCCCGCCGCCGCCGCGATGTCCTCGACCAGCACGCTGTCGAGCCCATGCTCGACCGCCAGCTGTAGCGCCGCGAATCCGAGCGCCTCCCGAGTCGCGAGCTTCTTGCGTTCGCGCAACCCGAGTACGAATGCCACGCTTTCACGATACGCAATCTTGCGTGGCACGCAAGATTGCGTGATCGGAAAGTTGTGCGCCCCAAGGGGATCGAAAACCCCGCAACCGCCGCCACCCGAGATCAGTACAGCCGCCACCCGTCTCGGCGAATTGCTCGCGAAACATTCGCCGCGTGCGGACATGTGGCGTAGGAACCGGCCGGCACTTGCGGTGTCGGCCGTAGGCGGCCCAGGGCACTTTTGTTCGGAGGCTACGCAGACTTGCGTAGCACCGAAATCCGCCCTCCACTCCACGCGACCAGCACCGCGGCCAGGAACGACAACAGCGACGCGCTCATCCAGGCCTGTTTGGTGAAGTGCAGCTTTTCCTGCACGTCCACCCAGAAGTCGGTCCATACTCCGGCGTCGCCCGGGTTGATCAGCTGGTAGACCGAAAGTCCCACCAGCCACGCGAAAACCATGCCCCACCGCGATGGCGCGTTCGCCGAGGTATTCCACTGGTCAGGCCTGCGAAGGAAGAAGTCCGCGACGAGCACGCCGAGCAGCGGCACGAAAACCGACCCGATCAGGCCGAGGAAGCCGAAGTAGTTCGCCATGTTCAGCCGCAGCGCGAGCAGTGTGATCAGCACACCCAGGCCGATCGAGAGCACCCGGCGATCGACCCGGGGCGTGAGGTTCTGGATCGATACGGCCGTCGAGTACACATTCGCGAACGACTGGTCGGCCTCACGGAAGACGAAGATGAAGAAGAACACCGCACCGAGGGTCACCTTCAGGAACGGCGAATACACCCCGCCGTCGCCGGACGCGAGCGCCAGCGCGAACAGCCCGAGCACATAGGCGATGATCTGGGTGAACGCATACGCCCCACTGGCCGCGCCGAATGCCGCACCGGTGCTGCGGGAGTGACGGGTGTAGTCGGCCGCCACCGGCACCCACGAAATCGAAACCGCGAGCGCCGCATCGGTAGCGACCCAGAACAGATTCCAATCCACACCGAACGGCCCGCCACCCGCGGTGCCCGGGTTGGCGGTGAGATCAGGCAGACCCGCGCGCACGAATTGGACGTAGAACCAGATCAACGCGATCACCACGCCGACGGTCACGAACCGTCGCAGCATCCGGACCGAACCGAGCGGCCAGATCGTCAAGACCGTCGTCAGCGCGCCCGCGGCGACCACGTAAATCCAGTGCTGACCACCATCGAACAACTCCTCCGCCGCATCGCCGATGACGATCAATTCGAAGGTGCCCCAACCGATCAGCTGCGCGATATTGAGTACGGTCGGCAGATAGCTGAGCTTCGCGCCGAATAGTCCGCGCAGCAACATCATCGCGGGCTTACCGGTCTTGGCTCCGGGCACCGCGGCAAGACCGAGCATGAGGCCGCCGACCACCGTACCGATGATCATCGCGAGAATGCCCGCGGCGATGGAGATCTGCGCGGCGCCATCGGAATTCGGCGCCAGCACCGTGTACGCACCGGAGAATGCGAACAGGCTGACCCCGAGGTTCGCCCAGAACGCGCCCTGATCCCAGAACGAGAGCACCTTCGGCGCTGGCTGGTCCAGGGTCAGCGGTGCTTCGCGCCGCTCGGATTGATCAAGGGTGGGTGCAGACATCCCGGTACCGCTCTCCCTACGCCGGCATTACCCGGACAGGTTCATGCGGTCGGCGAAACATGGGGTCCGCCCTCTCAGCCCGGCCGTGCCCGAGCTCCCGCGCTGGGTTTTCGGGCGAAATGCTACACCCGTGCACGGCGCGCCGGGCCGCGCCTTCGGACATTCCAGACAGGTTCCGCGGAGACCGCCCCGAACATCGCAACCACCGCCCATACTGTCCGGTACCGACCTGGTTATTGCTCGGTTATCTGCCGCTCATCGCTCACCTCGACTGGAATGAGTATGCGCCTATGATGCTGATCGCCTTGCACGAGACCGTCCTCGCTCAAATCGGGAATCCGACGCCGGAGGCACCGCCCAATTCGGAGAAGATCCTGCAGATGGTCCGCTACCTGACCTGGTTTGTCATGCTGTCGGGTGTCTGCGGCATCACCTACGCGGGCGGCCGGTTCGCGTGGGAGAAGTGGAGCGGCGGCACCCTGGACTCGCCGAAAATGCTTGCCGGCGCGATGCTCGGTGGTGTCATCGCAACCAGCGCGGGCACCATCATGAACTCTATCGTCGGCTGAAAACAGTTGTGGGTGTTCGGCTGACGCTGGCTCCGGCAGCGGCGGCGGCGCGCGCGAAGACGACCGCGTCGCGCACCGCCGCACCGCCGGGATCATTGTTGAAGTAGACGAACACCTCTTCGCGATCCGACCAGGTGTCGGCCAGCCGTCGCGCCCAACTGGACAGTGCCGTGCGTCCGTAGCGCGGTGTGGGTGTGGCACGTCCGGAATGCAGTCGCAGATAACCCCAGTCCGTCGTGCGCCACAGCGGCGCGACGGGACGGGAGCGGACATCGGCCCAACACAGCGCCGCGGCGTGTTCCGTCAGCACGGCACGAACTTCCGGAATCCACCAGGAATCGTGCCTGGGTTCGACCGCGATCCGGACTTCGGGCGGAAAACAGCGTAGGCACGCGTCGAGCAGTGCCGGATCGACCCGCAGTGTCGGCGGAAGTTGCAACAGCACCGGCCCCAGCTTGTCGCCGAGTACACGGGCGTGTTCCATCAAGCGCCCGACCGGCTCCTCGGGTTCGCGCAGTCGCTTGATGTGGGTGAGGAAACGGCTTGCCTTGACCGCGAAACAGAAGTCCGGCGGCGTCCGATCCCGCCATGCCGCAAAGGTCTCCCCGCTGGGCAGTCGATAGAAAGCATTGTTGCTCTCGACCGTTGCGAAGCCCGCGGCGTAGGTTTCCAGCCACGCACGCTGCGGAACATTCGTCGGATACAGCACCTCGCGCCAGTCCCGGTACTGCCAACCCGATGTGCCGACGAGTAGGGGCATACCTCCATCGAAGCACTTTCTGACGGCCCTCATGTCAACGACGCTATGTAGTAGATAGATTCTCGTACCACGTGCTGATCTTCAGCTTCCCGAGCCATATCACCGACGCGATCGAGCACATGGTGACCAGCGCGACGCTACTGGCTCTCCGTGCCGTACAGGTCGTCCGGGATCGTGGCCTGCGCCCGGTCTCCGGTTCGTCCGGTCAGTAGCACCCTTCAAGGGTGGCTGCGGCGACCACATCGATGACATCGGTGACCTCGTTGCGCGCGTGCATCGCGATGCGTTGTCGCCGCGCGCCGTTGCCACGCGCCAGAACTGCTTTGACGGTATCGGCGACGAATTGCTGGTCGCCGGACTGTTCGAGCGCGGGGGTGAGGTGGTCGATCAGACCGGCGAGCAGGGTGCTGGCCGGAAGGGCGCGCCCACTGATCGTGTCGAGCCCGTCTCCGTCCAACCCGGACCGGGCGGCTTTCCAATACGCGGCCCGCAAAACCTCCGCGGGCACCGGGGGCGGTGGCAACCCATCCTGAATCGCCGTCTGCGCCATGACGACCGCCGCGCGAATCAGCGTGGCCAACAACGCCGTTTCCTCGACCGTCGCCGGTACATCGCTGACGCGCACCTCGACGGTCGGGTACGAGGCCGAGGGCCGCACATCCCAATACACCATCGCCGTATCGAGAATGCTGCCGCTGGCGAGCATCATCTGCACCATATCGTCGTAGTCCGCGACGGAATCGAAGAAGGGCGGGGGACCGGCACTGGGCCACCGCCGCCACATGATGCTGCGCCAACTGGCGTATCCGGTATCGGTGGCGCGGTAGACAGCGGAATTGGCGGTCAGCGACAACAACACCGGTAACCACGGCCGCAAATAATTCCCGACCCGTATCGCGATATCTCGTGACGACACCCCGACATGCACGTGGCAGCCGCACAAACCCTGTTCATGGGCGAGCATCCCGAAGTTTTGTTCGATACGTTGATAGCGAGGTGTATCGGTGACCGGATACGCATCCGGTATCGCGGGCGGCACCGCCACCGCAAGCAATCGGGCACCGTGCTTCTCCGCGCAATTCGCCACGCTGCGGCGCAGTCGGCACAGGTCATCGAGCAATTCAGGGGTCCGGGTGTGCACCCCGGTATTGATCTCGACCTGACACCGCGTCAACTCCAACTGCAGATCGATACCGACATCGGCGGCCGCCCCCGCGACTTCGACATTGCGCGGACTCGGCGCACCCGTGATCGGATCCGCCAGAAGGAACTCCTCTTCCACGCCGACGGTGGGTAGGACCACGGCCATCACTGGATTTTACTGCGCAAATCGCTGATCCGGACGGATGCCGGAATCGTTTGAGTGCCCCGCGCCGGGGTAGGCCGACCTTAGTGAAGGATCGGCGAGAAAGGGGTCCGGTATGTCCGAGGAATTGCGCGGTGTGCGCGCATTGGTCATTACCGCGAATACCGGCGTCGAACACGACGAGCTGCTGATGCCGCTGGACTGGTTGCGCGAACACGGCGCCGTCGCCGTGCATGCGACACCCGAACGTGGCGAGGTCCAGACTTTTCGACACGATGTCGACAAAGACGAGGTCGTGCAGCCGGATGCGGCGCTCAACGACCTCGAGGCCGACGATTTCGACCTGCTCGTCGTGCCGGGCGGAACGGTGAACGCGGATAAACTGCGCGTCTGCGAACGCGCCGTGGAAGTGGCGCAGCAGTTCGTGCGTGCGGGCAAACCGGTCGCGGCGATCTGCCACGGCCCGTGGCTGCTCGTGGAGGCCGACGTCGTCGCGGGCAAGACCCTGACCTCCTATCCCTCGCTGCGCACCGACGTCGTCAACGCCGACGGCCGCTGGATCGATCGAGCGGTGGTGCGTTCCGACGAGAACGGCTGGCCGCTGATCACCTCCCGCAGTCCCGGCGACCTGACCGCATTCACCGAAGCTATCGGCGCCGAGCTCACCGCGGCCCCGTCGGCCCAGGCCTTCGCCGGCGATGAGATCTTCTGACACCGGTGAGTTTCCCGGACACGGATCGTCCTACTGATATGGACACAATCAACCTCGCCGACCGCTATGAGCTGCCGCCGATCGACTGGGAAAGCATTCGCAGACGACTCGACGCGGGCATCGAACAAGCGCCTGGCAGTGGCGGTCTCGACCGGCACACCTGCTGGTTGTCGACGATCAATCCGGACGGCAGCCCTCATGTCACCGCAGTCGGCGCGCTCTGGATCGACGGCGCCTTCTGGTTCACCACCGGTGCCCGCAGCCGCAAGGGCCGTAACCTGGCTCGCGATCCGCGCTGCTCGATGAGTGTGGCCACCCACGAATTCGACCTGGTCGTCGAGGGCACCGCGACCAGGATCGCCGATCCCGCCGCCGTCGCCGATATGGCCCGGCGCTGGGCCGACGGCGGCTGGCCGTGTCGCGTGGACGACACCGGAGAGGCGCTCACCGCCGAATACAGCGCCCCATCCGCCGGCCCGCCGCCTTGGCAGGTCTACCGTCTGACCGCGCTCACCGCCACGGCCCTGTCCACCGTGGAACCCGGTGGCGCGACCCGCTGGCGGTTCTGAGTCGCCGCACCTCGATTACCCGTCAGGTAATCGTGTCGGGACCGCGGGCTTCGTAGGATCGGCAGCATGAGTACGCAGACAGCCGGTGACCTGCTGCGCCATTGGCGGCTCGAGCGCAGGCTCAGCCAGCTGGAATTGGCCGGGCGCGCCGAAACCTCCGCGCGGCACCTGAGTTTCATCGAAACGGGTCGCGCGAATCCGAGCCGCACCATGCTGGTGCACCTGTGCGAGCAGTTGGAAATCCCATTGCGCGAACGCAATCGGCTGCTGCTCGCGGCCGGATTCGCACCCGCCTACGCCGAACCATCCCTCGATACACCCGCGATGGACGCGGTGCGCGGTGCGATGCGCCAGATCCTCGCGGGCCACGATCCCTATCCTGCACTGGCCATCGACCAGAGCTGGAATATGATCGACGCCAATTCCGGTGTGGCACTGCTGTTGACGGGTATCGACCCGAAACTGCTCACCGCACCGGTGAATGCCCTGCGCCTGAGCCTGCACCCCGATGGTATGGCCAGCCGCATCGTCAATCTGGCCGAATGGCGCGGCCATATCTTCGAGCGGTTGTCGCGCCAGATCGAAGTCACCGGTTCGCCGGAATTGATCGAGCTCCGCGACGAATTGCGCGAATACCCCGGTGGCACAGCCGATCTCATTCTCCCCGAACCGGACCAGGCCATCGTCCCGCTACGCCTGCGCCACGATGACCACGAACTGTCCTTCATCAGCGTCACCACCGTCTTCGGCACGCCGATGAACGTCACCGTCGCCGAACTCGCCATCGAATCGTTCTTCCCTGCCGATGAGGAGACCAAGAAGCGCCTGAACGCCGCATCGTAATGAGCGGCCGTTGTGCTGTGTGCATCATGGTGATCGACGCCAGTGACTACGGATCAACCGCGCCGAATCGAGGCTCGAGGGGGTAGGTTCGGGGCGTGGGCAGGGGACCGAAGTGACGGGCGCGGCGGATCTCGCGGCACTGGTCGGCGTAGCGGTGGATTCGATGACCGATCTGGGTTCACAGCATTCGTGGACGTTGCATCGAGCAATTCTCGGTGACGGGCGCGAGGTCTTTGTGAAGGTCGCGCACGACCAGGCGGCGGTATTCGCGGCGGAGGCGGCGGGGCTGCGCTGGCTCGCGGCGGGGGCTCCGGAGTTGGTGCCCGACGTGCTGGCTGTCGATGGCGGGATGCTGGTGCTGCCCTGGGTGCCCGCGGCCGTGCCGAGCGCATCTTCCGCGGCGCGTTTCGGGCGCGAACTTGCTGCGCTGCACGCGGATTCGCCGGGATCGTTCGGCGCGCCGTGGTCGGGTTGGATCGCCGATCTACCGCTGGACAACACCCAGGTCGATGGCTCGTGGGCACGCTGGTACGCCGACTACCGCCTCGCCCCATATCTGCCGAGGGCCGCCGCAGCGCTCGGTCGCGACGGAATTCGGTTGGTGGAGCGCGTGATCGAGAATATCGAAACCTTGGCGGGCCCACCCGAACCGCCCAGCCGCATCCATGGCGATCTGTGGTCCGGCAACGTCCTGTGGACCGCCGACCACGCACTCGTCATCGACCCGGCCGCGCACGGCGGTCACCGCGAAACCGACCTCGCCATGCTCGCCCTCTTCGGCATCCCACACCTGGACCGAATCCGCGCCGCCTACCACGAAACCCACCCCCTCGCCGACGGCTGGCGCAACCGCATCCCCCTGCACCAACTGCATCCACTCCTCGTGCACGTGGTTCTGTTCGGTATCTCCTACCGATCCCAAACCATCGCCGCCGCCACGGCCGCCCTCGCCGCATCGCACCCATAGGACCGCACCCCGTAAGACTGCCCCCTACAGCGCCCCAGTACTGCCCCCTCGCGAGGGCGCAGCACGGTGACATGTGCGGGGGTGCTGGGCGCGCATGTATCGCGGTAGTGGGCCCGGCCATGCTCGGTGCGGACAGACCGACGCCTTCGGTGAGGACGGCGCGCTGCTGGCCTGGCAATCATGCCCCGACACCGGCAGGGTGGTGGGCAGGGCACATCGAGGCCCACGGACTCAGCGGCGCAAGGCGGTTTCCTGCTGCATATGCGACAACTTCTCGGGATTGCGAACGGAGTAGATGCCGGTGATCAGCCCGTCGTCGATGCGCACCGCCATGACCGTATCGAGCTCGCCGTCGAGCCGTATTACCAGCGCCGGATAGCCATTGACCTGGGCCGGTTGCAGCGACAAGGCAGTAATCCTGCCCGACAACGCGGCCAGTAGGCGGGCCACCTTGTCGGCTCCCGTGACGGGCCGCGGGAGGGCTTGTTTGATTCCGCCACCATCACCCAGGAGTACGACATCAGGCGCGAGAATATCGAACAGGCTCTGTATGTCGCCGGTTTCGACCGCCCGCTGGAATGCCGCGAGCACGTCTCGGCTCTGGGCCGCTGAAATCACCCCGCGAGGTCGGCGCGCCGCCACATGTGCGCGGGCACGATGGGCGATCTGGCGGACCGCGACCGGGGTTTTGTCGACGGCTTCGGCGATTTCGTCGTACGGCAGGTCGAACACCTCGCGCAGCACGAACACCGCGCGCTCGGTTGGTGCAAGTGTCTCCAGCACCAGCAGCATCGCCATCGAGACGTTCTCGGCGAGTTCGACATCGTCGGCGACGTCGGGTGTGGTGAGCAGCGGTTCGGGCAGCCAGGGGCCGATGTAGGTCTCTTTGCGGCGTCCGAGTGTGCGTAGTCGGTCGAGTGATTGGCGGGTGGTGATTCGGACCAGGTAGGCACGCTGGTCTTGCACGGTGTCGTGGTCGACGCCTGCCCACCGTAGCCAGGTTTCTTGCAGGACGTCTTCGGCGTCGGCGGCCGATCCGAGCATTTCGTACGCGACGGTGAAGAGCAGGTTGCGGTGGGTGACGAAGACTTCGGTGGCAGGATCCGCACTCACGACTGCGCCCCCGGCATCCGGAAGTGTGTGGTCACGGGTGGCTCCTGTCTGTTGGATCTCGACTGCGTCGCTCACCAGACGCCGGACCACCACATTCTGTGACACCAGGCGCTTGTGACGGGCATCGCCCCGGGGGTGTCACAAGGCTCGAGGCGTGGGGTACACAGGTGAGTTCAGCTCGTCTTCGCGATGACCTTCTCCGCGAACCGGGACAGGTGCGCGATTTTGGTGTCCAGCGATTCGGTATCGGGTTCGGTGGTGTACGGGTAGCGGAAGCCGACGATCACATCGGTGACACCCTTGTCCTCCAACCGCTTCACACCATCGACGGTGAACCCGTCCAGCGAGATGACGTGGATCTCGAAATCCTTGCGGGTGCCGTATTCGGCGCGCAGCACATCGAGTTTCGCGAGCAGCCGGTCCAGTTCGGCTGGATCGCCGCCTGCATGCATCCAGCCGTCGCCGCGCTGGGCGGCGCGTCGCAATGCCGGGCCACTGTGTCCGCCGATGAGGATCGGAATCGGTTCGGTCGGCACCGGGCTGATCTTGATGGGCGGCAGATCGTAGAACTGTCCGTGGTATTCGAAATAGCCGCCCGCGGTGAGCCCGCGCACGATATCGATGCACTCGTCCATGCGTGCACCGCGATGTTCGAACGGCACACCCATTATTTCGAAGTCATCGGGCCATGGGCTGATGCCGACGCCGAAGCCGAACCGGTTCCCGCTCAATGCCGCGATCGAGGCGGCCTGCTTGGCGACCAGCACCGGTGGGCGGATGGGCAACTTCACCACGAAGGGCGTCAGCCGCAGTGTCGTCGTGGCCGCCGCGATGGCCGCCGACAGCACGAAGGCCTCGATGAACGGCTTGTCCTCCAGGAACTCCCGATTGCCATCGGGGGTGTAGGGGTAGGTGGCGTCGGATTCCTTCGGATAGGCCACACTGTCGGCGATCGTCATCGACGTATACCCGGCAGCTTCCGCGGCCTGTGCCAGCGGAATATAGAAGCTCGGGTCCGTCATCGTCTCGGCATAGGTGAATCGCATCTCAATCGCCTTCCATACGTTCGGCGCTGTGCGCCCTGTTCGATGCGGCACCGCGCACGCTTCCGGCGATGCCGAATCCGACCACAATCACATCCGCGGTCGCGTCCCACTCGTCCGGTTCGGTAATCAGCTGGGGGAGTGCGGTTCCTAGGCCCATGGGTTCGAAAACCCCTCCGGGATCAGATAATCGAACATCGCTTTCATATCGGCTGACAGCCGCATGAGCTCGATGGCGGAACCGAGGGCGCCTCCGTCGAGATAAGCGAACTCCATCCCGATATCCTCGAACGCGCCGCGAGCGAGCACCTCGGCCCCGCTCGCCTTCGCCTCGGCCAAGGCCGCGTCATAGTCTTCGGCCACCCATGCGACGTGATGCAGTCCAGGCCCGACGCTGTTCAGATGTTCGGAATACAAACTGACCCCGGACTTGGGCTCGATCAACTCCAACTGCTGCCCGCCCGCATACCCCAATGCCACCGTGATCGTGTAATCGGCGGGCGCGCCACGCAATTCGCACAATTGCGGTCCGAAGTGCACGTCGGGGACGGTGAACCACTTCGCGACGCCGTATCGCTCGGTGAACTCCCGCTGCGCCGCCTCGATATCGCGCACCACCCAGCACAGCTGGAAGATCGGCCCGCGCGCGATGGTCATCGGATCACCTCTGGTCTGCTGCACGAAGGCGACCGCGCCTTCGTTCCGTACGGCCCCAATTAAGCATTTTCGCTTAACATCGTCAATACTTGGGTTTAGTACAGTGCTGACATGGCCACCGAGGATCCGCGTGCCGCACTGCTCGACGCGGGCGAACGACTCATCGCCGAACGCGGCGTTGACGTCCCGCTGCGCGATATCGCCGCGGCCGCGGGTCAGCGCAACAACTCCGCGGTGCACTACTACTTCGACTCCCGCAGCGGTTTGCTCGAGGCCATCGTCGACCGCCGCATGAACTGGCTCGAAGACCGCCGAATGGGACTGCTGGCCAGGTATGAGACCGAGGGAACCGCACATGAGATCCGCACACTGGTCGCGATGCTCGCCGCCCCCATCCTGGAACTCATCTACACCGCAGAGGTCACCCACTACGGCCGCTTCCTCGAGGTGGTGCGCGCCCACCCCGTGATCGCCGACGCTCGCCGCCTCGCCGGCGCCGACCGTGCCGCCGTCCGCATCATCGCCACCCGCCTGGATGCGGGCCTGCCGCAACTCCCGTCCCGTTGTCGCCGCCAGCGCCTGGAAACGATGGCGACCGTCATGTTCGCCCTGATCGCCGACTACGAACGCGCGCTCGAAGCAGGCGTGCGCACCGCGGACCCCGACAGCGACACCGCCGAGATCATCGACATGATCGTCGCAATGCTCACCGTGCCGGTGCGCGAAGCGACCTCAGGTGGTGCGTAGGATTTTCGACGTGCCGTCCAGCGTCTTGCCCGGGAAGACTGGACGCGGGCGGATCGCGGCATTCCCCGGCGCGAATACACACCCATTTACGCTGTGGGGCAGTGAATATACGTTCATCGGCACGGAATGTGTACTCGGCCGAGCAGCGAGCACCGGTAGCCGACACTGTTCCGGTAGGCGCCTGACGCCACGGTCGACCAACCACGGAGGTCCCATGAGGGAGCCAGCCCACCCGTTACCGGCATTGCGCAACCAGGATGCACAGCCCGCGTTGACTTCAGCGAAACCGATGATCTGACAATGAAATTCCCTTTCGACGAGCTGACCCCCAACCAGCTCTCGTTCGCCGAACGCGACGAACGATATCGCCAGCTGCACGACTGGTCCGAACCCACCTATCGACACAACTCCGGCTTGCGGATGGTGTGGCGCTACGACGACGTGCGGGAGTTGATGGAAGCGGCCAGCCCCGGCATCTCGAACGCGAAATCGCTGGAGCCCCTTGTCGGTTTCGGGCGCATCGCGGCCAATCCTCGCGCCGTCGGCCATCTCTGCCGGCATCTGCTCCCGCTGCCGGCGAAGGCGACCGCGGATCTCACCGACGACATCCTGCACAAACGGGTATGGGACACCTTGGCAGGCCCGGGGGGACATTTCACAGTGCCGAGGGCACAACGCCCGCAACGGATCAAGGACCTGACCGAGCATTTCCATCACGCGCTTGGCACCGAACGTGACGTGAGTGACCGGACGCTCGACGTGACGTCCCTGTCGATCGATTACGCGGCCCGGATCGTCAGCGCAGCGGTCGGCTTGCCGCCTGCGGACTGGCCGCATGTGGCGATATGGAGCGGTGCCCAGTCCGGGCTGCTGGGTCGGCGGATGCGCGGACGCGAATTGGCCGAGGCGGTCGGCGGCCTCGGTCGGCTGTTCACCGTGAGCGCCGACGCCATCGCATCCGGCGGACGGGATCGGAC
Organism: Nocardia sp. NPDC050408; assembly: GCF_044458905.1. Lineage (NCBI taxonomy): Bacteria > Bacillati > Actinomycetota > Actinomycetes > Mycobacteriales > Nocardiaceae > Nocardia > Nocardia sp. NPDC050408. The sequence goes on along the minus strand of NZ_JBITIL010000014.1, from coordinate 138,508 downwards.
GGACGGATTGCCCGGCCGTCTGTGCGCTGCCCGCATACCCCGTCGAGTTGCCGTGTCCGCCGTGGCCAACTCACTGGCCGCAGGCGTACACACCGTCAGCGGCAGTATCCAGCAGGGCCTGCAGCGCCTGCTGAACAATCCGGACCGGCAGTGGTGGCACCTGCTCGCCGACGAGGCATCGACCGCGCACGTAGCGGCCAAGGTACTTCAGCTCGATCCGGGTCTGGTGGCTTGGAAGCGGCATGTCGTGGACTCGCTGACGCTGCGCAGCGGCACCGCGCTCTCGCCCGGGCCGGTTCTGGTGATGTGCGCCGCCGCCAACCGAGATCCGCGGGCCTTCCCGAACCCCTTGGACCTGCACGGTGCCGGCAAACTTCCGTTGACCTTCGGATTCGGTAAACACGTCTGCCCCGGCAAGCAATTGGCGCAGCTCGCAGTCGAGGTATTCCTGCGGGAATTGCACGCTCTCGCACCGGCCGCACGTCTGGTACCGGCGGGGCAGCGGACTCGAGCACGCCCGTCCGACTTGCTGTTCAGTGGCGCCGACATCGTCATTGTCACCGGCTGAACCGTTCGGGGTGTCGCAATGGAGTACTACGAGCTGGACATCGCGGATGTCGACGAATGGACCGAAACCTCCAACAGTTTCGTCCCGATGGATCATCGCTACCGCGAACCCGAGCGCTGGCAGGTGGCCATGACCGTGCAGCAGACGACCACGTACCGCCTGCTGCGCTGGGATCAGCCCGGCGACCGGCTGGCTTTCCGCACCCCGTCGAACATCCGTCGTGTTTCGGCCGAGGACTTCTACTGGGTAGTCGTCCCACAGCGGGGAGAATTCGCCGCGGCCGATGAGCACGGAGTCACTCGAATCTCACCGGGGCAGGCGGCGGTGCTGGCGCTGGATCGGCAGTGCCGGCTGCATATCCCCGGCTCGGTGGCCTACGGCTTCCAGGTACCACGCGCAGAGTTCGCGCGACCCGGCCTACGACAGCCGGTGCTCGACCTCGGCTCGGGTCTCGGCCGGATCGCCGCGGGCATGGTCCGTGATCTGCATGCCGAACGATCCGCGTTGACGAGCCGGGAGTTCAACGCGGTCGGTGACCGGATCGCCGAGCTGCTCTGCATGATGAGCGCGGGTGATACCGGACCGCAGCAGACTCATCTGACAGAGCTCGCCGAGACCGTCCGACAGCACGTGCGCCGACACATCGGAGTTGCCGACCTCCGGCTGCCCGAGGTGGCGCGGGCATTGGGCTGGTCGCCGCGACAGCTGCGCACCGCACTGCATCAGGCGGGCACCACGTATCGGGAAGTGCGCCAGGACGAAGCACTGCGAGCGGCTCGGACCATGCTCGAAAACCCCGACACGACAGCAACAATCGGAGAGGTTGCCGTGCGCAGCGGCTTCACCCTCACCTGGTTCTCCGCTGCATTCAAGGCACGATACGGTGAGACACCGCGAGAGTTTCGCAAACACCGGTTAGCCGAGTCGGTCCGGTCCACAACAACTCTCGGCTGAGTGCCACCGCAATAGTGAGCACTACCCGATCCATCTCGGCTTCGGTCATCGGAGCCATACCGCAGCCTGTGCTCAGGCCCCCGAATGGACAGCCTAGTACTGACCGGCCTGCGTCAGTGCCGTGACGACTCGTTACGCCTCGGGCTTCTCGTGGACGATACCGGCGTAGATCGGCACAGCAGTGGTCGGCGGTTCCAGTCGCCGACGCATGTCCGGGGCGTCGACGAGTGGCAGTACATCGGCGTCCGCAAGCGGAGTGTGAATTCCCTTCTAATGACCTGCATCGCTGCCCGGCTTTTTGTTTTTGCGCCGTCGAATTCTGTTGCGAGGCAGGAGCGGTGGGTTCCCGTGGCGAGGCATGCGTCAGCCGTCGACACTGACCTGGCACAGCTCGCCCAGCCGTTCGATCAGCAGCCGACCAGGTCAGGCAAGTCCGCGCCGGCACTTCCGCACGGTCGCGGTCGGTCGGAGATCAGCGAAAATTGGAGTACATCGTGGCAGATCTCTTGCCGTTCGTGATCGCCGGAATTGTATCCGGCTCGGTTTATGGGCTGGCCGCAACGGGTTTGGTGCTCACCTATAAGACGTCGGGAGTATTCAACTTCGCCCACGGCGCTATGGCCACCGTGTCGGCGTACGCGTTCTACACGTTGCACATCATCGATGGTGTCGTATGGCCGCTCGCCCTGGCGATTTGTGTGCTCGGGATCGGCCCGACCATGGGCATGGCACTGGAATTGCTGGCCCGCGTTGTAGACCGGGCGAGTTCGGAACTGCGGATCGCCGCGACGGTCGGCATTCTGCTGGTTGTCCAGGCGGGGGCGAGTCTGTACTACGGGCAGACGACGCCGCGGATCGTTCCGGTCTTCCTGCCCCAGGGCGGATTCGCCGCCTTCGGTGTCCGGGTGCAGTGGTCGGATGTATCAACGTTCGGCGTCGCGGTACTGGCGACCGTCGCGTTATCGGCCGCGCTGCGGTTCACCCGAGGTGGTATCGCGATGCGCGCGGTCGTCGGGAACGCGGCATTGCTGGATCTGGCCGGGACGAGCTCGGTGCGCACGCGACGATCGGCCTGGTGTGTCGGCACTGGTTTGGCATCGCTGTCCGGTGTGCTGTTCGCGCCGTTGATTCCGCTCGATCCCATGCAGTTGACGTTGCTGGTCGTCCAGGCTTTCGGGGCGGCGGCCATCGGCCGATTCACCAGTCTGCCTTGGAGTTTCGGCGGTGGACTGCTCATCGGGGTGCTCGCCGCGTTGGCTACGCACTACTTCACCACCGGGGTGGCCGCGGGAGTTCCCACCGCATTGCCGTTCTTGGCGTTGTTTCTCGTGCTGCTGATCATGCCACGCCGCTACCTGGTGGACCGGGACCGAGCGGTCCGGCGGATCCGGTCCGGTTGGACTGCGCCACCGGCGTTGCAATCCGCGGGGGCGGTCGTGGTGTTGGTGGTGCTCGCGCTGGTTCCGTCGTTCGCGGGCATCCATTTGACGGATTGGACTGTGGCGCTGGCGATGACGCTCGTCTTTCTGTCGCTCGGTCTGTTGGTCCGCACGTCCGGTCAAGTCTCGCTGTGCCACATGGCTTTCACCGCGATCGGAGCCTGCGCGTTCTCGCACCTGGCTGTCGATCGGCAGTGGCCGTGGCCGCTCGCGTTCATCGGCTGCGGACTGGTGGTCCTACCGATCGGTGCGGTGTTGTCGATTCCGGCTATTCGACTCAGCGGCCTGTATCTGGCGTTGGCGACCTTCGGATTCGGCGTCGTAGTTCAGATGATGTTCTACAGCGAGCCCTACATGTTCGGCACCAGTGGTCTGGGCCTGAAAATGCCGCGCCCCAGCGTATTCGGACTCGACTCCGACCCGTCGTTCTACCGTTTAGTGCTGGTGCTGGCCACGGTAGGCACGCTGATTGTGGTGGTGTTGGACAAGAGCAGGCTCGGACGATTGCTCCGGGGGCTGGCCGAATCGCCGACCGCGTTGCGGACCACTGGTGTCACAATCGAAGTCACCCGCGTTCTCGTCTTCTGCGTTTCGGCATTTCTTGCCGCATTGGGTGGCGCACTCGCCGGAATGGCCCAGACCACTGCCTCGGCGGCGAATTATCAGCCGCTGCTATCGGTTACTTATTTCGCGGTCATTGTCGTCGTGGTGGGCCGGGAGCCTTGGTATCCGCTGCTGGCCGCGGTGGCGTTGATCCTGGTGCCGTCCTATCTCCAAGTCGTGGGAATGTCGCTGTGGCTGCAGGTCCTGTTCGGCATTCTGGTGGTGCTGCGCGCCGCCACCGCGAGCCGACTCGAAGTTCCCGTGCCGATTCGATCCTGGCTGGACAACGCTTTTCGCCTGCACCGGTCCTCGGTGGTCTTCGCCGCGGAACCCGCCACCGAGCAGCCCGCAACGGTGCTGGACGTCCACGATCTTTCGGTTCGCTTCGGCGGCGTAGTGGCAGTCGACGGACTCTCGTTCGACGCGTGCACCGGGCGGATCACCGGACTCATCGGCCCAAACGGGGCAGGCAAGACCACGACCTTCGATGCCTGCACCGGTCTCGTCCAAGCCAACGCAGGCGAGGTGCGACTGCAGGACCTGGTGATCAGCCGAGCCTCGACCGCGCGCCGGGCGCGGCTGGGCATCGGGCGAACCTTTCAGCAGACCGAACTGTTCGACTCCCTTACTGTCGCCGAAAACGTCGCGATGGGCGCCGAAGGTCCACTCGCCGGTGCGAACCCGCTGGCCCAACTGGTCTCGGCGCACGGACAGGCCCGGCGGGTGCGCACCGCGACGGCCTCCGCGATGGCGTTGTGCGGTATCGAATCCATCGCGGATTCTCGCGTCGGTGCACTGTCCACCGGGCAACGAAGACTGGTCGAACTCGCCAGATGTCTTGCCGGGCCGTACCGGATCCTGTTGCTCGACGAGCCCAGTGCTGGCCTGGATCGCTCGGAGACCGTGCGCTTCGGACAGATTCTGCGGCAGGTCGTCGCCGCCCGTGGCGTCGGAATCGTTCTGGTAGAGCACGATATGTCGCTGGTGCTCGAGATCTGTGAGGAGATCTTCGTACTCGACTTCGGTCGCCTGATATTCCGGGGCTCACCCGCGCAGGTTCGCGCTTCGGTGGTAGTGCAGCACGCCTACCTCGGCGAGCCGGTCACCGACGACCGCGGGATCACGGAGCCCGTCGCATGACCGAGACCGCCTACGCGCTCGAATTGCGCTCGATCACCGCGGGATACGGCACCACGATCGTGCTCCACGACGTCGACCTCGCGGTTGCCCCCGGGTCGGTCGTGGCGCTGCTCGGGCCGAATGGCGCCGGAAAGTCGACGCTGCTGCGGGTGGCCTCCGGGCTACTTCCGGCCCGATCGGGGACGGTGTCGATAGGCGGGGCCGATCTGACCCGAGCTCGTCCTGTGCGTCGCGCCCGCGCGGGGCTGTGCCTGATCCCCGAAGGCCGAGGTGTATTCGCGGACTTGACGGTTCGGGAGAACCTGCGCCTCCTGACGCCGCCGTGGCGCCGAGGTAGCACCGACGACGTGCTCGATATCTTCCCCGCGCTGCGGGCGAAGCTCGATCAACGGGCCGGCTCGCTGTCCGGTGGCCAGCAGCAGATGCTGGCACTGGGGCGTGCCTGGCTGGCAGATCCATCGGTTGTGCTGCTCGACGAGGTGTCCATGGGCCTGGCTCCGCTCGTCGTGGACGAGATCTTCGCGGCGCTCGGCGAATTGCGTACTACCGGCTCGGCGATTGTCCTGGTCGAGCAGTACGTGGATCACGCCATGACGATGGCCGATCGCGTGGTGTTGCTCAGCCGCGGCACTGTCGCGTTCGCCGGGCCCGCCGTTGACATCGATCGAGCTGCCGTGCTGCAGAACTATCTCGGCATCGACAGCGGTCACACAGACTTGCCGGCGTCGCCGGCAGGACACCCACCCGGAACCGCGGCCGGGCGATGGGCGTAGCGAATCGAATGCTCGGTATCCGTACAGGAGTGGAGTAATGAGGAAAACAAGGTTTCTGTGGTGGGTCGCACCGGTGCTGGCGGCGGCGCTCGCGCTCTCGTCGTGTTCCGCCGACTCGACGAGCGGCGGGACCGAACCCGTTGGCCCGGTGAAGGTTTCCGACGGCGGGCTGAATGGCGATCCGATCCTCATCGGGTCGATTTGCAGCTGCACCGGCCCGGCCGCGGCGTCGGTGGGACACGCCAGCGACGTGCTACAGGCATGGGCGTCGTGGGTCAACGATCGTGGCGGAATCAATGGGCACCCGGTCAAGCTCGTCTCATACGACGACGAGCAGAATCCGACAACAGCGCTGGCCGTCGCGAAGAAACTGGTAGAACAGGACAGGGTGGTCGCAATCGTCGGCCAGACCAGCCTGGTCAGTTCGAGCTGGCAGAACTATGTCGACAGCAAGGGCATCCCGGTCATCGGCGGACAGCCGGTCGACGCCCCGTTCATCACCGACCCGAACTTCTTCGCCTCCGGAACCACGCTGCCGGTGTTGATGCTGGGTGAGGTAGCCCAGGCCAAGCAGGCGGGGGCGAAGACCCTCGGCGTCTACTATTGTGCCGAAATCCCGGTCTGCGAGCAGCTTCCACAGATGCTGAAACCAATGGCCGAACAGGCTGGTCTGGGATTCTCTGCGGAGAAAGTCGCGATTGCCGCGCCGAACTACATCGCTCCCTGTCTCGCATTCAAGGATAAGGGTGTCGACGCCGTATTCCCCGGCGTCTCCGTCGAGGCGATTTCGCGCATCGCGGCATCGTGCGCACAGCAAGGTTACAAACCGATTCAGGCTCCTACCGGCGTGAGCCTGCAGAGAGCGTGGGCCACGGACCCGAACTTCGAGGGCAGTATCTTCGCGGGCTCGAACGCGCTGTACACCGATGACTCGATTCCCGCCATCAAGGACTTCGGTGACGCCCTCGACAAATACATTCCCGGTCTTCGGGGCAGCGGGGACTTCAGCGCGCCGCTGCTGTGGCCCTGGGCAGGTGGGCAACTGTTCCTGGCGGCGGCCAAAGCAGCCAACCTCTCCCCGTCTTCGACGAGCGCGGATGCGATCAAGGGACTGCGCGCACTGCGCGAAGAGACCCTCGACGGTCTCGCTCCGCCGCTGACCTTCCCTGAAGGCCAACCGGGGTTCCCGCTGTGCTACTTCACCGGAAACACCAAAGGCGGAGTATTCCACTCTGCCAACGGTGGTAAGCCGACGTGCATCGACCAGGCAACTGCCGCTGCGCTGATGAAGGCACTTACGCCGTCATAGCCATCCGAACCCGTATTCGGCGAGGCGGTGGCGTTGGGCCGCCTCGCCGATGCATTTGAAACCCGTTGGGTTGATCGCCACCGCAGACATAAGGACAGGGCTGGCCATCGGTTCGCGCAACGGCTTGTCGATCTCCAGCGAGAAATCCTTCGGGGGTGGGCGATGTCCACCCCATGGGTGGCTATCGCCCACTGCACACGTAACCGAATCTATTCATGCAAGCCGAAGGAATCTCACACGAGGAAAGACACGCGTCCTTTGCATCTCATCGCTGTCATTGTGCTGACTGCAGTCATCGCCGGGCTCCTGCGTTGGTTGGTGATTCCGGAGCGGCGTCGCAGCCTCGCCTCTCGCCCGAACGGACCCGCTCCCTGTTACGTCCAGGTGTGTCCGATTCGGCTACGTGGCCCTTTTATCGCCCTCACCGCGCTCTGGGCTGCGCTGCTGATCACCGAGGTCGCAACTAATCCGGACGCGAGCAATGTGTTGCTTTATGTCTATTTGCTCGCGCTTGCCGCTTCGGCGGTGAACCTCACCGCGATCTACCTTCAATGGCGGTTCGCGGGTGGAGTTCTCGACCATTTTGCCCACCCTGTGGGTGGGTGAATGATGGCCGTGGTCATCGCCGCACAGCATCCGCCATCGGAATCGACCGCGCACGAGAGCAATTCACCAACGACGCCGCTCGCCGAGAGCGGCGTCCGGCTTTGGTCGGTGATGGAGAGGCGGCGCAATAACATGGCCGAATCCGATCCGCACCGCCAGTACAACGTCGCACATCGCCTCTGAATCGGCGCGGTGCGTCTCTGCGACTCAGGTGGCGACGCGCGGCCGCCCGGCCTGTTCGATTTTCTCTCGGCAACCAGGTATCCCGCGGTACTCGCGCCGACCACGAGCAGGGACAGGCTCGGAACGAGCGCGATCGCCAGAATCCGCGTCCGGACTCCGAGCCTTACTCTGAACATCGGCTCGAGATAGTACGGGCCGGGTCGAATTGATTGTCCTCTTTCCGTGGGGCGGAAACCGTCCGAAGCGGTACATCCGACAGACCGCCCCAGCAGAGTGTGACGGTGATTTCGACGGCTTGCTCCTTGGGTATGGGTCGATCGGCGTTCAGCCAGTAGCGCGAGGTGAACTGGCTGGCGCCGACAAGCCCGACCGCGAATGCCCACGCGCGTTGCGGACCGAGGCCGGAGTCTCGGATGAGTAGATCGTGCACCGCGCCGATGCAGGCTGCGTTGGCCTGCCCTACGCGCCACTGCACGGATGGCTCTGTCGGCACCTCCGACTCGAAGACCAGCCGGAATCCGGCGGGATCATCGTCGACGAAGTCGAAATAGGCATGCACCGCCGCGGATAGCCGCCCATGGTTGTCATCGGTCGAATGCAGGGCGTCGTGGACAGTGGACACGAGTCTGTCGAGATGCTGTTGCAATACCGCCAGATACAGCTCCAATTTGCTCGGAAAGTACTGGTACAGAGTGGGTTTGCTGATACCTGATCGCCGCGCGAGCTGATCCATGCTGGTGCCGTGGTAGCCGCGCGTCGCGAAAACTTCGCCGGCGCTTGCGACTATCTGACGGCTACGCGCGGCACGAGCCGATCTGGCCGCATGCGTCCGGGGCATCATCGGGTCGTTCGGCCCGTGCTGTGACATGCGGTCAGCAAGATCGGTCATGTGAGGCTCCCATCGGTGTCCGCGAGATCCGCCGGCGAGACGGCCCTGCGCGCCGTCGTCTGCGGTATGCACCGTCGGCGAGGCGACGACTCGGAACGCGTCCGACTCGTCGCCGTGCCGGGTGGCACCGATATTGAGTATACTGTTATTCGGTCGGCTGGCGACCGCGGCCGGAATGCGCCATCAGCCCTCGCGCGAACGCCGCGTCAATTCAACTGTCGCCGCGCGCAATTCGCCTGCCGAATCAATCGGCGTCGCGTAGCCGACCCGTGTCCGTGCCACGCCGCGGGATGTCACCACTCGCAGATCCAGCCCGTACCGGTCGGCGCGTTCGCAACTCGCCTCGGTCGCGTCCGGATATCCGCCCAATACCTGTGCCATCGACAACAGCGCGTCCGCGTGATCGTCATTCAGGTGCGTGATCGCGCGCCCAGCCACCGGAACGACCGGATCCGGCGCGGCCGCCAGATACTGCTCTGCCGTCGCCGAATCCATCCGCCCGTACCCACCGACCCATCGAACGCGCCGCACCCGCAACACCCACAGCGAGAAATCGCTGTAATCCACGTAGTACTTCGCCGCTGGCACCGCCGCCAGATGCGCCTCGCGCGCCGCCGCAGCCTCATCGCCGACCGGACGCTCCACCACACCGGCCAGCGTGATCCGAGTACCGGCCAGCGGATCGGCGGGCACCTCGGGCGACACCACCGACAGGCTGGCCCGCGGATCCGCCGCGAGATTGCGCCCGTGCTCGGCCATCCGCGATACGCACAGCACCGGCTGGCCCTCCAGTAGCCCATAGGTGACGAACGACGCCCACGGACCGCCGTCCTCGCTCAAACTCGCCAGCGTCGCGATATTCGTCGCCGCCGCAACGGTTCTGGCCTCCTCGGCCGCCGAGGGGCGAGCCGGATTCGCCACCGGCGAGGTCGGCTGTGGAATCGAAGGCGCGTCGCCCGGATCACCGTGATCGAGAGTCATGCCGTCCATCCTCGCAGGTATCCACTGCTATCCAGTGCGGTATCCCGCCCGGGACGCGGTAGCGCAGCAGAACCACCGAGGGGCGTGGAGCAGCTGACATCGGACATTCGAAACGCCGACGACCGCGTCTCGAACCGATCGATCGCGCGCGCAACGGCCGCGGATCGGCAAGACTGGCGTGCGTGACCAGATACGCATTCGACGCCGACCGCAACGCCCTCGTCGCCATCTGGGCGACCGGACGCGGCGATCTCGCCACCACCGTGGCCGAGCTGCCACCGATAAACCATGACCAGGCAACGAGTTTGGCGTCGAATCTGACCACCCTGTCCCGGTTCCAGTGGCGCACCTACACGCATCCGGCAAGCGCCGCAGGCGATCCCGACGTCCCCAATAGCGAGGCCTGGCGCCGCGCGGAGGAGCGCCGCAACTTCAAGGAGGTCGAAGCCGGAATCCGGAACCCGAACCTGCCGACCGACCACGGCCTCGTCGTTTCCTACAGCGGCGTAGTCGAATCCGCGCACCGCGTCGGACGCACCCTGCACGCCATCGACGACTCTGCCCTGCGCGACACCATCGCGGCCGAGGTCCGCACCGAACAGGCCGCCATCGAATCAGCCGAACTCGGCGATCTGTCCGGCCGTGCACGCCAAGCGGTCGAACTCTCACGCCCGGATGTCTCACCGGCTCAGGTGCAGGCCGCCGACGACCTGCTACGCGCCGACCCCCTCGGCACCGTGGAACTGTTCACCGAACTCGACCCGGCTTCCGCCTCCGTCGCGGCCGCGCACTGGCTCTATGCCGCCGCCGAGGTCGCGGGCGAACTCGCGGGCGTGCCAACCGCCGATGTGGTCGTCGAAGCCGATGACATCGAGGCACTGCAGGTCGAAACGCCGACCCTGGTGCTGGAGCGGCTGACCGGCGGCGAGACCCCGACCGAGATCGTCGTCGACCTCATCGCCGAGGCCACGGCGATCTCCGAAGGGCACGTGCCCGCACCATGGGCAGTCGTGGGGCGCGTCGCCGAAATCGAAGAGCAGGCCCGCAAATTCGATCTCGACAGCGCCTCCCGCGCCGCCCTTCTCGACGAATTCCGGATCAGCCACCTCGACCCCACCCGCCCGGCTCTGGACCTGCTGGAAGATCTCCTCGACGGCATCCGCGGCTGCCTGCTGCTGTACTCGGCCCACACCGCGGGCGCCGACGCGGAAGTCGAAGCCAAGTTCGCCGCCGACGTCAGAGGGGAAGCCGACGCCCACTCCGACCAACTGTTCTGACTCGGGCACCGCTGATCAACCACACCGCACCGACTTCCGACTCACATCGGCGGCGAGCCAGCCCAGCAGCGCCTCGTAAACGGCGTCGTGGTTGAGCAGGGTGAAATGGTTGGCTCCGGGGATATGCAGGCCATTGTCGTCGTCGAAACCGATGCGGCGAGCCCGATTTCGGCCGGAGCCACTGGCGGGCAGGACCAGGCCGTCACCGATGATGCGACCGAGCGGATGGCGCGGGCTGCGCGTGACCGATGCGGTAACGAAGTAATGATCAGCGCAGTCGAGCAGCGGCACCTCGCGAATGACTCTGCGGCGCAAAGCATCCGCGTCCAGACCGTACCAATCCTCATCGACGAGCGAACCCTGGTGCAGGTCACGAATGCCCGCACTGCGGCGGCGTAGCAGCCGACCGAAGGGCCGGGTCTCGGGAATTTTCACCAATGCGGCGGAGGCGTAATGGACGAGCTGCTCCAACGGCGCGCCCAAATGTGGTGATCCGAGACAGACGATATGCCGCACCCGACGCACCCACGGCAGGTCGGTTTGATCGGCGTCATAGCACGCACCACGCGCGATCAGGCCGCCCATGGAATGGCCGACAAGGGCGATCTGTTCGACCTCCACCGGCCAGTTCTCGACCAACCGCTGCAGCATCCCGTTCAGCAGACGGGCGTTCTCCGAGATGTGCAGTCCGCTGTTGTATCGAACCATCAGCGTCGTGCAGTCGAGGTCGGCTTCGAGCCGCTCGGCGTAGCTGGGCCGCCCGCCAAGGCGCCAAGCGTGTTCGGTCTCCACCAGGCCGTGCAGGAAAACCACGATGCGCGAGCGCGGATTCGACACCACATCGCCGGCCCAGCCCGGCGCGACGGGCTCGCCTTTGATCCGAAATGTCATCGGCCCGGCGAGAATCGGCCGCTCATCCTCGAGCGTGTCTCCGATCAACCCCTGCAACGCGGCGAGGAATCCGGAGCCGCGCACCGTGCGTGAGGGCACCGCAGCGCCGGGTATATCCACGGCGCGCTCGGCAAGCGCTCCGGCAACCACCGCAGTACCGCCGACCAGGCGATACACCCCATCGGTAATCGCATCGTGCACTACCTTGACCGGCTGCGCGGCCGGTCCGACACCCAGTCGCACCGCCGCGAACACCCGGTCCGACACGGCTCGGTGAACCGCGGCGATCCCCTCGATCGCACCACCCAGCTCATCGCCCGCCAACCGGGCGAGCGCCTGAATCTCGGCCTGTCGTTGCCGCTCGGGCTCACTCATTCATTGAGTGTACAACTGTGCACTGAGATTTTCGCGTCGGAGCACGGCCTAGGACGGTATGTGGCTGACTCCGACCGCGGTTTCAGTGAGACTGCCGAGGTAGAGGGTGCCGTTGTGCTCGACAACGCCGGTAACCATCGCGAAGTCGGTGCCCTCGGTCTGCAGGTCGTGCACGACCTTGCCGTCGAAGTCGACAGCCATCACCCAGACGGTGCGCGGTGGTTCGGGCTGCACCCATCGCGGCAGTGCCCAGACGACCCGGCGCAGAACGCCGGGCAGGGGAAGTAGGCGATCCAGCAATGGATTTCGCGGTGACGGCAGGGTCATCCACACCAGAGCGTCGCTGCCGAGGGCCATATTGTCCGGGAAGCCGGGGAGGTTCTCGATCAGGCGGTCGTAGGTGCCAGCCTTCGGTCCGGTCAGCCAGTATCGGGTCACGCGGTAGGCGCCCGTTTCCGCGACGAGCACGCAGGAGCCGTCGGGGGAGAGGACCACGCCATTGGCGAATTGCAGTCCGTCGATGAGGGTTTCGAGTTTGCCGGATGGATCGAGGCGGAACAGGCGGCCGGTGCCGGAATGCTCCAGCAGATCGCCCATCCACTCATCCAGCGGATAGCGGCGCGACGACGAGGAGAAGTAGATCGTGCCGTCCTCGGCGCGAACCACATTGCTGGCGAAGGGGAGTGGTTCGCCCTCGACCTCGGCCACGAGCACCTCGATCTCGCCCGCGCTGTCCAGCCGCAGCAGGCCGCGATCGAAATCGCAGATCAGCAGCGACCCATCGGTGGCGGCATGCATACCGAGCGGGCGGCCACCAGTGTTCGCCAGCAGGCTCACCGCACCGTCCGCGGGATCGATGCTGTAGATGGAACCGTCATCGACTCCCGCAATGATCCGACCCTCGGCGGTGCGAACCACATCTTCGGGTGCCGCGCCGGGCAGTTCGAATCGCGCGACCGGGGCAAGTGGTGGGGCGCTACGCGTTTCGCGAGCCCGGGGTGGGGCAGGCGGCGGTGTCCAGCGTTGCGGCTGCATTATCGATCCGGCGGCCATGGCCTCAGCCTATCCCGGTGGCGACAATCATCTGTTCAAGAACCGACCGCACACCGCGGCATGGTCATACATAGATATGCGCATCTAAATATGTGTTCCTCCCAATGGAGCAAAAAACGAATCCGTTCGGCTTCGCCGAACGCAACAAGCAAGGGAGGGAGGGGATGGGCTCCGATCACTTTGAACAATGAAGAGGGCGGGTCGGAAACCAGAGGGCAATACCCCCGATATCGCGTGGTGGCGCGCGGAATGGGGGAGAGGGGAGGGCGGGCCACCGTGGTTCGGGAGTTCGGTGCTCCCTGAGGGATGTCAGCGGTGCAGGGCGGTCTCGTGCTGCAAACGCGACAGCTTCTCCGGATTGCGCACAGCGTAGATCCCGGTAATGAGGCCGTCGTCGATGCGCGCGGCCACGACGGCGTCGATATCGCCGTCGTGGCGCAGGATCAGCGCCGGGTAGCCGTTGACGAGGGCGGGTTGCGCGGACCTCGCGGTGAGGTTTCCGAGCGCGGCAGCGAGGAAGCCGGCCACCGCGTCGGCGCCGACGACCGGCACCAGCGCGGCCTGTGCGAGTCCGCCGCCGTCGCCGAGGAAGACGACATCCGGTGCGAGAATGTCGAGCAGGCTCTGCAGTTCGCCGGTTTCGACGGCCCGCTGGAATGCCGCGAGCGCGTCTCGCGTCTCGTCCACGGAAACCACCCCGCGTGGCCGGCGCGCGGCGACGTGTGAACGTGCCCGGTATGCGAGCTGGCGAACCGCGGCCGGGCTCTTGTCGACCGCTTCGGCGATCTCGTCATACTCCAGATCGAATACCTCGCGCAGTACGAATACCGCTCGCTCGATGGGCGTGAGGGTTTCCAATACCAAAAGCATCGCCATCGAGACGCTGTCGGCCAACTCGATGTCCTCGGCGACGTCGGGCGCGGTCAGTAGAGGTTCGGGAAGCCAGGGCCCGACGTAGGTCTCCTTGCGGCGCCCGAGCGCACGCAGCCGGTCGAGCGACTGGCGGGTGGCGATTCGGACCAGGTACGCCCGGTGATCCTGCACTGTGTCGAGATCGACGCCTGCCCAGCGCAGCCAGGTCTCCTGTAGGACGTCTTCGGCGTCTGCAGCCGAGCCGAGCATTTCGTACGCGACGGTGAAGAGCAGGTTGCGGTGCGCGATGAACGCTTCCGTCGCGGAGTTCGGATGGTCCTCGCGGCTGCTGCGCGCGCCGCGGCCGGTGGGCGTGGACTGCGACATGCCGGGCATGGGCGGCTCCTGTTCACTCTCGACTTTGTCACCCATCAGACGTCGGGTCCTGTTGTTTTGTAACAGCGAGACGACGGTGGTGTGCGTCACATCCAAGGGCTGTTACGCGGATCGGGGCGGGGCCGTCTCATGGTCGTTCGATTCAGCACAACCAGTAAGGACCGAAGTCATGGAACCCCGTTTCAACCTGAACGGCAACGAGCTCGGCGCCAAGATCGGCAAGCGGTTCGCCAGCACCAGCCTGGCGATCATGGAGTCGTCGCTACCGAAGTCCACAGTGGAGCTGGTGGAGTTGCGCGCCAGCCAGATCAACGGCTGCGGTTATTGCGTCGACGCCCACGCCAAAGAGCTGGCGGCGGCCGGCGAACCAGCGGTTCGGATCAATCTGGTCGCTGCCTGGCGTGAGTCCACCGTGTTCAGCGAGGCCGAGCGGGCCGCGCTGGCATTCGCGGAGGAGGGCTCGCGTCTCGCCGACGCGAATCTCGGTGTGTCCGACGAGACCTGGGCTCAGGTGCGCGAGCACTACGACGACAACCAGATCGCCGCGCTCGTCTACTTGGTCGCGATGATCAATGCCGCCAACCGGCTCCTGGTGATTACGCAGACCAAGGGTGGCTCCTACGTGCCCGGCACGTTCGAGAGCGTGGCGAGCTGATCCATCCGTGGATCCCGGCCCAAGATCATTCGGGCCGGGATCCACGGATGGGGGAGCACTGCGTCCGGCGATCGCCGGACGACGTCGCAGGGATCTCGAGGCGGTTCGCGGGGAACGTGTTCGGAGCTTCTATGGGCCCCGCGCTCCTAGAATACATTGCCATATTTAGATATGCGAATTAACCTATATAATTCTCAAACTCTAACTCACCAAATCCCGGGCGCCTCAAAAACAGCACAGAACAGGGAAGCCCCCGCTGCTGCGCCCAGTGACGGCCGCAGCAGCGGGGGACTAGGGATTGACGGAGAAGACGTGCCAGAGCACGGCAAGTGTGGCAAGCGTGAAAAACGGTGACAGGATCCAGATCTCGACTTTGTTCCCGGTCCGTTCGATCACCGGCACGCAGGTACGCAACGGGAACGGCCAGAACAGTCGGCACCCCTTATCGGTGAGGCAATCACCGGCTAGATGGGCCAGCGCCCCGAGCCCGACGGAAAACGGCAACCATGCCGGTTTGTCGGTGATCCAGTGATCCATCACGAACGTGCCTGCCGCGGCGAGGATTACGATCGTGCCCCACGCCTGGATGCCCTCCCCGGGCGGGCACAGATGCAGTGCCCGCACGGCCAGTGCGAGCAGGAAGAACACCAATCCGAGTGTGAAATACCTTCCGAGCCAATGCTCACCGGCCCAGGTCCCATAGGCGACAGCGATCACGAAGGCGAACGAGTGGGTGGCGTGCCGATGTCCGCCGGAGATCCAGGAAATCAAGCGGCACAGGTGATAGGAGAGCGGACCGAGCACATGCGCGATGGTGCCGTTCGGATGGTCCGCATCGGGCAGCAGCGCGGCCCCTGCTGTCAGAAAGGTTCCGAGCAATACCTCGACGGCACCGAGGTGCGCGTCGCCAGTGGGCAATACCGGATAGACCAACGCCGAAATGGGCAGCGTGGCCGCTGCCACCGACCAGGCGAAAGCGCCACTGGTCGCATGTGAATGTCCTAGCACCGCATGAAGATTAGTTGACCACAACCTGTTTCAAACAAACGCGGCTAGCCGGCGGTTGAAAACGTCTCGGGGGGAGGGGAGTTCACCGAGAGCGGCCAGATACGGTCGGTGTGGCCATTGTGCATGGAACAGCCCGCGAACGGTCCCTTGAGGTCGAACAGCATGTCCATATGGCTGTCGGCATGGTCGAGAAACCATAGTGACAGCCCCAATTCGCCGTTGAGCCGATAGAGTTCCCAGGATTGCCAGAGCGCCTCGAGCCGTGCCACGGCCTCGGTGTGCCGCCACCATTCCGGGCACCAGGCCACGCCGTTGTCGGCCACTTTGCGCCGATAGACCTCGGCCAGATAGTTCTCGACGAACTCCATAACCGATCCGTAGACCTGTGTCCGCTGTTCTTTCATGGCGCCCCCGAGGCCAGTGGCATTCCGAACAGCTTCGAGAGTAGTCACGAAATCTGCTGAGGTCCTTTGGGAAACCTTTGAAAAAGCTAACCCGTGCGCCGCGAACGCGGATCCACGATGCGTTGGAGGGCGTGCAGATCCGATTCCAATGCGTAGAACACCCGCAGCGCGCCGACGAATGCGAAGAGACTGACCACGCACAGGATCACGATGGGACCGATCACCATCTGCTGCTGCGCAGCGTCGAGATAGACCAGACCACCTGCCACCCCGATCAGGGGAACCGAGGCGGCGATGCCGAGGTAGATCCGGATGCGCCGAGCGAGCCGCCGCAATCGGAAGGCGTCATCGGGGGAGGTCTGCCCGGTACCGAGCAAACCCGGGTAATACCAGCGCAGTACGAAGAAGGTGACCGGGAAATACGAGTACACCACCGCGACCGCGGCCGCGACCAGATGAGATGCGATGAGGTTGAAGGTGAACCCGCTGGACAGGTTCGCGGTGTAATGCAACTGTGTCAGGAAGATCACCAGGGATAACGCCCACCCGGCGAATCCGACCACCGCGATGCGGTCGCCGCACGCGAGCGTATCGGCGCGCGCCCGAGCGAGGGTCTGCTCGTCGAAGTACTTACCGCGCCGCAGTCCGTCGGGAACCAGGAACACGAGACGGCACCAATACAGCAGGGCCAGAATGCCGAGCGGGTAGCCGACCGCGCCGAGCAGCGTTGCGAGGCGTTGGAGTTGGGCGCTCGCCTCGCTGGTGAGCCGCGCGTCGAGCAGTCGCGTGTTGTGCGCGGAAAGATAGAGCGCGCCGAGGAATTGCCCGAGCATGCTGGACAGCGTCACCACCGGCATCGGCCGCATCCGCAGTTTGGCGCGGATACTGCGCGCCGGCGGGTCGACGAGATCGCGGGCGGTGCGGTCCAGGGTGAGATCGAGTTGACTGGCGAGTTCGGCGCCGGTGGCGAAGCGGTCGGCGGGATCGGGGGACAGGCAGGCGAGCAGGGCATGCTGCAGTACCGGTGGGCAGTCCGGCGGGATATCGGCGGCGAAGCGGTCTGGGACCGGCTGGCGGCGCAGTTCGATCATCCGTTCCAGTGAGGTATCGGATTCGCCCGCACTGCGTTCGTCGTCGAAGGGGAGTCGGCCGGTGAGCAGTTCCCACAGCACGACCGCCAGTGCGTAGAGGTCGCTGCGGGTGTCGAGGTCAGCGGCGGTGGTGGCCATGGTCGGGTGGCAGGCTTCGAGCTGTTCGGGTGACATGTAGGCCAGTGAGCCGCCGAAGTAAGCGGCGGGGCTGGCACCTGGAATGTGGCGGCTGAAGCTGATATTGAAGTCGGCGAGCTTGGGTTGTCCGTCGACGGTGAGCAGTACGTTCGCGGGTTTGATATCGCGGTGCAGCACGCCTGCGTGGTTGGCGTAGTCCAAGGCGGAGGCGAGTCGACTGCCGAGCCACGCAACGGTTTCCGGCCAGCTCAGCCGCGCGACCTCGGTACGGGTGGGGGATGGTTGTGGTTCCAGCACGCCGCCGCTGGCGGCCGCCTCGTCGACGGCGTCGAGGAGTAGTCGACCGGTCTTGCCCGCTACCCCGGTTCGGCGCAGCAGCCGCAGCACGCCGAGCAGGGTGCCACCCGGAACATACTGCATGTACATCAATTTCAGGTGCCGGTCGGCGATCTGGCGTTGATCGAAGACCCGCACGATGTTCTCGTGGTCGAGCTGGGCCAGCGTCTGTCCCTCGCTGCCGCGATCATGGGAGATCTTGACCGCGACGAGTCGCCGCATCGAGCGCTGCCGCGCCAGGAAGACTCGGCCGAACGCGCCCTGGCCGAGCAGGATCAACATATCGAAATCGTCAACGGTCGCACCGGGTTTGATGGAGTCGAGCGTCGCGAGTGCGGCAGGGTCGGTCAGGACGGTGCTGCGGAAGTGATCGCCATCGAGGCGGTCGGCGATCCGCGCCATCTGTTGCGAATACCGCTGTTCGTATTCGGTGAGATCCAGATCCTTATCGAACTGGCGGCGCGCAGTGATCTCCTCGTAGATCAGATCCGGTGGCAGTGGGGCGGTGTCGAGTTCGGGAAATTCGGCCAGGTATTCGTCGAGGCGCTTTTCGGCCTTCTTGCGGATCGACCGGTGATGCAGATCCACCTTGATCAACTCGATGAGTGCCGACCGCCGCAGTGCGGTCTCGGTGGGCAGATGCGGGGTCAGCTCGGGTGGTTCGCCCGCGGCCTCCCACTCACCCGCGAAATCGGCGACCGCCCTGGCCAATACGGCCTGAGCAGCCATCGCGCGGTCCCCACCGTGCTCCGGTGGTACCGCGCCGAGCTGGGTATTCATCGTCGGCTCACTCGATCAGGTTGGTGTCCGGGACAGAACCGAGAATATTCGATTATCGTCGTCCGTCGCTGATCTTCGCCACCAGTGGGCGCCGGACGCAACGGAACTGACGTACGCATGAAGACGCCCCCGCGAACCACGGGGGTTCGCGGGGGCGCCGCGTGCGGAGGACCGGCCGGGTCGGTCGGTCATTCCTCCTTCATCACACCAGGTCGAACCGGTCCAGGTTCGACACCTTGACCCACGCGGCGATGAAGTCGTTGACGAACTTCTCCTTCGCGTCGTCGGTCGCGTAGACCTCCGCGAGGGCGCGCAGCTGCGAGTTCGACCCGAAGACCAGGTCGACGCGGCTGCCGGTCCACTTGACCGTGCCGGTGGCGCGATCCTTGCCCTCGTAGGTTCCGTCATCGGCGGCCGACGGCTCCCACTTCGTGCCCATATCGAGCAGGTTCACGAAGAAGTCGTTGCTCAACGATCCCGGGTTGGCGGTGAATACGCCGAGCGGAGACTGCTTGTGGTTCGCCCCGAGGACGCGCAGACCACCGACGAGGACGGTCAACTCGGGAGCACTGAGGGTCAGCAGGTTCGCGCGGTCGATCAGCAGGTACTCGGCGGGCAGCCGGTTACCCTTGCCGAGGTAGTTGCGGAAGCCGTCCGCGCTGGGCTCGAGCGCGGAGAAGGACTCCACATCGGTCTGCTCCTGGGTGGCGTCCGTGCGACCCGGGGTGAACGGCACCTCGACGTCGTAACCGGCGTTCTTGGCGGCCTGCTCGACGGCCGCGGCGCCGCCGAGTACGACGAGGTCGGCGAAGGACACCCGGGTGTTCCCGGTCTGGGCGGAGTTGAAGGACTCCTGGATGCCGTCCAGGACGCGTACCACCTGGGCGAGTTCGTCGGGCTCGTTGACCTCCCACCCGGCCTGCGGCTGCAGGCGGATGCGGCCGCCGTTGGCGCCGCCGCGCTTGTCACTGCCACGGAACGACGCCGCGGCCGCCCACGTGGTCGAAACGAGCTGTGCGACAGTCAGACCCGAGGCCAGGATCTGGCTCTTGAGTGCGGCGATATCGGCGGCCCCGATGAGGTCGTAGTCGGCGGCCGGGACGGGGTCCTGCCACAGCAGCGTCTCCGCCGGCACCTCCGGCCCGAGGTAACGGACCTTCGGCCCCATATCGCGGTGGGTCAGCTTGTACCAGGCCTTGGCGAACTCCTGGGTGAGCTCCTCGGGGTGCTCGAGCCAGCGACGGGTGATCTGCTCATAGATCGGGTCGATCCGCAGCGAGAGGTCCGTCGTGAGCATGACCGGGGCGTGGGACTTCGACGGGTCGTGGGCATCGACCACGGTGCCCGCGCCCGCGCCGTCCTTGGGGATCCACTGGTTGGCGCCGGCGGGGCTCTTGGTCAGCTCCCACTCGTACCCGTAGAGGGTCTCGAGGAAGCTGTTGTCCCACTTGGTCGGAGTCGGCGTCCAGGTGCCCTCCAGGCCGGAGGTGATCGCGTCCTTGCCGACGCCGGTGCCGAAGGCGCTCTTCCAACCCAGGCCCTGCTCCTCGAGCGGGGCGGCCTCGGGCTCGGGACCGACGAGTTCGGCATCGCCGGCGCCGTGGGTCTTGCCGAAGGTGTGGCCGCCGACGATCAGCGCCGCCGTCTCGATATCGTTCATGGCCATGCGGTGGAACGTCTCACGGATGTCGATGGCCGCTGCGAGCGGATCCGGATTGCCGTTCGGGCCTTCCGGATTCACGTAGATCAGACCCATTTGGACTGCGGCCAGCGGGTTTTCCAGATCGCGGGTGCCGGTGTAGCGCTCGTCGCCGAGCCAGGTCTGCTCCGGACCCCAGTACACGTCCTCCTCGGGCTCCCACTGGTCGACGCGGCCGCCACCGAAACCGAAGGTGGGGAAGCCCATGTCTTCCAGCGCGACATTGCCGGCGTAGACGAGGAGGTCGGCCCAGGAGAGTTTCTTGCCGTACTTCTTCTTGACCGGCCACAGCAGGCGTCGGGCCTTGTCGAGGCTGGCGTTGTCGGGCCAGCTGTTGAGCGGGGCGAAGCGCTGCATACCGGCGCCGGCTCCGCCGCGGCCGTCGCTGATCCGGTAGGTGCCCGCGGCGTGCCAGGCCATCCGGATGAAGAAGGGGCCGTAGTGGCCGAAGTCGGCGGGCCACCACTCTTGCGAGGTGGTCATGACCTCGACGATGTCCTGTTTGACGGCAGCCAGATCGAGGGTTTTGAATTCCGCGGCGTAGTCGAAGTCGGCGTCCATCGGGTTGGCTACGGCGGGGTTCTTCTGCAGGATCTTGAGATTGAGCTGGTTCGGCCACCAGTCACGGTTGCTTCCGCCCTCGGCGGGGGATTTGAGGCGACCGGAAATAACGGGGCAACCACCGGTGGCGGGTTCCGTATTGGCCTCTCCGATGGGCGGATGTTCCTCAGGCACGGCATTTCCTTTCGGGGGGTTCAGTGAATCGGGCTGTGATCACGGGTGTGATCCGGACATTTGCGCTGCCGAGCAATCGGAGCACAGGCCCCAATAGATGACCTCGGCTTCATCGAGTACGAATCCGTTGTCGTGCGATGCGGTCAGACAGGGGGCCTCGCCGACGGCGCAGTCGACATCGGCGATGACGCCGCATGAGCGGCACACGACATGGTGATGGTTATCGCCGACGCGCGTTTCGTAGCGCGCGACGGATCCCATCGGCTGGATGCGCCGCAGCAAACCGGCGGCCGTCAGTGCGCGCAACACGTCGTATACCGCCTGGTGGGATACCGCACCCAGCGTCTGGCGCACATGACCGAGGATCGAGTCCGTATCGGAGTGAGGATGCTCGTGCACGGCAGTCAGCACGGCAACCCGCGGCGCGGTCACGCGCAGCGACACCCCGCGCAACATGCGCTCGAATTCCGAATTGCTGGACACATTCAAGAGTATGACTCATTCAAGTCTCCAGGGGGAGGGTTTTGCGAAACTCGAGACGATCCCACAAACCGCCGCTCTCTGGGGACGATCGCGTCCGATGAACCCCACAGTCCGCTACCGGTACGAGCTCATGGTTATTGGGAGGGGAGCGTCGGATGAACTGTCAGCGGCCATCGCCATCAGGTCTACTTAACATAATGTCGATTATCGGCGTTACAACGGAGGCGCTGGAAGTGGGCGGCTTTGGTTGTATGACGTTGGTAGGTACGGACTTTCGCTCCGCTGCTCAGTAGCTGGCTGGCTTACCGGCGTTCTGTGCGCGGAAATCGCATGCTGCGGATGCGTGGTGTCCCCTTGCCGCACAGATCGGCTGATGTAAATATTTCGGCAGATGCTGGATTTCGGCGGAGAAATATCGGAGCGGCTCGACAACGGCGATCTGGCTGTTTTGGAGGCGGATCCCCTGCTGGGGCCGCCAAACTCCATATAACGTCACAGTGACGATTTAAGGGATGGAGGCGAGGTTCCCTGGCTTGGATTGGGTTCGGATTATAAGGCCAGTGGTTAGCGATTGGCTCTGTTTTGGGAGTCCAGTTATCGGCAGGCTGAGGTGATGTTGGTTCGGCGGCTGGTCGCGCTCTATGTCGGGTTGTGGTTGTACGGGTTTTCGATGGCGGTGATGATTCGGGCCGGGCTCGGGTTGGATCCGTGGGATGTGTTTCATCAAGGGGTTGCCGCGCATGTATCGATCAGTTTCGGGGCGGTGACGGCTTTGACGGGTGTCGTGGTGTTATTGGCGTGGATTCCGTTGCGGCAGTTGCCAGGGCTCGGCACGGTGAGCAATGTCGTGGTGATCGGTGTATCGGTAGATGTCGGGTTGTGGCTGTTGCCGGACTGGGATGTGCTGGCGGTGCGAGTCGGCGCGATGGGTGCCGCGGTGGTTTTGAATGCGCTTGCCACGGTGCTGTATATCGGCGCGGGTATGGGCCCAGGGCCACGGGATGGACTGATGACTGGACTGGTCCGCCGGACCGGGTGGTCGGTGCGATTGGTGCGGACCGGGATCGAAGTGACAGTACTGACGACCGGCTGGCTACTCGGGGGCAGCGTCGGCGTGGGCACTGTGGTGTACGCGTTCGGCATCGGTCCGCTGATTCAGGTGATGATTCCGCTCGCTGACCGGTATCTGCCCGGATTCCATGCGGATCGCAAGGCTGAGCCCGATGTCGTCCCGGTGGCGCCTTGACTGTGGCCGGTCGCGAACTGGCGAGGCCTGCCGAAGTTCGATACCCGGGGAGCGTCCGAATTATCCTGGGCTGCAGCAAGTTTCCGTTGAAACCCCTCCCCTTCGCCCGTTCTTTGTGCTACCCTGCGCCAAATCGTCACTGTGACAGTTGGTTGGATGTATATCCGCATGTACCGCGCACGACCTTGTCGTAGCCGCACAGTGATGCGGAGAGTGTGCGAACTCGATATGGCTGTTCGGTTACTACGGATGTAGTCGGCAGCTCGATGGCCGAAAATGTTGATTTCCTGGCCGCGGCGCTCTCTCGACAACTGTGTCACCGTTCATACAGTTGTCGACATGACTAGCACTCCATCCGTGCTCATCGTCGGCGCCGGATTCGGCGGCCTCGCGGCCGCGCTGGAGCTCGTGCGCCGCGGCTACGAGGCGTTCACCATTATCGATAAGGCCGACGGGCTCGGCGGGGTCTGGCGGGACAATACCTATCCGGGCGCCGCCTGTGACGCGCCGTCGGATCTGTACTCTTTCTCCTTCGCTCCCAATGCGCACTGGCCGAAGCGCTTCGCCGAGCAGCCCGACATTCTCGCGTACATGCATGATGTCGCGCGCCGCTACGACCTCGAGAAGCACATGCGTTTCGGTGTCGAGGTCGACTCGGCGGACTTCGATGCCGACCGTGGCGTCTGGCAGGTGCGCACGACCGCCGGTGAGCTGCTCGAGGCGGATGTCTTCGTGCCCGCGGTGGGTCAGCTGTCGCGTCCGGTGTGGCCGAATATTTCGGGCATGGATTCGTTCACCGGGGACGCGTTTCATTCGGCGCGATGGGATCACGAGGTCGACCTGACCGGTAGGCGGGTCGCGATCATCGGCACCGGGGCGAGCGCGATTCAGATCATTCCGGCGATTCAGCCGAAGGTCGGGCAGTTGACGGTCTTCCAGCGGTCGGCGCCGTGGATCATTCCGAAGATCGAAAGCTATTACGCGCCACCGAAACTCAATGTGCTGGACAAGCTGTCGATCGTGGCGAAGTTCCCGCTGATCCAGCGTGCGGAGCGGTTCGGCTGGTATTCGTTCTACGAGTTGGTGACCTCGGGACTGGAAGGCAATGGCCGCATCGCCGATCTGATCTCCGGATGGGCGGACCGGCATCGGGCCTCCCAGATCTCCGATCCCGAACTGCTGGCGAAGATGACGCCGGATTACGAGGCGGGCTGTAAGCGCGGGCTGATGGCGAGCAACTACTACCCGGCGGTGTCACAGCCGAATGTGCACGTGGAGACCTCGCACATCGCTGGGATCACGCCGTCCGGTGTGCGCACCGAGGACGGCACGCTGCACGAGGTCGATGTGATCGTCTACTGCACCGGATTCAAGGCCACGGAGTTCTTGGCGCCCATGACGATTCGCGGGATCGGCGGCAAGGAGCTGCGTGAGGTGTGGTCGGGCGGTGCGCGGGCCTATAAGGGCCTCACCGTGCCGTATTTCCCGAATATGTTCATCATGTACGGGCCGAATACCAACCTCGGCGCGGGGTCGATCATCTACATGCACGAGCGGCAGGCGCGTTATCTGCGTCAAGCGGTCGAGCATCTGCGCGGGGCTGGTGGCTATCTCTCGGTGAGGCCGGAGGTGGAGGCGCGGTTCGACGAGGAGATCCAGGGGCGGCTCGAACATACGGTGTGGACCAAGTGCACCAGCTGGTACCGGGAGGCCAGTGGTCGGGTGACGACGAACTGGCCGGGGCGGATGAGCGAATACGACAAGCGGACGCATTTCGATGTCCGCGACTACGAGCTGGTTCGGACCGGAAGGTAACCCATGACGCACTATGACGTGCTGGTGATCGGTTCCGGTTTCGGTGGCAGTGTGAGCGCACTGCGGTTGACCGAGAAGGGCTACCGGGTCGGTGTCCTGGAGACCGGGCGGCGCTTCGCCGATCACGAATTCGCCGAGAACTCCTGGCATCTGCGCGAGTACCTGTGGGCGCCGAAATTGGGATGCTTCGGTATTCAGCGGATGACGCTGCTGAACGACACTTTCATCATGAGTGGTTCCGGTGTCGGTGGTGGTTCGCTGGTGTATGCGAACACGTTGTACGAGGCGCCGGACACCTTCTACGGCGATAAGCAGTGGGCGCATATCACCGATTGGAAGTCCGAGCTGGCGCCGCACTACGACCAGGCCACGCGGATGCTGGGGGTGACGACCAATCCGGCGACCACGCCGTCGGATCGGGTGCTGCGGGAGGTCGCCGAGGATATGGGTATCGGCGATACCTACCGTCGAACGCCGGTCGGAGTGTTGTTCGCGGATAAGGAGACTCGGCCGGGAGCTGCGGTCGCGGATCCGTTCTTCGGTGGTGTCGGGCCGCAGCGGCGCTCGTGTACGCATTGTGGTGAGTGCATGACCGGGTGTCGGCACGGCGCGAAGAACACCCTGGTGAAGAACTATCTATATCTGGCGGAGCAGGCGGGTGCGGCCGTGCATCCGTTGACGACCGCGGTGTCGGTGCGGCCGCTGTCCGGCGGCGGGTACGCGGTCGATACCGTGCGCACCGGGCGGTGGGTTCGCAAGGCGAAGCAGACCTTCACCGCCGATCAGGTGGTGTTCTCCGCGGCCGCGCTCGGCACCCAACAGTTGCTGCACAATCTGCGGGATCGCGGTGTGCTGCCGAATATTTCGCCGCGCCTGGGCCATCTGGCGCGCACGAATTCCGAGGCGGTGTTGGCGGCGCGAACCCGCGATAAGGATTCGGATTTCACCAAGGGTGTCGCCATCACCTCGTCGATCCATCCGAACTCCCACACCCATGTGGAGCCCGTGCGTTACGGCAAGGGCAGCAATTTCATGGGCCTGTTGACGACGGTGCTGGTCGACGGGCAGGAGGGGAAGCGGCGTTGGGTGCTCGGTCTGCGGGAGATGGTGCGGTATCGGCGGGATCTGCTGCGCATGCACAATCCGGCGCACTGGTCCGAGCGGATGATCGGGCTGCTGGTCATGCAGAACGTCGACAATTCGATCATCACCTATAACAAGCGTGGTTTGTTCGGTAAGCGGATGACCACCAAACCCGGTGCGGGACAAGCGCCGCCGACGTGGATTCCGGAGGGCAACGAGGTCACGCGACGGGTCGCCGAGAAGATCAACGGCATTCCGCAGGGTTCCTGGACGGAAATGGCGAATATCCCGATCACGGGGCATTTCATCGGTGGCTGCGCGATCGGCGACTCCCCCGATACGGGGGTGGTCGACCCGTATCAGCGGCTCTATGGCTACGAGGGTTTGCATATCGTGGACGGTTCGACCATCTCGGCGAATCTCGGGGTCAATCCGTCGCTGACCATTACCGCCCAGGCCGAGCGTGCGATGTCGTTGTGGCCGAACAAGGGTGAACAGGATCAGCGTCCGCCGTTGGGGGCGCCGTATCGGCGGATCGATGCGATCGCGCCGAAGAATCCGGTGGTGCCGGACTCGGCGCCGGGAGCGCTTCGGTTGCCGATTACCCCGGTCTGATGCCCTCGGTTTCGCGTTGGCTCATGAACCCGAACAGGATAAGCCCGCGTTGCGAGGCATGATGAGGTTGCCGTTGCACAGGTCGGTGTGCAGGAGGGTGCGGTCTGGCTGTTGGCTACCCGACCCGGCCTTCCCTGCAAACGATCTCCGCGCCGTTGATGAGACGCGGTATTCCACCCTGTCTGGTCGACAGTGCGGTCCCCGGTCCGGAAAGGCTCAGTGGGATGTCGTGGATCCCAGCGGATACAACGACCAAGGCATCGCCTCGACCGGAACTGTCGCAGCAGATCTGTCCATCCGGCTCGTCTTGGAACCGGTCGTGAATTCTGGATCGGTCCCCATAATGACGCGGCCTTCGCTATTGACCAGCACTACCCGCTGACCGAATGCCTGGAATCGCGGGAGCAAGGCCTCCTCGATCGCGGCGACCGGCACGTCGGCACCGGCGATTCCGAGGAAAGTTCCCGATGTGCTCGTGACCGGTATCGAGAATGTGCACACGTACTCATCGGTACACGCGTAGTCGAGGTGCGGCCCCTGTACCCATCGCCGACCCTGCTCGCGCGGCACCGTGAACCAGTCCATCTTGGTGTAGTCGTAGAAGTATTCACTATCGGGATTCAATTCCAGCAGCAGGCGTTGCGCGTCCGGAAGCCACCAGTCCAGGTGCCGGGGGCGATCGGTGAGGACACCGTCGGCCATCACTACACCTGCTCCGGCGAACAGCTTTCCGTGCCGCTCGAGTTCGCCGATAATGGTCTCGCGCAACGGCGCCAGATCGGTCGACCGGGGAGCGGATCGCGGCATCTCGGTGAGACCATCCCACAGGGTTGTCAGCGCGGTCCCGATGGCTGTCAGCGACAGGTATATCTCGTCGGCCAGTTTTGCGACGGAATCAGCGAGCGACTCGATGGTCGCAGGGGCCGGAAAGCTATCGGTATCCCTCATCTATCACTGAGCTCCAAGCGTAAGGCGACGAGGCGGCGGATGCGTGATTCGGTATGCGATTCTGCCAGTTCTCGCGCCCGGGCATCGTCTTCTCGTTCGATCGCGTCCACCAGGTGACGATGGGCGGTCGCCTCGGCCGCCGGTTCCAGTTTCAGCCGCGGCAGCCAGAGCAGGGCGGAGAGCTCGGCCTGTAGACCGACCTCGGCGCGGGTCAGCCGGGTGGACTGCGCGCACACCGCCATCTCGATATGAAAGCGGCTATCGGCCCGGCGTGCCGAGACGAGATCGGTGCTGTCCAACAGCCGGTCGGCCAAGGCGCGGAGCCGGACTATATCGGCCTGCAACCCGCGGCGCGCGGCGAACACAGCGACTGCTCCGGTGACGGCGAAGTGCTCGTCTCCCAGATCGCGCAGTTCCTGGATGCTCATCTGTTGCAACCGCGCCAGCGAGGTGTTCTCGAAGACCTCCGCCGAGGCGCTGATGAAGCTGCCACCCCCGCGGCCGCGCTTGGTGTGGACGATGCCCTGCTGCCGAAGAACGACGAGTGCCTCCCGCAGCGTCATTGTCGATACACCCAACTGGTTGGCGAGATCGGTCTCACTCGGCAACTGCTGGCCGTCGACCATCACACCGAGGCTGATCGCGGCAGACAGCCGCTGCACCACGGCCTCGGTTTTCGGACCGCCGCCCTCGAGCGGTGACAGCACGGCGCCGAGCGCGGTCAATCCGACCCTCTTCTGCTGGGGCAACACGACTCCTCGGGGTGGCAGGACGTAACAGGATTCTAGCTAACTAACACTTGAACTATGAACTATGAAGTTAGAGGTAACTTGGTTCTATTCCACACCCCGGTTCCCCTGGCTCACTCGTCGCACCCGTTTGACCGGATCGCGCGACTCTCGGATCGGGGCCGCCCATCGGAGCGTGGGCGTGTTTTTCGCGGCCCGCATGGCTGCTGTAGGTCCGCTTCGGCAATCCATCCGACCAGTCGCCGCTGTCTCTGGTCGAACTGTCAGTGCCGCGGTACGAGCTGTTGGCGGCGAGGGCTCAACTGATACCTTTACCGACGAAACTCTTGAACTATGAAATCTAATGTCTTATGTTCAAGGAGTGAACACCCCGACACCTTGACGCGTCGGCGTCACGATCGAAGCGGGAATACCTCATGTCCGAGAATCCGACTCTGCCTATGGAGCACCTCCGGTGGTGCGGCCGTTCTGAGTTGTCGGCCGAGACGGCAGCGCATAGCCAACAGCGGGCGGTTGACAATGGTCGCCAAATGCGCGATGTACGCGGGCGATGTCAGGGGATCGAAGATGGATAACGATCTTCACCGAACCGAAGTCGACGGATTCTGTGTGACGTGGCGCTTGGTTCAGCATCATCTGATCGCGATTGTCGCCGTGGACAACGCATCCGACGCCTCGCGGGTAGCGTCCTTCAGCCACAGCAACTACCCGGATCTCGTGCATGCGCGAGAACTCTTTCCGGAACTGGCGCGGCTGTGGGATGCGGTCCGCCACGAATTCTGGACGAAACTTATTCCGCCGCTGCCTCTGGCGGCCCGAAAGCGGGTATTGGCGTAACGGCGCCGAGGGCCGACCGCTCCTGTACATGCTCCCCCCGGACACACCGGTCGGGGAGCTCACCGTCGGCACCGGAAAAGAGTTGCCCGACGCATGCGATCGGCAGGGCTGCGGGGTGTCCCGACGCCGTCGCGGCAAATTCCGGGCTTGCCGATACGACCGACGAGGTGGTGGGCTATTTGGAAACGCCCTAACGCTCACGTTCCCGATCCCGCTCGCAGTCCGGTCGAGAAGAAAGGCGGTGCACCAGCAAGCGCATGGAGTAGCCGGCCACATTCAGCGCCGAGATGATGGAGCGACACATGGACGAGGACATCGAACGCACGCCGCAGCTCACAGCGTTCCCGCGCATCGACGATTACGGTTTCATCTCAGACTGCGAGGTCACCGCGCTCATCGCCCCTAGCGGAGCCGTCGAATGGATGTGTCTACCTCGCATGGACTCCCCCAGTGTCTTCGCGGCGGTACTGGATCGTTCCGCCGGTTCGTTTCGGTTCGCCCCCGCCGACTTCATGGTGCCCACCGATCGCCGCTACATCCCGGGCACGATGGTCATGGAGACGATTTGGCGCAGTGGTGAAGGGTGGGCGACCGTCCGCGATGTGCTGCTGGTCGGGCCCTGGCGACACCAGACACCGGGCCGCAGCGCCCATATTCGAACTCCCACCGACTACGACGCCGAGCACATTCTGCTGCGGACGGTGCACTGTGAGACCGGGCAAATCCACTTCGTGCTCGACTGCCAGCCGTCCTTCGACTACGGCAGACATCGCGCTCATTGGGAGTACCTCGATAGTTACCACATTGCGCAGGCCAGCGCGGACGGGATCGATCTGCAGTTGACGCTGAGCACCGACCTGCGTTTGGGACTGGAAGGTACGCACGCGCTGGCCCGCACTCTGCTGAAGGCGGGCGACACCCGGTTTTGCGCGCTCTCCTGGGGTAGTCGCGACGCGCCCCGCGCCGTCGAGGAGGCCGATGAACGGCTGCTGCGGACAATCCACCATTGGCGGCACTGGCTTGCCGGCGGGCGGTTTCCGGATCATCCGTGGGCTGCCCAGCTCACTCGCAGCGCGCTGACCCTCAAGGGGCTGACCTTCGCCCCCACCGGCGCTATCAGCGCCGCCGCCACCACATCGTTACCCGAAACCCCGGGCGGACAGCGCAATTGGGACTATCGCTACTCGTGGATACGCGACTCCGCTTTCGCGTTGTGGGGCCTGTACACACTGGGCTTCAGCTGGGAGGCGAACGACTTCTTCTCTTACATCATCAGCTTGACCGAAGACGTCCGGGATATGCAGATCGTCTACGGCATTGGTGGCGAAAGCGACCTCACCGAGCAGACCCTCACCCATCTGCGCGGCTACGAGAATGCCGGGCCGGTGCGCATCGGCAACGACGCGTACCGGCAACGCCAGCACGATGTGTGGGGCGCTGCGATGGACGCGGTCTATCTCTACGCACGTAATCAGGACCTGATCGACGCACGAGCTTGGCCGGTGCTGGGCCGGGCGGTCAAAAGCGCCCTCACCTACTGGCGCGAGCCCGACCACGGCATCTGGGAAGTTCGCGGGGCGCCTCGACATTTCACCTCCAGCAAGGTGATGTGTTGGGTTGCCGCCGATCGCGGCGCCCGGCTGGCCCGCATCCAACAGGACTTCGGACGCGCGCATCGCTGGCAACAGGCCGCGGACGAAATCCGCGCCGATATATGCGCTCATGCGGTCGATTCTCGGCAGGTATTCACCCAGTATTACGGCAGCACGGCGCTGGATGCGTCGACACTGCTCATCCCGCTGGTTCGGTTCCTGCCTGCCGATGACGAGCGGGTGCGCAACACGGTGTTGGCGATCGCCGACGAACTGACCGAAGACGGTCTCGTATTGCGGTACCGCGTCAGTGAAACCGACGACGGCTGCGCAGGGGAGGAAGGTGCTTTCACGATCTGCTCGTTCTGGCTGGTCTCGGCGCTGTCGGAGATCGGCGAGAAGACACGAGCCAAACAGTTGTGCGAGAAACTGCTCGCCTACGCCAGCCCCCTTGGCCTCTACGCCGAGGAGATCGATCCTCTTACGGGCCGCCACTGGGGCAACTTTCCCCAGGCGTTCACCCACCTGGCCCTGATCAACGCGGTAATGCACGTCATCCAGGACGAACAAGCCATATTGCGGCAGGCACTGGGCGGGGAATCGATCGCTCCACGACTGGACGATGCGTCATACACACTGGGATATATGCACCGATGACCAGTATGTCGCGGCAGGGGCATTGCCGGATTTCGCGCGAGGAGCGCACCCGAAATGCCGGCAGTCGCAACGTCGCTGGTCCAGAGCGAGGCGCAGATCTCGGTCCGCGGACCGATCGCGGCACGAAATCCGCTCGCGTATAACAACTTCCGAAGTTTCCGATCGCTACCGTTCGGCGTCGCGGCCCGGCGGGTCGTGATCGACGGTACGGCAACCGATCCCGCGCACGGGCGAATCCCGGGGCCGGGGCTGGATCGGAACGGTGTACCCGACACGGTGGCGCCGCTACGATGAGACGGTAACTCTCTCAATGGTGTGGAGGAACACGGGATGGGTGCTACCACCGTCGCTCGGCAATGCACGTTGTGTGAGGCGCACTGCGGGATTCTGGTGACCGTCGAGGATGATCAGGTCACGCGGATCGAGGGCAATCCCGACGATGTGCTCTCGCACGGATATATCTGCCCGAAGGCGACGGCGATGGGTGGGCTGCACCATGATCCGGATCGATTGCGCACGCCGGTGCGGCGGGTCGGTGACCGTTTCGAGCCGATCGGGTGGGATGAGGCGTTTCGGGAGATCGGGCTGCGGTTGCGGCAGGTGCGTCGCGAGCACGGGGCCAGCGCGATCGGAATGTACCTGGGGAATCCGGCCGCGCACAGTTCGTCGGTGATCTATGGCGCGCTGCTGCGTACGGTGCTGATGACGCGGAACTTCTTCTCGGCGTCCTCGATCGACCAGTTTCCGCAGGAGTTCGTGGCGTGGCGGATGTTCGGATCGAATGTGTTGATGCCCGTGGCCGATATCGATCGCACGGATCGGCTGGTGATCATGGGAGCCAATCCGGCGGTGTCGAACGGTTCGGTGACCACCATGCCCAATGCGAAGCAGCGCATTCGAGACGTGCGCAAGCGCGGCAAAGTGGTCGTGATCGATCCACGGCGCACCGAGACCGCGCGGCTGGCCGACGAACATGTAGCCATCGCACCCGGTGGTGATGTGTATCTGCTGTTGGCCATGTTGCAGGTGCTGGTCAGCGAAAACCTGTGTGATGAAAGCCGGATTCGCGCGCAGTGCACCGGCTGGGAGGAGTTGCGGGCACTGGTCGCCGAGGTCACACCGGAACTCGCCGAACCGCTCACGGGTGTCGATGCCGAGACGATTCGGCGGCTGGCGCGCGAACATGCGGCGGCGGATTCGGCATTGCTGTATGCCCGGATCGGGATATGCCACCAGGTGACCGGCACGCTGACGCATTGGCTGGTCAACACCATCAACGCGGTGACCGGGAATTTGGATCGGCCCGGCGGGCAGATGTTCGCGACGCCGCCGATCGATGCGCCGCGGTTCGGGAAATATCTGCCCGTGGGGCACGGGGCCTGGACCGACCGCTCCGGCACCTACAAATCATTCCGCTCGGAGCTGCCGGTCGCTGTGCTGGCCGATGAGATCCTCACCGAGGGCGCGGGGCAGATCCGCGCGATGATCACCTACGCCGGTAATCCGGTGTTGTCGACACCGCAGCGCGGGAAACTCGACCCCGCGCTGGACTCGTTGGATTTCTATGTGGCGGTGGATATGTACGTGACCGAGACGACTCGGCACGCGGATATCATCCTGCCGCCGATCTCCCCGCTCGAGCGCGAGGATGTGAATATTCTGTTCCCGGTATTCAGTGTGCGGAACAATCTGCGCTACGACGCCCGCGTTTTCGAACCTCCGGCCGACGGACTCGAGGATTGGCAGATCCTGGCGCGGTTGATCACCGAGGTGGTGCCGCTGCCCGCGCGCCGATTCACCACGCGGGCAGTCAATGCGCTGCTGGCGCAGTTCAGTCCGATGCGGTTGACGACCCTCGCAGTGGCAGCGGGTCCGTACGGGGTACTGCGGCGTGGCCGCGAGGGCTTGTCCGTGGCGAAGGTGCGCGCCGCGGCCGGAGGTATCGATCTCGGTCCGCTGCAGCCGCGATTGCGCGCATTGATCGGCACTAAGGATCGCAGAGTACACCTCGCGCCCGACGATTTCGTCACGGCCGCACAGGAATTACTCGACGACGCGCGCCACGGCAACGCGCTGACCGCTCCCACCGACGACTACGACCTCAAACTCATCGGCCGCCGCCACCTGCGCAGCAACAACTCCTGGCTGCACAATGTCGCGTCCATGGTCAAGGGCCGCGACCGCTGCACCGCGCTCATGCATCCCGCCGACGCCGCCGAACGCGCCCTCATCGACGCCACCCCCGTCACGGTCACCTCCCGCACCGGCTCGATCGTGGTCACCCTGGAGGTCAGCGACGACATCCGCCGCGGCACCATTGCCATCCCGCACGGCTGGGGGCACCGCGAACCGGGTGTCGGCTGGCAAGTCGCCGCCTCCCTGCCGGGGGCGAATGTCAACCTGCTGCACGATCCGTCGCTCACCGATACGTTCTCCGGGAACGCGGCGGTCAACAACACATGGGTGACGGTCGGTCCTGCGGTCACCGCGCCGACAGCATCGGATGCCGATCGCGAGGCTGCACCGACTCCGTAGAGTGCGCAGGTCACCTGGCGCGTTCACCACTGTGTGGCAGAGGTTGACTGTTGAGCCGGAGCGCGCGGCGGAGGTCGCACCTCGGCGGACGCCATCCAGACGAGATCAGGGCGTTTGGACGGTGACGCGGTAGCCGAGGCGGAGTTCTCTGGCGGGGTGGGCGGCCGCGGTGAGGTGGAGCCAGCGGTGCAGACCGGCGCGCGGGTCGGGGACGTAGGCGGCGTGGGTGTTGGTGATACCGAAGGGAAAGTTTCCGGATGCCGCGGTGGCAGTGGCGGTCATCAGATGCATCTCCGCCCATAGACAGGGTTCGGGTGCGTCCTCGGGCAGGGGGCGAGTGTTCGGGAGAAAGAAGCCGAACGGTTCGGCGGGGGCTGCGGAGGCGTGGATGAGCGTGCCGGTGACGAATAGTCGCACCGTTCCGGTATATACCACGCAGTCGGGTGTCAGGTGCAGGGGTTGGGCAGGTTGCAGCTCGAGCCGGAAAACCATGGGCCGACTGTACGGTGTCGCCAGGTGCGCGAAAAACACTGGAGCGTCCCGAAGTTCGGTTGCTCACACACCTGGCGAACAGCTACACCTCGCGCAGCGGTTCGATACGGGCAGGAACATGCTTGTGCCAGGGCGTTCCGGCAATCGCATCACGCCAGCTCGCATCGGTGAGCTCATTCGCGGCCACACCGGTGCGGGTGCCATCTGGCAGGTCGAGGCCCAACCCGTTCGGCAGAGATGCGTGCCCGGCCCGCATGCGATCGTTGATTTCGACCGCGGCGATGGCACTGCCCCGCCGGGTGGTGATGCGGGCACGGTCCCCGGTGGTGAGACCGAGCACGGTGGCATCGTCGGGGCTGAGCCGCAACGCGCCCTCCGGATCACGGCGACGCCAGCTGTTGTCGCGGAAGATCGTGTTGGCAGTAAAGGAACGCCGCTCCCCGGCCGACAGGACGAAGGGGAATTCGGGGCTGGTGTGCGTGGCGGGTGTGGTCGGGAGTTCGCGCAGCGCGTGCAACAATTCCGGGATCGCCAACGGGATTGTCGAGTGTGGCACATAGTCCCAGGCGTCCGGATAGTCGTCGACGGTGAAGGTGACGCCCGAGCGGCCCGCCAGGATGGCATCGAACAGCGCATCGGCATTCCGATGCCCCGCGCGACGCATAGCGGCCGGATGCACCTTCGCGACGCGCTGCGCGAGCGCCCACAGCACGGCGGCCGAACGCGCGCCATCGGGCAGGGTCGGGCCGAGGGTTTCATAGAGCAGGTAGGGGGCGAGGCCGCCGATATTCTTGTCCATGGTCAACAGTGCGGCGAAGGCCAACGCGTGGGGTCGGCGGCCCAGTTTCGCGGCGGTCCGCAGTACCGCCAGCTCGGCACGCCCGACGACTCCGAGTTCGCGAATCAGGCGCGCGTAGATCTCGGGTTCGGGCAATGTGCCGGGTAGCGGGTCGAGCACCGGCGCGCGCAGATGAAAGGTGTTGTGCGGGAACTCCAGATTGAAGAAGGTGGCCTCCCACTTCTCGAACTGGCTGGCCGCGGGCAGCACATAGTCGGCGTGACGTGCGGTTTCGGTGAGCGCGACATCGATGACCACCACCAGATCGAGTGCGTGCAGTGCGGCACGGAAGGCCGCCGATTCGGCGAGTGAGTGGGCGGGATTCGCGGACTCGATGATCATTGCCCGGAACCGGTCGGGGTGATCGGTGAGAATCTCCTCGGCGATCGAATTGCACGGCACCATGCCGCCGAGAATCGGTGCGGCGGTCACCGGGCTGCGTTTGATGTCGCGGCTGTATCCCGCCAACGGCACCATCCACGAATGTGGTTGCATGGCACCGGGTTTGGCGAAGTTTCCGGTGAGCAGCCAGAGCAGCTTGTTCAGGTAGGAGATCAGGGTGCTGTTGGGGCTCTGCTGGACGCCCAGGTCCTCGTAGGTGGCGACACTGCTCGCGGTGCCGATCCGGTGGGCGGCGGTGCGCAGCAATTCCACTGGCACACCGCAGATTTCGGCATAGGACGCGATATCGATTTCGCGCAACACGGCGGTGACGGCGTCGATTTGGTCGGCGTGTTCGGTGAGGAATGCGTGATCGAGCAGATCATCGCGCACCAGCACCGCGAGCATCGCGGCCAGACACCACGCGTCGGTACCGGGACGGACCTGTAGATGGATATCGGCGAGATCGGCGGTTTCGGTGCGCACCGGGTCGAGCACGATCATGGTGCGCGCGGGATCCTTGGCGATCTGCTGCAGGACGGTGCGGGCGCGCGGCACACCGTGTGACTGCCAGGGATTCTTGCCGAGAAATACCGCAACCTCGGCATGTTCGAAATCGCCGGTGGTGTGTCCGCCGGTCAGATGCGCGTCGACCCAGCCTTCGCCGGTCTTCTCCTGGGCGAGCGCGGTAGAGCGGTAGCGGCTGCCCAGCGCCCGACGCAAGGCGCCGCTGTAGGCGCCGCCGAGGTGGTTGCCTTGTCCCCCGCCGCCGTAGAAGAAGATCTTGTCGCCGCCGTATGTGTTCTTGACCTCGGTGAGCCGTGCGGCGATCTCGGAAATCGCGGTATCCCAGTCGATTTCGGTGAGACTGCCGTCGGCTTCACGGCGCAGCGGGGTGGTCAGGCGGGCACCGCCGTTCTGGTAGTGGTCCAGACGCAGCGCCTTGTTGCAGGTGTATCCGGCCGAGGCGACGTGGTCCTTGTCGCCGCGGATCTTGGCGAAGCTGCGGCCGTCGAGTTGGATCAGCAGGCCGCAGTTGTTCTCACATAGTATGCAGGCGGTCTTGTGCCATTCCTGTTGCGCCGCAGCATCATTGCGTCCAGGCCGCGCACTGTGATCGACTCGGCTGTCTTGTGGTGCGGCGGTACTCATCGATGCTCCTGTGAGTTGTCGTTGATCGAGGACGGAAGCGAAACCGCCGGTGGAAATACGGATGCGCGGGATCAACTGGTCTGGTCGACGCGAGTGCCGTTGATCCACGCCTTCGGCTCGGCCAGGAACGGTGTATCGCCGAGTCGGTCGAGATCGTCGAAGCAGGTCGAGCTCGGCTGCTCGCGACATCGGCGTCTCCTCGGGTCCTGGTGGGTGCGGTGGACCTGCACTCGACCCTGATTATGGTCCCCACCATAATCGGCATGTCAAGGCCCCACCCTGTCGAGATGTTCCATGACATGGCGAGAAAAACGGGCCTGAGCGGGCATTCTTCGCACCAATGAGACCGCCGAATCCGGCCGAAGCGCACTTCGCCGATCGGGTGTCGGGCGCGCTACTGCTTGGAGGCGTCGATGACGGTCGTGAGATGAGCTTGCAATTCGCGGACGGTGTCCTCGAGCGGTGTGGTGGCACGCTCGACGCGACACAGCGCGATCGCGCCCTCGACGGCGGCGACGGTGAGCGTGGCCATGCGACGCGAACGCACCGCGTCGAGACCCTGACTGATGAGCAGATCGGTGAGTGCGGTATTCCAACGGGCGAAGATCGCCGCGGCGGATGCGGCGAATTCCGGTGCGTCGTCATTGGTTTCAACCGCGACGGCGAAGATCGGGCAGCCCGCGCGGTACTCGCTGTCGAGCAGGGTTCGTCGCCAGAGCGCGACGAACATATCCAGCGCGGTCCCCGGATCGTTCTCGCGGGTGATCGTTTCGATGAATTCCGACATCGAACCACCGGCGGCGCTCAGCGCGTCGGCGATCAACTGGGTGCGACCGCCGGGAAAGTGGTGATAGACCGACCCGCGGGGCGCGCCGGTATCGGCCAGCACCCGGTCCACGCTCGTGGCGCTCGCACCGTGGATGCGCAGGGATTCGATCGTGCCCTCGATCATCCGCCGCCGCGCGTCACGCAGCCGTGGGCGCTCCGGAGCCTCCTTCTTCGATCGGCGTGTCGCTGCCATGTAGCCATAGTATGGGACACCCCATAACGCTGGGGTGCCCGTCTATCGCACGCGGCTGGTGTGGAAATCCAATACCGCGGCCAAGGTCTCCCTGGGGGCTTCGAGCTGAGGATAGTGCCCGACCTTCGGCAACTCGACCACATCCGGATCCGGAATCAGCTCGCGATAGCGGCGCACCATATGCCCACCCGATGCCGGGTCGAGCAGACCGTCGATCAGCCGCACCGGAACCGGGGTGTCGACCAGCGCGCCCACCCAGCGCCGCCGGTTGGCCTTGCGCTCGCCCATATAGCGAATCAGCTTGTGCCCGTTGCTCTTGCCGTGCTTACTGCACCACAGGATCCAGTACTGATCGAGCTCATGGGCACTGGGGCGGGTGGTGGGACCGAAGACACCCGCGAGGCTGCGGCGGAAGACCCGCTCGGTGCCCAGCACCCCGACCAGCGGTCCCAGCGGACTCGCCAGCAACTTCTGCGCCGGACGCGCGCGGTGGGTCTCGGGGAACAGTCCGCCGTTGAGCAGGCATACCGATTCGATCACCAGGGATTCGTCGCCGTCGGCGCGGCGCTGTGCGTCGCGTGCCAGCAACTCCTGGGCGACGGTGTCGCCGTAGTCGTGGGCCAGGATGTGTGTGCGGGAAATCCCCTGCTCACGCAGCAGGTTCTCGTGGAGATCGGCCTGATCGGCGATCCGGTAATCGTAGTTGCGGGGTTTGGCCGACCAACCGAAGCCGATCATATCCGGGGCGATGAGGCGCGCGAACCGCTCGCGCAGACCCGGCCATAGGGCATGCCAGTCCCAGGACGCGGTGGGGAAACCGTGGATGCAGAGCAGATTTCCGGCACCGTCGCCGGTGCTGTCCTGCCAGAAGATCTGATGGCCGCGGTGGGTGTGGCGGCGACCGCTCGCCCGCCAGGACGCAAACTCTTCCATGTCTACCTCCTTCGTGCCGACAACTATTGCGCGCGAACGCTACCGCCACAGGCATTCCGAGGAACTGAACCGCACTGTCCGTGTCACGTACCGCATGGTCTTTTCGAGCCGGATGTTTGCTCTGCGAGAATGCCATAGTGCATGTCGCGATCGGCCTGGTTGTTCTAGTCGCGTCGGCGGCGTCGCTCGCGGCGCTCGCGCGACGGTTCGGGATATCCGAACCGCTGGTATTGACGCTGGCCGGAGTGGTCGCGTCGTATTTGCCGCATGTTCCGCAGGTCCACCCGGATCCCGAGGTCATCCTGTTGGGTTTCCTGCCGCCGCTGCTCTACACTTCCGCGATTCGCACCTCCCTGGTCGACTTCCGGGCCAACGCACGCACCATCGCACTGCTGTCGGTGGGGTTGGTGCTGTTCAGCACGTTCGCGGTCGCGGGGGTGGTGTGGTGGCTGCTGCCGGTGCCGTTCGCGGTGGCGGTGGCCCTGGGCGCGGTAGTCGCGCCGACCGATGCGGTGGCCGCTACCGGGATCGCGCGGCGCATCGGCATGCCGCGCCGGATCGTCACCATCCTCGAAGACGAGTCGATGTTCAACGACGCCACCGCGCTGGTGACGGTGCGCACCGCGATCGCCGCGGCTGCGGGCACGGTGTCGGTGTGGAAGGCCGGTGGTGACTTCCTGCTCGCCGCGGGCGGTGGTGCGGCGGTGGGCATCGTGGTCGCCTATCTGCTGGCGATGCTGCGGCGGCGCATCACCGATCCGGTGCTGGACACCACGCTGTCGTTCCTTGCGCCGTTCGTCGCCTATCTGCCCGCCGAGGGTATCGAAGCCTCCGGTGTGATCGCGGTGGTGACCTGCGGCATGGTCCTCGGCCACGGTGCGCCGGTGTGGCAGAGCGCCGCCTCCCGGATTGCCGAACGCACCAACTGGCGCACCATCCAATTCATTCTCGAGAGCGTTGTGTTCCTGATGATCGGGCTGCAGATGCGCGCGATCATCGAGGGCGCGTGGGACAGCGGCCTCGACCACTCCACGCTGATTGTGGCGGCGGTGGCGGTCATGGTGGCGGCGATGCTGTCGCGGCCGCTGTGGGTCTTCCCGGTCGCGCTGCTCTCGCGCAAGCTCGGATTGTCGAATGCCGATGTGCCGGTGAGTCATCCGGTGGTGGTGTCGTGGGCGGGCATGCGCGGTGTGGTCACTCTGGCAGCGGTGTTGTTGCTGCCCGCCGACACCCCGCAGCTGCCGGTGCTCAAACTGCTCGCGCTCGTCGTGGTCGCCGGAACGCTACTGCTGCAAGGGACTTCACTGCCCTGGGTGGTGCGGTGGCTGCATGTGCGCGGCCCGAGTCGTGCGGAAAACGCGCTACAGAAGGCGAACCTGCTGCAGCAGGCGACCGCGGCGGGACTGGCCGAGCTGGAAAAGCACATCACCCCGGATACGCCGCCGGGTGTCGTCGAGACACTCCGCGATCGGGTCACCTGGAAGACCAACGCGGCCTGGGAACGCCTCGGCCGATCGGAATCGGAACTGGCGACACCGAC
This sequence comes from Nocardia sp. NPDC050408, assembly GCF_044458905.1. Classification (NCBI taxonomy): domain Bacteria; kingdom Bacillati; phylum Actinomycetota; class Actinomycetes; order Mycobacteriales; family Nocardiaceae; genus Nocardia; species Nocardia sp. NPDC050408. The sequence goes on along the minus strand of NZ_JBITIL010000014.1, from coordinate 98,456 downwards.
CGCCGAATATCGGCGGCTGCGGCTGGAAATGTTGCGTGCGGAACGGGAAACGGTTCTGCGCGTGCGGGATTCGGGTGGCGCGGACTATGAGATCCTGCAGTACGTGCTGTCGCGGCTCGATCTCGAGGAATCGATGATCGACCGCTTCGACGAAACCGAAGAGGAGCGCGTCGAACCGCTCGCCGCCCCCGCGGCGGCCGATAGCTGCACGCATTTGGAGTCCGCGCCGCTGGTGCGTGAGCCCACCGAACCCGACGAGTGCAAGGAATGCATCGCCGAGGGATACACCTGGGTGCATCTGCGAATGTGCCTGGACTGCGGGCACATCGCCTGCTGTGACTCCTCGGTGGGCAATCACGCCACCAAACACTATGGCAGCACCGGACATCCGGTGATGCGCAGCGTGGAGCCGGGCGAGGCGTGGCGGTGGTGCTATGTCGACGAGCTACTCGGCTGATCGGCGGGCGTGGGAGTAGATCAACCGCGCGTACTGGGCCAGCAGTTGGTCCAGTGAAATGTCCTCCCCGCCCGCGGCGATCTGCTGGTAGCCGATCAGCATCGACATGCCGAGCGCGGTGACCACCGCGGTGGTCTGCTCATCGCCCACAACGCCTTTGATCGCCTTGTGCACGGTGCGGCGGCGCGATTCATCGACCCGCTTGAGCGCCAGATTCACCGATTCGTCATTGGCGGCCCAGGCGCGGATCGCGGCCTCGGCGGCATGGTGCAGGCCCGCGGCGAGATCGGACATGGCGCGGATGTCGTCGTCGGGATTGCCCTGGTTGAACTTCAGCGTGCGTAGGATGACGACCTGGCGGTTCTCCCAATGCTCGAGCAGCGTGTCCACGAAGCCCTGCCAGCTGCCGAAATGGTGGTAGAACGAACCGCTGGTGACACCGAGTCGGCGACACAGCACGCCGATATTGAGGCCTTTGAAGCCGAGTTCGGCCAAGACCTCCAGAGCGGTGTCGAAGTACTGCTCCTTGGTGACCACTCGTGACATTTCGCAAGCGCCGTTTCTGTTCGTGCGGGCAAGGCGGAGGACCAGACAGTACCTCATCGTATTGCCGTCGCGCTGAAACGTAACGAAGTCCACGCATCGGCGTCGCCGCGCCGCGAAAGTACCCGTGACCGGGCGAAACATGCAGTGGCATAGCGGAAGCGGGTTTGCTGATGCGAAGCAGATTTATAACAGAGCAATTGCTCTGTTATAGTCGTGGCATGCCTCGCCCGCGAACCCACGACCCCGACACCGTGCTCGATGCCGCGGAGTCGCTGGCGGTGCGCTCGGGTCCCGCGGCGGTCACCATCCGGGCCGTCGCGGCGGCGACCGGTGTATCCAACGGCGCGATCTATCACACCTTCGGTTCGCGTGCCGAACTGCTCGGACGCAGCTGGTTACGGGCGGCGGGGCGGTTTCTGCGGATGCAGACCGAGTCGGTAGAGGCACATCTCGCCGCCAACGCCGGCGCCCCACGCGCGCTCGAGGCGGTGGTAGCCGCGGCCGAGACGCCGGTGGAGTTCGCGCGGCGATACCCGGACTCCTCGAAACTGCTGCTGACCGTCTCACGTGACGAACTGCTCGGCGACGAACTGCCCGAACAGGTCGTTGCCGAACTCGCCGGAACCGACGACGCGCTGGTGCGACTGCTCATCCGCCTGTCACGTGCCATGTGGGGCCGCGGTGACGCCGCCGCGGTCGATGTGATCACCACCTGCGTCGTCGACCTGCCGACCGGCATCCTGCTGCGCCGCGACCGAATCGCGAAACCCATTGCCCGCGACCACCTTCGCGCCGCCGTGCGTGCGGTGCTCGCGGTCGGCCCACCCGAATCAACCCCGGAGTAGGAATATCATGAGCACGCTGAGCTACCACGAAAAGATCGCCGTCCTGGACCTCGGTGACGACGAAAACCGTTTCACTCCGGAGTTTCTCGACGCGGTCAACGCCCATCTCGACACCGCGCTCGCCGAGGGCGCACACGGCCTGGTGACCACTGCGACCGGCAAGTTCTACTCCAACGGCCTCGACCTGGACTGGCTGGTCGCCAATGGTGAGCGCACTCAGTGGTACATCGGCCGAGTACAGGCACTGTTCGCCCGCGTGCTCACCCTGCCCATCCCCACCGCCGCCGCATTGCCCGGCCACGCCTTCGGCGCGGGAGCCATGCTCGCGCTGGCCCACGACTATCGGGTGATGCGCGCCGACCGCGGGTTCTTCTGTTTGCCCGAGGTCGATATCCGCATCGTGTTCACCCCGGGCATGGCCGCGCTGATCCAGTCCAAGCTGACACCCAAGGCCGCCGTGGCCGCGATGACCACCGGTCGCCGCTTCGGCGGAATCGATGCCTCGGACCTGGATATCGTCGACGCCACCGCGGGCGAAGCCGCGATCGCCACCGCCGCCCTCGCCATGCTCGCCCCGCTCGGCGGAAAGGATCCCGCGACACTGGGCGCGATCAAGAACATCATGTTCGGTCCGGCCGTCGCCAAGCTGACCGAATCCGCCTCGTAGACGGTCGATTCGCCGCCGCGGCCAGCGGGTTGCACTACTCGGATCCGCTGGCCGGTGTATCCGTCAGGTGCTTGTCGAAGAACGCGAAGATGCGGTGCCAGGCATCGCGGGTAGCTTGCGCGTCGTAGCCGAGGCCGGCGACGCGCAGGACCGGGTCGATGCCGAAGACGTTCGCGAAGCCGTGCATGGTGCCCGGATAGGTCTTGATGTCGTGCTCGACGCCGAGATCGGTCAGCGCACGATCGAGCTTGCGGCCCGCACCGACCAGCGAGGGATCGCGCTGGGCGTAGCTGGCCACCACCGGGCATGCACCCTCGAGCTGGGCGCGGTAGTCGCCATAGAGGCCCGGATAGAACGGTGCGGACGCGTCGAAACCCATTGGCGCGGTGAGCAATGCGAAGCCACCGCCCATACAGAAGCCGATAACGGCGGTCTTGCCGGTGCAATCGGGATCGACGACCAGTCGGTCGCGGGCGGCGAGGATCTCCCGGATCGTCGGACTCGCGCCGGTGAAGATCAGCGACCGCATCACCGCACGGATACAGCGCACCCGGCCATTGGCGAACAGATTCGGGGCAATCGTGAGATAGCCGTAGTCGGCCAGCATTTCGACATTGCCGCGGATATCCTGGCCGAAGCCGACACCGTCGTGCAGCACCACGACACCGGGCCACGGACCGTTCCCGGTCGGGCGGGCCAGAATCGCCTCGACAGCGCCGTCCGGTGTGTCGAGCTCGATGGTGTTCATGCCAGCAATGTAGGCCACTGTCCCAGACGTGTACAGCTATCGCGTGGCGAGCCCGGTTGTGCGATGCGAATTTCGGCGTTTGAACGTGAAATGCCGGTGCCGGGGCCTGGGCTGGTTTAACCTCTGCCGGACGCGGTGTCCCCGGTCAGCGCGTTGTTCGAGCGAAAGGCGACATGTTCATGTTTCGGCTGCCGCGGCGCGCCCTCTGCGTCGCGACCACCCTCGCGCTCACCATGTTCGCGGCCTCGGCACTTGTCGCGGCCGACAGCGGTGACTACGCCGAATTCGATCCCGACCCGACCGGCGACGCCTACCTCGATCAGCATTTCAATACCGACGGTCTGCCCAACGGTGCGATCCTGGCATCGCGGTCGGTGCAGATTCTGCCGCCGCTGGCCGCCACCAACGACTTCGCCGCCTGGCAGGTGTGGTTCAAATCCACTGCCGCCAACGGCAGTTCGATCGCCGCGATCACCACGATCATGAAACCGAAGACCTGGAACGGCCGCGTCGTCAGCAACAACTACGCGATCGACAGTGTCGGGCTGCAATGCAATCCGTCCTACCAACTGACCCACTCGGTCTCCATCGAAGCGCCCGATATCACCCGCCAACTACTCGGCCACGGTTACGCGGTCGTGATGACCGACTATCAAGGCCCCAAGATGGCCTATGCGCACGGGCCCACCCAGGCACGCGAAGTGCTCGACGGAATCCGTGCCGCACTACAGTTTCCAGCGGCCGGACTGGCAGGCAGTGCGACCACGATGATCGGCTACAGCGGCGGCGCCATCGCCACCGTATGGGCGGCACAGCTGCAGCCAACCTATGCCCCCGAACTGCGGATCCTCGGCGCCGCCGCCGGTGGCACACCCGCCGACCTGAGCCTGCTGCGCAAGACGATGGACGGGAAACCACCCGCCGGGGCGCTGTATCTGATGGCGGCGCTCGGGGTCGCCCGAGCCACGCCCGAAGCGTTCGACCTGCTCAACGACATCGGAGTGCGGACCGCGCAGGAGAACAAGAACCTCTGCTCGAGCGCCGCCCTGCTCGGTGCTGTGCCGGTCGCGCTGCGGACATTGACCAAGGTCGACCCATACCCGACCGAAGTCGTCCAGCGGATCTACCGCGAAACCAAAGCCGGTGGCCTGACCCCGACGATGCCGATCTACCTGTGGCACGGGCTCTTCGACGAATGGATTCCGGCCGCCGGCGCACAGGCGCTACAGCAGCAGTGGAAGAGCGCCGGGGTGGACGTGTCTCTGACCTTGCTGCCGTGCGACCACGTCACCTGTGCGTTCACCCCCGGGGCGATCGATCGGATCGACAAGTGGATGGGCCTCGCCTAACCGCGTCGTGCGACATTTCCGGCACCCGAGAGCAGACCCTAGAGCAGATTCGACTTCGGTGACCCTTAGTACGGACCCGGTGCGTAGCAGCGGCGACTCATGTGCGAATCTTGAGGTGTCGACTCAGGGAAAGGGCTGCTCATGACGCTCGGTATGGTCCTCGGCGACTTCGGTGCTCGCGCTTCGACGCGGAACCGCTAGTCCGTCCTTACAGCCCCGCTGACTCAGGCCGTTCTACCGCTCCTCGTCGAAGTGCTCGCCGTGCCATCGCACGTCCGATCACGAGGAGCACCCCATGTCGACCATTCACTGGACCGAAGCAGACACCGAACGCAGCGCACAGTGGTATTCCGAAAGCGCGGCGACAGCGCCCGCGCACGTCACCATCGCCGATGACCGAATGCGCGCAGATACCGCCTACCGCCTGGCCTGCCAGGGCACGGCGCTGCTGTGGCGCGGCGATTTCCACAACGCGCGCCAGCTGTTGCGGGCATTGAGCCGCCGCATCGACCGCAAACCCCCACCGGCGGGCGCGGACCCGACCGAATCCTTTCACCTGTATCGGCGGGCGCGTGGGCAGCGGGCTCGGGTGTTGGGCCGGCTGCTCGTGCAGTTGGAGCCGGACCATTCGCTGGCATTGCGGCGCGCACCCGATGTGCGGCAGGCGTGCACCGAGGCCTATGGCTCCGCGCGCGAGCCGATGGTAATCGCGTTGACCGAACTACTCGGCGCGATCGGGGCGCACGAGTGGCGCGAAAATGGTGTCCCGGTAGCTGCCCTCGGCGCGCGGATCCACCCGCACTACGGGGTGTTCTCCCCTGTACGCGGCGAATACATCGATCTGGTCGCGAAGGCGCCGTTACCGGTCGAACACCACACCGCCTTCGATCTCGGAACCGGAACCGGCGTGCTCGCGGCCGTGCTGGCCCGCCGCGGCGTCGACCACATCGTCGCCACCGATATCAATCCGCGCGCACTCGCCTGCGCCCGCGACAATATCGACCGCCTCGGTCTCACGAACCGCATCGATGTCCAGGGCCCCGGCCTGTACCCCGGCGGCCGCGCACACCTGATCGTCTGCAATCCGCCGTGGCTCCCGGTCCGTCCGACCTCCGCCGTCGAACAGGGTGTCTACGACCCGGACAGCGCCATGCTCAGCGCCTTCTTGAGCGAACTCCCCGCGCACCTCGAACCCGGCGGTGAGGCCTGGCTGGTCCTATCCGATCTGGCCGAACGCCTCGGCCTGCGTACCCGCACCGAACTTCTCACCGCCATCGACTCGGCAGGCCTGCACCTCATCGACCGCATCGACACCAGGCCCCGCCACTCCCGATCTCGCGACACCACGGACCCGCTGCACGCAGCCCGAGCCGCAGAAGTCACCTCCCTGTGGCGCCTGGCCACCCAGATACCGTGCCAGCAGCCGGAATTCGTCAAAGCCACTGGCTGATCCTGTCGGTGGCGGGTCCATCCCGCGAAATCCGGTGAAAACGGCACGCGGGATCGGGTGGCAACTTACGGTCGGGAAGAAAAATGTGGGCGTAGTGATTGTGGTGTGCGATGACCGAACCGAATACCTCCTGTGCCGCCTTCCAGCGGGTGGCGGCGATCGATCCCGAGGCGATCGCGGTGCGCTCCATTGGTGGCGGGCACGCGTTGACCTGGCGGGAGTACGCCGAGCAGGTTCGCCATATCGCGGCGGGACTGCATGCGCTCGGCATCGGGCGCGGGGATACCGTCGCGCTGATGATGGCCAATCGGGTCGAGTTCTATCCGATCGAGGTGGGCGCGCAGCACACCGGCGCGACCTCGTTCTCGGTGTACAACACCCTTGCGCCCGAGCAGCTGAACTATGTGTTCGGCAATGCGGGCAATCGAGTGGTGATCTGTGAGGAACAGTACGTCGAGCGGGTGCGCACCTGCGGTGCCCAGATCGAGACCATCGTGTGCATGGATGCCGAGCACGCCGCAACGATCAGCCTCGCGGAACTGAAGGCCAAGGGCCGCAACGATTTCGACTTCGAGGCAACGTGGCGGTCGGTGCGGGCCGACGATATCGCGACGCTGGTCTACACCTCCGGCACCACCGGAAATCCCAAGGGTGTCGAGATCACCCACGCCAACCTGACCGCCGAGGCGCATGCCTTCAACGCCGTCCTCCCCGTGGAATTCGGCGACCGGCAGACCTCCTACCTGCCGACCGCTCACATGGCCGACCGGTTCACCGCGCTATATCTACAGGAGTACTACGGCATCCAGATCACCGTCGTGCCCGACCGCGACCAACTGCCGGCGGCGTTGCGGGATGCGCGTCCGACGATTTGGGGTGCGGTGCCGCGGGTGTGGGAGAAGTTCAAGGCCGCGGTCGAATTCTCGGTCGCCAATGAACCCGACGAAACCACAAGGGCCGCACTGCAATGGGCACTCGATGTGGCCGCACGCAAGGCCGCCGTGCTGCTGGAGGGCGGGACCGTCGATGCGGAGTTGGCCGCCGAATGGGCCGAGGCCGACCAGTCGGTGCTGTCGAAGCTGCGCGCCGAACTCGGCCTGGACCAGGTGAAGTGGGCGATGTCGGGCGCCGCGCCGATACCGCCGCAGACTCTCGGCTTCTTCTGCGGCCTTGGCATCCCCATCTGCGAGATCTGGGGTATGTCCGAACTGACCTGTGTGGCCAGCGCCAGCCCACCCGCCCAGGCGCGCCTGGGCACCGTCGGACGTATGCTGCCCGGTTCGGAGGCCAAAATCGCCGACGACGGCGAATTCCTGGTCCGCGGACCGCTCGTCATGAAGCGCTACCGCAAGGATCCGGGCAAAACCGCCGATACCGTCGACGTCGACGGCTGGCTACACACCGGCGATATCCTGACCCGCGACGCGGACGGCTACCTGCGCGTAGTCGACCGCAAGAAGGAACTCATCATCAACGCGGCGGGAAAGAACATGTCCCCGGCCAATATCGAGAACACCATCAAGGCCGCCACCCCACTGGTCGGCTCGATCGTCACCATCGGCGACGCCCGTCCCTACAACACCGCCCTGATCGTGCTCGACGCCGAATCCGCGACACCCTATGCGGCCCAACGAGGTCTGCCCGACGCCTCCGCCACCGCCTTGGCTGCTGACCCGGGCGTCATCGCCGAAATCGCCCAGGGTATCGCCGCGGGCAACGCGAAACTGTCCCGAGTGGAACAGATCAAACGCTTCACCATCCTGCCCACCTTCTGGGAGCCCGGCGGTGACGAAATCACCCTCACCATGAAACTGCGCCGCAAGCCCATCGCGACCAAATACGCCGCCGAAATCGAAACCCTCTACACCCCAACCCTATCCGCCACCACCCACGAACCCGCCACCCAAGTCCCCTCCGAGGTCTGACCCGGACAAGCGATCACCATGTCACGGTGGCGGCGAACGTCGAGAGCGCCTGGCCGCCAGCACGTTCTCACGCCTCGGCGCGGAGGGCTTCGACGGGGCAGGTGTCGATGGCGAGTTGGGCGTCGGGGTGGTCGCGGGTGGGGATGGGGGTGGTGAGGATGCGGACTTTGCCGGAGTCGTCGACCTGGAAGATGTGCGGAAGGAGGGCTTCGCACATGGCGTGGCCTTGGCAGCGGGTTCGGTCGGCAGTGATTTTCATGCGGGCCGCCGTGTTTCGACGCGTGCGGCTTGCAGTTGGATCGGGAGGCCGTCGAGTGGGATGGGGCCGGTCGCCCAGCCCATCGGCGGCGCATATCCGGCGGGTACCGACCATTGGTAGTGCAACAGCATGCGATGCATGATCGCCTTGACGGTCATACCGCCGAAGTACAGGCCGATGCATTTGTGGGCTCCGCCGCCGAAGGGCGCCCAGACGTAGCGATGGGATTTGTCCTCGTGGCGTTCGGCGGTGAATCGCTCCGGATCGAAGACATCCGGGTCACGCCACCAGCGGTCGATGCGCATCGCCGAATGCGAGCCGATGACGACGATGGTGCCCGCAGGGAGGAAGTGGCCTTGAATCGAGGTGTCGCGCACCGTCTCCCGGATCTGCTGGCCGACCGGGGAGTACATCCGCAGGATCTCCTTGAACACCAGATCCAGAGCGGGCAGCCGGTCCAGATCGTCGTAATCGAGCCAATCCTTGCCCAGCGCTTGCGATTCGGCGCGCAGCCGGTCCTGCCATTCGGGGTGCAGACCGAGTTGATAGCCCATCATCGCCAGTGCGATGGTGCTGGTGTCGTGTGCGGCCATCAGGACGAAGATCAGGTGGTCGACGATGTCCTGATCGGTGAAGGTGTGGCCCTCATCGCTGGCGGTGTGGCACAGCACGCTGAACAGGTCGTCACCGGTACCGGCGCGTCGGGCGGGCATTTCCCGGCGGCAGTAGTCCTCGAGTACCTTGCGCCCGCGCAAGCCCTTCGCCCACACACCGCCGGGCAGATTGGTGCGCACCAACGCCTGTCCGCCGCGCACCGCATCGATGAACGCACGTTCGAGCCGCGCTGCCTCGGGGCCGAGGCGTGCGCCCATGAAAACCTCCGATGCCATGCGTAGCAGCAGGTGTTTCGTTGCCGGGAAGAGCTGAAACTCGTTGGCGGGCACCCAGTCGTCCATGCCGCGGGCGATCGCCGGTGTGGTGATGTCGAGGTAGCCGACCAGCCGCTGCCGGGTGAAGGCCTGCTGCAGGATGCGCCGGTGGTAGCGATGCTCGTCGAAATCGCGCAGCAGGATGCCGCCACGGAAGAACGGGCCGATGAAGAAGTCGTAGCCGCCCTTGGCGGAGTACACCTTGTCCCGGTCCGCGAGCACCTCCTCGATCGCCTCCGGGCTCACCACCATCACGACCTGACGCCCGAGCAGTCCGGACCACTGCACGGGACCGTATTTCTCGAAACGCCGCCGAGCGAAATCGAGGTTGTCCGTCATGGCTGGGAGGGCGTGCCCGATCACCGGTAAGCCGTAATCGCCTAGTATCGGCCGCAATTGGCTACCGGCGGGTGGTTCGGCGAGGGCTCGGGTCCGTGTCGGATAGCGCTCGGCCAGCGCGGATGCGGCGTACTTTGCCCGTCGGCCCATCGTCGACATCATGCGTCCTCTCGCAACCTTGCGAAAATCATGTGATCCACACCATACAGGAATCAATGGTTTCCGTAAACGATTGTTTCCTGATTTGCCTGCGGCATACTGAGCCTGTGACACGGGCAGCGACCGGGATCTACCGCGGCGCCTCCGCCGAGCAGCGGCGCGAGGAACGCCGCCGTCGCCTGATGGACGCTGCCCTGGACATCATCGGCACCCAGGGCTGGGCGACCACCACGGTGCGCGGAGTCTGCGAACAGGCCAAGGTCGGCCCACGCTTCTTCTACGAAAGCTTCCCGGATCTCGACGCCTTGGCCGCCGCGGTGCACGACGAGATCATCGATACCGCTGTCCGCAGTTCCCTCGACGCGCTTGCCGCGGCACCGGAGGGGATTGCGGCGAAAACGCGCGCGGCGGTAACCGCCATCGTCACCTCCGTCATCGACGACCCCCGCCGCGCCCGCATCGCCTTCGCCGAAGCCCACGGCAGCGATACCCTGATGCGCCGCCGCGCCGCCGCCATGCGCACCATCGCCGACGTCGTCGCCGATCAGGAACGTGCCCTGCTCGACCCGCCGCCGGGCAGCGACACCCTGGTGCGCGCGGTCTCGCTGATGATCACCGGAGGCGCCGCCGAACTGATCCTGGCCTGGCTCGACGGCGGCATCGACGTCACCCGCGACGAACTCATCGACCTCTGCGTCGAATTCGTCCTCACCTTCGCCGACAACCTCGCGACCATGGCAGCCCGCCTCCCACCCAAACCAGCCCCCTGAACGGCCCTGCCGTCTGGAGGAATCTGTGCGGCAGAAGGTTCGGACGAATGGCCCTCGCAGATCGGGCGAGCAGCTGTAAGTCGCTGTGGGAGTTGGGGTTACAGCGGGAAGGTCAGGCGGTGGGGGTTGACGTAGTCGAGCGGGTCGTGCAGAGGGCGCAGGTTCGGTCGGTGGTCGGTGGGGATGCGCGACAGTTCGCCGCGCAGTCGGATGTCGTAGGTGGCGGCGGAGGCGGTCAGGCCGGGAAACCAGTTGTCGTGGTGGGTGGGGACGAACAATTCGGGGCGGATGGCCTCGATGTAGCGGCGGGGATCGCGAAGACCGTTGGTGATCTGGTTGAAGCCCTGGACCGCGCCGATCTGGACGTCAGTGGGTGGCAGGTCGGCGAAGACGTCGAAGACCTGCGGGGCCTTTTCCGTGAGCGGACCGGAGGAATCGTGCCAGACCAGCGAGAATCCGGGAATGCGGAATTGGTAGAGCAGGCTACCGCCCTCCGGATCGTTCAGGCGCGCCGCACTCTGCAGGACACCGGCCAGCGTCGGTGGATGCCGCACCAGCGCGCCCAGCTCCGGTAGCGGGAAGAACGGCGCCGACCCGCCGGGCCGCTCGGGAGCGGTGGGCGCGGAGTGCACGTGACGGATAGCGGTGACCTCGACCGGTCCCACACTGAACTCGTGCCGTTCCCCTGGCAGCGACGTCCCATCCCCGAGCGCGACCGTCCGGAATGTCGAATCCGCCACCTGCGCGCGGATATTCACGCCGTGCTCGGCGGTTCCGTACACGACTGCCCCCGACGCCTCGGCGACCCGCCCCGCATCAGCGGCATGATCGAAGTGCCCATGCCCGATGAAGATCGCCTCCGGCGCCAGATCCGCCAGATCCTGCGCCGTCGCGGGCACATAACCGGTGCTCGTCAGCCGCGGCACCCACGCATCCAGCAGAAACACCGACCCGGCCACGGCGAACGCATAGGTCGTGCACCCCACCCAGGACAACACCACCCGATCCGCACGTACCGCACCGGTATCCGGATCCACGACATCGGCCCCGAAAAACCGCACCCGCGCCGCCACCGTCCGCGGATCCGCCTGCGCCGCCGAGGCCTGCAACCGCCCCGCCGCACGAGCGCCGATCACACTACCGAGCGCAGCCCACCGTCCCATCAAACCCCGAGGATGAATCCCACACACCCGTGTACAACATCACGGATCACCTCCCCGAACAACCCACACCCCGATCCCGCGCTGATCCGGACCGAACATTTCGGTACGCGCGCGACCGGATCATCAACTGAGGACAATATCGACGAGGAGTCTGTCATCGGCTCGAAGAACCGAAGGAGCGCCCGCCCAGGACGGAGAGGTGTTCGACATGCGACAGCATCAGCCGCTCTACACAGCACCCGCCCTCATTTTCGACCGGACCGTCACAATCCTCGATCTGGCTGCGACGCATGACATATACGACCAGAATGGCGCGCGTATCGGCGCGGTTTCCGAGAGCGGCGAGGGTCGTGGGAAAATGTTCGCTCGTCTTCTGCTCTTGCGGATCGACGGCCCCTTCACACGCCGCCTGGAGATCCGGGACGAATTCAGCGCTCGTGTCCTCGCCGTGACCCGACCCCGCAAGGTTTTCAAGAACACGCTGATCGTGCACGGACCCGATGGTGAGTACATCGGAAAGGCTGTGCAGGAAAAGGTTTGGGGCCAGAAGCGGTTTTCGTTCGTCTCCGGCGCAGGGCAACGGGTCGGCGGCATGAACGGCAACGGCATGCTCCGGATCACCACGTGGTCGATTCGGGACGAGACCGACAACGAGGTCGCGACGGTCCGTGGCCATTTCACCATGGCGAGAACCCGGCCGTTGCCCGAACCCCTCGCCAGCATGGCGCTGGCGTCGGCACTGACCGTCGACATGGTTCTCGACGGAAAGGACCTCCCCGCCGTGACCGACCTACTTCCGTGGTAGGTGTTGCACAGAATTCCCCTCGGGCAGCGCGATTCATGTTCGCAAACCTGCGCTTCACCGATTCGGACTACAACTGCACGCCCAGCAGCGCGTCCACGGCGGTGGAGATGAGGGCCGGGGCTTCGCGGTCCTGACCTGCGTAGTTCAGGGCCTGGTTGGCCCAGTTGTCCACGGCGGCAAGGGCCTTCGGTGTGTCGAGGTCGTCGGCAAGGTGCTGGCGCAGGCGGGCGACGGTGTCTTCGGCGGCGGGGCCGCAGGTGAGGGCGGTGGCTCGGCGCCACAGGTCCAGGCGGGCGGTGGCGTGGGCGAGGACGGTGTCGGTCCACATGCGGTCCTGGCGATAGTGACCGTCGAGCAGGCCTAGGCGGATGGCGGCGGGGTCGACGCCCGCGGCGCGCAGCTTCGAGACGAGCACCAAGTTGCCGCGCGATTTGGACATCTTCTCGCCGTCCAAGCCGATGAGGCCGGCGTGCACGTAGTGGCGGGCGAAGCGGCGGCCCGCGATCAGCGCCTCGGCGTGCGCGGCGGAGTATTCGTGGTGCGGGTAGATCAAGTCGCTGCCGCCGCCCTGGATATCGAATTCGGGCCCGACGCGATTGAGCGCAATCGCCGCACACTCGATATGCCAGCCGGGTCGCCCCGCACCGAACGGCGCCGGCCACGACGGCTCGTCGGGGCGCGCGGCGCGCCACAGCAGCGCGTCGATGGTGTCGCGCTTGCCGGGACGGTCCGGGTCGCCGCCGCGCTCGGCAAACAGACGCTCCATGGTTGCGCGGTCGTAGCCGGATTCGTAGCCGAACTGTTCGGTGGCGTCGGCGCGGAAATAGATGTCGGGATATTCGGCGTCGTCGACGGTGTAGGCCGCGCCGGAGGCCAGCAGCTTCTGCACGAATTCGATGACCTCGTCGACCGATTCCACGGCGCCGATGTAGTCGCGCGGCGGCACGATGCGCAGGGCAGTCATGTCCTCGCGGAACAGATTGATCTCTCGGGTGCCCAGATCGCGCCAGTCCACACCGTCACGGGCCGCGCGCTCGAACAGCGGGTCGTCGACGTCGGTGACGTTCTGCACGTAGTGCACCTCACGGCCCGCATCGCGCCACAACCTGTTGACCAGGTCGAAGGTCAGGTAGGTGGCGGCATGCCCGAGATGGGTGGCGTCATAGGGGGTGATCCCGCAGACGTACATGGTGGCCGTGGGGCCCGGGGTCACCGGGCGAACCTGCCGGTCGGCGGTGTCGTACAACCGCAACGGTGGCCCTGCGCCGGGAATTGTCGGTAGGGCGGTATCGGACCAGGACTGCATGATTACGAGGGTAAAGGTGTGGTGGCGGCCATTGCGCCGCACCCTGCTCGCAACGGTAGGTTGTATGGCAACCACCCCGGAGCTGACCTGCCCCTATGTCGCAAAAGTCGGATGTCAATGTTTGCCGTCCGGCGGATCGAATTGCCGCGAGTGGCGTAGGTCACTGTCGATGAGTTTGCTGCGAGCACCGTGCGCCCGAATTCGACCGGGGCCGAGTGGGACCGCGCTAGGTTGGACGGGTGACTGTTCTCGGTGCGGTGTCGATGCCCCAGGTTTCCCCGGAACGTTTGCTCGCGGTGGCGGCCGCGGCCGAGGACGGTGGTCTCGAAGAACTCTGGTTGTGGGAGGATTGCTTCTGGTCCGGTGGGATCGCCACCGCCGCAACGGTGTTGGCGCGGACCGAGCGGGTGCGTGTCGGGATCGGGGTGATGCCGGTACCACTGCGGAACGTGGCGCTCACGGCAATGGAAGTAGCGGCGCTGCTGCGGCTGCATCCGGGGCGGGTGATTCCGGGTTTCGGGCACGGAGTGCAGGACTGGATGGGACAGATCGGTGCGCGGGTCGAGTCGCCGATGACGCTGCTGCGCGAACAGTTGGGTGCGCTGCGCGGGCTGCTGAACGGTGAAAAGGTCAGTGCCGCAGGCCGATACGTGCGCCTGGACAATGTCGCCCTGGCCTGGCCGCCCAGCACGCCCCCACCGCTCACCGCCGCCGCGACCGGCCCGCAGACCCTGCGACTGTCCGGTGAACTAGCCGACGCCACCATCCTCACCTCACGAACCACCCCAGACGGCGTCCGCGCCGCCCGAGCGCGTATCGAGGAAGGCCGCGCGAAAGTCCAACGCACCGAACCGCATCGCGTCATCGTCAACCTGCTCACCGCCACCGGCCCGGACGCGGTCGAACGCCTGACCGCGGCCCAGCAGCGCAACTCCGGTGAGCACCCGCCCGAGGCAGGCGTCGCGGGCGACGCACATGCCATCGCGGAAGCCGTCCGCCGCTACGCCGAGGCAGGAGCGGACACCGTCGTCCTCGAACCCGCCGACGACGATCCCGACCTGGTCGGATTCGTCCGCTTCGCCGGGGCCGAGGTCCGCCCGCTACTGAGCTGAGCGCGGTACGACCCCGTCGGCCGGCGCGACCACAGTGTTCGCAACACGGCGCCGTCCGCTATCGCAGGCAGCGCACGACTCAGAACGCGGGCCACGGAATCGGTCGCGAGGTCCTCGGCATCGGCATCACCGGATCGTCCAGCAACTCCCGCGCACGGTCGGCGAGCGCCTCGATCTCGGCATCGGTGAGATGCGGTGCGAGATCATCGGCGAGCGTGCCGGGTAGCTCCTTGGCGAAGGCGGCGATATCGGCCATCAACCCGTCACAGATGGGTTTGCCCGCCCACCCCCACAGCACCGTGCGCAACTTGTGCTCGGTGTGCAGGCAGATACCGTGGTCGACACCGTAGACCTGCCCGTCGGTACCTTCCAACGCGTGCCCGCCCTTGCGGTCGGCATTGTTGAGCAACACATCGAGCACCGCCATCCGCTGCAACCGTGGATCGTCGGCATGGATCAGCGACACCTCGTTACCCGCCGCATCCTGGGCGCGCAGCACCTCGCAGAACCCGTCCGGCACCGCACCCAACGGCACCAGATCCACCAGATCCAGCCGGTCGCCCTGATCGGTGTGGTTGTCCACCGACTCCACCCACCGCTGCACCATGCCCGGCCCGTAGGGGCCATCGCGCAGAATCGTCTCCGGAATGACACCCCATCCGAGGGCATCCGACACCCGATAGGAGGCCACCTCACGCCCGGCCAGGGTGCCGTCCGGGAAATCCCACAGCGGCCGCTCCCCGCGCACCGGCTTGTAGACCACGCGAACGCCGTCGAAGCCATCCGCATCGCAGACGAGGGTGACATTGCTCGCGGTCGTCACCCGCCCGATCACCGTCAATTCCGCGGTGTGCCACCGAGGCTCGGCCACGGACTACTCCTCTAGCTCAGCCGCGCCGAAAATATCCCCGCGCTTATATCCGTTGGTTCGCACACACATATGTCCGCGCGACGAGAGCGGTTCCCCGCACAGCGGACACGGCGGCCGACCCGCCGCGATCACCCGGGTGGAGCGCAACGCGAACTCCCGCGCCTGGATCGGGGTCAGGAACACCCGCACCGCGTCGGGACCCTCCTCGGTGTCATCGAGCACCACCGACTCGTCGACCTCGGTTTCGGTGATCGCCAGCAACTCCACCACCACCGCACCAGCATCGGCGTCCCAGCCCAAGCCCATGGTGCCGACCCGGAACTCGGCGTCGATCGGGGTCAGCAGCGGGTCGCTGTCGGCAATGTCCTCGGCCTGCGGCGGCACCTCGGCGCCGAAGCGGCGCGCGACCTCGTCCAGCAGCAGACCCATCCGATCGGCGAGCACCTTTACCTGCTGCTTCTCCAGCAACACGCTGACCACCCGTGGTTCCTGCACCGCCTGCAGGTAGAACGAGCGATCGCCCGGCTCACCGACGGTCCCGGCGACAAAACGATCGGGGGTGCGAAATACGTGGATTGCGCGAGACATCTGCACCTCCTGATACGTGACCCTGATCGACTACCCGCGGCGCTGGACTCCGCAACACGCCACCTACTCGTTTACAAGGAATCTCAAAGCTCCGCATTCCCATTATCCGCACTCGGGGTCGCACCGAGCTCGCCACCGGGAACCGGACCGGCTTCAGGGTCTGCGGGAGTCCCGGAATCTGCGGCGGGCCGTTGCGGTTTGATAGCCAAACCGGACAGATCCCCCGTGTCATTGAGCCGAACCACATACGGCGCGGTCGGGGTGTAGCGCACGATGCTGATCGAGGCGGGTTCGACCACAATGCGCTGGAAACCGTCGAGGTGCAGACCGAGCGCGTCGGCGAGCACGGATTTGATCACGTCGCCGTGCGTGCACGCCACCCACAACACATCGTGACCCGCCTTTTCGGCGAAGCGTCGATCGTGCTCGCGCACCGCGGCCACGGCACGGATCTGCACCTGTGCCAGACCTTCGCCGCTGGGGAAAACCGCGCCCGAGGCGTGCCGCTGCACCACCTTCCACAGCGGTTCGGTCAGCAGATCCGCGATCGCTTTGCCGGTCCAGTCGCCATAGTCGACCTCGATCAACCGATCATCGTATTGCGGTTCCAGACCGAGCTTTTCCGCAAGCGGCGCGACCGTGCGCTGACAGCGCAGCAGCGGCGAATGCACGATGTGCTCGATCGGCAGCGCGGCGAGCCGTTCGGCGACGTCGCGGGCCTGGGTATTGCCGTGCTCGGTCAGATCGACGCCCGCACTGCGCCCGGCGAGGGTGCGGGCGGTATTCGAGGTCGAAACACCGTGCCGCAGCAGGATCACCGTCATGGCACCAGCCTAACGATCATGTCGCCGAAACCACTCCGCTCGCGAGCAGGCCCATGACCGTCAGCCCGAGCACGATGCGGTAGCCGACGAACCAGTCCAGAGAATGTTTGCCGACGAACTTCAACAGCCACGCCACCGAGGCATACCCGACCACGAACGCCAGAATCGTCGCGACCAGCAGCTGCGGACCGCTGGCATTGAGGCCCTCACCCGCCGGTTCGAACGCATCCGGCAGGCTGAACAGGCCTGATGCCGTCACCGCGGGAATGGCGAGTAGGAACGAGAACCGCACCGCCGCTTCGCGCTCCAGCCCGAGGAACAGACCCGCCGTCGCGGTCGCGCCCGAACGCGACACACCCGGGATCAAGGCCAGACATTGCGCGAAGCCCATGATCAAACCGTCGCGGGTAGTCAGCTGCTCGATCGGGCGGATCTTGCGCCCGTAGTACTCACCGGCCGCGATGACCAGCGCGAACGCGATCAGCATGAACGACACCAGCCAAAGATTGCGGGCGCCGGTGCGGATCTGATCCTTGAACAGGAACCCGAGCACCCCGATCGGGATCGTCGCGATGATCACATACCAGCCGATGCGATAGTCGAGTTCACGCTGCGCCTGCTCGTCCAGCACGCGCTTGTGATCGGCGGTGATGACCGGAAGTCGCATGGTGGGCTGGTCGTGCAGCGGCAGCTCCGGCTCGCCACGGCTGGTCAGCCGATCGCGCACGCCGGCGAACCACGCGACGATGATCCGCCAGATGTCCTTGGCGAAGAACACCAGCACCGCCGCCTCGGTGCCCAACTGGGTTACCGCGGTGAACGAGGCGCCCGCGTCATCGCCGAAGAACACCGAGGACACGATGCGCAGATGCGCCGAAGAGGAGATCGGCAGAAATTCCGTGAGACCCTGCACCAGACCAAGAATCAAGGCCTGCACCCAGGTCATCGACTCGCCGACCACGAACCAGCCTCCACTTCCGCCCGAAATATATGTTCCTACTGGGCAATTGGTCCGGCGATCGATCCCATCACTGTGACCACCGCCGCAATCACGCAGCGACAGTACAGTGTCGAGATGGCGTCGGCATGCCCGGCTCGACCGTGCGACCCACGGCGCTGGTGGGCGTCGAGTTGCGTATCCACACTCTAGGCTTGGCGCCGTGACGATAGCGCGGGCACGGTGATGGAACAGCGGACGGTCGGCCGCAGCGGCCTACGGGTGTCCCGGATAGGACTTGCGACCCACACCTGGGGTGCGCATACCGATGCCGACGATGCTGCGGTGCAGTTGGTGGCTTTCGCCGAGGCCGGCGGCACATTGGTCGACACCTCCCCCGCCTACGCCGGCGGTGCGGCACAACGGATCCTGGCCGAACTGCTCGGCGATCTGGTCTCCCGCGACGAGCTGGTGCTCAGTGGCTGCGCGGGTGTCGCGCCGTGGATCACACCCGCACCCGTCGGACCGA
Source organism: Nocardia sp. NPDC050408 (assembly GCF_044458905.1). Classification (NCBI taxonomy): domain Bacteria; kingdom Bacillati; phylum Actinomycetota; class Actinomycetes; order Mycobacteriales; family Nocardiaceae; genus Nocardia; species Nocardia sp. NPDC050408. Next base: position 79,878 of record NZ_JBITIL010000014.1, on the reverse strand, counting down.
ACGTGCCCGAGCCGGAGCCGGTGCGGCCGGCCGTGGACACCTCGCGGCGCGCGCTGCTGCGCCAGCTGGATCGGACGCTGCTCGAATTGGGCACCGACTATCTCGATATCTGGCATGTCGCCGCCTGGGATCCGGCGACTCCGCTGGACGAGGTCGCCGCCACCCTCGAATTCGCGGTGCGCTCCGGGCGGGTGCGTTACGCGGGGGCGCGCGGGTTCAACGCGTGGCAGGTCGCCAGCCTGGCGGCGGTCGCGCCCGTCACCGTCGCCCAGACCCCGTACTCGCTGCTGGCCCGCGACACCGAAACCGAATTCATTCCGGCCGCCCAGCATCATGGTGTGGGGTTGATCGCCACCGCGCCGCTGGCCGGGGGCATTCTCACCGGCAAATACCGCGATGGGGTGCCCGCCGATTCGCGCGGTGCGGACGAGGCGACCGCCGCCGAGATCCGGCACCGGCTCGACGACCATGCGACCCGGGTGGTCGAAGCGTTGGTGACCGCTGCCGACGGACTTGCCACCTCACCATTGGCCGTTGCGCTGGCCTGGATCCGGGACCGTCCCGGCATCGCGAGCATGATCGTCGGCGCACGCGATATCGGCCAGTTCACCGGGGTACTGGCCGCCGAGACTTTGGAACTGCCGCGTGCCATCGCGGCCGCGCTCGACGATGTCAGCGCACGCGCGGCGGGGTGAATCGATGCGGGAGGCTAGCCTTACCTGCATGAGGTTTCTCGACCGTGTCCGATCCGGCGGGGTGCGTTCCCTCCTGGCCCTGCTGGCACTGACCCTGCTGGTCGGTTCGGCCTGCGGTACCGACAGTGATGCCACGGGCAGCGGCGGCCGCGGGCCGGTCACCGCGAAACTGGAGAACCTCGACCCGGTGCCGATCGGGCCCGAACCCACGCCCGCGCTGCCCGCGATCGTCCGATCGTTCGACGGCGCCGAAGTCACCATCACCGATGCCAGCCGCATCATCGCCGCCGACCGCTTCGGTACCCTCGCGCAGACGGTCTGGGCGTTGGGTTTGGGCGCCAAACTGGTCGGGCGCAGCACCGCGGCCGGGTTTCCCGCAGTGGCGAATCTGCCGATCGTGACCGGTGGCAGCGGTTCGCTGAACGTGGAATCCGTTCTGGCACTGCGTCCTTCGGTCTTTCTCACCGATAGCACCAGCGCCGCCCCGCAGGTGCGTGAGCAGTTGCGCGCGGCCGGGGTGACCGTCGTCTACTTCGATCCGCAGCGCACCATGGACGGCGTGGTACCGCAGATCGTGGCAGTCGCCGCCGCACTCGGTGTACCCGATCGCGGCCAGGCCCTTGCCCAGCGCACCCGCGACGAAATCGCCGCCGCCAGTGCCGGGGTGCCGAAGCAGGACAAAGCCCTCACCGTCGCCTTTCTCTACCTGCGCAGCACCGCCATCACCATGCTCGCCGGACCCGGCTCCGGCGCCGACGCCCTCATCACCGCGCTCGGCGCACGTGATGCGGGCTCTGCGGCCGGGTTGACCGAGCCGTTCGTCGCGATCACCAGTGAGGCCATGATCGCGGCCGCACCGGATGTGCTGCTGGTGATGTCGGATGGGCTGAAGTCGGTCGGCGGCGTCGACGGACTGGAAAAAGTGCCGGGCATCGCCCAGACACCCGCCGGACGCAACAAGCGCGTGGTCGATATGGCCGACTCGGTGGTGTTGAGCTTCGGCCCGAATACCGGCCGGGTGATCGCCGCCCTCAGCGAGGCCGTGTACGGCACCAAGCCCGCATGAGCGGCAGGTCACGGGCGGATGGCGGCGAGGTGCCGGTGTGAACGGAAGGGCTACCGGGGCAACCGCGACCGGCTCGGCGATGCCGCACAGTCCGCATCCCGTTGCGCCCGAGTCGCGAGGGTGGTCGCGGACCGCGATCGTGTTCGCCGTGGCGGTGGCGGCGCTGGTGGTGTTGGCGTTGGCGTCGGCGGCGATCGGGCAGGTGCCGACGACACCCGCTGAGGTGGCGGGCAGTGTGTTGCATCGGATCGGGTTGGACTGGGGGCCGATGCCCGCACATCCGGCGGGTGAGGTGACGCTGTGGGAGGTGCGGTTCCCGCGCGTGGTGCTCGCGATCCTGGTCGGCGCCGCATTGGCGACAGCGGGTGCGTTGTTGCAGGGGGTGTTCGCGAATCCGCTCGCCGAACCCGGTGTGATCGGAGTGTCGGCGGGGGCCGCGGTCGGTGCGGGCACGGTGATCGTGGTGGGTGGTGCGTTCGTGGCGGCGTGGTCGGTGGCGGCGGCCGCATTCGCGGCGGGGTTGCTGACCACACTGCTGGTGTATCTGCTGTCGCGCTCGAATGGGCGCACCGAGGTGGTCACGCTGGTGCTGACCGGTGTCGCGATCAATGCCTTCGCCGGTGGCCTGATCGCGTTGCTGCTGTTCATCGCGACCCCCGCCGCCCGCGACCAGATCGTGTTCTGGCAATTGGGCAGTCTCAATGGAGCCACCTGGGATGCGGTGCACGTCGTCGCTCCGCTGGCCGCTCTCGGTATTCTCGCCGCGGTGCTCATCGCGCCCCGCCTGGACCTGCTCGCTCTCGGTGAATCCCCCGCCCGGCACCTGGGTGTGGACGTGGAGCGCTTGCGGCGCAATGTCATCGTGGTAGTCGCCGTCCTCGCCACCGCGGGCGTCGCCTTCACCGGCATCGTGCTGTTCGTCGGGTTGATCGTGCCGCATGTGGTTCGCATGCTGGTCGGCCCCGCCCACCGCATCCTGATCCCATTGAGCGCCATCCTCGGCGCGGTCGTGCTGCTCGCCGCCGACGTGGCCGCACGCTCCCTGGTCCACAATGCCGACCTGCCCCTCGGCATGCTCACCTCCCTCATCGGCGGCCCCTTCTTCTTCTGGCTCCTGCGCCGCACGCGTGCTCGCGCGGGAGGTTGGGCATGAGTCGCGAAATCAGCTGGGACGCAACCGTTCCGCGCACGCTCGGAATGTGGTGGGCCCCTGTCGCGAACGCCGTTCACCAGCGCGTCGGAGTGTTCGGCCGAAAATGTATCTCTCCCGCCGATCAGTCATGCAGCGTGCGGGCGGGGCAACCGGGCAGGTCGAACGCAGATTCCTGGTGGCCTCGCACGCCGATGCTGGACCGCGGGCCGGCAGTGGACGGGCGCGACGCGCCGAGGGGCCGACAGGCAGTGCAGGCAGGAATGTCGAACTCGACGGCCCGGCGCGGCAGCATTATCAGCGAATGTCGCGCATACATGCCGCAGCCCGCAGGTGGGGCGGAGGTGTGAGCAGGGTGCTGGAGGGGTTGGGGTCGGTGTTCGCACGGACGCATGAGTTGCCGGTGCCGCCGCAGCCGGGTGCGGTGACGCTTCGGGCCAGCGGTGTGAGCGTCGACAGGCGTGGTGCTTCGGGGGCGCATACGCGGCGGGTGCTCGAAGCGGTCGACTTCGACGTGGTCGCGGGCGAGATCGTAGCGTTGGTGGGGCCGAACGGGGCGGGCAAGTCGACACTGTTGGCGGCGCTCGCGGGTGAGTTGGAGCCGAGCGAGGGCACGATCGAACTCGATGGTCGGGCGCTGGGCCACTGGTCACATTTGGATATGGCGCGGCGCCGGGCGGTATTGCCGCAGAGCCACACCGTCGGATTCCCGTTCACCGCTCGCGAGGTGGTCGCTATGGGGCGCGCGCCGTGGGTGCGGACCGAGCGGCGGGACCGCGATGACGAGCGAATCGCCGCCGCCATGACCGTCGCCGACGTAGAACACCTTGCCGCCCGGCCATTTCCGACACTCTCCGGCGGTGAACGCGCCCGTGTCGCCCTGGCCCGCGTCCTGGCTCAGGACACCGCAACCCTGCTGCTGGACGAACCTACCGCCGCTCTCGACCTCGGCCATCAAGAAGCGGTTCTACGCCTGGCCACCGCCCGGGCCGCCGCGGGCGCCGCCGTCGTCGTCGTCCTGCACGACCTCGGCATCGCCGCCGCCTACGCCGACCGCGTCGCCGTCCTGGAATCCGGCCGCATCGCCGTCGACGGCCCACCCCGCAAAGTTCTGACCACCGAACTCCTCACCCGCGTCTACCAACACCCTGTCGAAGTCCTCGACCACCCAGTGACCGGCGCCCAACTGGTCCTCCCCGTCCGTCGGTGACCGTCGCCGGACCCCGCTTCGAAACAGGCCGGCCGTCGCGCAAGCACGACTGGCAGCCGAGCCACATCCACTAACACCGGGCGGAGTCGTCGACGGTTTGCTGTCACGTTCGCACGAAAAGTGAACGCTCAGCCCGAGATCGGGCTCCGAACAGGCGATTTCAGGCCTGATGCCACAGCATCCGCAAGGCGGCGTTGATCGCCCATATCGCGAAGAACACGGCTGCGGCCAGTGCCGTGAAGGCGAGACCGATCAGTACCGCCGCGCCGCCGAACCAGACGATCTCCAACAGGGCGCGCCACGGGCCGGTAAGGGGGTATCGCGCATTCTTGCCGCCGCCCGCCGCGAACAGTGCCCACACCACGATGAATACCGCGGGGGTGGCGATTCCGGCGACGACGCGCACGATGGGGTTCGCATCGAGGGTGAAGCCCCAGATCGCCGCTCCGGCGAGTACACCCAGTTCGAGCAAGAACATCAGGCCCAGATTCGCGCCCTCGAGCACAGTCATTCTCGATCCCTCTCACCCGCTGACGAGCAGCCCCGTCAACGCCAGACCAGCTTCAACACCGCGGGCGTCAACAGCATGCGGACCACGGACGCGTCCAGGACCAGTGCCGCGATCATGCCGTAGGCGATGTATTTCATCAACACCAGGTCGGAGAACCCGAAAGCGCCGGTCACCACGATGAGAATCGCTGCGGCAGAGGTGATTACCCCGCCGGTGTGGGCGATACCGTAGCGGATGGCCTCCGGCGGCGACGCGCCGTCCGCGCGCGCCTCGGCCATCCGCGACAGCAGGAACACCTCGTAGTCGGTGGACAGCCCGAACACCACCGTCACGATCAGCGCCAGCACCGCGAACATCAGCGGCCCCGGTGTGAAGTCGAAGCTCCCGGCCCCGTGCCCCTCGACGAACACCCAGGTGAGCACACCCAGTGTGGAGGCCAAGCTCAGCGCGCTCATCAATACCGCCTTGAGCGCCAACACGATTGAACGGAATGCCAGATACAGCATCACCAACGCCGCGGCCGCCAGGAGCCCGACCAGCAACGGCAGCCGCACGAGCAGCCCGTTGATGCTGTCACGCTCGAGCGCGGGCACCCCGGTCACCATGATCTCCACCCCGGAAGGTTCCGCAATCGCACGCAGCGAATCGATCACCGCGTCCGCATTGCGCTTGTCGGCGAGACCGGCGTTGAGCACATTGATCTGGTCCTTGGTCGGCGCACCGGGTTCGAAACGCCCCGTCAGACCGGGAATCCGGCTCGCCTCATAGCGAATATCGCTGAGCTGCTGCGGATTCGCGCCCACCACCACCAGTTTGATCGGCTCGGTGCGAAAACTCGGGAACAACTGGTCGAACCGTTCCTGCGCGACCCGCGCCGGATTGTCTTCGGACAAATAGCGTTCGCTGATCCCGCCGAACTCGATATTGCGAATCGGAACGATCAACGCGAGCAGCCCGAGCACGATCGGCACCACCACCGCCCATGGTCGCCGCATCGCCCGTGTCGCCAGCCGCGAGAAGAACCCCGAGTCGATCTGCGCCTCGGTCTTGGTGCGCGAGAACCGATGCCAACCCCACAGGTCGATTCGCCGTCCGACAATGCTCAGCACCGCGGGCAGCGCCGTCACCGACAGCAGTGCGGCCAGCAGTACCGAACTGATGCCGCCATAGGGCACCGACCGCAACACCCCGTTCGGGAAGATGAACAACGCCGCCAGGCTGATCGCGATGATCGCGGCCGAGAACAGTACGGTGCGCCCGGCCGTGGCCACGGTGCGCGCCGTCGCATCCTCCACACTGTGCCCGCCGGCCAGCTCCTCCCGGAATCGGGTCACGGTGAACAGTCCGTAGTCGATCGCCAACCCCAGACTCACCAGCGTCACCACCGCACTGGCGAAAACGTTCACCGCGATGTGATCGGTGAGCATCCGGATGGTGCCCTGGGTGCCGAGTACCGTCATCCCGCCGATCAGCACCGGCAGCAACGCCCCGACCACCCCGCCGAATACGAAATACAGCAGGATCGCCACGATCGGCAGCGCGATGATCTCGGCCCGGCGGATATCGTCCTGCATGCCCTGATTGATGCCCTCGACAATCGGTTGCAGCCCGGCCAACTGCACCGTGGTGCCGCCGGGGCCACCGCCCGCGCGCCCGGCACCCAGCTCACCCTTGATCGCGGTGTAGTTCTCGACCGTCGCGGTGCCCTCTCCGCGCAATCCGACGCTGGCGAAGGCATGGGTGCGCGAGGCATCGGTGGCCTGCGCGGCGAAGGGGCTGTCCCAATAACTGTCGATCTTCAGAATCCGGTCGGGGTGCCGGGCAAGCAGCTGCTTCAGCGAATTCGTCACTGCCGCACGCACGGTCGGATCGTCGACGGTCATGCCCTCGGGCGCGGTGTAGAGCAAGACGATGTCGCTGTCGGTATCGCGGCCGAAGGTGGCATCGGCGATCTTGGCGGCGGCCACCGATTCACTGCTCTCGTCGAACCAGCCCTCCTGAGTCAGCCGGCCCGCCAGATCCCGGCCGTACCAGCCCGAGAGCAGCACCGCGACAATGGCGATGCCCAGCACCAGATAGCGGTGGCGGTGGATGAGACGACCCCACCGCAGCGAACCGGATTCGATCATCTAGCCGCAGGCCGCGGTGCGGTAATCGGCCGAGCGCAGAATGCCGCACAGGTCGGTGCGCGAGATCTTCCACCTGCCGTCGAGCAGCACGAAATGCACGACGGTCGTGCGGACCGCGGTGCCGGTGCCGTCCTTGTCCAGCCGCATGGTCGCGGTCAGTGTGCCGTCGCGGTTGTCGAAGACCGGATCGGTGACGCCGTAGACGGCGCGCGGATTGTCCTGCAGTGCCTTGTACATGTCCGGGATGGCGTCGCGGAAGGCTTCGCCGTCCTCGATGAGGTCGGTGCGTTCGGAGTCGGGTAGCGCCGGATCCAGGGCGCGTTTGATCTGCGCATCCAATTCGGCGGCGCTCGGCAGTGGTCGGTGGGCGGCGCTGGAGGAGGTCGCGATCGAGGAGGACAGCGAGGCATTGGCCGAGGAACGCGCGGCATCGACCGAGGCCTCGTCCGGTCCGGTGCTGCACGCCGCAGCCGCCGCGACGAGGATGGCCGCGGTCAGCACGGAACGGACGAATCGTGTGGTTGGCATCACCATCTACATACCATCAATGACCGAACTGATGCGGCCGAGCAGGGCCCGCACGGTCGTCATGTCCCGATCCGGGGCCGATTCGACCGGTACCGCATCCGGGATCATGTCGCGCACCAGAGCGACGACGCTGCGTTCGTCGTCGAGGTCGATATCGGTGGCGCGGGCCTGCGCGACGGCGACGACGTCCTCCGGTCCGGGCACATCGCTGTCGAGATCGGCGCGATAGATCTCCAGCTCGACGGTGGAGCGCACGGTGCGGAAGGCGTAGGGCCTGCCGTCGGCCGTGGTGCCGAATCCGTGAGCAAACGGACCAACGGTTATGTCATCGATGGCAAATCCCGATGGATGGTCGGCTTTCAACCGGATCTCCCTGAATTGGATATTGATTCAAGTCAACGGTAACCCCCATCACCGACATTCTCCGCCAGCGACTACCCCGGTAGGCCGGTCAAGTGCGCCATCATGGTCAGATGGTGCTGTAGCCGATGATTTGTCGTAGTTAGGAGTTCGGTGGATGCGCCCATATAGTTCGCTACCTGCTGCGCTTGCGGGTGCGGCGGTGCTGGCGCTGATCGCCGGATGTTCCTCCGATTCCGATAGCGACAAGCTCGAGACTCGACCGGCCGCGACTGCGGCGGTCGCGCCCGAGCAGAGCGCGCACCCCGCCGGGGACATATGGGGGCTCGGCAACCCGGTCGGCGGACTATTCGCCGAGGCGGCGACTGGACAACTGGTTGCGCTCGAAGCGAGCCGCGACACCAGCACAACGATGTTCATCATCGACCCCGTGACCTTCACCCGCGTCGATCCCACTGGCGCGCCGAACGAGGAGATGCGCACCCTCCTGCTGCCCGCCCACGGTGTCGGCTTGGCGCAGGGCAAGCCGGGTGAAGTGCTGATCCCCGGCGACCACCGGATCATGCGTGTCGACATCACCTCCGGCGTGACCACCGAGGTGCCCGTGGACGGCGACGCCAGATCGGTGCGCTACCGCGACGACGGCACGCTGTTCGTCGGCACCGCCGATGGAAAGGTGCGCGAACTTTCCCCCGACGGCAAGGTCACCGACACCATTTCCGGGCTCGCCTCCGCCGATGCCCTCGCCCTCACCGGCAACCATGTCTCGGTCCTGGACCGCCGCCAGACCTCGCTCACCCAGCTCGATCTCGGCAAAGACCGCCTCGGCCTGGCACTGCGCGCGGGTGAGGGCGCGACCAACCTGATTACCGATCCGTTCGGCCGCATCACCGTCACCGACACCGCCGGTGACGAACTGCTGGTCTACACCGCCGGACCGCTCGTGCTGCGGCAGCGATTCCCGGTAGGATCGTCGCCTTACGCGATTGCCTACGATCAGCGGTCCGACACCGTGTGGGTGACGTGTACCCAGAGCAACGAAGTCGTCGGATTCGACCTGTCGACGGGTATACCGAGAGAGGTGGGCCGTTATCCGACGGTTCGCCAGCCGAACTCGGTGACCATCGACGAGCGCACCGGTGACCTGTTCGTCGGTTCCGCGACCGGAGACGGTCTGCAACGGATCCGCGCGGACCAGCGGAAGAAAGGGCAGTGATGGCGCCACAATCACGCGCAGCGCTACCGGCGAGCTGGGAAACCACCAGTGACGACTACGAATACGTGCCACTGCGGCTCCCACCGGAGGTGACCCGGGTGACGGCCTCGATGCGGCTGGCCATCCAAGCCGAATTCGGCGGCTGGGAACTGTCGCGGGTGCGAGCCTACACCGACGGCAGCAGGCGGGTACTGCTGCGGCGCCGAAAAACCGCACTACTACCCCAGCCCGAACCGGGAATGTGAGGCCATGTATTCACTGCTGCTGCGCCTGATGTTCCTGCTGCCGCCGGAACGCATCCACCATCTGGCGTTCACGGTCATGCGGCTGGCGGCCCGGTTCGCGCCGTCGCGCTGGGCGATGACCAAGGTGTTGACCACTGACGATCCGATCCTGCGCAATCACGCCTTCGGCATCGACTTCCCCGCGCCGCTCGGGCTGGCCGCCGGGTTCGACAAGAACGCCGACGGTGTCAACGCTTGGGCGCCACTGGGATTCGGATTCGCTGAAATCGGCACCGTCACCGCGCAGGCCCAGCCGGGCAATCCCGCGCCGCGGTTGTTCCGGCTGTCGGCCGACCACAGCCTGATCAACCGGATGGGATTCAACAACCACGGCGCCGCAGCAGCTGCCGAACATCTGCGCAACCGCCGCGGCGGTGTCCCGATCGGCGCGAATATCGGAAAGACGAAGATCGTCGAACCCGCTGACGCGGCGGCCGATTACGCGGTGAGCGCATCTCTGCTCGGGCCGCTGGCCGACTTCGTCGTCGTCAATGTCAGCTCCCCCAACACTCCCGGTCTGCGGGATCTGCAGGCCGTCGAATCCCTGCGCCCGGTGCTGCAGGCCGTCCTCGACAGCGTCGAGGTCCCGGTATTGGTGAAAATCGCCCCCGACCTGTCCGACGACGATGTGGACGCCGTCGCCGACCTCGCGGTCGAACTCGGCCTGGCCGGGATCGTCGCCACCAACACCACCATCCGCCGCGACGGCCTGCGCACCGATGCCGGCCAGGTCGCGGCCATGGGCGCGGGCGGGTTGTCCGGTCCTCCGGTTGCCGAGCGCTCGCTGGAGGTGCTGCGGCGGCTCTACCGCCGCGTGGGCGACCATCTGGTGCTGATCTCGGTCGGCGGTATCGAAACCGCCGACCAGGCCTGGGAGCGCATCCAGGCCGGCGCCACCCTGCTGCAGGGCTACACCGGCTTCATCTACGGCGGTCCGTTCTGGATGCGCCATATCCACCGCGGGATCGCCCAGCGGCTGCGCGAAGCCGGTTACCACTCGATCGCCGAGGCGGTCGGCGCGGAGCACGTGGCTCATACCTGATCCCGACCGGTCGTTTCGCGCGGTCGATGCATTGTTGCGGCACATGCCATTTCGCGTGTGTGGGGCCTAAGCTGGTGTGCGGCAAGACATATCGAATGCAGCACCCAGAGGGGGCGGCGCATGGTCCCGCACGACCCGGGAACGAATGCCGAACCGGCGAACGCGTGTGTTCCTCGTGGCGTGGTCACCGTCGTCGGGGGCGCCGTCAGCGATCACATTTACCGTGTCGATCACGTTCCTTCCGCAGGGCCGGAGGCGCACGGACGCTTCGAAGCCCATCCGGGTGGCAAGGGGCTGAACCGCGCCGTCGCCGCGGCACGACTCGGCCTGCGATCGCGACTGATTTCAGCGGTGGGCGACGACGACGCGGGCGGGCGGATACTGGCCTACCTGCGTGCCGAGCGGGTGAATACCGAACATGTGCGCGTCGTACCCGGCGTGCCGAGCGCGATCACGATGGTGGTGGTCAACCCGACGGGCGTGAGCACCACGATCGGTTGTCGTGAGGATGGCATCGTGCCCGATGTCGAGCACATCGGTGACGGGCTCGCCGCCGCGGATGTGGTCTTGCTGACGTTCGAACAGCCGAGCTGGGTGATCGATCGGGTATTGGCCGCCGTCCGGAGCCTGCGGCCCGCGCCCGTGCTGATCGTGCACGCCGCACCGCCGATCGAGGCACCTCACGACCTGCTCCGCCACCTCGACAGGATCGATTATTTGATCGGGGCGCCCTGGGAGCTCGGTGACCTGGCAGGCACACGCGATGCGGATTTCGACTCGTCGGTCGCGCCGTGGTTGCGCGCGCGGGGGGTGCGCAGTGTCTGCGCGGTCGAGCACCTCGCCTGCCGCGTCCGATCCGACACGGTGAACCTCGATCTGCCCGCGAATCCAGCAGCGCGACAAGGAGATTCACTTGGCGGCGGTGCCGCGTTCGGTGCCGCGCTGGCGTATCGGCTGTTGCTGACCGAGCGACCCGCCACCGGCCCGGACTACTACTGGGCAACCGCTGCGATGGCATCGACCTCCGTGGAGGGTCCGGTACCGGTCGGTATGCCGACCTCCGCCACGATCGATGCGGTCGTGGCTCGGTATCCCGCGTCGCGATGACATCGGCCGCCTCCCCTCCCGGCGGCCGATGCCCCGCGGCGCCGCACACTATCGGAACACCCACGGTGTCCGGTCGCCGTGCAGCGACATCCAAGAGGCGGATTCACCGTCCACCGGGTCGTCCTGAATCCCGCTGGGACGCTGGCGTAGTCGAGTCAGTATCCGCTTCGACAACAGGATCACCGCCTGCTCCCAGATGATGCCGACACGTCCGGCCAGGATGGCCGCGTCGGCGTGGGCGTGCCGATCGTGCACGATATCCGGATCGCTGAGGATCTCGTCGAGTTCCATGCCCGCGAGCGCCTGTTCGCGGGTCAGCAGCCGATCCGGCAGCCAGCTCAGTCGCCAGACCGCGGCCCCCGACCCGATCTGACGGTATGCCGACTCGGGGGTGATATCGCTGATCATGGTCCAGTCGGTGGTGTCGACGGTCATGGGTGCCTCCGGTGTAGCAATTCGAGCCCGATGAGCTCGGGGGGTACGTAGCTGGTCACGAATGCCTCCGGTCGAGCATCCGTTGGTGCAGCGTGTGCAGTGCCTGCTGCACGGTGATACCGAGTTGATCGGCCAATGCCCGCGCGTGCGCGTCGTGGTCCGATGCCGGGTCCGGGTGGCTCAGCATCTCCTGCAATCGCATTCCGGCCCAGGCCTGTTCGCGGGTCAGCTGGTCGGGTAGCCAGCTCAATCGCCATGCCGGTTCCTCGCGGCCTGCTCGCCATGCCCATTCGTCGGGCGTGACGCTACTGGTCATCGACCGGCTGCATTCATAGATCGTCACGGCTGTCTCCGGGGTGCCCGAGCTGTCGCCGACCGCATTTCGGGTGCACTGAGCCCCGGTCGACCACTGTGTCGCGGTCAGCCGGGGCTCGTTGCCGTCGGATGGAGCAGGCGACGAGTCGACTTGATCGGGTGAAATGTCGTTCCGGCGAACTCGATTCGTTCGCCTAGGCCGTGGCGAGGTTCGCAACGAGCTCGGTTTCGGTGCCGCCGGCTCTCGGCTCCCCGTGCCGCCGTGCGTGCCGTATCAGCAGAATCACTCTCATCACCAGGGCCCTCCCGAGTCATCTGGCGGACGACGCTTGGTCGCCGTAACTCAGTGTGGCATTTGCCGTTCACTACGGTCAATTGCCGTTGTAAGTTGGTAATTGCCGGTTCGCTCGACGGCTAAACCCCGGACGATTGGCATATCGTGAGAGTGGCACAGGGAACGATCGCAGCGTCATGGAGGACAGGCCCGCCTATGGTCCAGCAGGACTCACGCACGGTTGCCATCCGCAACATTCTCACCAGGCTCAGCAAACGTTCGGGCCTGAGTGCGGATCGGTTGCGCACCACGGAAATCGACGTCGCTCCCCTGCTGGATTTGCCCGTTGTCAAGGAGCGAGCGGGCCGCGAGGGCATCTCGGTGGAGCAGGCCGTCCTGCCGGTGATTCGGGACCTCGCCCGGCAATTGGCGCCGACGCACCGGCTGATCGCCGACGCTGAGTTGTCGCTGGGACTCCTGCGCGAAAAGTCGCCGCACGGAATCGATCTGGCGCGCCTCTACGCGGCCGATCTCGGCGAGCGGCGTGAATATCTCACGGCGGTGTGGGAACTGTTGCATCGCACGGTCGGAGCAGACGACATCACGTCTCCGCCGAGCGTGCGCTCCCTGCGAGCGACGCCCGAGCGCCGGGCGTTCACCGCGTTGGCGGGACAGCTCGTGGCCGCGTCGAGCTACGCCGGCCGATCCGGATATCGTTTCACTCCCGAACCGAAAGTGCTTGTGACGCTGCCGGATTCGCAGCCGCAACGCGGAATCGTCACAGTCATCGGCGACTCCGTGATCGATCATATATACCGCATCGGGCAGATTCCGGTGGCGGGCAAGTCGACGCCGGGCGGATTCGAGATGCACGCGGGTGGCAAGGGGCTCAATCGTGCGGTGGCAGCGGCACGGCTGGGACTTCAGGTGCGATTGGTCTCCGCGGTCGGCGCCGACGACGCGGGCAGATATATCCGCGACTATCTGGAAACCGAGAACGTCGACATCCGCCTGGTCAAGGAGGTCCCCGGCGCGCAGACCCAAGTGACGGCCGTGATGATCACCAGCACCGGGACCTCGAGCTACATCAGCTGTAAGGATGAGCGGATCCGGTTGGGTACCCATGACCCCCGCGATCCGGAGGTGCGGTCCGCTCTGGCCGCCTCGGACGCGGTGCTGCTGACCTTCGAGCAGCCGATCGATGTCGTCGAGCGGACCATGGCCGCCATCCGTGCCCTGAATCCGCGTCCGCTGCTGCTGGTGAATGCCACCCCGGCCGTCGAAAGCCCTCAGTATCTGTACGGCTACCTCGACACCGTGGATTACCTGGTCGGCACCACAGGGGAACTCGCCAAGATGCTGCCCGGGGAAGATATCGGCTCGGCCGAGAACATCGCACAACGGCTGCGCATGCTGGGTGTTCGTGCGGTGTGTGTGATCGACGGCTTCCACTGCACGGTGCGATCCGATGCCGTCAACACCCGCATCGCCGACTTCCCCGTCGCGCTTGCCGACTCACCAGGTGCGGCGGCCGCATTCTCGGCCGCTCTGGCGCGCCAACTCGTCGGTACGGCCGGACCGGTCGACCAGCGGGTATTCCGTTGGGCCACTGCGGCAATGGTGGCCACCCAGTCGTTCGGCGATGTGCCGGACGCGATGCCGCGGGAGCACGATATCGATCGGATCGTCCACATCGCCGCCGACGAGCCGACCACGGGCTGAGCGCCTAGGATGCGTCGAGGCCCCGCTGACGCGGCCCCCCTCGGTTGGTGTGTAAATTGGCTCGCACCCGTCACGGGCGGACGTTACGGCGATCGGCGAGGCCACATCACCTGCAAGTTCATCCCATGTATCGGAGGGCCAGCGTGACCGAAGCGGCGTCTAGCCTCGATGAGACCGGGCACCGCTTGACCCGCCGGGGTCGCGAACTACAGGTCGGCGTCGTGCCGATACCGCACGGTGTCGATGGCGGGCACGCACTGGTCTTCGGGCAGGCGACACACGGATCCCCCGTAATCAGCGATGGCTGTCTGGTCCGGATCCACTCCCGCTGCCTCTACGGCGACGCGCTGCGGTCAGATGACTGCGACTGCGGCCCCGAGCTCGATATGGCCATGGACATGATCCAGAACGAGGGCGCGGGCGTGCTGATCTATCTGGAACAGGAGGGCCGCGGCGCCGGGCTGATCAACAAGGCCCGTGGGCTACAGACCAGCGAACGCTTCGACATCGATACCTTCACCAGTTATGCGCGGCTGGAGCTGAGCGCGGATTCACGGTCCTACGAGTTGGCCGCCCAATGCTTGCGTGATCTCGGACTCACATCGGTACGACTGCTGACGAACAATCCCGACAAGGTGGAACCGCTGGAGCAGGCCGGACTCACGGTGACCAGGGTGCCGCTGCACACCTGGCCGCGCAGCGAGCGGGCGCGAAAATATCTGCAGGCCAAACGGCGTCATCGCGGACACCAGATCCCGAGACTGCTGGCTGTTTCGCCGGTCGAGCAAGTCAGTCGGGAGCGACGCGCCCGTATTCACCTGGCATCCGTGGCGATTCCGGTGATGGCGCTGCCCTCTGCTCTGCTCGGATACATAGGCGTCGCCACGATTTCGGCTGCGACGGGCTTGGTGGTCCTGGGTCTTTGCATGTGGCCCGACAGGCGTGGGGGGTACCGACCCGCTCGACGAATACGCAACGCGGCACGTCGGTCGGTGGTCGATGTCGAGCAGCCGTGCTACCTGTATCCGGACCTGGGTGAGGTATCGGATGACATCCGCGCGCCAGGAGAACCTCGCCCTCCCACACCTCGCGGGATCGGGCGCCGACGTGCTCGCGCAATGGCGCACGCCGGTGCGGACCAGTTCGGTACGTAACTGCGAAAACGACACGGCTCCAAGGCTGCTCGCCGAACTGTCGGCAGTGGTGTGCATCGGCTCTCGCCGCCCGGACGATAGGCCGGCGCGCTCCCGGATCCAGCTTTCTCAGCAATCGGACAGCAGCCCTGGTCGGATGATGCGCGAACCGATGTGCGTGGCTGGCTTTTCCGACAACAGGGTCCGCTCATTCGGCTAGGCGCTCAGTCACATTCGCAAATTCTTCGCAGCTGTGATTTAGACCACGCGGCATGGATCTGGTATGGCGCAGTATTATCCAGATCGGCTGGTCGATGATCTTCCCGCGGCACAACCGATATCGAATTCCCATCGCGACCGGCCAGTGATTCCGTCTGCGAGTCAAGACATCTCGGACGTCCGGACGGGACGGACATCGGTCGCGCGAGCGCGCCGATGTCGCTCGATCGACCTCGCGCGGCGAAATCGGCGTGGGGAAGCTCCCGCGCGTATGGCGCCGCGATCGAGCAAGCGCACCAGGCTACATATCCCGGTCGTGAAATCGGAGGTCACCGTGGTGGACAACTCGAGCGCTCACGACGACACCGCCCATCGGTTCACCCGCAACGGGCGGGACCTGCAACTTCGTGTGATGGAGGTGTCCGGCGGTGCCGAGTGCGGGTATGTGCTGCTATATGGCGAGGTGAGCGACGGATGTCTGGTCCGAATTCACTCGCGGTGTTTGTACGGCGAATCGCTCGGCTCGCAGGATTGCGACTGTGGGCCCGAACTCGACCAGGCCTTGGACCGGATATGGGACGAGAGCGGCGGCGTGCTCATCTATCTGGAGCAGGAGGGCCGGGGTAGCGGATTGATCGCGAAGGCGCTCGGCTACCGGGAGAGTGAACGCCGCGGAATTGATACCTTCGCAAGCTACGAGAGTCTTGGCCTGCCCGCGGATAGCCGCACCTACCACGCTGCGGCCAAAAGCTTGCAGGATCTCGGACTCACCACAGTGCGACTGCTCACGAACAATCCCGCGAAGGTCGACCAATTGCGTTCGACCGGTCTGGCGGTCACCCGGGTGCCGTTGCACACCGAACCGCTGAGCCAACGGGCCGCTGAATATCTGGAGGCGAAACGGCGCCGTCGCGGGCACATGATCCCGCCGTACGGCATGCTGTGCGAGCCGCGCATGGAGTCCGTGCCCGAGCGACCGGGGCCCTTTCTGCGTATCTGGTCGCGGCTCGGACCTGCACTGCGCACGCGTCACACGGTCCGGCGCGTGCGCGTCAAAGTGCGGCCAAGCACACTTCGCCGGATCTGGCTGCGGGGCGCGGATCTGCCGTGGGGGCGCGATGCGGGGTCCGATTCGTCCGTATAGAAGTAACGGACACGATTACCCCGGTCTGGCTACCATGAGTGAGCCGCGCCACATGGTGCTATCGAACCGTGTGACACGATGAGATAGAGTCGCTTGCAATTTATCAGGAGCAGCGGGTCTCGAACCGTGTGGAAACCATGCGGTCGCTCCGGGCGCGGTTCACGCCAGAGATATCGGGAAACGGGAAGATGACGACAACAGAAATCGGTTTCGCGCACGAGTCCGGCAAGACGGTGTACACGGTGCCGCAGGCATTCCAGGAGACCGTGAAGTTACGACCGGATCAGGTGGCGTTACGGACGGTCGGCGGCACCACGGAGATCAGCTGGCGCGAATACGGCGAGCGGGTGCGCACGCTGGCGGCGGGACTGGCCGGCCTTGGCGTCGGCCACGGCGACACCGTCGGCATCATGCTCACCAACCGGCCCGAGTTCAATCTGGTCGATACGGCGGCACTGCATCTGGGCGCTACACCGTTCTCGATCTACAACACCAGCTCATCCGAGCAGATCACGCATCTGTTCACCAATGCGGAGAACAAGGTGGTGATCACCGAGCGCGCCTTCCTCGACGTCATCAAGGGCGCGGGTGTGCAGCTCGAACACATCGTGGTGGTGGACGGTCCGGCCGCCGATGCGGTCGGCCTCGCCGACCTGGAGGCGAATCCGGCCGCCGACTTCGATTTCGACGCCGCTTGGCAGGCGGTGACCCCCGATGATCTCGCCACGCTGATCTACACCTCGGGCACCACCGGCCCGTCCAAGGGTGTAGAGATCACCCACCGCAATGTGCTGGCCCAGATCATCGCGCTGGTCAACGGCCCGCTGCGAGTCGGCCTCGACGACCGCGCGATCTCCTATCTGCCCGCCGCGCACGTCGCCGACCGCATCTCCGGCCATGCCATCAGCCTGCTCACCGGCATCCTGATCACCTGCGTACCGGATCCGCGTGAGATCGCCGCCGCACTGCCCGACGCGCGTCCCACCGTATTCTTCGGTGTGCCCCGGGTGTGGCAGAAGATCAAGGCCGGTATCGACGGCAAGGTGGCCACCGAAGCGAGCCCGGTGAAGAAGGCACTGGCGAACTGGGCCATCAACACCGGCGTCGCGGCGGCGCGCGCCGAGCTGGCAGGTAAGGGCCGCAGCCCGCTGCTCGCGGCGCAGTACAAGGTCGCCGACGCGCTGGTGCTCTCGAAGCTGCGGGCCGCGCTCGGCCTGGACAACCTCAAGGTGGCCGCCTCGGGCGCCGCCGCGATCCCGGCCGAAACCCTTGAATACTTCCTCGGACTCGGGTTCACAGTCAGCGAGGTATGGGGCATGTCGGAGACAACCGGTGTGGCCACCTACACCGAACTGGCCAAGCCGCGCCCGGGTTCGGTCGGCCGGGCCGTCGAAGGCCTCGAGTTGCGGCTCGGCGAGGACGGCGAACTGCTGGTGCGCGGCGCGATCGTCACGCCGGGTTACCGCAAGCAGCCCGATAAGACCAAGGACGCGCTCGACGACGGCTGGCTGGCCACCGGTGACGTCGCAACCATCGATGCCGACGGCTATGTGCGGATCGTGGACCGCAAGAAGGAACTGATCATCAACGAGTCGGGTAAGAACATCTCCCCGACCAATATCGAGAACGCGGTCAAGGCCGCCTCCTCGCTGGTCGGTCAGGTGGTGGCGATCGGTGAGGCCAAACCGTTCATCTCCGCGCTGATCGTGCTCGACCCGGACACCGCGGCCATCCGGGCCAAGGAAATCGACGCGCCCGCCGACGATCTGGCCGCACTGGCCACCCGCAAGGAGATTCTGGACGAGGTGCTGGCCGCGGTCGTCGCGGGCAACCGCAAGCTGTCGCGAGTCGAGCAGATCAAGCGATTCACCGTGGTCGGGACGCCGTGGGAGCCGGGCGGTGATGAGTTGACCCCGACGATGAAGCTCAAGCGCAACCCGATCGCGGCGAAGTACGCCGAGGAGATCGCCTCGCTCTACACCACGCCGCTGCCCGAATCGGTGGTGAACGTCTCGTAATGACCGGTGGCCCTGAGCAAAAGCTCAGGGCCACCGTCGTTTTCCCGCTATGTCTAGACGACCTCGTACTTGGCGACGATGGTGGCGCGGGCCAGGGTGTGCGAGAAAAGGTTGAACCCGAGAAAGGCGGGGGTGCCGTTCTCGTCGATCTCCAACCGCTCCACATCCACCGCGTGCACGACGATGAAGTAGCGGTGGTACCCGTGTCCGGCTGGTGGCGCCGCACCGACGAATCCCGGGAACGCGCCGTCATTGCGCAACGTGACCGCCCCTTCGGGCAGCACACCACCCTCACTGCCCGCCCCGCGCGGCAGCGAGGTGGTGCTCACCGGGATGTTGGCCACCGCCCAGTGCCAGAAACCGGCCGCGGTCGGTGCGTCCGGATCGTAGACGGTGACCGCGAAACTCTTTGTCTGCGCAGGGAATCCAGACCAGGACAGCTGCGGCGAGACATCCTTGCCGCCCGCGCCGAAGACGCCGCTGACCTGATCGTTGCCGAAGCTCTCGCCATCGGCGACATCCTCTGAGGTCACCGTGAAGCTGGGCACCTCCGGCAGCGCGTCGTACGGGTTGTAGGAGTAGTCGGGCACGGTGAGTCCTTTCGATCGTCAGCTGTTCAACAGGAAGTGTTCCAGCACCCGGGTGCCGAATTCGAGTGCCTGCACCGGAACCCGCTCATCGACGCCGTGGAACAGTGCCGTGAAGTCCAACTCCGGCGGCAGCTGCAGCGGTGCGAAACCGAAGCAGCGAATACCCAAGCGGGCGAAGGCCTTTGCGTCGGTGCCGCCGGAGAGCATATAGGGCACGGTGCGGCCCTGCGGGTCGTGGGCGAGAATGGCGTCGTTCATCGCGTCGACGAGATGTCCATCGAATGTCGTTTCGTAGGAATCGAGTTTGGTGATCCACTCGCGCTCGACATCCGGGCCGATCAGCTCGTCCACCTCACGCTCGAACGCGGCCTGCCGCCCCGGCACCACGCGACAGTCCACGACCGCCTCGGCGGTCTGCGGGATCACATTCGCCTTGTAACCCGCCTGCAGCATGGTTGGGTTCGCGGTATCGCGCAGTGTCGCGCCGATAATGCGGGAGATCGTGCCCAACTTCGCGAGCTGGCCCTCGATATCGGGACTCGACGGATCGAATTCCAGGCCGGTCTCCTCGGCGACCGCGGCCAGGAATTCGGCGACCGAATCCGAAAGTACCAGGGGGAAGGTGTGTTTGCCCAAGCGCGCCACCGCCGCGGCCAGAATCGTGACGGCATTGTCCTCGTGCAGGAATGAGCCGTGACCGGCACGCGCCTTGGCGCGCAACCGCATCCAACCGAGCCCCTTCTCGGCGGTTTCCACCAGATACAACCGACGGTCGGTGCCGTCCGGGCGCGGCACGGTCAACGAGAAACCGCCGACCTCCCCCACCGCCTCGGTGATCCCGTCGAACAGGTCGGGCCGATTCTGCACCAGCCACTGCGAACCCCACTTGCCGCCGTTCTCCTCGTCGGCGAGGAAGGCGAAGACGATATCGCGTGGTGGCACCGTCCCCTCGATCTTGAACTGGCGCGCGATGGCCAGCATCATGCCGACCATATCCTTCATATCGATCGCGCCGCGCCCCCACACATAGCCGTCGCGCACCGCGCCGGAGAACGGATGCACACTCCAGTCCGCGGCCTCTGCGGGCACCACATCCAGATGCCCGTGGATCAGCAGCGCACCGCGGCTCGAATCGGCCCCCTTCAACCGCGCGAACACATTTCCGCGACACGGTGCGCCCGACTCCACGTACTCGGTCGTATATCCCGCCTGATGCAGCTGATCGGCCACCCACTGCGCGCATTCGCGCTCACCCTTGGTGGTTGCCAGATCTCCGGTGTTGGAAGTGTCGAACCGGATCAGCGTACTGACCAATTCGACCACCTCGGACACGGCACGAGACGTGGTGTTCGGACCGGATACTTCGCCAGTTGCAGACACGTACCCTTTCCTACCACCTGACACCGCCCGCGTGTCGCCATAGCCGTTCCCGCACGGCACCGCCCGCCGTCGCGAGGTGCGCGATCGCGCGCGGGTGCGGGTCGATTCACGCTGATCGCAATCGCCGACGCTGTGTGGTCGCGGCACGGCCGGGTATGTCCCGGTCAAAAGCCTTGACCGGAAAGCCGGACCCATGAAGCTCCCGAACCTGCCATTGCCACCGATCGATACCGCGACCGACTGGGTCGCCCAGCAGGTACGAGCGCGGATTCCCGAGGCGGATATGAACGACCGGGATCCTGGATTCATCGCCCACACGGTCGGACCGTCCTGGCAACTGGTTCGCGCGTACTTCCGGGCGGAGGTACGCGGTATGGAGCGGATACCGAAAAACGGCCCGATGCTATTGGTCGGCAACCACTCCGGTGGCAATGTCTCGCCCGAGGCGCTCGTGACGACTCTGGCGTTCGCGCGCTATTTCGGACCCGACCGTCCCTTTTATCAACTCGCCCACAATCTGGTGATGGCCGTGCCGCTGCTCGGCATGTTCCTGTCCCGTTTCGGCACGGTGGCGGCCGACCCCGAAAGTGCCAAAGCGGCGCTGCGCAGTGGTGCGGCGGTACTGGTGTATCCCGGCGGTGACTGGGAGGTGCACCGCCCGACCTGGGAGGAGGACCAGCTCGATTTCGCCGGGCGCACCGGATTCCTGCGAGTGGCCTGGGACGAAAACGTGCCGATTGTGCCGTTCGTGAACTACGGCGCTCAGCAGAACGCCCTCATGCTCACCCGCGGCGACCGGATCGCCCGGCTGCTGCGGCTGGATCGGACGCTGCGATTGAAGGTGTTCCCGATTTCGCTGGCGCTGCCGTGGGGGCTGAATATCAGCGACCTCGCCGGGCATATTCCGTTGCCGACCAAAGTGACGGTCGAATTCCTGCCGCCGATCGACCTGCACCAGATATTTGGGTCGGAGCTCGATGTGGATCGCGGCTACGAGTACGTCACCGGGATCATGCAGGAGGCATTGTCGAAACTGGCCGAGGAACGCACGCTGCCGATCCTGGGATGAGCCTCACGCGGGCGGGTGGACGCGCCCGGCGCCGATCCGATCGATGCGATCGCGCCCCCACGCACCCAGTGGTTCCAGCGCCGCATTGAGTGCGCTACCCAATTCGGTCAGCCGGTACTCGACCTTCGGCGGCACCTCGCGGTAGATCTCGCGATCCACGATGCCGTCCTCCTCCAGCTCCCGCAGCTGCTGGATCAGCATCTTCTCCGATACACCTGGCAAGCCGCGGCGCAGCTCGCCGAAGCGGCGCACGCCATGATTCGCCAACTCCCACAGGATCAGCGCCTTCCACTTGCCGCCCACCACATCCATCGCCGCGTCGATGCCGCAGAAGTACGGCCCGGATCTCTTCGCACCCATCGCTACCCGTTCCACATGCGCATCGGCAAGTACTGGCTCGAATAGTAGGTACTCGTCGTCAGCTCGGGCAACGCGGGGCAGAAACACCGAAAATCACCAGCTAAACCCGCGATTTGGTCAACGCAGCCACATCCGATAACCTTGCTGAGCACACCGGTCCGGGTGGCGGAATGGCAGACGCGCTAGCTTGAGGTGCTAGTGCCCTTTATCGGGCGTGGGGGTTCAAGTCCCCCTCCGGACACGTACCATAACCCCAACTGTGCGGGTCGAGAGATGTCTCGACCCGCACGAGTCGTTTTGCGGGGTGGTAGGCCATCTGCAGGTTGAGGTGCCGGTAGACCTCGGCTTTGTCCAGCGGATCCGCCCCGGACAACACGTGCCGGATATCTCCGAGTTCCTTGATGAGACCGCGGATCTCCTCGCTGGTCATTCGCCGTTGCCTCGCGGTCGGACGTGAGCGTGAGAGGGCTTCGGCACGGCGGGCTTGCACCTCGGCCATCCACTGCGCCACTAGATGCGGGTCGGCACCGGCTTCCAAGGCTGCCCGGTGTCGCGCCAGGATCCGGTCACAATCCTCGATCGCCTGTGCGACGGCCGCCGCTGACGGGTCGAGGTCATGGTCGGGTTGGGACCGGTAGAGAGTTTCTATGGTCTCGGCGACTCGGTGCGGGGCGAAGCAGGTGCCCAGCCAATCATCGAGTGGGCCGAGTAGATCTCGTTCGGCCAGATACACGTTGCGGGGATGGACGACTTTGTTCGCCAGGGCGTACTCGTTGGGGTACCGGCATCGATAGAGCAGCATTTCCCGGCTTCGCTGGCCTTGCATCCGCCGTTGGCACAGCCCACACCGCGGCCGACCGCGAAACATATAGGTGTGGTGGGTGCGGTGCCGTTCCCGCGTTCCCCGGCCGGCTCCCTTCGCGGCCAAGACCTGCTGGGCGCGTTCGAATGTGTCTGGGTCGATGATCGGGTCGTGCACCAGGTGATCGGAGAAGACCCACTGGTCACGGTCGTTCCATCGCATCCGGGTCTCATGCCCCAAAGCGATGGCCTCGACATCGATGAGGATTTCGTCTTTGCGTTGTTTGTTCCACACCTGCCGCCCGGTGTAGCGGGGGTTGGACAGGATCACCCGAATCGCGCCCCTGGACCAAGCAACCCGGGGCGGTGTCGGTTTCGTGCAGGGTCGTAGGCCGACGGCGAGGGGACATCGTCGCGGGTCAGCGCCTCCGCGATCGCGAAAATCCCTCGGCCACCGAGATATTCGGCAAAGATCCGTCGCACGATCGGGGCGGTCACTGGATCGGTTTCCAACCGATGCAACCGCTTCCCGTCGGCGGCCTTGGCCGGATTCGGATGCGGCCCAGCGTCGGCCAACCGGTATCCATACGGAGGCCGCCCGCCCAGGAAACGGCCCTCGACACTGGCTTGGGCGGCCATCGCCGCACGAACCCGTATCTTGATCCGGTTGCGCTCGCCCCTTGCTCATACCCCCGAACACCGACATCACCAAGTCGTGGGCCTCGGAGTCCGGATCGACCGCACCGCCGACCTCGGGTAACCACAACTGCAGTCCGTAGTGGGTGAGGATCGGGAAGGTCAGGCCGTACTGGTTGCCGTAGAACGCTCGCTGCGGCTCGCCGATCACCACCGCGTCGAAACCACGATCCGGGTCCCGCATCGCCTGCAGCAGCCGCGTCGCTTGCGGTCGACGTTTCCAGGGAATCAAGCGAGACTGACCGACATCGAAGAACTCGGCCACAATCTCGCCGTGCCGATCGGTCAACGCCCGCGCCCGCGCCCGCTGCCAATTCCGGGACGCCTCCGGGTCCTGCTGATCCTCGGTCGACACTCGCCCGTAGAACGCGAACCTCACCACTACGCCGCCCTCCGTTCATCGCGGAACTCGCCCTGTCGCCGGGCTGGTTCTCCAGACTTGCCCCGCCCCTGCCGCTGCGCGGCGTTGTACAGCAGACGCAGCACCGCATCAGCCGCTGCCGGTCCCAACATCGGTGGATCCGACGGCGTCTGCACAACCAGCTCCTCGACACAATCCGAGTCACCGCACGTCGTCGCCGGCTCATGACGTAATCCCCCTCCTGATCAACAACGCGGTCGCCGATACCCGATGCTGGTCAAAGCCCTCGGCGCAGGCTGCGCTTCGGTCGTGTTCTGTGTCGTCGTGATCGCCGCCGTGGTCACCACCGTCATCGTCTACCAGCAACCGCTCCCCACTCCCAGCTCCGGTTCGTCGGCGAGTGCGCGCAGCACCCCGAGTCCCCAAGCGCGAGAAGACATCCCGCCGGAACTGCTGGTGCTCTACCAGAACGCGGCGAGTGATTGTCCCGGTCTGGAGTGGTCGGTGCTCGCCGCGATCGGCAAGATCGAGACCGACCACCGCCGCTCACCTCTGCCGGGGGTGCAGGCCGGACAGAACTCGGCCGGGGCCGGGGGCCTGATGCAGTTCCTCGAACCGACCTTCGAGGCTGTGGTGGCCCGGCACCACCTGCCTACGGGCGGGGCGAGCCCGCCCTCGCGCTACAACCCCAGCGACGCCATCCACGCCGCCGCCCACTACCTGTGCGACTCCGGTGCGCCCGCGGATCTGCGTGCGGCGATCTTCGCCTACAACCACGCCGACTCCTACGTCGACCAAGTCCTCGACCAGGCAGCCCGCTACCGCGCCACCACTCCCTCCGGTGACGGTGACTGCCACACCGTCGCAGCCGCGAGCACAGCTGCCGCGCAGGCGATCTCCTTCGCCTGTGCTCAGCTCGGGGTCGCCTACGTGTGGGGCGGCAACGGTCCCGAGGTCAACGGTGGCTGGGACTGTTCCGGGCTCACCCAGGCCGCCTACCGGGCCGCCGCAGTCACCCTGCCTCGCACCACCGACGACCAGGTCCACACCGGCCCCCGCATCCCCGAAAACCAGCTCGCCCCTGGTGATCTCGTGTTCTACGGCACCACCGACAACAACGTCCACCACGTCGGTCTCTTCCTGGGAGCCGGGCGGATGGTGCACGCGCCGGATGTGGGAGCTCCCGTCCAGGTCAGTGACTACCGGTGGCCTGGAGACGACTTCTACGGCGCGACCCGCCCCTCCGCCATTGCTTCACCCGCACAACCGGATTCGCGCGACTCACCCTAGCGCGCCGCCGCCGAGCCCCCAGTGACGAATCCGACCCGATAGGAGACCCCTCATGCGCCTTCACCACCACACCCACCCAAGGCCCTCTCGCGCCCGTCGCTCCGCTCGTGGCCTGCTGTGTGCGGCCGTCACCGCCGCGACCGTTGTCGGGGCCGGTGTCGCCGCCGCAGACCCGACACCGGCCCCCACTGCAGCCTCCTGCTCGCGCTGGACCGCGCTGCTGGTACCGGGCACATGGGAGACAACCCCGGCCGCCGACCCGACCCGTCCGGTGGGGATGCTCACCCCGGTCGCCCAGGGACTCACCGCGCGCTACGGCAGCGACATCGACGTGCGCACTCTCGCCTACACCGCCCCCTACACCACCTCGCAAACCGCAGGCGCACAAGCACTCACCGCCACCCTCGCAGGCTTGTGCTCGGGCACGAGAGTGGTTCTCGCCGGCTACTCCCAAGGCGCCGATATCGTCGGTGACCTCGCCACCGCGATCGGCAACCAGGCATGCCCGATACCCGCCTCCCGAGTCGTGGCGATCGGACTCGTCTCCGACCCCCACCGCGACCGGCCACCGCCCAGCTCGGGAACCCCGTGTCCGGCCAGGGCATCGCCGGACCGCGCTCCCAGGACTTCGGCGCCCTCACTGACCGTGTCCGCACGCTGTGTGCCGAGGGTGACCTCTACTGCTCGACCTCGCCGCAGGCATCGCCTGCCCTGGCCGCGGTGGGCCGCGCCGTGACCTCGCCCCCCAATCCTGCTCCGGCCCAGGCCACCCCCGCGCCCGCCTGGCCCTCGACCACCGCGACGACCAGCTCCGCACCGATCCCGGGCTCGACGTCGGCACCGATGCCCAGCACAGCCCCGGGCACGGCTGCGACAGCACCGGCCACGACTCCGACCTCGATCGGAGGTCTGGATCCCTCCCAGATGCTCGCCCAAGTGGTCACCATGCTCGGTGGGCTGTCGGGGTTCGCCGCGAACGTGCCCGCCATCATCGGCGACCTCGCCCAGCTACCCGCACTCGTCGGCACCGGCGACATCCCCGGCCTGCACCGCCTCGCCGGGGACCTCAAC
Source organism: Nocardia sp. NPDC050408 (assembly GCF_044458905.1). Taxonomy (NCBI): domain Bacteria; kingdom Bacillati; phylum Actinomycetota; class Actinomycetes; order Mycobacteriales; family Nocardiaceae; genus Nocardia; species Nocardia sp. NPDC050408. The sequence goes on along the minus strand of NZ_JBITIL010000014.1, from coordinate 53,702 downwards.
AACCAATTCGCCCCCCCTGGTTCGCATGGTCGCCGGTATCGACCTGCGTCTCGTGGCTCGCGCGTTGACGTTGGCCGCGCCGCTGGACACCTCCGGGTGGGTCGGGGTGGCCGCTCAGATCGTCGGGCTCGTGGCGGGTCTGGACATCGCACGGATCGCCGCCGACATCGGCCGAGCCCAGGAGATCGCCTGGACCGCTGTGCAGGCTCTGGCCGCCGGTGATCCTCTCGCCGCGCTGCTCGCGGTGACGGGGTTCGCCCCGGCCGCCACCGACCTGCTCGCGGCCACCGCTTCCGCGTTCACCGCACCGGAGTTCGGGACGCTGGCCCAGACCTACACCGCTACCACGACACCGGCCACCGGTACCGCGTTGGCCGATCTGGCCCGCCAGGGCAGCGACGCGGCAGGGTTCGCCGCCTCTGGGGTCCACGTCACCGGCTACACCACCACCGCCACCACGGCGTTGCTGGAGTGGCTCGAACAGGCCATCGACCACACGACCTAGACACCCCGCACACAACTAGACACCCCGACGACGAAACCGCTGGTGGGGCCGGGCTTTTGCTCGGTCCCACCGGCCATTTCAGGGTGCGGGCAGGCTAGCCGTTCATCGGGGTCGTGGTGCGCGGCTCAGCGGGCTGAAGGCCGGGGCGTCGTCGACACCCAGCCGCCACGTCGGTAACAGAGTCATCAGCTCGACCATGTCGTCACCGACTACCTCACCGCCACTGACGATCTCACCGTCACTATCGATGTCAACGTCGAGGTCTACGTCGGGGGCGGGGGTGGAATAGGCCGTGACGTGCGCGGCACGCGCTGTCGGGGTCGGGATAGGTGATGCCGGTCAGCGGTCCCGTGGTGATCCGCACAGCGGCGGTGACGGGGTGGTATTCGGCCCCGATGCGCTACTGGTCGTAATAGATGAACACCGGAAGCCACTGCGACACAGCATGTTCGGCGGGAGTCTCAAGTTGATGGGTGGCCTCAGCGGTGACCACCAGCCACATCTCGAGGCTGTCGGGGGCGCGCGGGGAGAGGCGAACACGCGATGCAGGGCCGTCGCGACGACGGCGGGAAGGGAGATGTCGTTAATGACCGGGTAGGGCCTTTCAGGAAATTGGACGAACGAGTCGGACGAGAAACCGGGTGCGGTGCCCTGGCCCCTGGGCTGGTCCTGGGGACCCGGGCCGCGCAGGCGGGGGTCAGGCGTCGGCGAGGGCGAATTTCTGTGGGGGCCCCGCAGGTTTGGCGGGCGATGCCGCCGGTGGTGAGTTTGACCAGCGCGTATAGATATGAGGGTCTCCCGCTTTGCGGGGAAGGTCTGGGGGTGTGAACTGAAGTGCAGTTGAAATCGCGAGGGCAAGCAGGGGCGCTGCCGCAGACAGCTAGCTCCTTTGACACGGTCGGAGTTGATGCGGTGGCCGTTGTTCGCGCCACCGGCTTACCGCTGGTTGTGCGAGTCCGATTGCTCGGCAATGCGGCCGACAAGCTTCACGGTCTCCGGAGCCTGATCGAGCGCGTTGGTCGTATCGTCTGCAATCAGTGCGGGCGGACGCTGGCGAGCGCCTCGTCCAGGGTCGGGTAGGCGAATATCTGATCCAGATTGACCTTCCGCAGTATGCGGACGGTCCCCGGTGCGGCGACCACCACGATCGTGGTGGCGGGGACGACCGATTGGTGAGCTTGGACCAGTTCAGCAATGACCGCCGACATGACCATTGCTACGACTGCGGACAGGTCGATGATCAGGGCTGAGGGCCGGTCTCGGAGGACTGCCTCGATCTCATTGCCAAGCGCGGGGGCAGTCCGTCGGTCAACGTAGCCGGTCACGGTCAGCACAGTCGCATCGTCGTACTCCGCGACGGAGGTGGTCACGGTGGCGGGGACGGGGCGATGCGTGCCCGCAGAAGCTTTGGCAGTCTGCGTCGAGCCCGCGGAGGTCAGGTTCCCTTGGTCTGGGAGCGTTTCGGGCTGGTTGCGTCGAGTTGGGTTCGTTCGGGCAGGGGGTTTTGGTTCATCCTCGATGGGAGGCCTCGCGTGGCCCTCGGCGGAATGCAGTGATGCAGCCGTGGGCATCCACTTCCACATCTCGACCAGAGTCCCTTGTCCCGGCGTGGATTCGATCACTAGACGATCCATTAGCTGTTTGGCTCCAGGTAGACCGAGGCCGAGTCCGCGGCCGGTAGAATAGCCGTCCTCCAGAGCGCGGGATATGTCGCGGATGCCGGGACCGCGATCCTCGGCCTGGACTACGAGCGCTTGGCGGCCCTCTCGGCTGTCGGCGAACAGCCGGATTTCACTGCACTCGCGAAACTGGTGATGTTGCGGGCGATTTCGGAGATGGCGGTGGAAATCATGGCTATGTCGGTATGGCTGAACCCAAGCTCACGTGCCAGATCCCGAGCGGCCCGGCGCACGGTCACGATGTCGCTGGACACTTTCACCGCGAGCGCCACGTTGCCGAAGCCTGCGTCCGACGCAGTGATGGCGCTGTCTGCGGCTGGTGAACCTGCCGGGGTGGCGTCCGTGGTTTCAGGGGCAGACGATTCTGCCAGCCCGGCCCGGCGCAGCGCGATGCGCCGCTGTTGCAGGGCGTCGACCTCCGCCGCGCATTCGGTGCAGACGGAAAGATGCTGGGCGGCGCTCAGATAGGCGTTCATCCGCAGTTCGCCATCCACGTAGGCCGCGACGGTCTCGCTGTCCAAATGCTGGCGTGCCACCGGCCGGGCGTTACTCGGGGACGCTATCCCCTCGCCCGCAGAGTCTCGCTGCTCCGAAGCAATGGCGCGCTTTAGTCCGGCCAGTGCGGCGTCCACATCGAACCGGTACGTTTCGTCGTTCTCGGCGAGGTAGTCGTCCAGCTCCTCGAATGCCCTGCCGATGGATACCGGGGCGGACTTCTCGGCACTGCTGTGTTCCTCGTTGCTCATGAGCGCGGACCTCCTCCACCGAAGAGTTCTGTGTGAGGGCCCTCGCCAGTCGATCCGTGGTCGAACCGGATCCGGGCGTCACGACGTTCACTATCTCTACTATCTTCCTGCGGGCGCGAGATCTGTGCGTGGATACCGCTCTTCCGGGAGGTCTTGAGGGCTCGGGCTATCTCGTTGTCCGAGAAGCCCATCTCCAGGTCTTCGCCACTGCCGACGACGAACTCCTTGGATCGCGCCGATCGCCGCCAGTAATCGACCACACGCAGCGATGCCATTTTCATGATCAGCCGCGTTACCCGATCGTCCGACTCTCCCTGGAAGTCGCGTACGTATTGTTGCCACACCGCGACGAAAACTTGCTGCACGACCTCGTGGGCTTGCTCGATGTCGCCTCGCAGCCCCCTGAGCGCAAACCTGAAAACAGCCTGATCGACGCTCCGATCCCGTCCCGGCTACGATCCGAGCCGGTCATGCCAGGCGGCCTTCGCGCCGCTGTCACCGATTCGGTAGACCTGCACCACCGAACCAGCGGACACCGCCATCGCGACGGCAACCATCGCGATGATGACAAGCCGGTTCGCGGTAACGGCAGCGATCCCGGCGGTCCGAGACCACCGGGCGACCCACTCGCTGTGCGCGGCCCACCATACGACCGCCAGCAGGAAAGTCGCCGCCGACCACGGCAGCAGACCATCGGCCAACTGCGTGTGGATGCGCACCAACGGATCATGGGCGGCGTGGTGTTCGAGCCACTCGCCGGATTCGGTCGTCAACGGAATCGCCACCAGCGCGGCCAACGACACCAGGGGCGTGATCGGGCTCAAGCGGTTTCGAGCAGCGGGCCACAGCACGGACGCCACCAGCATTAGCGCGGCCAGCGGCACCAGTACGACGACAACGTGAACCAGCAGGATGTGGGTAGGTAGCCCGTTGATCGTATTGAACCCCATAGCCATTCGAATCTCCTCGGTCACCGGGTAACGTGGTGCGACCAACCCTATGAGCCGATTCTTGGAGGTTTCTGGGACGCGGAGATGAAGGCAATTCAGCGCTGCGCACCGGTGGGCAGCGTCATCGACAGCGTCGCGCCGCCGCCGTCGTGATTGCGAGCCGAAACCGTACCGCCGTGCCTGGCGGCGATCTCGCTGACCAATGACAGACCGAGCCCGTAGCGACGTCGTTCGCTCGGGTTCGCGGTGGTCGGCGTCGACGCGAAACGGGTGAACAGGTTGGGCAGAACATCGGTATCGATGCCGGGGCCGTCGTCGGTGACATCGATCCGCGCATGTCGGCCGTCGCTTTCGAGCACCACCCGCACCAGACTATCCGCATGACGTATTCCGTTGTCCAACAGCGCGTTCACGGCTCGCCGCAGGCCCGCTTCGAAACCTTGCAGCTGCACCGGTGTGGCGATCATTTCGAGTCGGACCCCACGCTGGTCGGCCGCCGGTTCGGCGGCGGTCACCGCATCCCGTAGCAGGGCAGCCAGATCAAAGGGCCGAGGCTGAGCCTCCTGTCGGGGATCGGCCGCCAGCAGGAGGTCATCGAGAATGTCGGCCAGCTGACCAGCATCGACTACCAGGCTGTCGACCTCGGCTTCGGCCGGGTGGCCGCGCAGATGCCGCCGCAATAGCTGAGCCCTGGTGCTCAACAGCGTCAGCGGGGTGCGCAGTTCATGGCCGGCGTCGGCGACGAACCGGCGTTGCAATGTCAGCGCCGCGATAAGGGGGATTACCGCCCTGCGCGCGACCCAGGCACCGGTCAGTATCGCCAGCAGCATTCCGATGGCTCCGCACACCAGCAAGACCGCGCCCAGACCCCGTGCCTCGCGCTCGGGCGCCCGCAGGTCGTACACCGCCTGGATCACCGCGTCGCCGCGCTGCTCGGTGCGGATCCGGTACCGTCGGTCACCGATCGACACCTCCGCGGTTCGCGGCGCACCGTCGTGTTCGGCCTGCCGCATGGCGGCCTCGTCGGGCAGACCCGGCGGCAGCCCCGGACTGGCCTGCGTGCGGCCTGCCCGCCGGATCACCAGCCAGGTCCCCGCGGGTGGGTCGTTAACATCGTCGGCCTCGGCGATGGCTGTGGCCAGCGACCTGTTCTGGTCATTGCGCGCACTGTGCGATACGACCATGATCACGGCCACGCCGAGCAACAGCACGGTCACCAGCACGGCGGCAGCCGACTGCAGTCCGACCCGCAGCATCGTCCGCCGGATCAGGCGCGCGTCTGCTGAGTCGGTCCGGCGCCGCCTCATCGACCACGTCCCAGCTCATACCCGCGGCCACGTACGGTGTCGATCGCCGTGCGACCGAGCTTTCGACGCAGGTAGTGGACATAGGTATCGACCACCACCGGGCTCTCGGCGTCGTCGAACACGATAGCCAGCAATTGTTTGCGCGAGAATACAACTCCTGGCCGCGATGCCAGCGTGGCCAGCAGATCGCATTCCCGTTCGGAGAGCCGGACCACCGCCGCGGTATCAGCCACGACGACGCAGCGGCTGTCCAGCTCGAGTCTTCCTTTCGGCACCGGCAGAGAACGCGCGACATCCAGGTGTCGGCGTCGCAGAGCCCGCAGCCTGGCGAGCAATTCCGCCACATCGAACGGCTTACCCAGATAGTCCTCGGCGCCGGCGTCGAGTCCCGCCACCCGATCCGCCGGATTGGCGAGTGCGGACAGGATCAACATCGGAGTGACGATGCCACGGACCCGCAGCCTCATCAGCAGATCCAGCCCATCAATCGCGGGCAACCCCCGATCGAACAGCATCACGTCGTACTCGCGAGTGAGACCGAGGTGCAATCCCTGCTGGCCGTCTGCGGCGATGTCGACCTGATACCCCTCCTCGGTGAGCAACCCACCAAGCATCGCGAGCAATTGCGGGTCGTCCTCGACGACCAGCACCCGCGGCAGATCGGTATCGATCACCCGCGCATTCTCGCACTTCGGCGAACCCGTCTCGATCGACCAGTGGTGGTGGCCTGGCGCCCTATCGGCTGGGAGTTAATGACAACGACTCCCATTGTTGCGGGGTCGCTGTACCCACCTTGCCCTGGGTGTCCAGGGTCGGACACGGTGTAGCCGGAGGCGGTCCACTGGCAGGTCGGTCATCGCCGCAGGGATGGCCTGATGCCGGATTGGGTTGTTGGGGAGGCGTATTCGGGTTCGTCGGTGAGCGTGAAATAGTTCTCCTCCTCCTGTCGAAAGTGCAGCTTCAGCAGGACGTAGAGTCCATACAGGCAGGCCAGGAGATCATCGATCTGGTCGGCGCCGATGCGGCCAGTGGTACGCGCCATGCGGAGGTGGTTACCGATCCGGACGGTGAGTCGCTGGATCTCAGCATGCGTGCGACTCATCGTGGCGGTGGCCTCGACGCTGCCGAGTGGAGTCGCCAGAGCCGGATACAGTTCGGTTTCCTCGGCGACTTCGTGAGGCAGCAGTTCCTCGACGAGAAACCTGTACGCGGCCTCGACCGCGGACAACGCAGTCTCGTCGCCGCTGCGCTCGGCGAGACGATCGGCGGCGGCGCGGAGCAATCCGAGTGTGTCGCGCAGCGCCTCATGTTCGCCGGCGAAGCGGCGCAGCATAGCCTCGGTTTCAGGGGCGAGTTCGGTGCGCAGTGCCGGATTGTCACGCAGGGCGCGTAGCGCATTGAGGATCACCGCCACATCGATGCCTTCCTGCAGCAGCGCACCGGCGGCGGGTGGCAGCCAGCCGACGGCAGCGACGATCATGGCCAGCAGCGACAGGCTCATGCCGACGACGGCGCTCTGCACGGCGATGCGGCGTGACCAGCGGGCGGTGTCCATGGCATCGGCGAGCCGGTCGAGCCGATCGGTGGTGAGCACGATGTCGGCGGCTTCCGACGAGGCGGTGGATCCGCGCGCCCCCATCGCGACGCCGACGGTGGCGGCGGCCAGTGCTGGGGCGTCGTTGACACCGTCACCGACCATCACTGTCACCGCGTGTTCACGTTCGCGGCGCACGGCATCGACCTTGTCGGCGGGGCTTTGCTCGGCATACACCTCGTCCAGGTCGAGTACGGTGGCGACTTCGCGCGCGGGTTCAGGCCGGTCGCCGGTGAGCATGACCAGTCGGTTCAGACCGGCCTCACGCAGTCGCCGAATGGTGCGGGGTGCGTGTCGGCGCAATGGGTCTCGCAGCAGGATCGCTGCTGCGAGTTCGCCGTCGACGACGATCCAGGCGATCGCGGCCGAGTCCAGGCTTGCTTTGTTGACGACCGCGCGGGCCCAGCCGGCACTCGTGAACGAGTCGCGCAGTTTGCCGACATCAACCCGGTGGCCGTCCACGGTGCCCGACACCCCGCGCCCGGCCTGCTCAGCCACTTCGGTGGGTGCCGACAGGTCGATACCGCGCGAGAGTGCTTCGGTGACTATCGCTTCGGCCAGCACGTGCGGCGACACCTGATCCACCGACGCGGCCAGCCGCATCATCTCCGCCGCCTCGCGGCCCGGTGCGGCTATTACTTCGACGACTTGTGGGCGGCCCGCGGTGAGAGTGCCGGTCTTGTCCATCACCAAAGTTGTTGCGTCGCCGAGGCTTTCCAATGCGCTACCGCCACGCACGACGACTCCCAGGCGCGACGCCCGCGACAGTCCCGAGACGATCGCCACCGGGGCGGCCAACAGCAGCGGGCACGGTGTCGCGACCACCAAGACGGCGACCGCCCGCACCGCCGACCCGCTCATTGCGTAAGCGGCACCTGCGACCAGTAGCGCGAGCGGCAGGAACCACGCCGCATATCGGTCGGCAAGCCGCACCACCGGCGCGTTCTCGGCGCCGGCCTGCTCGGCCAGCCGCACAATCCCGGCGTAGGTACTCTCGGCCGCCGTCGCGCTCGCACGCATCTCGAACGCATCGCCGGCATTGACGACACCGCTGCGCACCGGCTCGCCGACCCCACGCTCCACCTGCAGCGGTTCCCCGGTCAGCACCGACTCGTCCAGTACCGCAACGGTATTCAGGATTCGCCCGTCGACCGGCACTATCTCACCCGCGGCGACCACCAGCACGTCATCGACGACGACCTGGCCGAGCGGAATCACCGTCACCTCATCGCCGACACGACGGCGAGCCGACCGGGGTGCGTGCTCCAACAGGGCGCGCAGATCCCGTGAAGCACGGCGTTCGGCGGCGGCGTCGAGGGCTCGCCCACCGGCCAGCATGACGGCAATCAATGCGCCTGCGAGATACTCGCCGACCCACAGCGTTCCCGCCAACGACAACACCGCGATCAGGTCGACACCGGCCCGGCCCTTCACAAGCGTGGCGATCATCCAGAAGAGCGCGGGAACGAACGCCGCCGCTGTCGCCGCGATCCAGAACCCGTCGGCAGCACCGCCTAAACCGAACACCCACAGGACCGCGCCGATCGCCAGCGCTGCCACAGTGACCACCACCAGCACCGGTGCCAGCCAACCGCCCAGCCGTGCCGCCCACGACCGAGCCTGCCTGGTCATTCGACTCATCAGATACTCCTCCCGACCGGGGTAAACGCCGATCCATCCCACTGCACCGCAGCGCGCATGATCGACGGAAGAGGCCGGGGTCCCTTTTGCCGATGTCCTAGGCCACCGCTGAGTCGATAGGCGGCGGTCAGGGCTTGTGGCGCGTTCACCCCGCCGGACGTACCCGTGTGGACGATCGAGCAATCCGGCGTTCCCGAAGTCCGCATCATGATGCTGGTTCGCGCTGTCGGCGGGCGCGCGGACAGCCATGGACGACACCGTCGTTGCCACGACTTTCGATTCTGCGGGTGTGACCACACCCGCCCTGCACATCAGCCGATGGCCGGAGCGGGTCTGCTGTCCGTTCCATTCGCTGTGCGCGCTACCGCGCACCCCGAGTCACCGACGTTGCCGTGAGTGCTGTCAAGCGGTCTGACCCGATATTCTTGGATCACTGTGTTTTCGGGACAATGACCCGGACCTGGTCGACGTAGGCTCCGCGCCCGGACCGTGTCGTCTTTCCGCGTCTGCGGCAGCTGACCGAGTAGCACATCAGGTGCCCTGCTCGCGTTCGGTGGTCGGCGGGCCCGAGTACGGCCGTTGCAGGGCAGCGAATTCCGGCGTTCTCGCCGCGATGATCAGGGCGTCGAGCAGGGCGGCGCCTTTCTCGACATCGGGAATCCGAGTGAGGACCGGGCCGAAGAAACCGTGGCCGTCGATGGCGATGATCGGGCTGCCACCGCGCCCTCCTAGCACTTGCTGGCTGACCTCGTGGGCGTCGGCAACGGCTTGGTCCAGTTCGCTGGCGTCGAGGGTATCGGCCAGTGACCGGTCCATTCCGAGACTTTGGAGTATGTCCGCGATGGCGGCGAGAGTGACCTCTTCCCGCTGGTCATGGGCGCTCGCGCCGAAGGCTCGATACAGGCGCGCGAACCCATCCGGTCCGTGCTGGTCGGTGACGGCCGCGAAGAGGCGCCCGAGCCGCCGCGATCTGTCGATCATGGGCCGATGATGGGAGTCGACGTCGTTGCCGTCATTGAGCACGGCCAAGCTCATTTGCCGCAGCGTGACCGGCGTCCGATGCTCGTTGGCGGCATCCAGCAGCCACTGGGCGGCCACCCATCCGAATGGGCACACCGGGTCGAGGTAGAGATCTATCGCGGCCATTTTCAGCTTCCTTCCATATCGGCGTCCGGCGACTCCGACATGCGCTGTGCCGAATGCCACCCTTCACTCTCATATACCCCTGGGGGTATCTTCGGGTCTGACGTCAATATACCCCCTGGGGTATGAAGGAGATAGCGATGACCGACTCTGTGGTTGTTTCCCCGGCTCGCGACACCGCACGGCCGAGCAGCTCCGGCGGGATGCTGGGCAGGCTCGGATCCGTGATGGCCAGGCATGCCCGGGTCGTGTTCGGTGTCTGGTTGCTGGTGTTGATCGTCCTGGGCGCCGCCGCGCCGAGTGTGTTCACCTCGCTCGCGGGAGCGGGGTGGCAGGCCGATGGGTCGGAGTCGGTGCGGGTGCGCGAGCTGGCGCAGCAGCATTTCGGCGGGAACTCCTCGGAGGCGGTGGAGGTGGTGGTCCATTCCGATAACGAGACCATCGAGAGTCCGGGTGTCCAGCGGGTTCTCGGCGAGATCGCCGAGGTCTTCACCGGCGATGCGCGCTTCGGTGAACTGATCGCACCACAGTCGGGGACCTCGATCACCCCGGACGGGCACACCGGGATTTTCATTGCGGGTGCGAACGCCTCCACCGATGACATGGTCAAGGCCGTCGACGAGCACTCCGACGCGTTGAGCGCCTTGTCCGGCAACGGCATCGAGGTCTATCCCACGGGCAGCTCAGCGCTGTGGAGCGACTTCAACAAGGCCAACCACGACGCCATGATCAAGGCCGAAATGTTTTCCTGGCCGGTGACTTTGGCGATCATGGTGCTGGCGTTCGGATCCCTCGTCGCCGCCGGGCTGCCGCTGCTGCTCACCCTGGCGGGGCTGGTCGCCTCGGCCGGTGGACTGGTACTGCTCAACCACCTCACCCCGATCTCGGTGTGGGCAATGAACTTCGCGATGATGTTCGCCTTGGCGCTCGGTATCGACTACGCGCTGTTCATCGTCGCCCGATTCCGTGACGCACGCACCACCGCCCCCAGCCCCGACGCGGCGGTTGCCGAAACGATGAATACCGCGGGCAAGGCGGTTGCGCTGTCCGGGCTGACGGTCCTGGTCAGCTTGTCGGCGGTGCTGATCGTCCCAGCGCCCGCGGTGCGCACGATGGCGGTCGGGATCATGTTCGCGGTGTTCTTCGTGCTGCTGGCCACCATGACCCTGCTGCCCGCCGCGTTGGGGGCGCTGGGCGGCAAGATCAATGCCGGTGCGCTGCCGCACGCCATGCGTCAGCAGCATCGCTCGCCGCGGTTCGCCGCGTGGGGTGGGCTGCTACACAACCATCCGTGGCCGTTCGCGATCGGCGCGGTCACGGTGCTGATCGCCCTGTCGATCCCAGTGTTCGGACTGAAAGTAGCCATGCCCTCCATCCAGGTCGTGCCGACTGACGCGCCGGTGCGCCAAGGCTACGAACTGATCCAAGCCCAGATGGGCGAGGGCGCACCCGGCATGCTGCAGATCATCACCCCGGCCACCCAGGCCGCACAGGCTGCCGAGGCCGCCAAAGGGGTTGACGGGATCAGCATGGTCACCCCGCCGCAGCTCGCACTCGACGACAGCGGCCTAGCGACGATGCAGGCACTACCCGAGGTCGATCCATCGGACCCGCGGATGGGCGGAATCCTCGACCGATTGCGTGACGAGCTGCCCGCTGCCGCACTGGTCGGCGGCGCACCCGCGGAGAACCTCGACCTGCAGCAAGCTCTCGACGACTACTTCCCTATCATCGTGGCGATCATCCTCGTCCTCGGCTTTGCCCTGCTGCTGATCGCGCTGCAGGCACCGGTGATCGCCGCCCTCGGCACCGTGGTCAGCCTGCTGTCCACCGCCGCGGCCTTCGGCGTCGCGAAACTGATCTTCCAGGACGGACACGGCGCAGGACTGCTCGGCTTCACCCCGCAAGGCTTCCTCGACGGGTGGGGACCGGTGTTCTTCTTCGCCATGATCTTCGCGATCGCGATGGACTACACGGTATTCCTGCTGGCCACCGCCAAGGAACACTACGAGCACACCGGTGACCCGAAGACCGCCCAGGTCGACGGCCTGGCGCACTCCGGACGGGTGATCTTCGCCGCCGCCGCGGTAATGGTCGCGGTGTTCTTCACCTTCGCACTCTCCGAGCCGCTGCCCCCGAAGGAGATGGGCATCATCCTCGGCGTCGCGGTCCTGCTCGACGCGGCCGCGGTACGACTGGTGCTACTGCCGGTACTACTGCGGCTGACCGGACACGGCGCCTGGTGGTCACCGAACTGGCTGCGCAAGGCACTCCCCCCGATCAGCTTCGCCCACCACTGAAATCACCTCCACCGCGCACCGCACCCACCGACCCGCATATACCCCCACGGGTATCCTTGAGTGAGGTATTCAAACGAAAGGGGAAACACCATGGTCGGCAACGAAGAAACTATCGCCCAGGTACTCAACCGGCTGCGCCGCGCACACGGCCAACTCGCCGGAGTGATCTCCATGATCGAGCAGGGCCGCGACTGCAAGGACGTCGTCACCCAACTCGCCGCCGTGTCACGCGCACTCGACCGGGCCGGATTCAAGATCGTCGCCACCGGACTGCGCGAATGCCTCACCGGACAAAGCACCGACGGTTCCGAGCCGATGACCGAAGCCGAGCTGGAGAAGCTTTTCCTCGCCCTGGCCTGAACAACCAAGAGTCCCCACACGATTGGAGATCATGCACATACCGACTCGCCAGCGCGGCTGGTCCATCGCGCGGCTCGTGCCGCTGCTGGCAGGCACGTTCGTACTGGTCAGCACACTGCTGGCCGCGGTGGCCTCGCAATGGTGGCTGATATTGACCGGAATCGTCGGCGCGAACCTGCTGTTCTACAGCGCCATGGGATGGTGTCCGGCGACACTACTGCTCCATCGCCTGGGCGTTCCCGACACCGCGACCAACTGCGCAATGCCACACACCCGACACCGCATCACCCAACCGAACCGGCAGAAAGCAGACCGCAATCATGAACCTAGCCCTCTCGACCACACTGCACACCAGCTTCGACGAAGCCGTTGAACTGACCCGTAAAGCCCTGTCCGAACAGGGATTCGGCGTCCTCACCGACATCGACATGCAAGCCACACTGAAGGCCAAACTCGGCCAGGATATGGAGAACTACCGAATCCTCGGTGCCTGCAACCCACCCCTGGCTCACCGCGCCGTCGGCGTGAACCGCCAGATCGGACTCCTACTGCCCTGCAACGTGATCGTCCGCAGCGACCCCACGGCCGCCGAGACCATCATCGTCGAAGCCATGAACCCGGACCTCATGGTCCAGGTCACCGGCGAACCCGAACTCGAACCCATCGCCGCCGAAGCCACCACCAAACTCCGCGCAGCCATCCAATCGCTACAAGACCACTGACTCGACGTCCGATGATGCGGTCGGTCAACCCACGCGCACACGGGTCACGCTGGCGGTACGGTCCAGATGCCCATACGGCTTGCCGGTCGTATCTGGTCAAGACGGCCGATCGCCGAGAGTCGTCTTCTGGTTTCGTTCGCGGGCACGGTCCAGCAGTTCTGTGATTCCGTGCTCGATTTCGTCGGCGATCAGGTCGATATCCGGGGTGGTGTCGTAGTCACCGGTGATGCCGAAGGTCAGCCGGTCGGTGTAGCTGAGGATCGCGATGGTGGTGCGCAGTCGCATGGCGATCGGGATACAGGGCAGGATTTCCAGGACCTCACGGCCCTGTAGCGATAACTTCCGCCTCGGGCCGGGGACATTCGTGGCGAGCGCGCTGACACCGTGCTGGGGGTAATGCATGGCCAGCCGCAGGGTCCACGCGACGAATGCGAACGGGAGCCGACCCGCCATCGACAGTACGGACTTCTCGGCTTCGGCCTCACCGCGTGATCGATGTCGTGCGATGCGCTGGTGGACGGCGGTGAGCCGCTCGACCGGATCGGAGATCTCGACCGGCAGATACGGCAGCATCGCCGAAACTCGGTTGTCGAGAACATATTTCGCGTCCTCGCGACGCATGGACACCGGCACCAGAATGCGGATCTTATCGGCGGTCGGTTCCTCGCCGCGCTTGTGCAGCACGGTGCGGTAGGCCGAGGCGATGGCTGCGAGGGCGACATCGTTGACAGTCACACCGAATGCGGCCCGGATCTTCGCGATGTCCGCCAGTGACGTGCGTGCGACGGCGTAGCGCCGCTGTCGGCCGATCGGGCCGTTGAACGAGGATGTGCCGGTCGGCGTTACCGCGGCGTACACGACCGGAATCAGGGCCCGCGTGATGTCGAAGGCCATTCTTGGCATGGCCATCGACAGTCGAATGCCCTCGGCCGCCAAGCCGAAAGCGTTGATCCGTTGACGTGTACCGGTGCTCAGGCGCGGCGCACTCGTGCTGGATTCCGGATCGCAGAGACTCTCGAACAGGCCGATGCCGGACGCGCCGTCCACCATAGTGTGATGGGCTTTGATGATCAGCGCCCAGCGATCCGCTGCCAGATGCTCGACGACGATGCACTGCCACAGCGGGTGGTCTCGGTCGAGTCGTTCCTCGAGTTCGGCGGCGACCAATTCGCGCAGCGCCGCCTCGTCGCCGGGCTCCGGCAGCGCCGTCCACCGCAGGTGATGTGCCAGATCGAAATTTGGATCGTCCTCCCACACCGGGGCGGTGAGATCCGCGACGGTCCGGCGTACTCGCTGGCGGAGCCGACTATCGCTCACCAGGCTGCCAGCCATCGCGGCCGTGAACTCCTGGCGCGTCGGTACCGGACCGGCGATGATCGCAACCGCGCCGATCCCGAGACTGATGTGCCGGTCGGCGTCTTCCATCTCCATGAAACCCGAATCGAGCGGGCCCAATTCGCTCATCACAGCCACCTACCCCGGCAGCCGCCGAGGCCCGGCCACCGGCTGGGAAACTGCCTGCTATAACGGCAATTCTTCTCAGTGGGGTGCCGCCGGGCCGATGCCAAGGTAACCGGGGATGGTGACGTTGGCCCCCGACACTCGGGCAAGCGCGCGGAACGGTCTCAACGACGTCCTGTGGCCGATGTCCTGTCGCGCGGCGCGGTGCGGGGCCTACTGGCCCGGGGCGATTCGGAATGCCGGATAGTCCGGGGAGATAGGCTCGAAGGCGGCGACCGGGGCATCGCGTGGTACTGGGATGTGCGGTCGCGCGCCGGGTGCGAGTTGGAGGTAGCGCCGTAGGATCGGGGCCCGGCTTTCCGGATCGACCGACACCAGCAGGACCGATTCCCGGCGACCGTGCCGCAGGATGGCTCGGCCGCCCGCGGCGGTCAGATTGCGCACCCAGTTGACGTCGACACCGAGCATCGACACCACATAGCGCCGACCGTCGAATTCGGTCAGCACGATCGGAAACCAGATGAGGCGACCGCTGCGCCGCCCCCGGATCCCCAACGCCGCGACCCGGCGGGGCATGATTCCGGCCGCGAAAGCGCGGGCTGAGAGCCAATTCTGTACGCGCGCAAACAGATTCGGACGGCCGGTGCGATACAGCCAGCGCAGATAGTCGTGATACCACCGCATGATCGGCTCCTCCGTTGCCACAGTGTGCTGTTCGAATCAGGGGCCGCTAGGCGCGAGCCCGGAAGGTCCAGCCGGGAGCCAACTGTTCGATCTGTCCGCGGCATTCGATCTCGATCGGTGGCAAGTTTCCCGGCTCCGACCTGACCTCGACGTCGCTGCCGCTGATTCGGATTCTCAGTTGGTGCCCGCGGTAGGTAATCGGGAAGGTCAGCGCACCGAGGGATGACGGCCAGTGCGGCGCGAATATCAAACGCTCGGCACGGGTTTCGAGCCCGGTGAAGCAGCGTTGCAACAAGTCGATGCTGCCTGCCATCGCGGCGAGGTGGATACCCTCGGCGGTGGTGCCACCCTGGATGTCACCGATATCGGACTCGAGGACACTGTCGAAGAATTCCATCGCTCGCTCCCGGTTGGCGCGGGCCAGCACCCAAGAATGGACGACGCTGCTCAGTGTCGATCCGTGTGAGGTCCGGGCGAGGTAGTAGTCGATGGTGCAGGGGATCATCGATGCGGGCAGGTCGTAGCCGAGTTCTCCCAGCAGTTCCCGCAATTCGTCGGAGGACAGCAGATAGAACAGCATCAGCACGTCGGCCTGCTTGGCGGCCCGGTAGCGATTGATGTCGTCGCCCTCCGCCTCGAGTATGCGGTCCAGTCGCTGGATATCGCCGTACCGCTGCCGGTACCGTGCCCAATCCAGTTCTGCCAGTTGGTCGTAGCCCTCGAACTGGCTGATGATGCCACCATGGAACGGCACGTATATGCGGCGGCTGACGTCGGCCCAATGCTGTGGTTCCGATGGCGCCACACCGAGGGTTTCCAGCAGTTCGGTGCGTTCGCGCGGCGCGAGCAGGTCGAGCGCGTCGAGAGCGCGACGAATCACCCACACCGCCATGATGTTGGTATAGGCGTTGTCGTCGATTCCGTCGAAAGGCCGTGCCTGATAACCAGAATGGAATTCGTCCGGTCCGATCACACCCCGGATTCGGTAGCGGTCCCGGGTTGTGTCGTAGCTGGCGATACTGGACCAGAACCGGGCGATCTCCACCAGCATCTCGGTACCACATTCGCGCAGGAACTCGCGGTCGCCGGTCACCTGGTAGTACTGCCACACGTTGTGGGCGATCGCGATGCCGATGTGATTGGCTCGCTGGCTCGGGTCGGGATTCCACCGTCCGGAGCGTGGATTGAGATGCATTTGCTGGCTTTCCTCGCGCCCGTCACTGCCGGACTGCCATGGGAACATCGCTCCGGACAGGCCGTTTTCGTGCGCCGCGCGTCGCGCCTCGGGTAGTCGCCGGTAGCGATACCGGAGCAACGATCGCGTCAGGGCGGGAAAACGCAGGTTCAGCACCGGGAAGACGAACAGTTCATCCCAGAACACATGTCCGCGGTACGCCTCACCGTGCAGTCCGCGCGCGGGGACACCGACGTCGAGATCGGCGGTATTGGGCGAGAGCGTCTGCAGTAGATGCAGCAGATGCACGCGCAGCACGCGGGCCGCGTTCTTGCGATCTTCGAGTTCGATGGACAGCCGATCCCACAGGCGTTCCCAGGCCGCGACATGACCGTCGAGCAGTTGCCCGAATCCGCCCTCGGCGCTGAGCCAGCGCACGACCTCCTCCTCCGGCGTCGAGGTCGCGTGATCACGCCCGGTGCAGATGGTGACCGTCTTCTCCAGGGTGACCGCTGCCCCGCCGACCACCTCGACGGTGAAATCATGTCCCACCACTCCATCTTGTTCGACGAAATCTCCTGCCCGGTCGATGATTTCCCCGTTCTGCAGGATCCTGCTGCGCGCCGCGAGTGCCACCGAAATTCCAGACCGGCTGGTCCGGACCGTCAGCAACACCGAATCAGCGGACAGCTTTGTCCCCTGCATATCGGTGAGATGGTCGCCGGACAGTCCCCGATAGCGTTGCACCAGCTCATTTCGGACAGCTCCGTCCAGGGCCGAACGGATCACCAGGCGCCCCGACCAGTTCTCGGCGACAACCGTGGTCTCCAGAGCGCAGACATGGGGCCGGTGCATAGCGACCACCCGCCGGTGCTCGACCGCGGTGATCCGGCCCGCGGCGTCGCGGAACCGGAAGCGGCGGGTGAACACGGCCCGGCGCAGGTCCAGTTCCTGCCGGTAGAACAGCAGTTCGGTGGTGTCGAGGTCGAACCACGGGCCGTCCTCGATCCGGAACGACACCGGCAGCCAGTTCGGCAGGTTCACCAGACTCTCGTTGGAGACTTGCCGCCCGGCGATTTCGTCGGTGAGCCGGTTGTAGATGCCGGCCGCATAAGTCCCGGGATAGTGGTGCTCCCCCGCCCGTGCTTCCGGCGACGCGCCGCGCGTGGCGACGTATCCGTTGCCGAGCGTGCAGAGTGCTTCTCGGAGTTTCTCCGTCTGGGGGTCGTAGCCGTCGAAGGCCAGGGTCCAGGCATCGGCGGTGTCCGCGTCGGATTCGCGATGCAATGTCCCGGCGAGCCGGTCGAGGACTTTCCTGACCCGGTCCGGTCCGTCCACCGCGAACCGTGCGGCCGTGCGGCGATCGCCATCCTCACTGTGGCGCACGACGATTCCGATCCCGTGTGCGGCGACTGCATCGAAGGCGTCCTCGTCGGTGAGATCGTCGCCGAGGTAGATCGGCAGCTCCGGGCGGGCGAGCTGATCGAGGATCCAGTCCAGCGCCCGGCCCTTGTCCCAGTCCGTATCGGGGCGCAACTCGGTTACCTTGCGACCGTTGGAGATACGAAGCCCGGACTGTTGCGCGACCGCGTGCACGGCGCCGATCACACTGGCCACCACTCCGGGTGCGGCGTTGCGGTAGTGCACTGCGACGGCGAATCGCTTGTGCTCCACCAGAATTCCGGGCATTTCGGCCATTCGACGGGTCAGCTCATCCGCGGCAGCGGCAATGGCGTGCTCGGCGGTCGGTGCCGCGTCGTGCACGTGGTAACCGCCGGCCGGATCGATCAATTCGAAACCATGGCTGCCCGCATACCAAATCCCCTCCAGACCAACCCGCTTGCGCAGGTCCGTGAGATCGCGACCGCTGATGATCGCGACCGGGCAGATACCGGCGAGCTCGGTAATCGCGGCCGCCACGCCGTCGACCAGGACGGCGGCATCCGGATCGGGCACGATCTGGGCGAGCGTTCCGTCGAAGTCCATCAGCACGGCCACATTCGCGGTGTCGAGCAGAGCAGATATCCGGGGCCATGACTCCAGCGCACCCGGAATCTCCGACATGCGTCGGAACCCAGCGCGCACCCGCACCTCGGCCAGATCGGCAACCACGACATCGGCCCCATGGGCACGCAATTGATCGGCGTGCCCGGTTCGATCGATACCTATCACCAGCGCGAAACCGCCGCGCCGCCCGGCCGTCACCCCCGCTTCGGCGTCCTCGGCCACGACCGTCCGGCCCGGATCCGCGCCGAGCCGCCGAGCCGTCTCGACCAGCATGGCCGGATCGGGTTTTCCCGGCAGCCGGAGGTTCTCGGCGACGGCCCCGTCGACATGTTCCGCGAACAGGTCCCCGATCCCGGCCGCCTCGAGCACCTGGGCACAGTTGCGGCTGGCGGAGAAGACCGCGGTACCGATCCCCGCGTCCCGCAGTTCACGCACCAAGGCGACCGTGGACTCGAAGACCGGAACGCCGTCGCGGGCCAGCCGATCCTGGAAAAGGTGATCCTTCCGATTGCCGAGACCGCACACCGTGGCAGCGTCCTCCGGATCGGACGGATCCCCCCAGGGCAGCGAAATACCGCGTGCGGTAAGGAAATCCGCCACACCGCTATATCTCGGCTTGCCGTCGACGAAGCGCTGGTAGTCCACCGCGGTGAATGGCGAGCGGTCCTGCCCGGGCTCGGCGGGCCGAGACGCCACGAAGGGGTCGAACAGTTCGGTCCACGCGGCGGCGTGCATCGATGCGCTGTCGGTGACCACACCGTCCATATCGAAGATCACCGCGTCATATCGGCGCGCGTCGATCAATTGTGCGGCCTGCTCGCCTGTGCTCACAGCTCAAGGCTGGGGCGATTTGTCGGCCCGATCAAGAGCCGGAGGTCATGTGGAGAGGAGCCGAATGCCCCCGACACATCCAGGCGATCGGGCGGATGCCGGGAACCGACGGCTCCTGCTCGGCCGCGGCATCACACCGCACCATCGGCGTACGGCGATGGCGGGCCGCTGGCTGGAGCACAGCGCTCGCCCGCTTTCGCCAACCCAACCGCCCCGACCAGCAGCCCAATCCGGTGTCTGCGCCGCGGCGACCGTGCAGACCGACATCGGCGCCACACGCGGCTGATTCCTCGTTTATCGGTCGCCGCGGCGCAGCAGCGTCATCGGTACCAGATCGAAATGCATGCGCATCGAGTCGCCCGCCGAGTCTCGCGTGAACACGATCCGGCCCGTACCGATGCCGAACCGGGTGAGGTCGACCCGGAATACCCACGGATCGCTGGGGTCGTCAGGATGCAGCGGCAATCCGCGCAGCAAGCTCGGAACGGGGGTCAAGAGCCGCAGCACGGGCCTCCCGGCATGGATCCGGACCTGCACCCCAGCGCCGATCATCGAACGGGCACGAAGATCAGTGAGGGCGCCGGGCAGGCGGTAGTAGCCGCAGATCTCGTTCCAGATCTCCGGATGGTGACCGGCATCGGTTCGAATCGCGTCGGCGCGCACACCCAGCAGATCATTCATCAACTCGGAAACCTCCGCGGGTAGCCACAGCATGGCACGGTGCGCGCCGTTGGTGCTTGCGAAGATCCCGAGCCCGTCGTCGGGCGCGACCCAGATCTGGGAGTCGAACCCGGGCAGTATGCCCTGATGTTCGACGATTCGATGACTACCCGCGACGCCACGGAAGAAAGCCAGACCCATCCCCGGTATCCGCCGATCCGGCTGATACTGCGGCTCGAACATCGTCGCCAGCGTGCTGGATTCGACAACCGCGCCGAATTCGTTGGCCCCGCCGCCGGAGAGCGCTGCCAGATAGCGCGCCATGTCGCGGGGCGTCGAGTAGGCCGACGCGGCTCCAGCGGTCACCATCTCGCGAAGGGTGATGGCGCGTGGTCCGCTGCCCCGCAGGTGGTAGCCCGTCGCGAGGCGTGCGCGCATACTCGGCGTGAGCTCCAGGTCGGTATCGGTCATGCCGAGTGGTCGGAAGATGTTCTCGCGCAGATACTGTGCCAACGAGGTTCCACTGACGTCCGCAATGATCTGCCCGAGCGCGGCGAACCCATGGTTGGAGTAGGTCCACCGAGTGCCCGGTTCGGCCCGCAGGCGCAAGCCGGCTCGGTAGTAGTCCGCCAACGCTGGGATCGGCGTGCCCGGATCCACGCTCTCACCGAAGTCCGGCCGCAAAACCCGTGCGGGATGCGCTGTCTCGCCGATCCCTGCGGTGTGGGTCAACAAGTGGCGCACGGTGGCGGGCCGAAAAGCGGGGTCGGCGGGAACGAGTGGGAAGGCGCGCAGGTACTTCTCCACCGGGACATCGAGGTCGACCAGGCCCCGCTGCACCAGCTGCATAACCCCGAGTGCGGTGAACGTCTTGGTGATCGACGCGACCCGCACCACCGTATCCACGGTCATCGGCCGATGCGCGGCGAGATCGGCGAAACCGTTGCCGGAGAAGAACTCCAACTTCCCCGCCCGCACGACCGCCAATGCCGATCCCACCATCGCCCGACGAGCCGGCAAAGCTTCGACCCGATCCCCCACACTGTTTCGTTCGATCACTGACATCGCGACTCCGATCGTCTCCTGGGTAGGGCCGTTCATCACCGCCGTGACCCCCGCGGCGCGGTATGCGCGTGCAGCGTTTCGAGCCGACTCACGTATTCCTTCTCATCGATCTCGCCGCGCGCGAAGCGCTTCGCGAGCAGATGCTCGGCGGTCCGCAGCGACAGACCGGTCGAGGCGGGGTGATCGGAGCGGGTGACCATGCGAACCACCAGTACGAACGCGGTGATCAGCAGACCCCAGAACAACACCATTCCGACGCTCATCCCGGCGTAGTCCCACCCATTGAGGTCGTGGTCGTACCAATACATCATCTCGGGCATCTCCTCGACATCACGAACCGGGGCAGACTGCGGATCGGTTCGGTAGGTAGCACCACTGTGCGCCCGCACGCACGGCGTCGGCAGGGCCGATCGCCCTGTCCTGTGGGTACCAATGACACACGCGCCGAATGACACCTACCAACGACTTCCGGTGCCCCGGCCCAGCGCGGCGTCGGCCGAGGAGGCGCTCGCACCGACGATGAGCAAGAACACGCTTCCGCATAGTTGGGCCAGGTCGGCGCTGGATTCGTGGACGAAATCCCGGGTTGTAGTCGACGAACAGCATTTTCGGATCGCGGTCACCACCCGGACTTGCCGGTGAATAATGCGGCCGTACCTCAGAGGATGGGCAATTTGGTGATCAGCAGTGCGCCGATCATGTCCACGATCATCGGGATCGCCACGAGCCGCGTAAGCAGACCAGCCGGAATCAATGCACCGCAGCCGATTTCGAATACTCCGTCGAGTGCTGCAACGAATCCGCCGCCGAGATATCAGCCTTGTCGAACCGGCCGGTGCCGAGCGTCTCAGGCCCAGCAACTTCAGAATGCCTTCGAAGAGAAAGACCGCGCCCGATCAGCACCACCGAGCCGGGCACGGTGGTCGCAGCGCTGCGGGCGAGCCAGTTGCCGTTGGTGGACATGCGACCTGCCTTTCGAACCACAATTCTATGAGACCCAGCACTGCCGTCGCCTGATCCGCGCCGAAACTGCCTCCGATGGGTCATTGGTCCCGGTAGCCCGGGTACCACGACTCTGACCGGTAAGCCCCGCATTGAACCACGCTGAGGGCATGGAATCGAATACGCCCCGGATCGCGGTCATGTACGCGACCGCAGAGGGATCCACTCGTGATATTGCGGAGTTCATCGCCGATGATTTCCGCGCTCGTGGCGCCGATGTGGAATTGAGCGACATCGAACACGCGCCCGACCTGTCTCATTTCCGCGCGATCATCCTCGGTAGCGCCGTGCACAATAGGGACCTCCTGCCCGCCGCGACGACCTTCGTTCGGACCCACCGCGAAGCCCTGCGCAACACTGATGTCTGGATGTTCAGTGTCGGTCTCGGTCCGGCACTGCGCGGGCCAATCGGGCGATGGATCGGCGGCACCGTGCCGAAGAAGATCGCGGGCCTCGTCGCGTCGGTCGCCCCGCGGGACTATCGGGCCTTCGCCGGGCATTACGAACGCACCGGTGTCTCGCTACAGGCACGTACGCTCTACCGCCTCATGGGCGGCGGACGCTACGGCGATCTGCGCGACTGGGGCGCTATCCGCGCCTGGTCGTCGATGATCGCGCAATCGCTGGGCCTGCCACAGCCGCAATCGACGACGGTCGTGCCCTGACCAGAGGCCTGACCGACCTGCCTCGAAGTTCCAAGCCGGCAACCGTTCCAGCGCTGTGCACCGTGGACCCCGACGCGACGGCCGAGAGTCATCGGGAACCCCCTCGGATGTCCGAAGGTACCCCAGTAAGCGTCGGTTCGGCCCTGTTCGACGGCGCCGTTCGCCCGTAGCGTCGATTTCACCCTCCACCCAGTTTCATATCAGGAGGAGACCGAAATGCTGGCGCGGGTCATCTATGAATCGATGTTCGGCAACACCGCCGCCATCGCCGCTGCCATCGCTCAGGGGCTGAGCGAGTACGCAACAGTGGAGCTGCTCAACGTGGCGGCCGCCGCGGAGCTGCCCCAGCCGGCTGCGGATCTGTTGGTGGTGGGCGGGCCGACACATATGCTCGGGCTCAGCCGAGCCCGGACCCGCCGCGATGCTGCGCAACGGACCGACGCGCTGGTCCCCATCGAGGTCGGCATCCGGGAATGGCTCGACACGGCGCTGCCGGTTGTAGCGGGCACCCAGGCCGCGGCCTTCGGCACGAAGGCTGTGAAGCCATCGTGGTTGCCGGGCTCAGCCGCCCGCAGTGCCGGTAAACGATTGCGGCGCTTGGGTTATGAACTCGTCGACCAGCCGGTGGACTTCTTCGTCGACGGCGTGACCGGACCACTGGCCCAGGGTGCGCTGGAATGCGCCCGTGCTTGGGGCGAACGCCTCGCACATACCGGGGCCGATCGGATCGCGCATCGATTCTGAGGCCGACCCCGGCAGGAGCATCGACCACCGGTCGGCCCGCGTATGTCGGCTTCGTTGGCACAGTCAGCGACGGACATCATCGTCGCCGCCCGGCCCAGCCGAGCACGAGCCGAGCAGCACGCACACCGGTTGCAGCCATCTGGTGTGGCGAATAACAGCCAGTTGCATCACAATCCCGCCGATCAGCAGCACCCCGGAGGTCATCGCGATCGACGGCGCGTGTTGTTCACCGCGGGCGGTAAGCAGGGCGGTCGCTGCCATCGGGGCCCCGACAATGACACAGAGCGCCACTCCGCCGCGGACTGGGCTGTGTAGCGGCAGGCGCTATCGATCGCCGGACCGAAGTCGACGAGACCGAATATCATCGCCAGCGCACCCGCCGCAGCCCAGATCGCCAACATTCCGGCCAGGAACGTCAGTACAGCGCTCCGCGTGCGATTCGCTCTACCTGGTGTGTGAGAGCCATGGCACCGACTATCCGTTCGGCGGGCGGAAGTGAATAAGGGCCGTAATTCAGCAGTGTCGAGGTCAGACGGCGGTCGGTTCGAGTACGTCCAGCAAGCACTGGCGGGCGAGTCGTTCACACAGTTCCGGCATTGCGCCGGGTGGGGTTCCAGCAAGATCCCGTGCACACCCGTCGACGACACCGATCACCCGTTCCCGGGAGACCCTGTCGCTGAATTCCGAACACAGCCGATCGATGGTCCAGGCCATCGGTTCGGCTTCGCACTGCATCCGTTCAAAGCGATGTACCGGCTGAATATCGGTCACGCGACATAGCCTCCAGTCCGGGCGCCCGCGACATCAGGGCCGAAAGGCCTTATTGCCGACGTAGCGGTCCTTTGTCGAGTCTCCGGTGTCCGCGGGAAGTACCGCGAGTGGTGTTCCGCAGGCGCACAGCCACGGATACTCGTCGGCCAGCCGGTAGATGAGCGCGCCGATCAGGGTGTCGCCGCGCAAGCGTCGTTAGGCGGCGGCAGCGGCGGTGACGGAGCCGAAGGCTGATGGTGGTCCCATGATCCGGGTAGACGCACCCGGCGCAACGCCGGTGGTGACGGCGTGCGCGGCCGAGCGGTTCCGCTGCGGCGGACCAAGGTCGTCGCCCCTGCTGCCGAACGACCCTGTGCCCGCCACTGGTTTCGGTGGACCGTACGGGATATGAAGACAATGACAGCTTGCGCGATCGGAATCGGCACATGCTTGGTCGGGTTGGCGGTGAGCTATGAAGTGGTCCTGCGTGATCGTTGCCTCACTTGGGGCTCCAGCGCTGACGAAATCGCCCGTGCGATGCCGGGTGATGACCTACTCACCGACCCGGATATCGTTGCCACCAGGTCCATTACGGTCGACGCGGCTCCGGAGCGGATCTGGCCGTGGTTGGTCCAGATGGGACCCGGCCGGGGCGGCGCCTACACCTACGACTGGATCGAGAACCTGCTCGGACTGAACATGCATAGCGCCGACACCATTCTTCCGCAGTTCCAAAACCTTGCCGTCGGTGACACTTTCGTGCTCGGTGAGACCGGCCCACGGATGCGGATAGCCATCGTTGAACCCGAACGGGCAGTGGTGTTCGCCTCGGAGGATAAGCACTGGGTGTGGGCATTCGGGCTCTATTCGAGCGCCGAAGGCACTCGGCTGGTCAGCCGTAACCGGATCGCGCTGCCCGAGGCGGCGGTGCCCACTCGCATGCTCAGCCGGTTCATCATGGAGCCGGGTAGTTGGGTCATGGAGCGCAAGATGCTGCTCGGCATCAAACAGCGCGCCGAGCGTACCTCTGTAAAGGCCGTACCTGCCGTCAAACTGTCCGACCCACCGGCCGCGGTCGGCGGCCGGTAACGATGGACTTTCGGGTACGGGCCTGAAGGCCCACATCGGCTGGCGTATCGCCCGACGACACTCGATGATATGACCGATAACGGCGCAACTGATCATGGTCGGCAGCCGACAGCGGGCGGCTGCGCCGGCCTGTTGCTCGGCTCCACATGCAATTTTCTTGTGCAGCACGCCCATTGCCCCGTCATGGTCACCCAAACCGCCTAGCGGCGCCATCCTTCGAGCGCGGACCCCACAGAACGCCCGGCGTTCAGTGCTGTTCGGTCCTCAATTGGAGACCTTCGGCCCCAATTCCGATCCGACCCTGTTCAGAGAAGCGCTCCAACGCTAGTCGACTCGGTTCGGAGACCGCGGCATGATCACCTCGACCGACACATCACCGTCCGCCCGCTCGGCCCTGCCGATGCCGCCACTGTCGCGGATCTGCACGCTGGGATGCCCGAGAACAACAGCCTCTTCCGAATTCTCGTGCCGCGTCCGACCGAGTTACCGAATGTCGCGCGCCCTCGCGGTGCGCGATCCTGCGCCCTGTGCGCTCGGCGCTTTTGTCGATAACCGGATCGTCGGCCTGGGCAACTTCATCGTGCTCGGCATGACGAGGACGTCCGAGATCCCATGACAATCGCTCCTGATCAGGGGGACCGGATGGGCGCGTACAAGCCCGAACCCGGCACCGCAATGGCCTCGCAGACCAGCGCCACCGACATGCCGCGTGCTTCGCGCTCCAGCTGTCGCGGTGCGCCCTGACGCCACGTGGCCTGGTGATCACCCGTCCAGACCGAGATCAGGCCAGTGGTGTGCCGGTGCGGCGGTGACCATGGCCCCCCGGATAGGTGCGCAATGCCCGTCGTGGCGGTCGGGTCCCGAAGGCGAGACTCGGAATATGAACGCAAGTGATCGTGCGAGCACACCCGATCTGCGGACCGTACGGATGGCGCTAAAGCTCGCCTCCCGGGCCCCCTCGGTGCATAACACCCAGCCGTGGCGCTGGGTGTTCGACGGCGCACGACTGCAACTGTGCAGCGATACCGATCGACTGCTGCAGTCGGCGGATCCGCTCGGCAGGCAGTTGGTGCTCAGCTGCGGCGCGGTGCTCGACCATGCGCGCCTGGCCTTCCTGTCGATGGGCTGGTTCGCCGAGGTCACTCGCCTCCCCGACCCCGGTCTGCCGGGCCTTTTGGCCACGCTGGAGTTCCGGCCGTGGCCCGGTGCGCTGAACACGACAGCCACTCGGGTGCGCGCCATCCACCGGCGCCATACCGATCGATTGCCGATGTTGACGCCGGACAACTGGCACGACGTGCTCAGCGCTGTGCGCGAACTGGCGCGACCACATCATGTGGCGGTCGACGAGATCGCCGACAGCAGCAGGCACCGACTGGCCGCGGCCACCGAACATGCCACGGCGTTGCGCCGTTACGATATGGAGTATCAGACCGAATTGCATTGGTGGGCCGGACATTCCGACGCCCAGGAAGGAGTCCCCGCGGCCGCGCTGGTATCGGATGCCGAGGCCGCCAGGGTCGATGTCGGACGCAGTTTCCCGTCCACGCCGTATTCGGCCCGCCGAGACGGGCTCGAGGACAAGGCCCGGCTGGTGGTGCTCAGCACCCTAGGCGATACCCCGGCACAGTGGCTGCATACCGGCGAGGCGCTCTCGGAGGTGCTGCTCGAATGCACCGCCCGCGGCTTGGCCACCTGCGCTCTGACCCACATCACTGAACTCGCCGCCAGCCGCTCGGTGATCACCGACCTGATCCCCCACTGGGACTTCCCCCAGGTCATCGTCCGCATCGGCATCGCACCCGAGGACACCGAATCGGCCCCGACGCCCCGACGACCACTCGACGAGTTTCTCGAGGTCGGTTCGTCTTGACCGATGGCCGCTGCCGTTTGTTGCGCTATCCGGCCGTGGTGAGGAAATCGATGGAGGCCAGGTGCAGGTAGTCGGCCTCATCGATGCGGACTCCGGTTGTGCGGGTGAGCTTTTCGACGAAGGCGAGGGAGTCGCGATCCAGAGCGGAGCGGAAAGGTTCCCTGTTCGGGCTCCACCGACCTCGTGTTTTCGTACGCCCGGTAGGCCGCGGCCGCGATCGGCAAGTCGGGAAGGGATGGTCGAAAGTCCCTCGGCCTGCGTCGGTTCGGCACTGTGTGCGGCCGTCGGGCGGCCGTAGCGTCGGGAGCGCAGAAGTTTCCGCAGGTATCAGTGCAGAGGGAGACCGAGATGCGGATCCGGGTCGTCTACGAGTCGATGTTCGGCAACACCGCCGCCATCGCCAAGGCCATCGCAGCGGCATTGGGCGAATACGGCGAGGTGGAGGTGTTGGATGTGGCCGCCGCTGCCCAGCGCCCCGAACCGACGGTGGATCTGCTGGTGGTCGGTGCCCCGACACACGCCCTCGGGATGAGCCGGGCTCGGACTCGGCGCGACGCGGCGAGCCGGACCGAGGCACCGGTCGCGGTCGATATCGGCATGCGCGAATGGCTCGACGCGGCACTGCCGGTGCCGCCGGGCTCCCGGGCCGCCGCCTTCGCCACCAAGGCCGCGAAACCCACCTGGCTACCGGGATCGGCCGCACGTGGTGCCGGAAAACGGTTGCGGCGCCTGGGTTATGAGCTCGTCGACCGACCGGTGGACTTCCTCGTCGACGGCATCCTCGGCCCGGTAACGCCGGGTGAGTTGGAGCGCGCGCGGGCTTGGGCAGACCGCCTCGCCCGCGCCGAACTCGGCCATATCGCGCACCGGTCCTGAGGCCAGAGATGTCATATCGGGTCGAGGTCGTCGAATCGAACACCACCACCATGCTCGAACTGCGCCGCTCGGTGCGCGGCGACTTTGCCGGCGACGATATCCGGGAGGGGATGCGAGCACTCTACGAGTTAGCCGAACGCACCGGAATCGCGCCGGCCGGACCACCGTCGACGACGTATCTGGGTATGCTCGGACCAGGTATGACCACCGAGGTGGACTTCGGTCTCCCAGTGACCGACGGCGCACTCGACGGCACCACTGAACAAGCCGGCTTGCGCCGTCCCGAGCCGAGGCTGTGCGCCAGCACCAGGCACCACGGCGACTATCGACACATCGGTGACGCGTACCGCGCGTTGGACGACTGGATCCGATGCTCCGACTATCAACCGATGGGGCCACCGACCGAGGTGTATCTGGTGGCGCTGGACGCCGCTGTGCGGACCGGGGATCTCGTGACCGAGATCCGCCGGCCGATCGCCGCCACCCTCGCTGTGCGGGTGCAAGCGCTGTTCGCCGACGCCGTCTCGGAACTGCGAAAGGCATTGGCCGAACAGGGTTTCGGCGTTATGACCGAGATCGACGTGCGCGCCACGCTGCAGACGAAGCTCGGTGTGCGGATGGACGACTACCTGATTCTCGGCGCCTGCCACCCGATCCTCGCGCAGCGTGCGCTGATCGCCGATCCCCGGGTCGGACTGCTGCTGCCGTGCAACGTCGTAGTGCGCACTGACGGCGACACCACCCTCGTCGAAGCGGTCGACCCGGTGTTGCTGCTGTGCGGCGAGGTCCTGCACCACACCGACCGGCCGGAGCTGCGTGCGGTTGCCCGAGAAGCACGCGACCGATTGGCGGCTGCCCTGGCGACCGCGAAAAAACGCCTGGAGACGGCGGAAAAGCGATCGCCCGATCCGAAGTAGTCCAAGTCCGTCAGTCAGCAGGCGGTCGCCTCGGCGACCCCTACCGTCGATGGAGCCAACACATCCTCGACCGCCCGACGAGGTGTGCGGGGTAACTGTCCATCGCTCGTCGGTGCCCAGCCGACTCTGATCACGGCTTGGGGGTAGCCGTAATTGTTCAGGACGCCGGCACGGACACGGTCCCGCAGTGTCGGTGTCTCGAGCGGTTCGGTCAGCAGACAGGTGGCCAACCCGACATTCGTCGCGGTCAGCAGCACCGCGCTCAACGCCTCGCCCGCGCACAATCGCGAGAGCAGATCGTCGGCGGAGGTGCCGACTACGAGCAGCTCGGCAAAGTCGCATTCGTGTGCGGGCACCGCGGCCGTGGCCGGTCCGTCACGCCATTCCGGCGGCTCGAACCGGTATTCTGGCTCTCCGGCGTGCTGCTCCGCCGCGGCCCGCATCGCTTCGACCACGTAGTCGCGCGACCGGTCGGTCACCTGCCGCACGGTCGCCCCCAGGATCGCCGCGCGCTCGGTGACCAATCCGAGGTACCCGGGCGGCACCGGCCTCTCAGTGAAGAGCCTGCGATCGGTTCGTCTGCGGGTGATGGCGGCGCTCAACTCGATTTCATTCGGGGTTCGCCGATGGCGCACCGGTTCGATCGATGCCAGATGGTTCGGTTGCGCCGGATTCGGCAGCCGTCGCACCACTGCTGACCAGCCGAGCGCGGCGAACGCGACGCGCAGATGATGCAGCGCGGCACCACAGCTCAAGACGAGATCGCGTTGGTCGAGGTCGGGAGGGGGCAAAGCCCGGGTCGGATCCAGAT
The DNA here is from genome assembly GCF_044458905.1 of Nocardia sp. NPDC050408. Classification (NCBI taxonomy): domain Bacteria; kingdom Bacillati; phylum Actinomycetota; class Actinomycetes; order Mycobacteriales; family Nocardiaceae; genus Nocardia; species Nocardia sp. NPDC050408. The sequence goes on along the minus strand of NZ_JBITIL010000014.1, from coordinate 24,146 downwards.
ACAGGTGGACGCTGCGGTCCGCGATCCGCCATCGCCATGGTTGGGTGTTGTGTACCGACGGCGCCCGCACCGCGAGCGCTAGTGCAACCCGCACGCTGTGATCATCGGGCAGTCCGTGGTCCATCGTCATCCTTTCTTTCCTCCCAATTCACGCTCTCACCGCGGCGATACCGCAGGTAGGGCAAGACGCCCCATCCTGGCGGGACTTCCAGGACGCCAGCTACGGTCGGCCGCCGGCAACGGGAGTGCGCGGACGGTCCAGAAGTCCCGTCACATCAATGACCTTCGGCCATCACGCTGGGGCGCCTGTTGCGAAATCCTGAGTACATCAGCAGGAACCGCTGCGCGTCAGCGATAAGGAGGTGGGCACCATGCCCGATTTCCATGGCCGAAGCGCCGTCGTCACCGGCGGGGCGCACGGCATCGGCGCGGTCATCGCGCAAACGCTCGTCAAATCCGGCCTGCGCGTCGTGGTGGCCGACCTCCTCGACACCGAGGGCACCGCGACGGCCGAATCCCTAGGTCCGACAGTGATGTTCCGGCACCTCGATGTCACCGACGAACATGGTTGGCGGCGGGTACTCGACGACGCCGAAGCGGACTTCGGACCACTGGCCGTTGTGGTGAACAATGCGGGCATCATCGACTTCGGCGGTATCGAGTCCGAATCCCCCGCGATGTTCCGGCACGTCGTCGATGTGAACCTGTTCGGCGCCTGGCTCGGTATGCATCTGGCGGCCCCGCGGCTGCGCGCGAATGGCGGAGGTGTCATTGTCAACATTTCCTCGACCGCGGGTCTGATGGGCTATTCCGGGATCGCCGGTTACGTTGCCAGCAAATGGGGCCTGCGCGGGTTGACCAAGGCCGCCGCACTCGAACTCGGCGACGCCGGTATCCGGGTCTGCTCGGTGCACCCTGGACCGATCCACACTCCGATGACAGCCGGCTTCGATACCAGTATTGCTGCGGCCCAGCCGCTTCCGCGTTTCGGCGAGCCAGAGGAGGTCGCGGCGATGGTGGGCTTCATCGTCAATGAGGCCACCTTCTCGACCGGATCGGAATTCGTCATCGACGGTGGCGCTACCGCAGGCATGACACTCGTCGAACCCGCTGAAGCGCACGGAACATGGCAGTGACCCCAGCCGCGTCCGCGCAGCTGCGCAAAAACACATCGGTGTCATGGGTGCTGCGCGGGGAGGTTTACACGGCGCCCCATGGGGTAGAGGTCATGCGAAAATGGGGGGATGGATGGCGGCATGTCCACCGGACCCGGCCAAACTCCGGTGACGGAGACCCTGGCCCAGCTGCGACTTCGTGAATTGCTCGGCGAAGTCCAGGACCGGATCGTCCAGATCGTCGGTGTCCGCGATCAGATGGATCGCCTGATCGAGGCGATGCTGGTGGTCACCGCCGGATTGGACCTGGACAACACGCTTCGCTCGATCGTGCACACCGCCATCGAGCTGGTCGACGCCGGATACGGCGCGCTCGGCGTACGAGAAACCGATAAGACCAGCAATGAGCTCTCCGAGTTCGTCTACGAGGGCATCGACGACCGCACCCGGGTCATGATCGGCGATCTGCCGCGCGGTCACGGTGTGCTCGGCTTGCTGATCGAGGAGCCCAAACCCCTTCGGTTGACCAACCTTTCGAGGCATCCCTCTTCGGTCGGCTTTCCCTCCCACCACCCACCGATGCACACCTTCCTCGGCGTACCGGTGAAGGTCCACGACGAAGTCTTCGGCAACCTGTATTTGACTGAGAAGGCCGGTGGCCAGGAGTTCACCGAGGACGACGAGGTCGTGGTGCAGGCACTCGCCGCTGCGGCGGGCATCGCCATCGCCAACGCCCGCCTCTACGAGCAGTCCCAGACCCGCCAGCAATGGCTGGAAGCCAACCACGATGTGGCCACCGAGCTGCTCGCGGGCGGCGAACCGGGTACGGCACTCGAGCTGGTCGCCGAACGGGCGCTAGAACTCACCCAGTCGGCGTGCACCTTCCTCGCCCTGCCCGAGGACCCCGAAGTCCCGGTCGAGGATGTCACCGAACTGATGGTAGAGGCCGCCGCGGGCGTCGGCGCCGACGAACTGCTCGGCGAGCGCATCCCGATGGGTGAATCGAATTCCGGCGAAGCGTTCCGGTCCGGCCGGGTCGTCGCGGTCGACGAACTGCGCTTCCGGCCGGTCTTCTATGAACCATCGAAATTCGGGCCCGCGCTGATCCTGCCGCTACGCGCCGAGGATTCGGTCATCGGCGTGCTCGTCACCGTGCAACCGGCGGGTGCGCAACAATTGGACGAGGCTGGGAAGTCGATGATGGCCGCCTTCTCCGATCAAGCCGCACTCGCCTTGCGGCAGGCGACTATCCAGCGGCGGATGCGCGAACTCGATGTGCTCTCCGACCGCGACCGGATCGCGCGCGACCTGCACGACCATGTCATTCAGCGCCTGTTCGCGGTCGGTCTCTCACTACAGGGCACAGCGCAGCGGGCCCGCGCACCAGAGGTCAAATCCCGGCTCATCGACACCATCGCCGACATCCAGTCGATCGTCCAAGACATCCGGGAATCGATCTTCGACCTGCACAGCAGCACCACCGCGGGCGCCCCGACGCTGCGCAAACAACTGCACGCGATCATTGCCGACATGGTCGGCGAAAGCGGGCTGCGCACCACAATTCGACTCGTCGGCCCGGTCTCGGTGCTGGCGCCGCCACTATCTGAAGACGTCGAGGCAGTACTGCGCGAAGCAGTCAGCAACGCGGTGCGGCACGCGCAGGCCACGACGGTGACGGTCCATCTGCGTGTAGGCGATGACGTCACTATCGAGGTGACCGACGACGGTATCGGCCTGCCCGACGATGTCGCGCGATTGAGCGGATTTGCGAATCTGGCGACGCGCGCCGAACAAGCGGGCGGCAGCTTCCGCGTTGCGAACGGTCTCGGCGGAGGCACGGTGCTGCGCTGGTCCGCGCCGCTGCCCTGAGTTCTACCGGTACAGCACGCACGCTCGCACCTGGCGATGGCACGCGCATGTCCACCATGCAGGGCCTCGTGCATGCCGAATCAGCTACGACAGGAGCGGCCTTTGTGCTCTGCGGTTCGGGACCAACGCCAGGCGTGCCGGACCATCTCGGATTCCGAATCTTCGGGTAGCAGATTTTTCGGAATCCGAAGGGACACTGCCCATGACCGCCCAGCATTACGATGATCGACACCGACTGGCGTCGGCCGAAATTGTGGTCGGCATCGACGGCTCCGAAGCCGCCGATCTCGCCGTCCGAGGGGCCGCCGAGACGGCGTCGGGGCCGCGGCCTGCGGATCGTGCACGGCCTGGACTCGCTGCCGCCGAGGCCGTCTATGGGATCTATGACGTGATCATGCCCCCGGTGATCGATGCGATCCGCCGCGAAGGTGCAGACTTGGTCCGTACCGCGCGTCGGCTGGCTCACCAAGTGGATCCGACGCTGACCGTGGAAACCGAAGTCTCCGAAGCCAATCCGGCACGCCTGCTGATCGAGCTGTCCGAAACCGCGCATCTGGTCGCGATCGGCGCTCAGGGCGCAGGCGGCACCCTGAGCCATCTCGGGTCGACACTGCTCGCCGTCGCCAGCCATGGCCGCGGCCCGATCGTGGTGGTCCGTGACACCGGCACCGAACAACAGGCCCGGCGCATCGGCCCGGTTGTGCTCGGCGCCGACGCCAGACCGGTCAGCTCGGCTGCGGTGGCGGCCGCATTCGCCGAAGCCAGCGAGTGCAACGCCCAACTCGTCGCCGTGCATGCCTGGAGCGATCTGTATTACGACCGCTTCGCCGGACTCCCCTACACAATCACCGACCACGACGCCGAGACCGCCGGACAGGCGATCCTCGCCGAGCAGCTCGCGGGCTGGCAGGAGAAGTACCCGGACGTTCAGGTCATCCGCAAGGTGTACCTGTCGGGCCCGCGCCGGGCACTGCTCGATCGACTTCAGTGATAGAGGGTGTCGATGCTGTCGGCAAGGTTCTCGACGACTATCTTGCGGCGAAGTTTCATACTCGGTGTGAGATCACCAGCCTCCACGGACAGTTCGTGGTCGATGATGTCGAATTTCTTGACCTGTTCCCAGCGATCGAGTTGGGTGTTCAGTTGGTCGATATAGGCGGCGATGACGTCATGGGTCTTCTTGTGCCGAGCGATTTCGGCGAGCGGTCTGTCGGCTAGGTCGTGCTTGCCGGCCCATTCGGTGATGGCCTGGGCGTCGAGGCCGACCAATGCGACGCAATAGGGTCGTGTCTCTCCGTAGACGATGAATTCCGCTGCGTATGGACACATTCCCTTGAATGTGGCGGCAATCGCGGAGGGCGCGACGTATTTGCCTTGCGAGGTCTTGAACAAGTCTTTCTTGCGGTCGGTGATGTGCAGGAACCCGTCTGCGTCGATCTCGCCGATGTCGCCGGTGCGGAACCAGCCGTCCGCGTCGAAAGCTTCGTCGGTGGCGTCGGGGCGGTCGTGATAGCCGCTCATCACACCCGGGCTTTTGATCAGGATCTCACCGTCTTCGGCGATCTTGACCTCGGTGCCAGGGAACGGTTTGCCTACAGTTCCGAACCGGTATGCACCTGGGCGGTTGATGAACGAGGCGGCGGCGGTCTCGGTCAGGCCGTAGCCTTCGAGCACGATGATGCCGATCGCGTCGAACCATTGCGCGACATCACGGTCCAAGGGGGCCGATGCCGAAACGAAGTACCGCAGCCGACCACCGAAGTGTTCACGGACTTTGGAAAGCACCAGCCTGTCGGCAACTTTGTGCTGCAGTGAAACGAGAGGCGACGGTTTCTCGCCAGCCTGCCTGGCACGCGAGACCTTCAGGCCGACCCCGATCGCCCAGTCGAAGAGCTTCTTCTCGAGCCCGCGTTCTTCGGCCATCGTGCCCTCGATCCGGGCATGCGCCTTTTCGAAGATGCGCGGGGCGGCCGCCACGATAGTGGGGTGCAGTACCGCCATGTTGTCCACGATCTTGTCCACCCGGCCGTCGATCGCGGTGGGAAAGCCGATCAGTGGCGACAGCGCCAACATCACCTTGCCGAACGCGTGGGACAGCGGCAGCCACAGAAAGTTCAGATCGTCGGAGCTGAGAACGTTCACGGCGTCGATCGCTGCGGCGCTGTAGGTCCATGCCGAATGCGGCAGCCGAACCCCCTTCGGGGTGCCCGTCGTCCCGGAGGTGTACATGATGCTGCCCAGATGCGTGGGCCGGATCCCGCGGATGCGGTCGGCGACCGCGTCGGGGGATTCGGCGAGCAGTCCGCGTCCGCGCTTTTCGAGGTCGTCGAGAGTGATGACCCAGTTTCCGTCGCCCTCGCCATCGACGATCACTACCCGTTGCACGTCGGGCAGTTCGACGCGGTGTTCGATCAGTTTGTCGACCTGGGTCTGATCCTCGGCAATCACGATACGGCTGCCCGAGTTGGCGACGATGAACGCGACGCCGGTGGCGTTGGTCGTGGGGTACACGGTGGTGGTGGCCGCACCGGCGCACATCACGGCGAAGTCGGCGAGCACCCATTCATAGCGTGTGGACGATACGAGCGCGACCCGGTCTTCGGCCTGCATTCCCAGTGCGATCAATCCGGCGGCGAGGATATTGACGCGGTCGCCGAACTGCTTCCAGGACACGCTGGTCCAGCCCTTGCCGTCAGGAAATCGGAACGCCTCCGCGTCTGGAGTCGCGGTGATTCGGTCGACCAGCATCTGGGCGACCGAGGACGCCCGGTCCTCGATCTTGCTGAGATCGGAAAGTTCCTCGGATTCCCGGAGGAACGTCATCATTCGATTCTACCGAGTCCCAGGCCGAGGTCTGTCCAAAGCGGGACAGAAACCTGCAGACCCGCGTCGGCGGGCCCCGGGCCTGAGTGCATAGTCGCGCGTTGACCGAGGGGTACGGCGAAACTGCGTAACCCCGGACCATCGGTGGTTCCCGACCCGCCAGCGGCCCAGGGAGAGGACAAAGGGCCTCGACATAAAGGTCTTCGTGATCGGTTGTCTTCGGTCGGGACCGAGCAGGCTTATTGATACAGATACCGCCGAGCGCGCCGTCCTTGGGCCTGCGACATCGAGCGCATGCTGCTCGGCGTGGGACACGATATCCGGTGGTCGCCAAGTGTTTCTGCCTACATCGCGTTCAGCGTCGAGTTATCGGAACGGATGTGCGGCGATGCCTTGGCATCGCGTGCGGCGATCGACGGTTCTGGAAGACAAGATCCGCGCGACCGCCTCGGCGGAACCGACCCGGACCGTGGAGGTCTGGGGAAGCACAAGCGAAGCGGTACGGCGAAGACGAAGGCAGCAGGCTATGGGCCCCCGCGAATCCCACATGTCGCAATCGGACCTGTTCTCATGGAACATGGAGCGCGATCCGGTCCTGCGTTCGACCATCGTCGCGGTTCTGATCCTCGATACCGATCCGGACTGGGATCGCCTGGTGCAGACGATCGATCGCGGCACCCGCCTCGTGCCGAGGTTGCGGCATCGGCTGATCACCGTGCCGTTCGGTCTCGCTCCGCCCAGGTGGGCCCTCGATCCGGGCTTCGACCTGTCCTGGCACCTGCGACGGGTTGCGCTGCCTGAACCGGCGACTATGTCCGCGGTACTCGAATTCGCGCGCACCGAGGCGATGACCGCCTTCGATCCGGCTCGTCCACTGTGGCGCTCGACGTTGCTCAGCGGTTTGTCGGATGGGGGATGCGCGCTGGTGATGACAGTGCACCACAGCCTCACCGATGGTATCGGCGGCATTCAGATCGCCACCGCGCTACTCGATTTCGATCGTGCTGGCACCGATCGCGGCAATTCGCCCGAGCTGCCGCACGACAGTGACGGCGCACTGCGCGATATCGTGGCATGGAATTGGTCGGTCGGCTCAGATCTCCTTCGCGGCGGTATCAGCGCGACGCCACAAACCGCGTGGCGAGCTCTCACTCATCCCGCGCGGGCGCTACGCGACAGCGCCGCGTTCGCGACCTCGCTGGTCCGTCTGGCCAAGCCTGTTACCGCGACGCTGTCGCCAGTGATGATCGAACGCAGTCTCGGTCGCCGACTGGCGGTGCTCGATGCACCCGTCGAGCAAATACGCCGCGCCGCGCGTGCCGTGGGCTGCACGATGAACGATGCCTTCTTGACCGCTGTGGTCATCGGACTGCGCATGTATCACGAGCAGCACGGGGCGACGGTCGACCATCTGCGGCTGACCATGCCGATCAGTCTCCGAACGGCCGATGATCCACTCGGCGGCAACCGGATCACGCTCGCACGTTTCGCGTTGCCGGTCGACATCGCCGAGACCGCAGATTTGATGCGCGCCGTGGACGTCGCGGTCGACCGTTGGCGCCGCGAGCCGGCCATACCGCTATCAGGTGCTGTCGCGGCGGCGTTCAACCGGTTGCCGGTCGGAGTGGTCACCGAGATGCTCAAGCATGTCGACTTTGTCGCCTCCAACGTCCCCGGTTCCCCGGTGCCCCTCTATATCGCCGGTGCGCGCATAGACGCTATGTACGCTTTCGGCCCCACCATCGGCACGGCGGTCAACGTGACAATGACCTCGCATACCGGAACCTGCTACGTCGCGATCAACGCGGACACCGCCGCGATCCCCGACCTCGCGACCCTGACCGAATGCCTCGCCGCAGGCTTCGCTACCGTGCTCCGCCTCGGCGGCGAGTGCGCACCGCAAGCCGACGCCACTGCCGAAGCATCTCGATCGACACCGGTCTGATCCGGAGCGATCGAACCACGAGCGTATCGAGCAAGTGGACGGAATCTCCTGGGTACCGACGAAAGACTCTGGCAGCATGGGAAATCCGGGCCCAACGTGTGGCGGTGCGAGAGTTACCTGCCCACGGAGCAGCGACCCTCATCGGCCTGTGGGGCATCGCCCACCAAGGTGGGGTCGACCTGTCCGCGGCCCTGCTGGTTGCCGTCAGCCCGCCTGAGGGTGGGACCCTCTTGCCCCTCAGGCAGCAGCCCGTTGACCGAGGGAACGTCGCGAGCGCAGCGGCCGTCACGCTCGGGGCATCGGTCGCCGTGAGTGGTGACCTTCGGCCCTCGTCGCACAGGTATCCGCTCACAAGACTCGACATCGTACGAATACTGCGATCGGCAGGGGGCCTCATGAAGCCTGGCGACACCATAGTGATCGACCGCGCCGGCCTGGACCGCCTCGTAGAAGTCCTGCGCGAGGCGGAGTATCGCGTCATCGGTCCGCAGGAGCGCGACGGTGCGATCGTGCTGGACGACCTCACGTCCGGAGCGCAACTGCCCGCCGGGTGGAGCGTGGATACCTCGCCCGGACGGTATCGGCTGCGTCGCCGCGATGATGCGGCTGTCTTCGCGCATTCGGCCGGGCCCGGCTCGTGGAAGCAGTTCCTGCATCCGCCACACCGCAAGGTGTGGGAGATGGGACCTGACCTGATCGAGCAACGCGCCGAAGACTCCGCGCAACGGTTTGCGTTTCTCGGTGTGCGTGGGTGTGATCTCGCCGCGATCGCGATCCTGGGCCGCGTACTCGGCGGTGGGACATATCCCGACACCGGATACACCGGTCGCAACGCGGGCCTGTTCGTGGTCGCGGTGAACTGCACCGAGCCGGGAGGCGTGTGCTTCTGTGTCTCGATGGGCACAGGGCCCGGCGTCTCCAAAGGATATGACCTCGCGCTCACCGAAACGATCGACGACGCCGGGCATCGCTTCCTGGTCGATGTCGGCAGCGAGACCGGAGCGGATGTGCTCGCGTACCTCGCCACGCGTCCCGCCGAAACCACTGACCTCACCACTGCCCGGACGGCGGTCGACGCTGCGGCCGGACGGATGGGACGGTCGATGCCGGACGCCGACCTGCCTACTGTGCTTCGCGAATCCCACGAGTCGCCGCAGTGGCAGGACGTGGCATCTCGGTGCCTCACATGTGGCAACTGCACGATGGTGTGCCCTACCTGTTTCTGCACCTCCGCCGAGGACGTCACCGATCTGACCGGCGACCACGCCGAACGCTGGGAACGCTGGGTGTCCTGCTTCGAACTGGATTACTCCCACCAGCACGGCGGCAGTGTCCGGCAGTCCGGCGAGAGCCGGTACCGGCAGTGGCTCACCCACAAGCTCGGCACCTGGCACGACCAGTTCGGCAGTTCCGGCTGCGTCGGCTGCGGACGCTGCATCGCTTGGTGCCCGGCCGGGATCGATATCACCGCCGAAATGACCGCGCTCGCCGAAGGGGGTGCCAGTGACCGCAGTTGACGAACTATCGCAGTTCGCTCAGCTGGCGTCACTGACCGACGCGGAACTCGCCGTACTCGCCGACGCCGGTCGCGACGTCAGCTTCCCGGCCGGGCGGCAGCTGATCACCGAGGGGCAATCGGCCGACCGGTGCTGGCTGATCCGCGACGGCCTGGTCAGGCTCGACGCGCACGTCCCGGGCCGCGGCGATATCGTCGTCCAAACGCTGGGCAGCGGAGACCTGCTGGGCTGGTCGTGGCTGATGCCGCCATACCGCTGGCATTTCGGTGCACACACGATCGAACCGGTACTCGCGATCGAATTCGATTCCGCTCGACTAACCGAGCTCGCCGACCTGGACCCGGTATTCGGCCGTGCCCTGAACCGCATGCTGCTCGAAGTGGTGCTGGAACGCCTGCAGGCCACCCGGGCACGGCTGCTCGATCTGTACCGAAATCCTGGCGACACCTCCACACCCTCACCGCTGAGCGGCATCGGCGACCGAGGAAACAGTCGATGAGCCGCCCCGGCGCGACGACGAGCGCCACCATCGCACGGGGTACACCGGCACCGGGCGACACCATGCTGCCCTACCGGGTCGTCGGCCGAATCCCACACAACCGCGACACCGTGACCCTCATGCTCGAACCGGTTCACCAGGCAGCGCAACGGTTTCGGGCCGGGCAGTTCATGATGCTCTACAGCTTCGGGGTCGGCGAGATCGCCATATCGATCAGCGGCAACCCGGCCGCCGACGACGACGTCCTCGAACACACGATCCGCGCCGTCGGCGCGATCAGCCGCGCGTTACACGACACGATGGTTGGTGGGTTGATCGGCGTGCGCGGGCCGTTCGGCAGCGGCTGGGACCCCGAATCCGCACGCGGGCGCGATCTTGTGATCGTCGGCGGCGGCGTCGGACTGGCGCCGCTGCGGCCGGTCGTACTCACTGCGCTCGCGGCTCGCGACCACTACCGGCGGATGGTGCTGATCACCGGTGCCCGGACCCCGACCGACATCCTGTTCCGAAACGACCAACAGCAGTGGGCCGCGAGCGATGACGTCGAATTACAGCAAACTGTCGATCATCCGGCAGCGGGCTGGACCGGCACGGTCGGCTTCGTCACCGAACCATTGACCAGGCTCACGCTGGATACCGGTCGCACAACAGCGTTCCTGTGCGGTCCGGAACCGATGATGCGATTCTGTGCGCAAACCTTGCTGCGCAAGGGAATCGCCGCAACCGACATCCGGATCGCGCTCGAACGCAACATGCAGTGCGGCGTCGCCCGCTGCGGGCACTGCCAACTCGGACCGCTGCTGCTGTGCCGCGATGGCCCGGTCGTCGACTACGCGACAGCCCAACCGCTGCTATCGATTCGGGAGCTGTGATGAACACTTCCCAGACGAAGACCCCGACCTTGGCGGTGTGGAAGTTCACCTCCTGCGACGGCTGCCAGCTGACCCTGCTCGACTGCGAGGACGAGCTGCTGAGCCTGGCCGGACGCCTGCACATCGCACATTTCACCGAGGCGACCAGCACGGTCGAACCCGGACCTTACGACGTGTCGCTGGTCGAAGGATCGGTCACCACGCCGGAGGAACAGCGCCGCATCATCGAGATCCGGGCGCAGTCACGGATTCTCGTCACCATCGGTGCCTGCGCAACGCACGGCGGCATCCAAGCACTGCGCAACTTCGCCGACGTCACCGAGTTCACCTCCGTGGTGTATGCCAGCCCACAATACATTTCGACGCTGGCCACCTCGACACCGATCTCGGCACACGTGCCGGTGGATTTCGAGTTGCGCGGCTGCCCGATCGACCGTCGCCAACTGCTGGACACGCTGTGCGCCTTCCTCGCCGGGCGCAAACCTGACCTGCCGAACACCAGCGTCTGCACCGAGTGCAAGCGCCGCGGTACCACATGTGTGACCGTCGCACACGGCATTCCGTGTCTGGGCCCGGTCACCCACGCCGGGTGCGGTGCGCTGTGCCCGGCCTTTCATCGCGGCTGCTACGGCTGCTTCGGCCCGATGGCGTCTCCGAATATCCGTGCGCTGCTACCGATTCTGAGTGTCAATGGCATGTCCACCGACGATATCGACCGAGTGTTTCACACTGTCGCGGCGGCCGCCCCGGCCTTCGCGGACAGGAGATCCGATGAGTCATCGCACTAGGCAGTTGCGAGTCAGTTCGCTTGCGCGAGTGGAGGGCGAAGGCGCGCTGCGGATCATCGTCGCCGACGGTGCCGTCGAACGGGCCGAACTGAACATCTACGAGCCGCCCCGCTTCTTCGAGGCGTTCCTGCGCGGCCGCGCCTACACCGAACCACCCGACATCACCTCCCGCATCTGCGGCATCTGCCCCGTCGCCTACCAGACCAGCGCCTGCAACGCACTCGAGCAGCTGTGCGGCGCCGAACTCGACCCACCCCTGGCGCGGCTGCGCCGCCTATTGTACTGCGGAGAGTGGATCTCCAGCCATTCCTTACACATCTACCTGCTGCACCTACCCGATATCCTCGGCTACCCCGACGCCATTACCCTCGCCGCCGATCATCGTGAGCTCGTCGAACGGGGCCTGGCGGTGAAGAAGGCCGGCAACGCCGTGCTCGAACTGATCGGCGGACGGTCCATCCATCCGATCAACGTGCGGGTCGGCGGCTTCTACTCGGTTCCATCCCCTATCGATTTCGCGCCACTAGCCGAACAGCTGCGCCGCGCCCTCGATGACGCCGTGCATACCGCCCGCTACGCTGGCGGCCTGGAATTTCCGGACGTCGAGCTGAACTACGACCTGCTCGCCGCCTCCGACCCGCACCGGTATGCGATCGAATCCGGAGATATCCACAGCAGTACCGGGCTCACCTTCTCCGCTGCCGAATTCCCCGACCACGTCGCCGAAGCTCAGGTTCCGCACTCCACCGCCCTGCATGCGACCCTCGACGGCCGCCGCTACCTCACCGGACCGTTGGCCCGGTACACACTCAACTCCACCCGGTTGTCGCCGCTAGCCCGTCAGGTTGCCACCGAGATCGGACTGGGCGGTGAATGCCGAAACCCCTTCCGCAGCATCCTGGTTCGCGCCGTCGAGGTCGTCTATGCCATCGAGGAGGCGCTACGGCTGATCGAAGACTACGAAACACCCCCGAGCGCATTCGTTCCCGTCGCCCCTCGGGCGGCTACCGGCCACGGAGTGAGTGAAGCACCACGGGGTCTGTTGTATCACCGCTACGACGTCGACGGTGAGGGCATCATCCGCTCCGCCGACATCGTTCCACCCACCTCGCAGAACCAGGCCGCCATCGAAGACGACCTGCGTCGCGTCGTCACAGACCACCTCGACCTCGACGACGCGGCGCTCACCGCACTGTGCGAACGCACCATCCGCAACTACGACCCATGCATCTCGTGCTCGGCGCACTTCCTCGCACTCGATGTGGTGCGCCGGTGACCGGGCCGCAGGCCGTCGTTATCGGCGTCGGGAACGAGTTCCGTCGCGACGATGGGATCGGCCCGGCCGTGGCCCGAGACATCGAAGCGCTGGACCTGCCCGGTGTTCTCGTCGCCTTTTGCGACGGCGAACCGACCGGACTGCTCGATGCCTGGGACGGCGCCGAGCTCGCCGTCGTCGTGGACGCCGTCGAGTGTGAACCGTCCACTCCGGGCCGCGCCTGGTGTACAACTGTCGAGGCCCTGCGTGAACTCACCACGGCCACCAGCTCCCACGCCCTCGGCATCCCCGACGCGGTGCCTCTCGGCCGCGCGCTCGGCCGCCTCCCCCACGAGCTTGTCGTCATCGCCGTGGAAGCAGCGACCCTCGACCTCGGTGTCGGCCTGTCCGGCCCCGTCGCGGCAGCGCGCCCACGGGTGGTTCAGGCGACCTTGACCGAGCTGGCGCGCGCCGGGATCGCAACCGGATAGTCCTCAGCCGCGGGAGGCCCGGTGCAGCAAACCGAACCCTTCCCCGCTTCTTGCGACCGTCATGAATCGATGACCGGCGCCCCGTGTTCCAGTGCCCATGGAGACCTGAGTCCCGCGGCTGGACCACACAACCGTCACATGCTCTTGGTCATCGCGACCGATGACGTTCGGCACCTCACAGCCGAGTCGGTCGGGCGAGATGCTTTGTTCGACAGTCCGATACACACCGACGCGAACATCGCGATCTAGGGGGCAGCGGAATGAGACATGATGCGGATCGGCACCAGTTGGCCTCGGCTGCAGTGGTGGTGGGGACCGATGGGTCCGCGACTGCCGATGCCGCCGTCCGATGGGCGGCCGAAACGGCGGCTCGGAAGGGGCGGCACCTGCTGATCGTGCACGGCCTCGACCTCGCGGTTACTCGCGCGGTCCTCGGAAGCCACCTCACCAGGATGTCCTCGGTCATCGAGGCGATGCGCGGCCATGGCGATCACATCCTCGCCGAGGCCCGTGCTCTTGCGTGCGATATCGCTCCCGATCGCAGCGTGGCCACCGAACTCTACGAAGCAAACCCGGCGAAGTCGCTGATCGCGCTCTCGGAAAGCGCGCACCTCGTTGTCCTCGGCGCCACTAGGAGCGTCAGCTCGCTCGCGCACCTCGGATCGACGTTGCTCGCGGTGGCCGGGCACGGCCACGGCGCGATCGTGGTCGTGCGGGGCACCAGAGAACCGCCTCATCGCGGCGGGCCGGTCGTGGTGGGCGCGGACGGCAGCTCGGTCGGGGAAGCCGCCCTTGGCGCGGCATTCGCCGAGGCGTCCGAGCGCAATGCCGAACTCGTCACCGTGCACACTTGGAGCGACCTGACTTTGGGCGAGTATGCCGGAAATTCATATCTCGAAATCCCCATCGTCGACCTCGAGATCGCCGAACACGCACTGCTAGCCGAGCGTCTCGCAGGTTGGCAGGAGAAATACCCTGACGTCACCGTAACCCGCAAGGTCTCCGTTACCGGGCCACGCGAACAGTTGGCGTACTGGTCGAAGTCCGCACAGTTGCTCGTCGTCGGCAGCCGCGGCCGCGGCGGATTCCGCGGTCTACTCCTCGGCTCGACCAGCAGCTGGCTCGTGCAGCATGCGGACTGTCCGGTCATGGTCGTGCACCCGAACTAGTTTCACACTCCAACACCAGCAAAGGTCATGATTCCGCGGTCGGGGTGACGGCGACGGTCGATCCGGCCCGACCGACCAACGGCATCCATTCGGGGGCCTTCGGCACTGTGCGACTGCGGCCGCCGTGGCCGAAGCTGAGTCATACGCCCGGGCAGAGGAGTCATCCTGTGTCCACGGTTGTGACGGTCACCCTGAATCCGACCGTGGACGTCGCCTTCGAGGGGGACCGGCTGATCAGCGAGGGCGGGAACCGCGCGCGGCGATGCTCGGTGAGCCGCGGCGGAGGTGGGATCAATGTCGCCCGATGTGTGGGCAGGCTGGGCGGTTCGGCGGTCGCATTACATACCGCCGGGCGGGAGGTCGGCGCGCGGCTGGATCGGTTACTCGACGAAGAAGGGCTCGACCACCGGCGTATCGAGGTCGGCTCCGACACCCGGGACGCCAATGTTCCGGCCGGTGACGATGTGCCCTCGAGAACGGGCGCAAATCCCATATCGAACGATATGGCGACGGACGACACTCGCGGTATGACCGATAGCAACCCCTCTTCAGTCCCGTCCGCGCCGGACCATCCGACCGTGTTGGCGGCCATGCGGCTGGCCAGCCGGGCGCCGTCGGTGCACAACACCCAGCCGTGGCGCTGGGAGTTCGACGGCACTCGGCTGCATCTGCGCCGCGACAACGACCGGCTGCTGAGCGCGGCGGACCCGCTCGGCAGGCAGTTGGTGATCAGCTGCGGTGCGATGCTGCACCATGTGCGCACCGCGTTCGCCGCGCAGGGTTGGCACACCGACACCACACGCCTGCCTGATCCGGAGCAACCCGATTACCTCGCGGTCATCGACTTCCGCGGGTGGCCCGACCCACCGGACAGTGTGCTCGCTCGCGCTCGCGCCATCGATCGGCGGCACACCGACCGGTTGCCGATGCTGCCGCCGAGAGACTGGCCGCAGTTGGTGCACACCGCGCGCATGCTGGTGACATTCCATGATCTGGAGCTGTCCGTCCTCGACGACAGCGTCCGCTCCCGACTCGCGGCGGCATCTGAGCAGGCCACCGCGATGCGTCGATACGATATGGAGTACCAGTCCGAATTGCGTTGGTGGGTTGGACATTCCAGCGGTCCGGAGGGCATTCCGCGCAACGCGCTGGTCTCCGATGCCGAATCCGCCCGCGTCAGTGTAGGACGCAAATACCCGTCCGCGCCGCATTCGGCCCGCCGCGACACGCTGGAGGACCAGTCGCGACTGCTGATGCTCAGCTCGATCACCGATTCCCAAATCGACTGGCTGTACACCGGCGAGGCGCTGTCCGCCCTACTACTCGAGTGCACCGCCGCCAAATTGGCGACCTGCGCACTGACCCATATCACCGAATTACCCACCGGCCGAAAGGCCCTCGCGAGCCTGCTCCCCCATCCAGGCGTGCCGCAAGTCGTGATCCGCATCGGCACAGCGCCCGACGACGAGGCCGAGACCCCGCCGACGCCGCGACGCCCCCTCGCTGACATCCTCACCATGCGCCACTGAGCCGCACCGCCCGCTCACCGATATCCTCACGACGTAACACCAGTAGGCCGAGACAACACCTGCCGCACGCGGCTGTGGCTGCGGCCCCCCAGCCGCAGCCCGTCCCAAATCAAACCTGCAGGCCCGAATTCCGCCACGGCGATGGATCACACTCCCGCGATGTCGCGGCGGTCGAAGACCGGCAGGGCGGCCACCAGAGCCACCGCACCCGCCAGCACCAGCCAGCCATATGCCGCAGGCAGCCCAGCACCGAGTGGCCCGCCCTCGATCGCCTGATGGAACGGCGACGCCGGTCCCCATGGCCGCACGGCCTCGACCAGTTTGCTCGCGACGTAGAGCACATACGCGCCGACCGCGAACACCGCCGTGACGGCAAGTGCCACAGACCGTTTACCGGTGGCAGCGCCGACAGCCACTGCGAGCCAGCCGAATTCGATGCCGAGCAGCACCATCGACAATGCTCCGGTCAGCGCGGCGCCGATTGCGATGTCCAAGCCGAAGATCGCCGAACACACCACGATCGCACCGAACAGCACAGCGCCCAGCGTGAACACGGCGGTCGCGAGCACGGCCGCCTGTTCGAGCGCCAAGCGCACGGGCGAGACCCTGGTCACCAAGAGCACCTCGAGTGTGCCGAGTTCCTCTTCGCCCGCGATCGCCCGCGCGCCACGGCCGATCGCGAAGACCAGGAATAGGATCGGCAGCAACATACTGAACAGTTCCGCGTTCAGGAAGCCGGTCCCGGTGCCGAAGGTGTCCAGATTGAACAGCTTGCGCAGCGGCTCGGGATAGTTCTGCAGAAACTCGCGCATGCCGGCCATATCCGAGATCGACGGCCACAACGCGCTTTCCATCAGCACGAGCGCGACGATCCCGATGCTCCAGCCGAGCAGCCCGCGCCGCTGATCACGCAGACTCTTCTGATAGACGTTGCGCAGCATGGTCTTTCACTCCTGTCCATAGTAGGCGAGGAAGACCTCTTCGAGATCCGGTTCATGGCTGACAATGTCGACCACGTCGTAGGGTGCGACGGCTTTGAGCAGTTCGGCGGTCGAACCGTCCACGTCGACGTGCACGGCGACGGCGCTTTGCTCGACCCGCCGCACGCCATCGATTCGGCGCAGTACGCCCAAGTCCGGGGGCTCGCCGGCGAAGGTGAGGTCGATGCGGTGGCGTGCCTGATTGGTCAGCTCGGCCACCGAGTGCTCGGCGATCACTCGTCCCTCCCGCAGGATGGCGACGGTGTCGGCGACGGCCTGCACCTCCGAGAGCACATGGGAGGACAGGAAGACCGTGCGTCCGGCGTCGCGGGCTTCGCGCACCATCGCGAGAAATTCGCGCTGTACCAAGGGATCCAACCCCTGCGTCGGCTCATCGAGCACCAGCACATCCGGCTCGGACATGAACGCCTGCACGATGCCGACCTTCTGCCGGTTGCCATGCGACATCGCGCCGATGCGGTCCGTCGGGTCCAGGTCAAGCCGCTTGACCAGCGCCTCACGCACCGCGGGATCGACGTCGCCGCGCAGGTTTGCTAGGTACTCGAGGTACTGCTGTGCGGTCAGATCGTGGTAGGCGACGAATTGCCCGGGCAGGTACCCGAGGCAGCGCTGGGCGGCCTCGCGTTCTCGGACCGTGTCCGCTCCCTGTACCCATGCAGTACCGCGAGTGGGGCGCATGAGTCCGACAAGGATCCGAATCGTGGTCGTCTTGCCCGCGCCGTTGGGTCCCAGGTAGCCGAAAACGACCCCGGCCGGGATCTGCAGCGTCACGTCGACCAGCGCGGGTTTGCGGCCGTAGTATTTCGTCAGCCCATCCATCCGAATCATCGGGGGCACCTTCCTTCGCGCAGGCGGCGAGACGCCGGTTATCTCGACTATCCGCTGGCATAGGCCCCTGCCCCAGAGCCCGAGGACCCGCTCACCGAGGACGTTCGTCCCCGCTCGCTACACGGCGCACGGCCACAGCCGTCACCTTGTGCTCCGGGGAACCGATCGGTCCATCGGTCTGCGCCAAGATCAGTTCGTTGACCGGGTCCTGCGGAAAGCGGACGGCGGTAAACGCCTGTCCCGGCGCGACCTCTCAACCTTCGGCCCTTGGATGGTGGCCGCGCGCCGGCGCGAGGCCACCTATCGCGCCGATCGAGACTCGATCGAGGTGGCCGGGCGGACGGTGATCCTGGGTGGACAACGGATTGGCCAACGGCGCGAGCATGTTCGCGGCCATCGAGGCGACCTGGGTGGGCGAGCCGAAGCGGATCGTTGTCGCGGTCCCGCCGCACCGGAGTCGACCTGCCGGGAACTCGGTGCCTCGATCGACGAAATGGTCTGCGCGACAATGCCTTCGCCGTTCCGCGCGGTCGGCGAATGGTTCTGGGACTTCACCCAGGTCACCGACGAGCAGGTGCGTACTCTGCTCGGCTTCTCGACCACCGGCGTCGCGCTCGTCGACACCGCGGCGACCATCGGCGCCGCCGCCATCGACGCACCCGACGGCCTCCCACACACTCGGGTGCTCGAGGAACTCATCGGCAAGGCCCGGTTCGTGCTGATCGGCGAAAGTTCGCAGGGCACACACGAGTTCTACCGGGCCCGCCCGGCGATCACCCGCTGGCTGACCGAGAAGAAGGGCTTCACCGCGGTCGCCGCCGAGGCGGACTGGCCCGATACATACCCGGGTGAACCAGTACGTGCACGGGCGCGGCAACGACACCAGCACCGAATAGGCGCTGCGCGGATTCGAACGATTCCCGACCTTGGTGTGGCGCAACACCGAGGCCCGCGAATTCGCCAACTGGCTGCGCGCGCACAACGCCGGTCACGGGCACGATCCCCGGAGATGTACCCGTCGGGTCTGTGACGAGCGACCGGTGCAGCATGTTCGCGATGAACGTGCCTAGTCGACGGCGGCAGATCTGCGGCCCGGCGATCTGCGCGACTGGGCCGCCATTCTCGCCTGGACCACCTTGATCGCCTCGTCACTCGGGCTGCCACACGCGACGGCCACCCCTGAGCCGCCGCGCACAGGCCCAAAGCAGTCTTACCCAGCCCGAGTCCGCGTATAGACCCCCAAACTGCTGCAAGCGGCAGGTGACCGTCACCCCTTGCGTACCACGATCATCGGGCAATCGACTGTATGTAGCAGGGCGTTGCTGGTGGAGCCGAGGACCATGCTTGCGAATCCGCCGCGGCCGTGGCTTCCGACGACTAGCAGTTGGGCATTTGCCGACTCTTCGAGCAGCGCTCGAACCGGCCTGTCCAGCTTCAGGATGCGTAGCACGGACACGTCCGGGTACCGGTCGCGATAGGCGCCCATATTCTCGGCCAGCAGCTCTTGCTCGGACTCACGCGCGGCCTCCCAGCCGGAATGCGGCAGATCGATGCCGCTGGCATCGCTCCAGGTATGTAGCGCCGTCAGTCCGACCTTGCGGCGCGATGCCTCCTCGAACGCGAGCTCGATGGCGGGCACGCTATTGGATGACCCGTCGACACCGACCAGGACGGGTTTACTCGCCGACACCGGATCGATGGCCGAATTCCCGTGGATAACGGCGACCGGGCAATGCGCGTGGTGGGTGACCGCAGTGCTGACCGAGCCGAGAAGTCCGCGGTGGAGCGCGCCGATCCCGCGGCTGCCGACTACCAGCATCCTGGCCTGCGCCGAGTGCAGGCTCAGGGTCGAGATGATCGATGCGAAGATCACCTCGGTGGCCAAGTCCAGCTCCTCGCCTGGGGCGGCCTGGTGTGCCACGCGGGTCGCTTCGGTGAGGATCCGCTCACCGTCGCGGCGCAACCAGTCGATGTCCGCCTCGTTCAAGGTCCGGTCGGGGCCGAAGTCGGGGACCGCCACCGAGGTGAGAAGGCGCAGCGGGCAGTGGTGCAGCGCGGCATCGACCGCCGCCCAGGCGACCGCCTGATATGAACTGGCCGAGCCGTCGACCGCCACAATTATCTCCGGCACTGTGGAATTGCCCATGGTCGTTCCCTTCATTGCCTGTCCTCTGTTATCGGGCGGTTGAGATTTCGCCATTGCTGGTCCCACTGCATCCGACGGCGACGCTCGAGCAGCCATACGGTGCCCTGTAGCAGCAGCCATGCGACCACCCAGGTGCCGCTCAGCACCACGACACCGACGCCGATGCCGGTCATCGCGGCGACATTGGACGGCTGTGGTGGGCCCGTCGGAGCGCCCTCGGGTCCCAGCCACACCGTCACGTGATCACCGATCGCGGCACTGCCACGCACCCGCACCGTCGCGGTACCGGGTCGGCCATCCCGGAGCCACTGCACCCGTGCCTCGAGCAGATGTGAAGACATCAGCTGGGGTTCCTCCGTGATCACCGCGCTGACAGCGGACTTCGCCGCGTTCTCGGTACGGATCCGAGCGGCGGCGCCGGTATAGGCCGTCGTCCCAAGCGTTCCGGCAACCGGAATCGCGACGAGCACCGCGACGACGACTATGATCCGCAGCACGGCCTCGATCCGATCCAACGGCCGCAGCAGGGGATTCGGACGCCACGGTCGCAACCACCACACCCGCAGCAGCGGTGACCACGCGCCACTGACGGGGAACACCGAGTCCTCCGACAACACCAGTCACCTTCTTCCGGTGGCATTTGTCCTGACTCGAGCATCGCGCGTTGGCGCGTACGCGAGCAGAGAAGAAGGTCATCGCTCCCCAGGGTCCACCGACCTCGCTTTCTCGGCCGCCTGGTAGGCCGAAATCGCGGTCGGCAAGGTCGGGTACAGATGGTCCACGCCGATCTTCGCGGTCAGTCCGGCCGCATCCAGATCGTCGCGCAGATCTGTTGCGGGGCGAGCGATCGGGCAGCAGTTTCAGCATTGCGCGGGGCGAGGGCGGGGGCATGGTGTTGAGCTGGTCGGCGCCCCTACCCTGAGCGCCCCTGCGCTGCTTGCCGTCCACGATGGCATGAATTGTCTTTAGGCCCTGTGGTTGGGGACCAACGACAGCCGTGCCCGGCCAGTACGGATTCCTAATGTATGGGTAACCGGATCATCGGAAGTGAAGGGACACCGCGCTCATGGCCACCCCGAACAACGATGATCCGCACCGACTGACCTCGGCCGAAGTAGTCGTCGGCGTCGACGGTTCCGAAGCCTCCGACCTCGCCGTCCGCTGGGCCGCCGAAACGGCCTCACGCCGGCAACGCCGACTACGCATCGTGCACGGCCTCGATCTCTCCTCGATCAGGGCGGCGTTCAGTGCGCTACCCGGTGTGCTCGGGAAGATCCGCGGACGCGGCCAAGACTACGTGCTGATGGCCCAGCGCCTGGCCCATCGGGTCGACTCCACCCTGGCCGTGGAAACCGAAGTCTCCCAGGCAAATCCGGCCCAGCTGTTGATCCACCGATCCGAAGCCGCGCATCTTGTCGCGATCGGCGCGGCGGGCACCGCTGGTACGCTCACCCACCTCGGCTCCACCCTGCTCGCGGTGACCAACCACGGCCACGGCACCATCGTGGTACTCCGCGACACCGGTACCGAACAGCAGACCCGCGACGCCGGTCCCGTCGTCGTCGGCGTGGACGGGAGCCCGGTCAGCGAGGCCGCGATCGCGGTCGCGTTCGCCGAGGCGGACGAGCGTGAAAGCCAACTCGTCGCGGTCCATGCCTGCGGTGAGCTGTACCTCGACATCTTCACCCCATTCCCCAGCATCCGCTCCGACCGCGACATCGAGACCGCGGGACAGGCGCTCCTTGCCGGACAGCTGACGACGTGGCACGCGAAATATCCGGACATCCATGTCATCCGGAAGGTGTACCTATCCGGGCCTCGCCGACCGCTGCTCGACTGGTCGAAGTCCGCTCAACTTCTCGTGGTCGGCGGCCGGGGCCGGGGCGGATTCCGCGGGCTGCTGCTCGGCTCAACCAGCAACGCACTGGTGCAGACCGCGCAGTGCCCGGTCATGGTCGTCCACCCGGAGTAAGCCCCGCTCCGACAGGAAGGTAGCGACATCACATGTCTGCCAACGCCATCAACCCTCCCGTCATGGTCGGCATCGACGGCTCCGAAACCGCCGCCGCGGCCACCCGATGGGCCGCCGTCGACGCTGTCCACCACCGCGCACCTCTGCACATCGTGTACGGCATCGCCGCCCCGGTCGACTTCGGACCGAACATCGCTTTCCGTGAGATCCACTAGGACATGTATCGGCAACAAGGTGCGGCCGCCGTCGCCGCGTCGAGTGAGTTCGCCACGGTGGCCGCCACACCGGTCGGTGACCTCGACATCACCACCTAGGTGGTCGAGGACCCACCGATCCCCGGCCTGATCGACCGCTCCAGCCGATGCCGCCGCTGTCGCGGCTCTGCACGCTGGGAGGCCCGATCAGGACGGCCTCTTCCGAAAAACCAGTGAGCACACCGAAAGGGGTTTGCGCCATGCCCGGATTCGCCGCACCCGCCGAGCTACGGGAAACCCATACCGGACTGGTTGTTCTGTACGGGGACCGGGCCTACAAGGTAAAGAAGGCCGTCCGCACCGACTTCCTCGATTTCAGCACGCCGCAACTGCGCGAGCACGCCTGTGTCAGGGAACTCGAATTGAATCGCCGCCTGGCTCCGGACGTATATCTCGGCCTGGCCCATCTCAGCGACCCCAGTGGCTCCCCCGCCGAGCCGCTGCTGGTCATGCGCCGCATGCCCGAAGACGGCCGTTTGTCCAACATCCTGGCCGACCAGGCTAAGAGCACAGCGGAGCTGTCGGCGCTGGCACAGATGCTGGCAAGCTTCCACGACAGGGCCCGTCGCGGACCGGAGATCGACGCGGAGGGCACCGCGGACGCACTGCGCCATCGGTGGCAGGTGCTGCTGGGCAGTCTTGCCGAACAGCGGGCAGACGTCGCCGATCCGGATCTCCTCGACCGGATCGACCGGCTCGCGATGCGCTACATCGACGGCCGAGAACCGTTGCTGAACAATAGGATCGCCGACGGGCACATCGTGGACGGGCACGGCGACCTGCAGGCCGAGGACATCTTCGAACTGGCCGACGGCTTCCGCATCCTGGATTGCCTGGACTTCGACGACCGGCTGCGTTACGTCGACCGCCTCGACGACCTCGCGTTCCTGGCCATGGATTTGGAGTTCCGCGGGCATACCGAACTGGGCGAGCGGCTGCTCGACGACTACCAGCGGATCACTGAGGATCCGGCGCCCGCCTCGTTGCGTGACCACTACGTTGCCTACCGGGCGCTCGTGCGAGCGAAGGTGGACGTCATCCGCTTCGGCCAGGGCGAGTCCACGGCCCGCGATCGTATGCACCGGCACCTGTGGCTCGCACTGCGCCATCTCGAGCGGGCCGCGGTTCGCCTGGTGCTGGTCGGCGGATCGCCCGGCACCGGGAAATCGACCGTTGCCGTGGAGCTTTCTGCGAGCACGGGAGCGGTCCTGCTCTCCAGTGATCATGTGCGCAAGCAGTTGCGTGGTACCGGTGAGGTCACCGGCTCGATCGGAACCTTCGGCGCCGGAACGTATTCCGCTGCAGGTAAAGCTCGTGTCTACACCGAACTACGGAGCAGAGCCCGAAAGCTGCTGGCCCTCGGCCGCTCAGTGATCCTGGACGCCAGCTGGATCGACGCCGACGAGCGGCAGCGTACCGCCACACTCGCGGCCGAGGCGAACGCCGACCTGCTGCAACTGCGGTGCCAATGCCCGCCCTCGGTGGCGGAGCGCCGCATCCGTCTGCGCGGCGACGGCGATTCCGACGCGACCACCCAGATCGCCGCCGACATGTCGGCCATCGCAGCGGTCTGGCCTCAGGCGCTACCCGTGGACACCAGTCTGATGCTTGCCGACACCACCGCCGTAGCACTTTGCGCGTGGCACAACATTATTCACACTGAAAGGCAAGGGGCTTCGGTCACCAATCAAGGGTCGAACTCCGACCCGCGATCACGAACACCGCCCTAGGCTGAGTGAATGCTGCATAGAGACACAGCGAAATGACCAGGGTGTTTCTAGTGGACGACCACCATATCGTGCGTCGCGGTGTGGCCGACCTGATCAGTGCCGAGCCCGATCTCGAAGTCGTCGGCGAGGCCGGGAGCGTATCCCACGCGATGGCGCGCATCCCGGCCCTGCGTCCCGACGTCGTGGTCCTCGACGTGCGCCTGCCCGATGGCAACGGCATCGAACTATGCCGTGAACTGCTGAACCAGCATCCCGAGTTCCGCTGCCTGATCCTCACCTCGTTCACCGACGAACAGGCCATGCTCGACGCCATCCTGGCCGGGGCCAGCGGCTACGTGGTCAA
>NZ_JBITIL010000013.1:152441-208413 GCF_044458905.1 Nocardia sp. NPDC050408 | reverse complement strand
CCACGGAAACCCCACCACTACGGCATGGGCACTTCGACGACCCGGCTGTGTTCAATGGCCGCACCTGCGACTCGGACGCAAGACGGGCCGCGAACGGTCGCTCGTAAGACTCGCTCCGTCGTGGTCACGTCAGCCACGGAAACCCCACCACTACGGCATGGGCACTTCGACGACCCGGCTGTGTTCAATGGCCGCACCTGCGACTCGGACGCAAGACGGGCCGCGAACATCGCTCGTAAGACTCGCTCGGTGGTGGTCACAGATGTACAGACGGTTCAGCTCCGACGAGACTGGTGGGCTGCGGGGCCCGGACGTGACCAGCAGGTGTCGCGTCGCAGCGTCTGACAAGCGCACTACTACGCTGGCCCGCGTGAGAAAATTGGTGCCGTTGGTGGTGGACGCGCTGCTGGTGATCTTGTTTTGCGCGATCGGGCGGCGCAGCCATGAGGAGGCGGTACTCGCCGGACTGCTGAAGACGGTGTGGCCGTTCGCTATCGGGCTCGCGATCGGGTGGGTTGCTGCGGTCGCCGTGGCCGGCCGGGTGCTCGGTGAAAAGGAGCGCTTCGACGGAACCACCCCGTGGCCCACCGGAGTTCTGGTCTGGCTCGGCACACTCTGCGGCGGCATGCTGCTGCGCGTGATCAGCGGTCAGGGCACGGCATTCAGTTTCATCATCGTCGCGGCGTGTGTGCTCGCACTGTTCCTGCTCGGCTGGCGCGCGGCCTTCCGAGCCATCGACTGATCAGGGTTCTGGGGTGGCCAGCGATTGGAACAACCGGGCCGCCATCCGCGCGGTCGCATCCCCGCTGTCGGCGTCGTTGATGTGGATCGCCAGCGCCAGATCCCCCGCATTCGCGATGAGCCATGCGTCATGGCCCGTGCTGGCCATGAATCCGATGACATCGCGGTAGGGCCGCAGCGGCGCGAATTCCGGTCGTCCCGCGCCGTCGCGCAACATCGCGCGCAACCGCTCGGTGAGTTCCGGTGACATCTCCGGGACCTGCGCGTCCGTGGCGCTGGGGTGTCCGGCCTCGATCATCGGCGGCGGTACCTGCCCGCGCGCGATGGCGGCCGCTGCGATCGCCATGCCGAATGGGCTGGCCAGCACCGCGTCCGTGCCACCGCCCTGGCGCACCTGCTCGGCACTGCGCCCCGCCACCGCGACCCGGCCGGTCACTTCGTCCAATCCCGGCACCTTGTAATCGATGCCGACTCCGAGATTGGGCGCGGATTCGGCCGCATCCTGCACCGATACGTCCTGCGGTGCCTTGTTCTTCAATACCGCGGCGACATTGCGGAACAGATCGATATTGGTGCCGACCGGATAGAGCCCGGTGAACGCGACCGAACCGTGCTCACTGGCCTGCGTATTCTGTGCGACCGCCACGACCGAACCGCTGGACGGCTGGATCGCCACGATCGAGGCGGGCGTCCCGACGCTGACCACCGCATCCTCGGCGGCGCGCTGCAGGCGCTGATCCATGGTGGCCGCGATATCCGGGCCGGGCGGGCCCTGGTAACCGGCGATCTGGCCGACGAAACGTCCGTCCTGTTCGAAAATCTGCACACCCCAACCGGAGTGCTGATCCTGGCTGTCCTGCCACACTTTGCGCAACGCGTCCAGCATCGGCGACCAGGTCCGGCGGTCGGCGGAGATCAGCCGCGGCTGTTTCTCCATGACCACGCCGGGCACACGAGCCAACGCGGATTCCAGGATCGCGAAATCGGGTTCGCGCAGATTCACCGCGATGATCGGCTTGCCCTGCGAGGTCGACAACTGCTGCATGAGCGACGGTCCGGTGATCAGCGGCGCGACCGGTGCGATGGCCTTGGCCAGCGCGTCGGTCGAGGCCACCGGGTCGGTCGTCTTGGCGGGATCGAGTTTGACCACGTTGATGATCTGCTCGGTCATCAACGCGTCGCCGACGATGTCCTTGACCCGCGGCGGTGGGGTCGGCGTGGTGCGCACGAGCCGGACCGTGCGGTTGTGGTCCAGTTGCGGCATGACGACGGCGGGATCCCAGGAGATGCGCCAGCCGATCGCCAACTTCCGCACATTGCCCTGCAGGCTGTATTTCCAGGTCTTGTTCTCGCCGAAGTTCCAGGCGACATCCATGCTGAACAGGCCCGCCTCGCGGTCCAGGTCGATGAACTGGGTTTTTTGGTAGTCGACCTTGCCCGGCTGCAATCCGGCGAACATTTGTTTCAGCGTTGCGGATGCGGCCGTGGGATAAGAGGTGAGCTCCGCGGCCTTGGCGAAGTTCTGCTCGTCGAGCAGTTGGGTGAAGCGATCGACGACGTACTCGGCTTCACTGCGCTTCACATCCGAACCACACGCCCCAATTGCGATAGCCAGCGCCACCACCCCCGAGAGTGCGATTGCGCCCCGGACGCGATAGCGGCGGGATCCCCACACATCCATGTCGCCCACTCTTTACTCTTGTCACTCCAGTAACAAGACCACCGTACCTGAAATTAGCTGCCCGCCGTGCCACGCCAGCCGGACGTTACCCATGCTCAGCATCTCCAATTGTGCCCGAAGCCCGTGCTTCGGTTGGTCGATCATGGACGTTCTCCGGTCCCGTCGCGACACCCGGCGCCGCAACCGTACCGGCCGGAACACGAACTTGTCAGAAAACGGCCCACGTCGGCGTTTCGGCGGCCCGCGTCCGCGTTTGGATCGCGCAGGGCCTCGTTGACCAGCACACACCTTTATCTGGCGTACCCGCACGGCGCGTGACCGAAACCGTTCGCACAGAGCGGAACCACGCGGGCGCTTTGCGACGTAATCTTGTAATCAATGAAATATAGGCACCACAGTAAGTAGGTGAATCCCAATGAGGCATGAGCATCGGGGACGGGGCTTCGGACGACCGGGCGGCTGGCAGCAGGCCGATCTCCCGGATCCCGCGGACGCCCCGGACTGGTTCGCTGGACGGTTGCCGAGCGACTGGTTCGCCGGGCCGCCCGTCATCGAAATCGACCGGGACGAGATCGTGGTTATCGGTGAGCTCCCGGCACCGGTATCGGAAAAGGAAGACGCTCCCGCCGAGGAGGTCCCCGCCGCGACGAAGGAGGGCGCCGTCGCCCGCTTCCGCGAGACCACCCGACCGGCCCGCATGCAGATCGCGAACGAGGCCCAGCGCCGCTACGGACGCAGCGTCGCCTGGGGTGTTTCGGTAGACGGCGAACGAATCATGTTCACGCACTTGGCGGTCCCGGTGATGACGCGGCTGCGGCAGCCGGAGCGCAAGGTGCTCGATACGCTCGTCGATTCCGGGGTGGCGCGCTCACGCGCGGATGCGCTGGCGTGGACGGTCAAGTTGGCGGGCAAGCATGCGGAGGCCTGGCTCGAGGAGTTGCGCACTGCCATGCGGAAGGTGGACGACCTGCGTTCGGAAGGTCCGCAGGGTCTGTGAACACGGCGGGCTAGGGTCTTAGCCATGTCGACACCTGGCCCGATTCTGGTTCTCAATGGCCCGAACCTCAATATGCTCGGCACCCGCCAGCCGGAGATCTACGGGTCGGCCACACTCGACGATGTCGTCGCATTGTGCCGACAGACCGCCGCCCGGTACGGCCGCGAGATCGATGCGTTCCAATCGAATTCCGAAGGAGCGCTGATCGATCGGATCCACCGGGCGCGCGGCGTCGAATCAGGCATAGTCATCAATCCCGGCGGGCTCACGCACACTTCGGTCGCGCTGCGTGATGCGCTGGTTATTCCGGAACTCCCGATCGTCGAGGTGCACATCAGCAATGTGCATGCGCGCGAGGAGTTCCGGCATCACTCCTATATCTCCCCCATCGCCACCGCGGTAGTGGCCGGGATGGGGATTCAGGGTTATGCCGCAGCCATCGAATTCCTGATCCATCGCTAGCGACTGCTTGCAGGTCGCTCGAAAGGGTCGGCTGACCGGATCGGCTTGTCACACTAGGCGAGTCGGAAGACCGGGAAACCCGGGGCAATCTGGGCCAGCTCCGCATCCGTGGAATTCTTGGTGACACCCTCGAAGAATTTGCCGACCTCCCAGCCCCACTTCTGCAGGTAGAGGCGCAGCAGCGGCACCTTGTCCGCATCGGCTACTTCGATCGCCGTGAACGCCTCGACCTTACGCCCCAGCCGCAGTTCACCATTGCCCGCGACGCGCAGGTTCCGCACCCACTGTGTGTGGCCGCGCGGCGCAACCAGGTAGCGCGTGCCATCGGAATCGGTCATCAAATTGACCATGGTGGTGCGCCATTCGCCACTCTTACGACCGCGCACCGCCAACAGCCGCGACCCCATAACGCTGATGCCGAGGCGAGGCAGCCAGTTGGCAATCTTGTTCACGATCGGGTCCATGCCGGTCGGGCCGAGGTAGCGGGTGCTGGCGTTCATTTCCTACTCCTTTGTGAGCACTGCTCTCTGTTGAGATCAGTGTTCCACACCGCTTCCCGCCAAGTCAAGAGCACTGCTCTCATTTCTGTTGTCTCGACGAAATTGTCGATGCCCTGACGGCAGCTTTCGCGATGGTCTGCCAGGAAGGTCAACGGCAGCAGTTGGGGTCCAGGACCAGGCATAGCGCTGCGAGGGCGTCGCGTAGGGCGCGGTGGTAGGTGTTCATGCCGCGGCGTTCGGTCTCGACCAGACCCGCTTTTCTCAGCTGGCCGAGGTGGTGGCTGGTGGTGGATTCGGCCAGTCCGATCGCCCGGGCGAGATCGCCGGTGTTCTCCGCACCGGCCGGGCTGGTGAGCAGCAGGGACAGCAGTTTGACGCGGACAGGTTCGGCGATGGCCTTGAGCCGCAATGCGATTTCCAGCGCGGCGGCGTCATCGATCGGTGCGGCCGCGACAGGGGCGCAGCAGACAGGGGCGGACATGTCGATCACGGGTAGCGCCTTGGGCATGTAATCAACTCTAGCCACCTTGTTGACATATGTCGAAGAGGTGGTGCAGACTCGACCGTGTCAGCTTTTCGACATATGTCTCACAAGTGGAGGTAGATTCTCATGTCCCGCATCCAGCTCGCCCTCAATGTCGACGACCTCGATCAGGCGGTGCGGTTTTACTCGACCCTGTTCAATGCCGAACCCGCCAAGCGCAAGCCGGGTTACGCCAACTTCGCCATCGCCGAGCCACCGATCAAGCTCGTATTGATCGAGAATCCCGGCCAGGGCGGCAGTCTCAATCATCTCGGTGTCGAGGTGCAATCCAGCGATGAGGTGCATGCCGAGATAGCGCGCCTGTCGACCGCGGGGCTGTTCACCGAGGAGCAGATCGCGACCACGTGTTGCTTCGCCACCCAGGACAAGGTGTGGGTCACCGCCCCGGATGCCGAACGCTGGGAGGTCTACACCGTGCTCGCCGACAGCGAAACCTTCGGCACCACACCGCATCTCGCCACCGATGAGACGGTCGATGACGCGCAGGCGGTGTCAGTATGCTGCGGCACTGCCGAGGATGCTGCCGCTGAGGGAGCGTGCTGCGCAAGCGACGCCAAGAAGGACGCCGTCACCTCCGGCGCGTCCTGCTGCAACTAACCGTTTCATGGGTTCGTTCATCCGTTGTTCATTTGCCCTCGGATTCGATAACCATCAATATCGATGCGTGTCGAATCGAGCGCTCCCGCTGACCGACGTGACCTCACCCGCGTGTGAGGTCACGCCCCTGGCTCGGCAACCCTTGACCACGCAGGCCGCCGGCGATCTGGCGGCGGTGTTCAAGGCATTGTCGGACCCGGTCCGGCTGCGCCTGCTGTCGGTGGTGGCCAGCCACACCGGCCAGGAAGCCTGCGTATGCGATGTCTCCGCGGGATTCGACGTCTCCCAGCCCACCATCTCCCACCACCTCAAGGTGCTGCGGGAAGCGGGGCTGCTGTCGAGCGAACGGCGCGGGTCGTGGGTGTACTACCGCGTCGAACCCGCCGCCCTGCACCAACTTTCACAGTTTCTGGACATCACGCTGCCCGAGGCGCTCGCTCGATGAGTGCGCTATCGCGGCGGCTGCTGGCCGAGCTCATGGGGACCGCGCTGCTGGTGTGCGCGGTCGTCGGCTCAGGTATCGCCGCCCAACAGCTCTCGCCGCACGATCACGGCGTGCAGTTGCTGGAGAACTCGACCGCAACCGTTTTCGGGCTCGGTGTTTTGATCCTGATGCTCGGCCCTGTCTCCGGCGCGCACTTCAATCCCGTTGTCTCGGTCGCGGATTGGTGGGCCGGACGCCGCCGTGGTACCGGACTCCCCGCTACCGACCTCGCCGCCTACATCGGCGCGCAGGTCCTCGGCGCGGCGGTCGGGGCAGTACTGGCCAACATCATGTTCGACCAGCGTGCCGTCCAGATCTCCACCCACCACCGCGTCACCACCGGGCACCTGGTCGGGGAGGTGGTGGCCACGGCCGGGCTGATCGCGGTCATCTTCGCCCTCGCCCGCACCGGCCGCGCCGCGATGTCGGCTGCGGCGGTGGCCGCCTACATCGGTGCGGCCTACTGGTTCACCAGCTCCACATCCTTCGCCAACCCCGCCGTCACGATCGGCCGGATCTTCTCCGACACCTTCGCCGGTATCGCCCCCGCCTCGGTGCCCGCGTTCATAGCTGCCCAAATCCTCGGCGCCGGTATCGGATTCGCCCTGATCGGACTGCTCTATCCCGATCCGGCACCGGCCGAAAACATCGTCGCCTCGCACTCCGTCACGGATCCCGCATGAAAGAACGCACTCCGGCAATGACCTCCAAACCCAGCGTGCTGTTCGTCTGCGTGCACAACGCCGGACGCTCGCAGATGGCCGCGGCATTCCTCACCCACCTCGCCGGCGACTCGGTCGAAGTCCGCTCCGCCGGATCCGCGCCCGCCGACCAGGTCAACCCTGCCGCCGTCGCCGCCATGCGCGAGATCGGGATCGATATCTGCGCCGAGATCCCCAGGATCCTCACCGTCGACGCCGTGCAAGGATCCGACGTCGTCATAACCATGGGCTGCGGCGACGCCTGCCCCTACTTCCCCGGCAAGCAGTACCTGGACTGGAAACTCGACGACCCCGCTGGCCGAGGCATCGACGCTGTCCGCCCCATCCGCGACGACATCGAAAAACGCGTCCGCGGCCTGCTCGACGAACTAGGCATCCCGGCACGGTCATAAACACCGAGCATGAGTTCAATGCTGCCCGAGGGCGCGTGAATGGGGCCTCCCAAAGCGCCGCCGGACCTGATCTACGAGGAAATCACGCGCACTCCCGGCGTGCGCCGTTCGGAACCACCACCGAGAATGTGGAGATGACATCTGCGCCCCGGGTGGTGCTCGCCCCGGACAAATTCAAGGGCTCGCTGACCGCTGCCGAGGTGGCGGCCGCCTTGGCCACGGGCATCAGGCGCGCCCGTCCGGATGCCGAGATCCGGCAGGTGCCGGTCGCGGATGGCGGTGACGGAACCGTCGACGCATTCGTGGCCGCGGGCTGGGAGCGGATCGAGGTCGATGCGCCCGGACCAACCGGCGCACCCGACACCGCCGCCTATGCGGTGCACGAAACCACGGCTGTGATCGAATTGGCAGCGGCAGTCGGGCTGACCAAACTGCCAGGGAGACAACCCGATCCGCTCGGAGCGCACACCTATGGGCTGGGTGTCGTCATCGCACACGCCCTGGATCGAGGGGTAACCGATATCGTCCTCGGCTTGGGCGGCAGCGCCTCGACCGACGGTGGGGCAGGCATGCTGCAGGCCCTCGGTGCGCGAATCCTCGATGCCGGTGGCGCTGAATTATCCACAGGCGGAGCGACTTTGGCGCGTGCCGCGCGATTGGATCGCACCGGATTGCATCCGCGGATCGCGGCGACGACCTTCACCCTGGCCTGCGATGTCGACAACCCGCTACTCGGCCCAACCGGGGCAGTCGCGGTATATGCGCCACAGAAGGGTGCGACACCGCCGGATCTGTCCATTCTCGAAGCGGCACTGACGAATTGGGCGGCCATTGTCGCACCGGAATTCGCGGATGTCCCCGGCGCGGGTGCGGCAGGCGGCACCGGATTCGGCGCACTCGCGGTGCTCGGCGCGCAGGTCCGCAGCGGCATCGAGGTCGTACTCGAACTCCTCGATTTCCCAACACTTCTCGACCGAGCCACCCTGGTCGTCACCGGTGAGGGTGCCCTCGATACCCAGAGCCTGCACGGCAAGGCCCCGATCGGTGTGTGCGAGGTCGCGCGCAAGGCGGGCGTCCCGGTGGTGGCCGCCGTCGGCCGAACGCAATTGACGCCCAACGAGATCCGAGCGGCAGGCTTCTCTGCCTGCTACGCCCTTGCCGATCTGGAACCGGACCCTGCCCGCTCCATCGCCGATGCGGCACAGCTACTCACTCGCGTCGGCGAACAAATAGGTGTCGACAACCCATGAAAATGGATCAGGGTCGAACCGTGATCACGGTGAGCGCGGCGGCCACCAGGAAACCGAGCCCGCCGACGATGACATCGGCGTGCAGTCCGGCCACGAGTCCACTACCCCGGGACTGGGATGACCCGTCCGGTGCGGCGAACCACCGGGGCCGGCTGGAGCACTAGCCCGCCGCGGCGAGCAGATTGCCGAGGAGTTCGTCGCGGTGCTTGTCGCCCCAGGCTTCGAGCGGGCGCAGCGCAATTTCGAGCTCTTCGCCGAGCGGAGTGAGCGAGTATTCGACGCGCGGCGGGACTTCGGGGAAGACCTCACGGTGCACCACACCGCTGGCCTCCAGATGACGCAGATTCTCCGCGAGCACCTTTTCGCTGACCCCGGTGAGCAGCTTGCGTATCCGGCCGAACCGCTGCGGGCCCGCGGCGAGCACCCACATCAGGTGCAGCTTCCATTTGCCGCCGACGACGTCGATCGCCACCGACATGCCGCACACATCGTGATCTCCATCACTGCTCATGCCCACCGCACTCCTTCTGACCTGAATTCGAACCTCGAGGTAAGCAACCACACCTGAACGTGCGGTCTTCCCGACGCTACCTGCGACAACGACCATGGATCTCGGCCGTAGCGACTGCTTGCAGGTCGCTCGAAAGGGTCAGTCGACCACCAATCGCAATGAGAACCGAAGGGACACAACATGTCCGAGCAGACCACCGCTGGCTCCGTTTCCGTCGTCGGCCTGGGTCCGATGGGCCAGGCCATGGTCCGGGCCTTCCTGGATGCCGGTATCGAGGTGACGGTCTGGAATCGCAGCACCGAAAAGGTCGACGCGATGGTCGAACTCGGCGCGAAGCGGGCCGCCACGGTCGCCGAGGCGCTGGAGGCCAATGCGGTGACCGTGCTGAGCCTTACCCACTACGCCGCCATGTACGAAGTATTGGGACAGGCCACCGACCATTTGCCGGGCAAGGTGATCGCCAACCTGTCCTCGGATTCACCGGAAAAAGCGCGCAAGGGTGCCGAGTGGGTGCGCTCGCACGGCGCGGAATTCTTTTCCGGCGGCGTCATGTCGGCGGGCGACAATATCTCCCATCCTGCGTCGTTCATCTTCTACAGCGGTCCGAAAGAGGTTTTCGACGCGCACGCCGAATTGCTGCGTCCGCTGAGCCCGCAGGAATACCTCGGTGCGGATGACGGTCTCGCGCAGGTCTTCTACCAGGCCGGTTTGATCATTTTCCATCCCTGGATGCTCGCCTTCGATCAGGCGCTCGCGGTGATCGAGAAGTCCGGTCACAGCATCGACCAGTTCCTGCCCTTCGCACTGCGCGCGACCGGCGCGTACCCGTATTTCATCGAGGATTTCGCGGCCGCGGCGAAGGTGGGCGGCTGGGGGACACTGGCGAGTATGAAGATGATGGATGCCGGGGCACAGCACATCATCGATGCCAGCGAGGAGGTCGGCGTCGATGCGTCCCTGTCGCACGCGGTGCAGGGCCTTTGGCGGCGTGCGATCGCGGCAAGCGAGGAGGCGGGGCAGCCGGTTCCGGTGTACCAGTTGTTCACTGGGCCGCGGTAAATCTCAGTCCCCCGCGGCACGCGCCGAATCGACGGAGCCGAGGCGCGGGAATGGGGTGGTCGAGAAGATCACCTCCACCGCGACCTCGAAATACGCCGCGATCCGCAACGCCAGATGCAGGCTCGGGCTGTATTCGCCGCGTTCGAGGTAACCGATCGTCTGATAGTGCACACCGAGCGCTTCGGCAAGCTCCCGCCGGGAGATGCCGCGCTCGGCCCGCAACATGGCGATGCGGTTGTAGATGACCTCAGTAGGCACGCTGAATCGCCTTCTCGCGCCGCGCCGCCACGTTCGACCCGGACTCGCGACGTGCCATCCTACGCAGCACGATCGGCGCGAGCAGTAGCCCGACCACCGCCCAGACACCCAGCACGGCAATGGTTTCCAGATGCCGCCAGGAATGTCCTAGTTCGATGGCGACCGCATCGCCGGGCAGCATCGCCGAACGCATGCCGAGCCCGAGCCAATAGACCGGAAATACCTGCGCGACGCCCTGCAGCCAGCCCGGCATCGAGGTGATCGGGTAGAAGACGCCCGAGATCGCGACGATGCCCATGATCGGCAGCGAGACGAAGCCGATATTGCGCGGGTTGCTGAACAGCGATCCGAGCACCGCACCGGCCGGCATGGTCGCGAGCATGCCGAGCGCGACGACGCCGATCAGGCCCAGCCAGGAACCGACGCTGCCCATCGCCGTGCCGTCGACCAGGAACAGCCCCGGAATCAGCACGATAACGAAGGGGATGACCACCCAGCCCGCGGTCGTGACGATTTTGCCGATCAGATAGCCGACCATGCCGTTCGGAGTCGCCTTGGCGCGCAACAGGGTTCCGTCTTCGCGTTCCAAGGTCAGCATCTGGGCGATGCCGAACATGCCGTTGAAGGCGACGAGCAAGCCGAGGATGCTCGGCAGGGCCAGCGAACCGAGTGCGAAGCCGCTCGCCTCGAAGGTCGCGTCGCGCATGAAGAACAGCACGACGACCATGACGACCGGCCAGAAGAGCATCCCCCAGAGATCCTGCACATTGGTGAGCGATTGCCGTATTTCGATCAGTCCGCGCCGAGTTCCCGCCCGCACGGCGGCATCGATCGGATTCATCGCGCAACCTCCTGCAGCGAATGGACTTCGGTTTCGAGCCGACCGGACTCGTATTGCCGCACCAGTGCCATATATGTTTCCTCCAGCGAGGCACGGCGCACCTCGAGCTCGCCGATCTCGTCGCCGTGCTGCTTGAACAGCTCGTAGACGAACTTGGTCGACTCGGCGGTGGTGTGCACGAACCGTTGTCCATCGTGGGTCCAACGGATTTCGGCCTCACCCGCGATGCGGCGCGACAGTTCGTCGGCCGAGCCGTCGGCGATGATCCGGCCACCGGCCAGGATCATGATGCGGTCGGCGAGCTTCTCGGCCTCGTCGAGATCATGGGTGGTGAGCAAGATGGTGGTCCGGTCGTCGGCGAGATGATGGACCAGATCATGGAATTCGCGACGGGCCTGTGGATCGAAGCCCGCGGTCGGTTCGTCCAGGAACAGCAGTTCGGGGCGGCCGACGATGCCGATCGCGACGTCCATGCGACGGCGCTGCCCGCCGGACAGCGCTCCGATCTTACTGTTGGCCTGCTCGGTAAGGCCGACGGCGGCAATGAGTTCGTCTGTGTCCCAAGGCCTGTGGATCCGATCCGTGCGGTACGGCGCGTAATAGGAGCCAAGGTGGGAAAGTAGTTCGCGTACACGCCATTTGGCGTGGTCGCGCCACGATTGCAGGACGACGCCCAGTCGCGCCCGCCAGGCTTCGTTGCCGCGCGCCGGATCCATGCCGAGTACCTCGACGCGGCCCGCGGAGCGCATGCGGAAGCCCTCCAGAATTTCGATGGTTGTGGTTTTGCCCGCGCCGTTCGGGCCGAGAAGCACCAGCACCTCGCCCGGCCGGGCTTGGAAAGTCACGTCATGCAGGACGTCGGTCGTGCCGTACCGCATCCGCAATTTCTCGACGTCGAGCGCGACGCCGTCACCCAGGATCATCTCATCCTCCCCATTGTGAGATCGGGATGTTTCGTAGCATACCTACTACATTGCGCGGCGACAATGCTGCCTCTTGCCTACATTTCGATTGACAGGCAGCTAAATGGCTGCCTATCGTGAGAATGTGCAGCCAAACGGCTGCGCATCTCGAAGAAGGTGGCATGGACGAGGTATTCCGAGCGCTGGCCGATCCGAGCCGCAGAAGGCTGCTCGACAGCCTCAACGCGCGCAACGGCCAGACTCTGCGCGAACTGTGCGCCGAACTGGATATGGCCCGCCAATCGGTGAGCAAACATCTCGCGGTCCTGGAGTCCGCCAATTTGATCACCACTCGCCGCAGCGGTCGCGAAAAACTGCACTACCTCAATGCCGAACCCATCAACGCCATCGCCGACCGCTGGATCACCCGCTACCACCGCGCCCGCGTCCACGCGCTGGCCGACCTCAAACAAGCATTGGAGGCAAACCCCATGAGTGAGCGAAGCGAACAAAAAATCGACACCGCCGGCAACGCATTCGTCTACACCACCTACATCAAGACGACGCCGCAGCGGCTCTGGCAGGCCCTGACCGACCCCGCTTTCACCAACCGCTACTGGGGTGCCAGCTTCGATACCGATTGGCAGCCCGGCTCGGAAATGGTGTGGCACCAACGCGATTGGACCAGCAAGGATCCGGAACAGATTGTCCTGGAGTCAGATCCGTACACCAAGCTCTCCTACACGTGGCACACCTTCGACCCCACCTTCGCCACCACCTTCGATATGGACCCCGAAGACGTGGCAGTCTGGGCCCGCGAGCCCCGCTCGAAGGTGACCTTCGAACTCGAGCCCCACGGCGAAACCGTGAAACTGACTGTCATCCATGACGGTTTCGAACCCGGCAGCGCCGTCCTGGCCGGAATCAGCGGCGGTTGGCCGAGCATCTTGTCGAGCCTCAAGAGCTTGCTGGAGACGGGCGAGTCCCTGCCGGAACCGGTGGCGTAGTTGCAGCCGGATCGCTGACCGTGCTGCTCCTCCGCCAGCACGGCGGCGCCGGGATGGTTGCCCCCCTGGCCGGTAACTGCTGCTCACAGCAAGGCGATCAGCGTGGATCAGAAACCCAGTCAGCAGCTGGCCAAGATCGCCGACCAGGCCGGATTGACGATGATCCAGCTCGCCCTCGGTTTCGTGACCGCACACCGCGGTGTCACCAGCGCCATCATCGGGCCCCGTACGACGGATCACTTGCATTCGCAACTCGCCGCCGCGGACACCGTGCTCTCCGCCGACGTGCTCGATGCGATCGATGCGATCGTGGCGCCCGGCGTCGACCTCGCCCCGGACGAGAAGCACGACACGCCACCCGCCCTGGTCCACGCGGTACTACGACGTCGTCCATCGCCGGTAAGCCGGTAATCACGCCCCACCCATCCTGGCCCAGGAATCATGACCGACCGATGCAGGTCGACTACCACGGACTGTCCCGCGCCATATACGCGGCGGATATCGCACCACCGCTGGATGGTCGCCGGAGCGCGGTGGTCGCCGATGACCCAGCGGCCGGGTACGGATTGGCCTGAGCGCCGATACCGCCTACTGCAACGGCGCCTGGTCGGCGTGGTCGATGGTGACCAGACCGGTGCGCAGATACGTCATCACAGCATCGTCGACGACAGTGTTGCCGCGACCGAATGCGCCGTGGTCGCCGCCCTCGACCGTGATCAGTGATCCGCCGAGCGCCGACGCCATGGCCGGTCCGCCCGCGTAGGCGGTCAGCGCATCCCAGCGGCTCTGCAGCAGTAGCGGGCGGGTGTGCAGATCCTTTCCGGTGATCGGGACCGGCTTGGTCACCGGTTTCCAACTGCCGCAGGCGGTTCCGGAGCGGACCAGATCGGCGCGGGCGTCCATGGCATTGCCGCCGGTCGCGATGGTGGCGATGGCCGAGCCGATCAGCTCGTAGCGGCCGGGCACATTGTTCTCGTTGCAGGTGATAGCCGAGAAGACGAAGCGGCCGGTGGGATCGGTGCTGGTCGCGCCCTCGATGGCAAGCAGCTGGCGGACATTCTTCGGATCGATATTGGCCTCGGCCATCGCCCTGGCGAAGGTCGGCCAGAAGGTGCGGGTGTAAGTGGCGACCGCGGTCGCACCGACCAGCGGCACCTGTGCGGACCCGCCGCCGGTGACCAGCAGGCGCACCAGATTCTGCACCTTGCCCGCCTGTTCCACACTGTCGTTGAAACCGTCGCGGGCGATTTCGGCGAGCGGTTCGGGCAGCGCGCCGGGCAGATCGGTGACGCTCGCGGGTGGTGGGGTCAGGTTGGCGTACCAGCCGCCGCCCTGGTCGGCGACCAGCCGCACCCAGTTCTGGTAGACCTGCAGCGCGGTTTCACCGAGCCCGTAGTCGCCACTGTGTTCGGCGATCCAGGCG
Source organism: Nocardia sp. NPDC050408 (assembly GCF_044458905.1). Lineage (NCBI taxonomy): Bacteria > Bacillati > Actinomycetota > Actinomycetes > Mycobacteriales > Nocardiaceae > Nocardia > Nocardia sp. NPDC050408. Next base: position 194,042 of record NZ_JBITIL010000013.1, on the reverse strand, counting down.
AACAGATCGTCGAGCCGCTGTTTGCCCGCGACCTGCTGTTGCGCGAATTCCTCGGTCCACACCCAATCGGGATTGACATTGGAGTCCAACACCATTCGATCTACCCGGCTCGGGAACAACGACGCGTACACCGCGCCGAGGTAGGTGCCGTAGGAGGTCCCGAGGTAACTGATCCGATCCACACCGAGTGCGGCGCGCACCTCGTCCAGATCGCGCGCGGTGCTCTCGGTGGTGATGGTGTCGAGGTAACCGGGCAGCGCCGCGTCGCATGCTTTCTTGATATCGTCGCGATTACCGCCGCCCAGCGAAACTTGGTCGCCCTCAGCCGATTTCGACGCCGAGCTCGTCGTTTGGGAATCGCAACGCAGCGGCGTGGCCCAGCGCAGTCCGCGCGGCTGCACCGCGACCCGGTCGTAGTGCTCGTTGAGTTCGGCGGGCATCGATTCGATCCGACGGGCCCAGTAGTCGAGGGCATCCGCGCCGGGTCCGCCCGGATTCGCGACGATGACGCCGCGACGATCCCCGGTCGCGGCAATCCGGCTGACGGTGAGTTCGATGCGCGCACCTTTGGGCTCGGCGTAATTCATCGGGACGGATATCACCGCGCACTGCACATCGCGTCCCTCGGTCACCGACGAATCCGGGCAGGCGCCGAAGGATGCCGCGGGTGCGGCCTCGGCCCAACCCGTCACGATCGATCCGCTGATCAGGCTCGCGGCCGCGACAGTGACCAGCGCTCGCGGAAAACCTGGCGTCCTCATCATGTTTCGTACCTCCGCCGGGCCCATCGCGGTATTCGACGCGACCATGTGCATTCTGGTCAGCCTGGGACGCGCAGACAAGTCGAGCCGCGATTGGCATTGCGGTGCACAACCATCCGCGCCCACCGGAGTAACGTCGAGCCATGTCGACTGAGGTCCGCAACAACTTCGCGCTGGAACGTTTCGAGATCTACGTCGACGGTGCCATCGCTGGCTACGCCGAATATCAGGACACGGGCGCCGAACGCGCCTTCATCCATGCCGAGATCGACCCGAAGCACGAAGGCCGGGGATGCGGCCGGGTTCTCGTGCAGGCGGCATTGAACGACTCGCGTCAGGAGGGTTTCGGCATTCTGCCGATGTGCCCGATGGTGCGTCATGTCGTCGAGTCGCGACCGGAGTACATAGCGATGGTTCCGCAGTGGGCGCGCCAGAAACTCGGCCTGCCGCTGTAGGTCAGTACGCGGCGACGGCTCCGTCGAGCGCCTGCTGTAGGTCGGTGCGCACCAGTCGGGCGATCTCCGAGGGTTTGGTCGGCAGCTCGGTGATCGGCACCCCGAAATAGAAGCTGGCCGACTTGGCCTCCTCCTTGGTGACCGGCTCGCTCGGATCGGCTCGCGGCCCGTAGCTCAAACCCAGGCTGACCAGCACCGGCTTCGCACCCAGCTTCATCGCACGGAATGCGATATGTCCGATCCCGCTCCCCACCGGCTGCACCTCGGTGTGGTCGACATCGTTGCAGGTGCCCTCCGGGAAGACCGCGATGCCGTCACCGTCGGCCAGCCGCTGCGCGCAGATGTCCATCATCCGCTGCCCGGCCGCATTCACCGCCCGCAGGCCGTGGTCTTTACCGCGGAATACCGGGATGCCGCCCATCATGTCGATCTTGCGGCGCTGGTCGGGATCGAGGAACAGTTCGTCCTTGGCCAGCACCCGAACTCGCCCGATCACCGAACGCAATTCGCTGCGCCAGGCCGCGGCGGCGACGGTGTACGGGTCGGATTCGGAGAGGTGGTTGAGCGCGACGAGCAATGGGCTGCCCTGGCGTATCACCTGGTGCAGCACCTTTTGCGCACCCTCGGCATAGGTGACGCGCGGATGGTATCGACGCCCGAGAATGGCGTAGGCGCCCCAAGCCTTGAGGCGGTTCTGCCGGTGGCTGCGATAGAAGTCGTACACAGTGTCAGCGTTGTCGAGGAGGACCTCGGGCCGTTCCATGGCCACACCCTAACCGGTCTGTTTTCGGGGTGATCGAGATCCCGGCCGCCCTCGACCCGGGAAACCGCCACGCCGCTTGACCGACGAACCGCCCGCGCCAGTGCGATGATGTCGGTGTGGCACGCGCAGATGACCCGGACGATCGGAAAACTCGCGGCGGACGCGGTGACCGCAGGCGACGCGAGTTCCGGCAGGGCGAGCAGGTGGTTCGCGCAGGCACCCTGTTGGTGTCGGCGACCGAACTGGTCGAGCCGACCTTCCGGCGCACCGTCGTGTACATCATCGAACACAACGAGGCGGGCAGCCTCGGTGTCGTGCTCAACCGTCCGAGCGATACCGCGGTGCACGACGTGCTTCCGCACTGGTCCGAGGCGGCCGCCGCGCCGCGCACGCTCTTCATCGGCGGACCGGTCAAGCGGGACGCGGCGCTGTGTCTGGGCACCATCCGGGTCGGCGCGTCGATCACGGGCGTGCGTGGACTGCGTCGCATCGATGGCCGCGTGGTGCTCGTCGATCTCGACGCGGACCCGGATCAGATCGCCCCGCTGATCGAGGGCCTGCGGATCTTCGCGGGCTATGCGGGCTGGACCTTCGGCCAACTCGAGGGCGAACTGCAGAACAACGACTGGATCGTCCTATCCGCGTTGCCCTCGGATCCGATCAGCACCGGCCGCCCCGACCTGTGGGCCCACGTGCTACGCCGCCAGCCACTGCCCCTATCCTTGCTCGCCACGCATCCGATTGAACTAGAACGCAACTAGGGACGTGGTTTGCATGAAGGAGGAAATAACGACATGCAACGAGACAACTGATCTGGCGAGAACATGGGTAACTCAGCGGGTGCGCAAAGAAGCTGATCACCCCAATCACCGCCGGCCCGCGAGGAATCCGAGGGAAAGGCGGGGAAGCAGGTGACTAATGCCCGACGAACAAGACGAGCTCATGCGGGTTCTGTATCAGGAACATGCTTCGGTGCTGTGGCGGTACACGCTCGGTTTGGTCCGCGATCCAGGTCGGGCCGAGGACATCGTGCAAGAGACGTTGTTGCGGGCGTGGCAGCGCCCGCACGTGCTCGATCAATCGACGACATCGGCACGGGCGTGGCTGTTCACGGTCGCGCGCAATCTCGCCGTGGATGAGCACCGCAGTGCCCGCAATCGGCGCGAATTCCGCACCGATAATCCGCCGGAACAGGCCACACCGGATCAGGCCGATCGGGCCCTGGACGGCTGGCTGGTCGCGGACGCATTGAGCAGACTCAGCGGCGATCATCGCGAGGTGATCGTGCGGGCCTACTATCGAGGCCTTTCTACCCACCAGATCGCCGAGGAACTCGGTATCCCGGCGGGCACGGTGAAATCTCGCATGCACTACGGCATGCGGGCGCTACGGCTGGCATTACAGGAGATGGGGGTGACGAATCAATGACGGACATCGCCGACGACTATTCGACGTGGGACGCACCGTACATTCTCGGCTCCCTGTCCCGCACCGAACGACGGGAGTATGAAGAGCATCTGGCTGGCTGCCCGGTTTGCCAAGCGGCGGTAGCCGATCTCGCCGGACTCCCGGGTCTGCTCTCCATGGTCGATCCCGACACCGCGTTCGCCATGATCGAGCCGCCGGAAAAGACTGCGGGCGAGGCGAATCCCCCCGCTCAGCTGCTGCCCCGGCTCGCCGATGCCGCCGAGAAGCGCAGGCGCCGCAGCCGATGGGCGGCCGTAGGTGCCGCGATTGCGGCGGCTGCCGCGGCGGTGGCCATCGCGGTTCCGGTGGTCACCGCGGTCACCGCGGTGGATAGGCCGAGCCCCGAACAGGTTGTGGCCGAACGCAGTATGGAACCGATCACACCGAATCCGGTGACGGCCAGCTTCAAGGTCCTACAGGCCGATGGCAAGACCCGGATAGTGATGACCTGCAGCTATGGACCGAGCGACCAGAGGTACGACTGGGATCTGGACCTGTACGTCATCGGCACCGACGGCAGCCAGGCCAAACTCGACCGGTGGCCCGCCGGCCCCGGCACCGAGCTGACGATCGACCGGACCATCGCCAAAACGCCGGATCAGATCCAGGCGGTGCAGATCCGCAAGGCGTCGACGGGTGAGACGCTGCTGTCCGGCACGGTCTGACACGCTTCGATCCCCCCGCCGAATTCGGCGGGGGGATCGCTTTCGGTAGTTCAGCGCTGGCCCTGCTTGCGGAAGACCGAGGTCGACCAGAAGTATCCGACCAGACCGAGACCGACGCACCAGGCGACGGAGATGATGCCGTTATTGCCGATCTCGGTGCCCATGAGCAGTCCGCGGATGGTTTCGGTGAGCGGGGTGAACGGCTGGTACTCGGCGAACTGACGCATGCCGACCGGCATGGTGTCGGTGCCGACCAGGCCGCTACCGAGGAACGGCAGCATGATCAGCGGGAAGGGCATATTGCTCGCGCTCTCCGGACTCGACGCGACCAGCCCCATACCGACCGCGAGCCAGGTGAGTGCGAAGACGAGCATGGCGAGCAGTCCGAATGCGGCGATCCACTCGACGACATTCGCCGACGGCCGGAAACCGACGAGCACCGCGACACCGACCATGGCGGCGATGCCGAGCAGGGCCTGGATCAATGCGCCGACCACATGTCCGGCGAGTATCGAGGACTGCGAAATCGCCATGGTGCGGAAGCGATTCACAATGCCCTTGGTGGTGTCGGTGCAGACCGAGACCGCCACCCCCGCGGTCATATAGGCCGGGATCATCAACAGCATGCCCGGGGTCAGGTAGTCGATATAGTTGCCGCCGGACGACTTCTCCAGTGCGCCACCGAAAACGAAGTCGAAGGTGAGCAGCAGGATGATCGGCATCAGGATGATGCTGAAGGTCATGCTGGGGTACCGCTTCGCATGAAGCAGGCTGCGCCGCAACATCGTTTTCGAGTCGGCGAGCGCGTAGGTCATGCTCATCGCACGGTCTCCTTTTCGGCGGTGGGATGTCCGGTGAGGGTGAGGAATACGTCGTCGAGAGTGGGCGTGTGCACCGAAAGTCCGGCGACCTCGATCTGCTCGTAGTCGAGCCGGTCGAGCACCGCGCGCAGCGATTTGACGCCGCCGTCGCTGGGGACCGCGAGGGTGAATTCCTCCTCGGCCGTGTCATCGACGACGCGCGCGTCCGGCCCCAATGCCGTTGCCGCGGCGGCCAGTCCGAGCTGATCGGCGAATTCCAGTCGGATATGTCCGCCGGGTACCCGCCGCTTCAATTCGGCGGCCGTGCCCTCGGCGACGATCCGGCCGTGATCGAGTACCGCGATCCGGTCGGCCAGTTGATCGGCCTCCTCGAGGTACTGGGTGGTGAGGAAGACGGTCACGCTGTAGTCGTCGACCAGCGTGCGGATCATTTCCCAGATTACCCGCCTACTGCGCGGATCCAGGCCGGTGGTCGGCTCGTCCAGGAAGATAATGCGCGGATCGCCGACCAGCGTCATGGCCAGATCCAGCCGCCGCACCATGCCGCCGGAGTAGGTGGCCGCGGTCTTGTCACCGGCCTCGACGAGGTCGAAGCGCTCCAGTAGTTCCGCGGCCAGGCGCTTGCTCTCGCGACGTGGCAGATGATGCAGATCGCCCATCAGGGCCAGGTTTTCGCGGCCGGTCAGCAATTCGTCGACCGCGGAGAACTGGCCGGTGACACCGATCGCGGTTCGCACGGCATCGGGTTCGGTGATCAGATCATGGCCGTCGACACGCACCTCACCCGCATCGGGACGCAGCAGCGTGGTGAGGATCTGCACGGTGGTGGTCTTGCCAGCACCGTTCGGGCCGAGCAGGGAGTAGATCGTGCCCTCCTGGACCGTGATGTCGATGCCGTCGAGCACCACGTGCTCACCGAACGATTTACGCAGGCCCTGCGCCGAAATGGCGGGGGCGCGATGACCGTTGGTCATGGTCTTCCTTTCGAGAATTTTGATAAAAGAATGCGAATGACAGCATGGGTTGCCCGCACCGCGCCCGAAGTCCGGTGCGGCGTTGTCCGAGGTGGTGTTCGGTTGGTATCGAGTTCGACTAGATGTCGAGTTCCTCGACGGGCGGACGGTCGGCGATCTGAGCCACCCGCTCGTAGAGCTTGTCCGGAATCTTTCCCTTCAATTCGCCGAGCGAATCGACGATCTCGAAAATGAAGTCGCCCCAGTCCTGGTCACCGACGCCGAGCATGCGCCGCCAGTTCGTCAGATCCTTGACCCAATTGGTGCTCTGCGGGTATTCGTCCCAGTTCGAATACTGGGCGTGCATGACGAACTTGCCCTTCCGACTGCGATACACCCGTACGTGCTCCATGCGCTCTTCATTCACGTCGCGGTGCTCGCCGAGCAGGGCGCCGGAGAAGCGAACTTGGCGCACGCCGTTGTGACCGACCCGCAGCACAACCTCGTCGTAGCCCTCCAGCCTGCCCTCTTCCAGCTCGATGAACCGCCGCAGTGCGGTGGTCACCGCCCCCGAGAGGTTGCCGCCGACCAACTCCTGCGCACGCTGGAACAGGGGCAGATCGTCATCGGCAACGTAGATCGTCTTGTTGGGCATGAACTCACTATACGTAGATGTATACGTACACACAAGCCGTGGCGGCTCACAAGAATCTGCCGAGCGCGTTGTGCGGGGAGTACATCGTGCGCGAGGTATTGAACCGCTGAGCAGTCCAACTCGTAGTTCACGTGTACGCGATGTGTGACCGAGCCCGTGCTCGGCCTCAGGCACACAGCCGGTCACTGCGAGAGGAGAACCGATGCCGAGCAGGGTCGTAGATTATCTGGTTCGAGCGGTTTCCACCCTTGGGGTGCGGCACATCTTCGGTGTCGACGGCGCGAATATCGAGGATCTATACGACGCGCTCTTCGATGCGCCATACGACGTCGCGGGAATCGTTGCCAAGCACGAGTTTTCGGCCGCCACCATGGCCGACGGCTATGCCCGCTCGACCGGCGGACTCGGCGTCGTCGCCGCCACCTCCGGCGGTGGCGCGATGAATCTCGTTGCCGGACTTGCCGAATCGTTCGCCTCCCGGGTGCCGGTGTTGGCGCTGGTCGGGCAGCCGCCGACCGCACTGGAGGGCAACGGCGCATTCCAGGACTCCAGTGGACTCGCGGGCACCATCGATGCGGCACGGATGTTCGGCGCGATCACCCAGTACTGCGCACGAGTGGACAGCGCCGCCGATCTACCCGACAAGTTGTCCAGGGCGGTCGAGGCCGCCCGGCGCGGCGGACCCGCAGTCCTGCTGCTGCCAAAGGACGTGCAGCAGAGCGATATCGGTGATGTCCCACCATTCCGATCGGCACCACAGACGCATCGACGCGATGAAAGCGGCCTGGCCCGGCTACGCGCGGCGCTGACCGCGGCGCGCACGGTCGGCAAGATCGTGATCATCGCGGGCGACCAGGTCGCGCGTGACGATGCCCGTGCCGAACTCGCTCGGCTGGCACGCACATTGGATGCGTCGGTGGGTGTCGCCCCGGATGCGAAGGACACCTACGACAATGCCGACCCGGCGTTCCGCGGTGTCGCCGGGAGTATGGGGCATCCGGAGCTGTCGGCGGCACTGCGCTCGGCGACCCTGTGCCTGATCGTCGGCACACCGATGCCGATCACCGCGCGCACCGGGTTGGACGAGCTGTTGGCCGACCGCACCGTCGCGCATATCGGTGTCGCCGCGCCGTACCTGTCCGCGATGCACGCCACGAGTACGGATCTAGCGCGGGATCTGGCCGAACTCGCGAATGAACTCACCAACGGTGTCGAAGACTCGAGTCATCCGTATCCTCCGCACGAACTGACTCCTTTGCGGGTACCCGAGTCCACCGGTCCCGGTCTGCGCTATCGCGAACTGGTTGCGACGATCGAGGCGTTATTGCCCGAGGGCACGGATGTTTTCGCCGATGCGGGCAATACCGGGGCCGCGGTGGTGCACCATTTGAGAGTGCCGCGCGGCGGCCGATTCGTGGTCGCGCTCGGCATGGGCGGGATGGGCTATGCGTTCGGCGCCGCAATAGGTTCGGCATTCGCACGGCGTCGCGGACCGTCCGGAATCAGACGCACCATTGTCGTCGCAGGTGACGGCGCATTTTACATGCACGGCATGGAATTGCACACCGCGATCGAACATCAGCTGCCGGTCATCTTCATCGTGCTCAACAACAACGCACACGCCATGTGCGTCACTCGCGAACAGCTCTATTACCAAGATCGCTACAGCTTCAACCGATTTCGGCCCACCAACCTGGGCGCGGGCATCGATGCCATGTTCCCTGAACTGTCCGCGTACTCCGTCCGTACTACCGCAGAGCTGGCCATCGCACTGGGGCGATGCGTCGAATCCGAAGGGCCGGCGTTCATCTCGGTCGACGTCGACCCCGACGAAGTCCCACCCTTCATCCCGTTTCTCGCGACATTGGAGAAGAAGCCGTGACAACAAGCGCCCTCCCCGCCCTCAGCGATATTCCGGAAGACGTAGTCCCCGGTGTGCTGCGGATCGAGAACTCCGATAAGGACGCAACCACGCCGATCATCATGGACATGCTGCGATCGGTGTATCCGCACGACCAAATCTTCGGCGAGTACTGTCCGGTACAGGCGTATATCGCCGCGCCGCCGGATGAGGTGTGGGAATACTTGGCCGATACCCGCAGCCTGGAGGAGTGGACTTATAGTCTGCGCGGCTTCGTCGAGACCGAGGAGCCGGGTCTGTGGCTGGCCTGGGACCGGCTCGGCCCGGGGACCAAGATCTTCACCCGCACCGTCGCGCACCGCGAGGGCATGACCGTCGATTACCACTGTGCCTGGGATCAGGGACAGCACCTGTGGATGATCTACCTGCTGCGGGTGATCGATGCCCAGTTGGTGTTCAACAAGCCGGGTTCGGTGGTGCTGTGGGTCAACTGCCATCACCCGTTCTACGACGAAAATCCCTATCCGGAAACGGCTCCCGATAAGCGCCCGGTGTGGGTGGGCGACTTCTGGGAGATGTTCTCCGCCGGGCACCAGCTCGAAATGGACAACCTCAAGGCGATCTGCGAATACCGTGCGGCAAACGGTCTTCCGATCAAGCCCGACTGGATGAAGTGAGGCCGCACCATGAACTTCTCCAATCCGAACACCGCTGGACTGCCGACGGTCAGCCTCGTCGATGTGGCGAGCTATCTGCCGGGTGAGCCGGTCGGCACCGAATACTTCACCCAGTACAGCCGATCCGATCGGATGGCCAAGAACGTCATGTTCCGCTCGCCCAAGGCGCGCCACCATGTGGCCAGGGACGAGACCGCTGTGGATATGGTCGAGCGCGCCGTCGCGCCGCTGATCGAACGCCATGGCGCACAGGCGATTACGGATATCGATGTACTGATCACACACACCCAGCTGCCGGACAATCCGGTGATGGGTTGCGGACCCGAGGTGGCCCGTCGCCTCGGGATGAAACCCGGTTTCGTCTACGACGTGCACAATGGCGGCTGTGCGGCCTTCGTGCACATGATGGCCATGGCCAGGATGATCCTGCAGACCACCGACGCCCGCACCGCGCTCATCGCGGCCACCCAGAACTGCGCGGGCCCGGTGTTCACCCAGACCGAAATCCGCAAGCTCGCCCAGGCCCCGGTGCCCGGTGACGCCTGCGGTGTCGGACTGCTCGTCAAGGATGATTCCGCGCCGATCCTGGACATCGAATGCCGCACCTATCCCGAATTCGCCGGGGATATGGAGTTCTCGACCAATGGCGAGCGCAAGTATTGGGAGCCGGGCGAGGGCGAGGGCTGCGTCAGCTTCACCGAATCGAAGATCACCAAGGTGTTCGCACGCGGCAATCGGCTGGTGCCGGAGGTGGCATTGACGGTGTGCGATCGGATCGGGGTGAAGGGCCGCGATATCGACACCTTCGTCACCAATCAGCCGAACCGGCTGTTCCTGCGCAACTGGCACGATGCGCTGGAACTGCCGCCGGAGCGGCACCCGGACACCTTCGATCAGTGCGGAAATCTGTTCGCCGCGGGTATCCCGGTCACGCTCGATACCGAGAATCGGGCGGGTCGGCTGCGCAACGGCTCGGTGGTGCTGCTATCGGCATTCGCGCACGCCGGTGATTTCGCCGGGGCCGCGGCCGTGCGCTGGGGTGCGGCGAGATGAGAGTGCGGGTGGCCGACGAATCTCGGCCCTCGCAACAGCATCGAAGTCAGCGGACGCAGGCGCGGTTCGATCTCAGCCTGAGCGAAAATCCGTTTCCGCCATTGCCTTCGGTACTCGTCGCCGTGAACAGCGTACTGGCGCAGGCCAATCGCTATCCGGAATTCCTGCCGCGTCGGCTGCCGAGGTTGATCGCGGGACACGTCGGGGTGCATTCGGATCAGGTGGTCGTCGGTTCCGGCGCGACCGGGGTGGTCATGCAGATCATCCAGGCATTGACCAAACCCGGTGACGGAATCGTCTACGGGGCACCGACTTTCGACGGCTATCCGATCATGGCCGAGATGGCCGATCTCGAGGTTGTTCCGGTGCCCCTGGATGCCGCGGGCAATCAGGATCTCTGGGCGATGACGAAGGCCATCGACAGGCGGACCGGTTTGGTGGTGGTCTGCCGTCCGCACAATCCGACCGGCACCGCGATCCCGGCCAGTGCGCTGGAGTCCTTCCTGTGCTCGGTACCGCGGCGGGTACCGGTCATCCTGGACGAGGCCTATGCCGAATTCCTCGGCCCCGCCGATCAGGTCGACACACTGGCGCTGCTGAATAGACATCCGAATCTGCTGGTCCTGCGCACCTTTTCGAAGGCATACGGACTGGCCGGGCTGCGCATCGGCTACACCTTCGGGCGCAGCGAGTTGATCAGCCGCGTCCGCAGGCTGCAGCTGCCGTTCGGGGTGGGTTCAGCGGCGGTGGCCGCGGTCGCCGCGTCCTACGCCGCCGAACCCGAATTGGCCGCGCGCATCCTGCGCATCACCACCGCACGCGAGACCCTGCGCAGTGCGTTGCTGCGTCGACACATCGCCGTGCCGCGCAGCTACGCCAACTTCCTGTACCTGCCGGGCCCCGGCGTAGCAACGGCGCTGCGCCGAGCCGGCATCGCGGCCAAGGCATACCCCGACGGCAGCGCGCGCATCGCCGTCGGAGACCCCGAGGCGGACAGCGCGGTGCTGCAGGCGCTGGAGTCACTGCGCTAGGTGGTGTTGGAGCGGCGGCGCTCACGGAACCTGTTTCCGTTGCGCCGCCGCCCCAACCCGAGATGCTCGACAGGCATCATGCAGGTTAGGGGCGAGGACCTTGCGGCTCGAGTGATCCGATACGTGCCGGTCCACGAACTTCTCGTGATCGCGCGGTGGTTCGATGGAGTGATGACGCCGTGGCGGAAGTTCCAGGTGAATTCGGCACCAGCGCGCGGGACCGCGAGTCGCGTGCTGTTCCGGTTCACGCTGGGGCGGCGCGAGGTCGTTGTTCGCCAGACTGTCATCGAGTCCAGTGGGACAAGCGGCTGGCACTACCACGACGGCACGCTGTTCGTGCTGGTTGCCCGCGGCACCCTCGACCATCCCGGTGGCGACTGTGTCCCGGTCACCTACCGGCGCGGCCGAATCTTCCGGGAGCCCAGCGGCCCGTCCTATCCCCATGTGGCACGCAATCTCGGGACGACCCCGGTGACCCTGTTCGTGCTGTACTCGAACCCCGTCGGTAGCCCGCTGTCACATCACGTCGACCCGCCTGAATGCGCCGACCAATAGCGTTCGAACCGACTTGTCCGGTGCTCGCAGCAGCAGCTGGCGCGCGATCGGATTGTCGTGGTATCTGACAGGTATCATGCAGGTTATGGCGATGACCTTGCGACTCGATGACGACGACGACCGCATGCTGACCGAGGAAGCCGCGCGCACCGGCCGCTCCAAGCAAGAGATCGCGAAGGAAGCGATACATCTGCATCTCACCGCGAACCAGGAAGTGTTCGAGGCGATGCTGGCCCGCACCATGAACCGGCACGCCGAATTGCAGGAACGGCTCGCGTGATCCGATATCTGACGGTCCACGAACTCCTACTGATCGCGCGGGCCGTGAACCGCGGTACCGACGCGATTCGGGATTACGGATTGCTCGCCTCTGCCGCCGCACGTCCGTCCACCACGGTGTTCGGCGTCGATCCGTATCCGGAATTGCTCGAAAAGGCCGCAGCATTGCTGCATTCGCTTGCTCGCAATCGTGCCCTGATCGACGGCAACAAACGCACCGCGTTCCTGGCGGCGGCCCTCATGCTCGAACGTAACGGAGTCATGCTGGCCGCCCTCCCGGACGAACAGGAGCCGATCATGATCGCCGTCGCAGTCGGGGACATGGACGTGCCGGAGATCGCCGAGCACCTCCGGAAATGGCGCGAATAGCAACGCACACGACGTCGCGACGGGGTCTGGTCGCGACCGCGTGTCAGTTGGTCGGGGCGCAGGCGTCGCGCAACGAGCACGCGCCGCAGGAGGAACCGCAGCCGCCGGTCTCTTGTGCGGGAACCAACGACTCGACCGCGCGAGCTGCGGCATTCGCGCCCGCGCCAAGGGTGAACAGTGCCACGGTGGCTGTCACCACCGCCACGATCAAAGCCGGGAAACCACCTGCGGCGAGTGCGACGAGACCGCCCGCGAAGAGTAGTGCGCCCGCGGCCAGGGAGGTGGGGGCGGCGACGCGGTTGGCGATGCGGAAGGTTTCCTCGTCGTGCAGTGCCGCCTCGGTGTGCACCCCGATGAAGCGGTTGCGTGGCAGCCGCCCGGTCAGTCCGAGCACGCCGGTTGCGATGGCAACCATGGCCAGCACGAACAGGGTGAGAGCGACGACGAACACCCAACGAGGCTAGCGCACCGCCGCGACGCCGAATCCAGCCCGCCCGATTTTCGGTGTATAAGCCCGGACGTTCTACCCTGATAGGCACATCTATGACGGGGATCGGCGAGAACAAGAAGGCAGGACCGTGGCGGACACTCGTGCAACCGAAAGCGATGTACCGGAGCACAGGTACAGCGCGGGCCTCGCCGGCCGCATCGAGCGCCGGTGGCAGCAGACCTGGGATGAGCGCGGGACCTTCCACGCGCCGAACCCGGTAGGCCCGCTCGCGGGTGCGACCCCGGCGGACAAGCTGTTCGTCCAGGACATGTTCCCGTACCCCTCCGGCGCGGGTCTGCATGTCGGGCATCCGCTCGGCTACATCGCCACCGACGTCTTCGCGCGCTATCACCGGATGCACGGCCGCAATGTGCTGCACGCGCTGGGCTATGACGCATTCGGTCTGCCCGCCGAACAGTACGCGGTGCAGACCGGTGCGCATCCGCGCCAGACCACCGAATCGAATATCGCCACCATGCAGCGTCAGCTGGACCGGCTGGGTCTCGGCCACGATCGTCGGCGGTCGTTCGCGACCACCGACCCGGAGTTCTACAAGTGGACGCAGTGGATCTTCCTGCGCATTTACAACGCTTGGTACGACCAGGATTTGGAACGCGCCCGGCCGATCGCGGAACTGCGGGCACAGTTCGATTCGGGTGCGCGCCCGACGCCCGACGGCCGCGATTGGCAGGATCTGACCGCGGCCGAACGCGCCGAGGTGCTGGACTCGTATCGCCTGGTGTACCAAACGGATTCGGTGGTCAACTGGTGTCCGGGGCTGGGCACGGTGCTGTCCAATGAAGAGGTCACCGCCGACGGTCGCAGTGAACGCGGCAACTTCCCGGTATTCCGGAAGCGGCTGTGGCAGTGGATGATGCGCATCACCGCCTACTCCGACCGACTGGTCGACGATCTGGACCATCTGGACTGGCCGGAGAACGTAAAGGCCATGCAGCGCAACTGGATCGGTCGATCCCGTGGCGCGCAGGTGAAATTCGACGCCGACGGTCAGCAGATCGAGGTCTTCACCACGCGGCCGGACACCCTGTTCGGTTCCACCTATGTGGTGCTGGCTCCCGAGCACGAGCTGGTCGACAGACTGACGGCGCAGGCCTGGCCCGCAGGCGTCGATCCGCGCTGGACCTTCGAGGATGCCGGTGATCCTCGGGAAGCCGTTGCCGGGTACCGCAAGGCGATCGCGGCCAAATCGGATCTGGAGCGTCAGGAGAACAAGGAGAAGTCCGGCGTATTCCTGGGTTCCTATGCGACGAACCCGGTGAACGGCGCTCAGGTACCGATCTTCATCGCCGACTACGTGCTGGCCGGTTACGGCACCGGCGCGATCATGGCGGTGCCCGGGCACGATCAGCGCGACTGGGAGTTCGCCTCGGTCTTCGGTCTGCCGATTGTGGAAGTCATTTCCGGCGGGGATATTTCGGCCGCGGCCTACTCCGGTGACGGCGCGCTGGTGAACTCCGATTACCTGAACGGCCTGTCCATCGAGGAGGCCAAGGCCACGGTGATCGCCCGGCTGGAGGCCGACGGCCACGGCAAGGGCACCGTGCAGTACAAGCTGCGCGACTGGCTGTTCGCCCGCCAGCGCTACTGGGGTGAGCCGTTCCCGATCGTCTACGACGAGGACGGCGCACCGCACGCGCTGCCGGAATCCATGCTGCCGGTCGAACTTCCGGAGCTGGACGATTTCGCGCCGGTCACCTTCGATCCGAACGATGCCGACTCCGAACCGTCGCCGCCGCTGGCCAAGGCCATCGACTGGGTGAATGTCGAGCTGGATCTGGGCGATGGACCCAAGCAGTACCGCCGCGATACCAACGTCATGCCGAACTGGGCGGGCAGCTCCTGGTACCAGCTGCGCTACGCGGACCCGACGAATGCGGACGCGTTCTGCGCCAAGGAGAACGAGCAGTACTGGCTGGGCCCGCGCACCGCGGAGCACGGCCCCAACGATCCGGGCGGTGTCGACCTGTACGTCGGCGGTGTCGAACATGCGGTGCTGCACCTGCTGTACTCCCGGTTCTGGCAGAAGGTGCTGTTCGATCTGGGCGATGTGAGCAGTTCCGAGCCGTACCGTCGCCTGTTCAACCAGGGCTACATCCAGGCGCACGCCTACACCGACGCGCGCGGTGCGTATCTGCCCGCCGCCGAGATCATCGAGCGCGACGGCAAGCACTACTTCCCCGATCCCACGACCGGCATCGAGATCGAGGCGTTCCAGGAGTACGGCAAGATCGGCAAGTCGCTGAAGAACGCCATCTCGCCGGACGAGATGTGCGATATGTACGGCGCCGACACCTTCCGCTTCTACGAAATGTCGATGGGGCCGCTGGATACCTCGCGGCCATGGGCGACCAAGGATGTCGTCGGGGCGCACCGGTTCCTGCAGCGGGTCTGGCGACTGGTAGTCGACGAGGAGTCCGGCGCGATCCGGGTCACCGATGCGACGCCGTCGCAGGAGACGCTGCGTCTGCTGCACAAGACGATCGCGGGTGTAGACGACGATTACGCCGCACTGCGCGATAACACCGCGGGCGCCAAACTGATCGAGCTGACCAACCATCTGACCAAGAGCTACCCCGGCGGTGCACCGCGCGAGGTGGTGGAGCCGGTGGTGCTGATGCTGGCGCCGATGGCACCGCATATCGCCGAGGAACTGTGGGAACGGCTGGGACACAAGCAATCCCTGGCGCACGGTCCGTTCCCGGTGGCGGATCCGGCCCTGCTGGTCGATGAGTCGGTGGAGTATCCGATTCAGGTGAACGGCAAGGTGCGCAGCCGAATTCAGGTGCGCGCCGACGCCGATAACGCGACCATCGAGGCGACCGCGCTGGCCGATGAGAAGATCGCGGCCGTGCTGGGCGGGAATGCGCCGCGCAAGCTGATCGTGGTGCCGGGGCGGCTCGTCAATATCGTCGCGTAGGCGATAGAACCACCGCCGCGCACGGATTTACCCAGCATTTCGTGCGCGGCGCAGGTCCGTCAGTGTGGTGGCAGCAGGACACGATCGTATGGCGTGCCATCGACACCGAAGTTGTTCCACAGAAGTGACTTCGCCAACTTTCGTGCCGCGATGACTCCCGGCGCCAGCTATACCGCAATCATTCGGACCCGGTTACCACACAGCCGCCACATATCGTCGATATCGGATGTCACGATGGCGACCGGGCCAGGCTGACGCAGCGCCATTTCGGCGAGAGTCGCATCTATGGCGTACTTGTGGCCGTGCGGACCCGCCTGTTTCAGGAGTTCGGCGGCGGCCGTCGCGGCGGCCTGGTCCACCGGCCCGACGCGCACCCGGGACAGTGTCCATTGCAGTCGAGGCATATTCACCTTCGCATGGCTCACCTCGACAATCGTGTTGGCTCCGACTACCAGATCCGCGCCCATCTGGTGCAGCACCTGAATCTTCGCCAGCATCCCGCGATCCTGCCCCACCCACAGCGCGATTCCTCGACTGTCGAATACGACGGTCTCGAAGCGTTCTGTCACGCAGCGCTCGTCCTGGCATCGCCGCCGAATATTTCATCGCGAGCATTGGCGAGCTCTTGGTCGGTGAAGGCACCGTGCTTCTCCTGATACCCGCGCAGATCATCCGCGAGTAGTTCGTGGCGGAGTTGACGCGCCACCGCAGCCGCGATGTAGCCGGAGACGTTGTCGGTCCGCTGACGCAACTCCGCGACCTGCTCAGCTGGCAGGGTCACGGTGATCCTCTGGGTCGACGACATGACATAGGCACACCGCGATATGCAGGATCAGAACGGCCGGAGCACGATCTCGGTCGGATGGCCGTCGCGCGGTGTATCGATGGCCGAGCGCACGGTCCCCGCGACCGTCTGCGGACTCAGGAATTCCTCGGCGCGATACTCGCGCCCCTCACCCGCGATGATCTCGCGCTGCATATCGGTATCGATGCGGCCGGGATGGATCGAGGTCACCCGCAGCGTCGGTTCCTCCAACCGCAGCGCGTCACCGAACGCGCGCAATCCGAACTTGCTCGCCGCATAGGAGGCCCAGCCCGCATTCGCCCGCAAACCGGCGCCCGAATTGATCAGCACCACATGACCGTTGGCCGCACGCAGCGCGGACAGTAACAGTCTGGTCAGCTCGGCGACCGCAACCACGTTGGCTTCCAAGGTATTTCGCCACTGTTGCACCGAAGAATCAGCGATCGAACCCAGGTCGGCGATACCGGCATTGTGTACCAACACATCCAGGCGCTGAATCGACGAAACCGCTTCCGCCACTGCGGAATAGTCGGTCAACTCGACCGGCCATCCGGTGGCCCCGCGTAGTTCGCCTAATATCGCGCGCAGCGCCTCGGCCGAGCGGGCGCCGAGCAGCAGATCGTGGGTCGGTGCGAGTTCGCGGGCGATCGCGGCACCGAGCCCGCGGCTGGCACCGGTGATCAGCGCGGTCGGCTTCGGTGTGCTGGTCACGGCGGAGGTCATGCAGTCACCGTATCGGCCACCGAAACGGGCAGTAGCAATACCCGCGCGCGCGGCGATGGATGCATAAAGCGAATAAATGGAATTCACGGACGGGGCATGCAGAGTGAGATCCAGCGCACACCAGCTGGCCACCAGGGCGCACCAGGACGAGACACGAGTCACTGAACGGGCGTACTTGCGGGTGTCATCGCAAAATAGGGGGATGGCACACCCAGGTTTCACCCCAACACAGCTCGCGGCTCGCGCCGCCTATCTGCTACGGGGCAATGATCTGGGCACCATGACCACTGCCGCGCCCCGGCTGTACCCGCACATGTGGAGTTGGGACGCCGCCTTCGTGGCGGTCGGGCTCGCCCCGCTGAGCGTCGAGCGCGCTGTCATCGAACTGGACACCCTGCTCTCGGCGCAGTGGAAGAACGGGATGATTCCGCACATCGTCTTCGCCAATGGCGTGGACGGTTACTTCCCCGGCCCGGCCCGCTGGGAGTGCAAGAGGCTGGCCGCCAACGCCCCCGACGGTCCGGACACCTCCGGCATCACCCAGCCGCCTGTGCACGCCATCGCGGTGCAGCGCATCCTCGACCATTCCCGCCGTCACGGCCGCAGCACCAGGGCGGTGGCCGAGGAATTCCTGAATCGGCGCTGGCCGGATCTGGTGCGCTGGCATCGCTGGCTGGCCCATGCCCGCGACCCCAAGGAGAGCGGCCGGATCACGCTGTACCACGGCTGGGAATCCGGAATGGACAATTCGCCGCGCTGGGATCGGGCCTATGCGAATGTGACGCCCGGCGATCTGCCGCCGTATCAGCGCGAGGATCTGCTGGTCGTCTCGGATCCGTCGCAGCGGCCGAGCGATCGCGAATACGACCGTTATCTGTGGCTGGTCGAGCAGATGCGCCGCGCCGGATACGACGACTACCAGCTCGCCTCGACGATGAGCTTCGCGGTGGAGGATGTCTTCGTCACCGCCATCTTCGCGTTGGCGTGTGAGGTTCTGGCCAATATCGGCGAGGAGTACAAGCAGCCCCATGCCGATGTCCGCGAACTGCATTCGTGGGCGGATCGGTTCCGCGCGGGGGTGGTCGCGACCACCGATGCCCGCACGGGTGCGGCCAGGGATTTCGACGTGCGACTCGCGCGCTGGATCAGTACCGAAACCCTCTCGATGTTCGCCCCACTGCTGTGCGGCGGCCTGCCCCGCGACACCGAACGCAGCCTATTGCGCCTGTTCGAGGGACCGCGCTTCTGCGGCCACCCGGATCTGCGCTATGCCTTGCCGCCGTCCACCTCACCGGTCTCCAAGGACTTCCGCTCCCGCGAATACTGGCGTGGCCCGGTCTGGCCGGTGATGAGCTGGCTGTTCTCCTGGGTCTTCGCCCGCCGCGGCTGGGCCGAACGATCCTTCATGCTGCGCGCCGAAGGTCTGCGCCAAGCCAGCGACGGCAGCTTCGCCGAATACTACGAACCATTCACCGGCGAACCCCTCGGCAGCATGCAGCAGTCCTGGACCGCGGCCTCGGTCCTGGACTGGCTCGGCTAACGCATCCGGAACCGTTGGGGCCGCTGCTGATGTGAGCGGCCCAAGCGAGCAGTGAGTGAATACTGCGCAACTGTCACACATGTAACACTGGTCACACGAGTCCGTTGTCGCTATCGTCGAACAGCATGGATAGCACTCGCTGGAGATCCACTCGCACTGTGGCGTTGTCCGCGATCACGCTGGGCAGCATCCTGATGGCTACCTCGACGGGCACGGCAGTGGCCGAACCGAGCGGGCCCGATGTGTCGTCGTGGCAGCATGTCGACGGCCGGTTCATCGACTGGTTCGCGGTGCGCGGGGCGGGGCACGCTTTCGCCATGGTGAAGGCGACGGAGGGCGTGAATTACATCAATCCGTATTTCGTGCCGGACAGCCTTCTGATGCGGACGGCGGGAGTCGCGCGCGGGACGTATCACTACGCGCGACCGAACCTGCTGCCCGAGCCGCAGGCGGCGCTGTACGCGGCGGTCGTACTCGGACAGAACGGGCCGCTGGATCTGCCGCCGGTGCTCGATCTGGAGAATGCGGGCGGACTCGATCCGGCCGGGCTGATCAACTGGACGCATCGGTATCTGAATACCGTGCGGGCCCTGACCGGACGGGTGCCGATCATCTACACCTATCCCAATTTCTGGAAGACGGCCATGGCGAATACCAATGAATTCACCAGGTATCCGCTCTGGATCGCCGACTATCGCGGAAACGAACAACCCGAAGTACCGGGCGGCTGGCCGACCTGGACGTTCTGGCAGACCACCGACAGCGGCCGCATTCCCGGTATCGCGGGTGGCACCGATGTCAACGTATACAGCGGCGCCCAAGGCGATTTCGCGCGCTACGCCAATATGGACTGAACACAGCACGAAACCGCTACTCCCTGCAGGTTCGAGTAGCGGTTTCGTGTGTTGCGCGGGGAATCGACTGGGCCTACCCGCCCCGCCGGCTGCCGCCCCTAGGTGCCGATTCGCCCGCCACCCTTCTTCCACACCGAGACAACGGCGGGTCTGGGCAGACTATCGCCCCCATCGGGCCAATGCGAGGCGGGCTTGTCCGCGGTCGCGTCGTCACGCTCGCCCGGATGCTGGACACAAACGGTAACCCGCTGCTCCGATACGGTCGGACCGCAGGTCTCCGCGCCGAACGGGACAGTCAGGAATTGTTTGGTCTCACCGCGATTCGGACCCTCGAGCACCACCGAGAACAGTCCGTCATTGGCGCCGTTGGCGCGCGAGGCATCGGTGGAGATCCACAGATTGCCGTAATCGTCGAAGGCGAGATTGTCCGGTGCCGCGATCGGGCTGACCTTGGCCTTATCGAAACCGGCGAAGTAGGTGTCGGTGGTCTTCGGGTCACCGCACAGCATGAGGATATTCCAGGTGAAGGTGGTGCCCGCGTGATCGTCGTCCAGTTCGAGCACCTGCCCGAATTTATTGATATTGCGTGGATTCACCTCATCGATGGCGGGCTTGCCCTGCGCGCCGCGCTGCTCGTTGTAGGTCAGCGCGACATAGACCTTGCCGGACTTGGGATTCGCCTCGAAATCCTCGGGACGGTCCATCTTGGTCGCGCCGACCCTATCGGCAGCCAACCGGGTGAATACCGAAACCTCTTCGGCGGTGAAGCCGTCCACCTTCGAGGTTGCCTTACCGTCCGCACCGGTGACCAGCAGCGGAATCCATTGGCCGGTACCGGTGAAGCCCTTATCCGAGGGCACCGTGCCATTGCCGTCGATCTTGTCCGGGTGATCGCCGGTGAATTTCGCGACGTACAGCGTGCCCGCGTCCAGAATCGTCAGGTTGTGCCGCATGCTCGCCTGACCGTTGCCGGACTGCACCTTTCGCGACGAGACGAACTTGTACATGTAGTCGAAGCGCTCGTCATCGCCCATATAGGCGACAACAGTGCCATCCGCGGCGACGTGAATGGTCGCGGCCTCGTGCTTGAACCGGCCGAGCGCGGTGTGCTTGATCGGCGCGGCCGAGGCGTCCCACGGATTCACCTCGATGACCCAGCCGAATCGGTTGGCCTCATTGGGTTCCTTCGCCAGATCGAAGCGCGCCTCGTGCCGCTCCCACTTGCGCTCGGAGGCGCCGTTCGGGAAGCCGTAGCGCTTGAGCCTTGCCTTGGCGGCCTCGTCGGTGACCTGATCGCCGTTGGCGAAGTACTGGTTGATGTTCTCTTCACCGGAAAGTACCGTGCCCCAGGGCGTCAGGCCGCCGGAGCAATTGTTCAGGGTGCCGAGCACCTTGGCGCCGGACGGGTCGGCGCTCGTCTTCAGGAAGGTGCTGCCCGCGGCGGGGCCGGTCACCGTGAACTCGGTGGTGCCGGTAATGCGACGGTTGTACTTGCCGAATTCCGGTGTCAGCTTGCCGGTTCCGGAATCGCCCTTGACCTGGACCACCGAAAGACCGTGCGCGGCAATGGCGGTCTGATAGTGCTCGAGTGCGGGCTGTTCCTTGTTGTAACCCTTGAACATCTGCGGTTCGGTGGTGTACTCGTGATTCACCACCAGCAGGTAGGTATTCGCCTGGCCTTCGATGGGCAGTATTGCGGCGAAGTCGTTGTTGAAGCCGAACTGTTCGGCCTGCGCGGCCGCGGATTGGGCGTTGGCATCGAACTTCGGCGCGTCGGCGAATAGCGGGTCGCCCCAGCGGATCACGACATTGTGTTCATAACCTTCCGGAATGACCAGTGCGTCATCGGAATTCGCCGCGACCGGTGCGAAGTTGGTACCAACCGGCACACCGTCGACCAGCGAGCCGCCCGCCGCCAATTCGACCTTGTCGTCATCACCGCAGGCCGCGAGCACACTGGCCGCGCCGACCGCGACCACCCCCCCCGCACTGCCCTTCAACATGCCGCGCCGCGTCAGCGCCGCGCGCACCATATCGCCGAAGTATTCGTTCTCGGAGGTGTTCGGAACCTCGTGGAAGCAGGCGTTACCGCATTTGTACTGACAGGTGATGGCCGAGCGCTTCGGCTGGCCGTCCCGCTTCACGAACAGGGCAAGGGGCTTCGGTGTCACGACGAACTCCTGACTTTTGCTGACGGGCGCACGCTAAGCCGCTCAGGCGATCCACAGGAAACAGTCAGATGAACGTCCGACCAATTAGGTAACCCTCATTTGTGAAGCTACCGGAAAGCACGCGCCCGCTATCCTTACACCGACCGGCCGCTACCGCTTTTACCTGGTCGAATAGCCAATGTTCGGCCTAGCCGCGTATCGCGCTACTCATGCGCAACTCTCCTTCCAGGAGGAGTATCGGTACAAGGACATGAGGACCGATCCAGGAGTAGTGCGATGTCTTTATCCAGAGGAAGATCCCAGCTCAGCCCGCAGGCGCTGGACTATCTCGATTCGATTCTCGCGGGCGCGGTGGCCGAGGCCCGCGCCGTACTCGTCGACCACGACGGCACGGGTGAAGTGGGCGACGGTGGCTGCAACAGGTGTACCCACCCCACTTGTGTCGGCTTCATCCCGAGCGGTGGCGCGGTCTGCAAGCGTCCCACCTGCCAGCACAGCTTCTTCAGCCACCGCGTCTTCTGACGCACAAACAAATATTGCTCCCGTTCCTGGTGAACGAGAGCAACATTCGGTGCCGGGGCTACGCATTGACTTGCAGTGCGATCACGACCTCTTGTTCGTTCTCCGGCAGATAGTGGACCTGGATGATGCGACCGACCTGCACTTGGGCCACGCTGGCGGGCGGCAGGAACTTGTCCACACTCGTAGTGAAAGTCGTTCCGTCGGGCCGGGTCACGACCAGGCCGAGCTCGATCTTGGAATACCCGTTGCGAATCTCGCCGGGCACCGAAAGCGACTGCACGACGGCCTGAGCGGTAATGCCGCGCTCGGCGATATCGAGTTTGGCCTTGGTGGTGAAGCCCTTTCGGATCATGGATTCGTTCATGGCGCGCTGAGCTGCCGACATATCGCCGGAGCGGTCGACCTCGACCTTGTCGGTGCGATCGGGCAGATAGCGCACCGGCAGCACAACACCGGGCTGTAGTAGGGCGAGTTCGGTGAGCGGAACGATCATTTTGGCGTGCGAGTCGAAGATCTTGCCGTCGCCGCCCTCGACGCTGAAGTCGATGCGGATCTGCGGCTGATCATTGACGGTCAGACCGGTCTGCCGGAAGGACTTGATGGTGCCGATACCGACCGAACCATCGCGGAAAGCCGAGCTGTTGTTGCCGGTGAAGGCCGCCAGGATGCCCGCGCCGGTAAAGGCGAAGACGATCGGGACGATGGTCAGGGCGATGATCGGGAGCGCCATCTGCGGTCCGACCCAGGCGAGCGTGCCGTCGTCGAAGGGGCCATAGCTGGTGTAGGTGAGGCCGTGCCAGAGGTAGTAGCCGATCGAGAGGACGAGGAACGCGGCGGCGAGCGAGCGGGCGATGTTTTTCATGGTTTTCCCTTGGGTGTGAAGAGGTTTGCCCCGCTCACGCCCCTCATATCAAGGGGCGTGAGCGAGCGAAGGGTCAGCCGCCGACCACGGTCGAGCAGGCGAAGGTGATGTCGAATTTCGAGCTTTTCGGGCTTGCGGTCGGATTGGTGAGGTCGGGTGCGCCGACGCCCTCACCGCTGACCTTGTAGGTGTTGCCGTCCTTGACGACCTTGGCCGAACCGCCGGGCATGCCGTTGCCGAAGCCGAGGGCATAGGGCAGGCCGTTCGCGCCGCCCTTGCTGCCCGCGACCGCGACAGCCTGGACGTTGTCGGAGCCGGTGATGGAGGCGCTGACACTCAGCGTGCCGTAGGTGGCGTTATTGGTGTCGCTGAGCGCGAGGGCGAGAGTGCCGCCCTGCTTGGCGCAGGTGGTCTCGAACTTGCCGTCGAGCGCCTTGCCGTCGACCGAGGCGCTCGACTTGCCCGATGCCGGCGCCGGGGCGGCCGAGGTGGCCGGATTGGCCGAGGTGGTCGGCGAGCTGCCCGAGTCGTCGCTGCATCCGGTAACGAAGAGGGCCAAAACGGCGGCCGAGGCGGTGAGAGCGGCGGCGGAGATGCGGACCGGCTTGCTGTTCATGATCTGTTCCTTTTGCTTCGTTCGGCTCCGGTGTTGGGCCGATACGAGAAAGGTAGGAATCGAACGCGCCCTACCGATCCCAGGTTTTTCGGAGTCTGAAACACGCAAAGTTCCGTTAACCTGGTCGAATGCGACGGCCGCGCGCGATGGTGCTGGACGAGGTTTGGCGCCGACTCGAGGGCGTCGAACCGCTCAGTGGACCGCACGGTGGGCCGCTGCGACGAACCGTGAAGCTCATCCTGGATCCGCTTGTCATTCGCCCGGTACAGCATCCGCTGTGCGCGGGCCCGATCCTGACCGCCGACGGTGCGGTCCTGCTCGCCACCCGAATCCATGCCGCCGCTGACGTGCTGCGCGCGACGGCAGCGTGGTTTTCGCTGCTCAAACAGGTCCGGCGGACGCTGCGGATCACCGAGGGCAATCCGCAGGATCTGTATTTCCAGCGTGCCTTCGAACTGGCCACCACCTCGGGTATGCCGGATCCGGACCGGGACCGGGCGACCGCCGAGGCGACACTGCGCGACGTGCACGAATTCGCGGCGGGCCGCACGACGCAAGCGCTCAAGGAGTACATGACCGCGAGTGCGCGGACTGCCGAACTCGGGTCGTTGATAGATATCGCATGGGGACGGCGACCGTTGGGCGGACCGACCGGCGAGCACGCCGAACTGTTCGCGGCGCTGCTCGATACATCCGCGGCACGCGACGGTCGCAGCGCCGACGGGCAGCGGACATTCGATGAGCTGGTCGCCGCCCGCGCCGGGACGCACGGCGGAATCCGACTATGGGACAACAGCTTCGAACCGACCGCACATCAACTCGGGTTGACCGCGGTGCCGGTTGCGCAGCCACCGGAGCTCGGTTCATCGGCCTCGAAGGCCAGCCTCGGGCTGCCGTTCGATCGCACTATCTACGAACGCGTATTCACCGTGCTGCAGGCGTCGAGTGACCGGGCCGAACTGCCGCCCATTCCGGAATTGGTGACCACGGAGATCGCCCGAAGTTGTTCGCCCTGGGCACTTTTGGATGAATCTCTGCGGGTCGCGGCGACGGCGGGGGCCGCGCTTGCGCTCGGGTTGCGACCGATCGCATTGCATGGCACGCAGTCGGCGGCGGCCGAAACCGCGGCACATCGGGTGATCAATAGCCGCTGGCAGCGGGAGGCATACGTGCTGCAGGCGCGGCGGCTCGCGGTGCGCACCGATGTCGAAATGCCCAGTGGCCCATTGACGGCTATTGCCACCGAACTGCGCACGCCGTGGCGGCCCTATTTGCGGCGACTGTGGGTGCGCCTGCACGGACGCGATGTCAGGGAGTTCGGCGTCTATGAGCCGGACGAGCTGTGGGATCTGCTCGATGGTGTGGCGCGCTCGGTCATGCTGGACCATCGCATGCGGGTCAAACAGGCACTGAGTGTGAGGTCCCTTGTCACCGAGCCGGATCCGGCGGAATCGAGGGCGAGCTGATGAGTGCGACCGTGCGGATCGAACCGGGCGGGGACGGAATCTGGATCATCGCGCCCGAGGGCGCGCCTACGGTGTTGGACGATGCCGTGGCAATAGACGTGCTGGTGCTCGAGGTGCTCGGCGGTCATCTGTCCTGGAGTCTGCTTGCCGGACAGACAATCCCGGCCGCGGTGATTGATGATGTCGAGCTCGCTCAGGACTGGCTGTGGGCGGTGTACGGCGAGCGGATCGCCGTTGCCATTGCCGACACTGAGAGCGGCGAAACCGAATTCGCCGACGTGGCCGAACCCGCGGTACCGGATCTGGTGGCCGCCGCCTGGCGGCTCGGGTTCGCTTATTGGGCGGCGCGCTGGTGGCCCGCATCGACGATCGACGGCATCACGCCGCTCGACGACCAGCTGCTCGACCAGGAAATCACCGCATTGCGCGCGGAGTGCGAAATGCTCATCGATGACGATGAGCAGGCGCCCGACCACGAGACAGCACCCACCGATATTGCCGTCTCAGCCGGAATATCCGCTCGTGCAGAAGATTACGCGCTCGCTGCGGGTGGCGGATCCGGCGACCGTACGACCGGGGCGCTGTCGATCGGTCGAGGCACCGGTGGATGGGACTGGCGGCGGTGCCCACCGGGGGTTGTCGACGCCTCCGAGCGGGCGGTGTCTTGGGAATCGACACGAAATTCGGGCACCACGACGGTCCGCGTTACCGCGGTTGCCGCGCCCCAACTCGGTTCGGCCGCACCGGCACACCTGCACCCGCGTGCGTTCATCACCACGCCCGTCGGTACTGCGGAAGCCGAGCTGAACCTGATCGGCGATCTGTGGACCGGCGCGGCCACCACGCCCTCGGATTCCGTCTCGACGGTGGATGTCTATGTGCCCGGTGTCGGCGCACCCGGTGCACCCGAGTTGGGCGGTCCGGAGATCCGGCGACAGATTCGTGAGTTCGCGGCCGCCCGATTGCGACGGGCGACCGTGGCAGACGATGCCGTCGACGCGCCCTTGCTGGCCGAAATCGCGGCCGCCGCATCTGATTCGGACTTCTGATGCCCGCCGATGACGGTCGCGAACTGCTCGCCGATGGAGCAGCCGCCTATCAGCGCGGCGATGTCGGCGAGGCCAGGCGGCTGTTCGAGGAAATCGCCCGGACGAGCACGGATGGCTTGCGGATCAGCGCGCTGGTCAATGCCGCGAGCATGTGTGATGAACTGGGCGATCATGCCGGGGCGATCGTCATGTTTCGCGAGGCGCTCGCGGAGATGCCCGCGGACGCGATCGAAAAGCGGCCCGCCGCACTGATCAACCTCTCCCAGGCGCTGCAGCACGTCGGCGATCTCGACGGTGCGCAGGAGGCGCTGGAGCAGGCGCGGGCGCTGCTCGCCGAACACGATGACGAGAGTATGCAGCGGGTGGCCTGTCTGCTTTCGCTGACCGCAGTGGCATTTCATCGCCAGAACTGGGCTTATGCCATCGAACTCGCCACCGAATCCCTGGATGCGGCAGTGCGTTTCGCTCCGCACCTGACCGGACATCCGCTTTCTACACTCGGCGGTATCTACTTCGAGACCGGACGGCGCGAACTCGCCGTCGACTTCATGGGACAGGCGCTGGCCGCCTTCGATGCCGCCGGTGATCGCAATGCCGTCGCCGAGACGGAACAGAATCTGGCCGTCATGTACGTCAGGTTGGATCGGTTCGACGAGGCGGAACAGCCGTTGCGTTCCAGCCAGGAGTACTTCGAGCGTGCCGAACTCGGATATCGGGCGGGCGTCGGGCTGAAGACCATGGGCTTTCTCGCCGAGGGTCGTGGCGATACCGCTGCGGCGCATCAGCTCTATCGCCGCAGCCTCGACTATTTCCTTGCGTCCGGTGCGGTGCTCGATGCCGCCGATGTGCGAGTTCGTCTGGCGACCGTGGCGTACTGGAACGGGCAATACGACGAGGGGGAAGCCCTCATCGGTGCGGCGTTCGCCGCCTATGCCGAGCGCGGTCTCGGATTGCACTGTGCCCAAATCGATTTCTGGCATGCCGCGCTGTTGGAGTCGGTGATCGAGGCGGCCGAAAAGCCGGATGCCGAGCTATTGGGGCGGGCGGTCGATCTCGCGGTATCGTCGGCGCTGGCCATCGACGCCGTACGATACACCCTGCCCAATGGCAATCAGCGCGAGAAATGGAATCGCCAGATCGCCGATCCGGCAATGCGGATGGCATTTCGGTTCGCCTATCTGTCCGGCAATGGTCCGTTGATCGTGGACCTCATCGAAACACAATGCGCGGGTACGACATTGGATATCGCCGGATCCGCGGTCGCTGCGCCGCCGCGCCTGCCGCTCGAATTATTCGATCCACCGGCTGCGGTGGCGCAGCCCACGGTGCAGGTCGGGACCGGGTCGCAGAGTGGTTCGGCACCGCAGCTGGGCACAGCTCTGGCCTCGGTCGCGGCGAGCGCGGGGCTGCCGGTGGCGCCGCCGCCGCGAGTGGCCGTCGCACCGGACGGACATATCGCATTGGGCGCGTATATCGAGGCCGCCGAGCGGCGGTACGGGCATTCGGTACGGGACAGCCGGGTGTTGCCCGCATGACCATTTCCGAACAACCGACCGTCATTGTTCGGATGGCGGATGCCGGCGATCTGTACATGTCGTGGCGCTGGTTGGGCGATGAATACGCCCAGGGTGCGAGCATGCTGCCCGGGGATGCGATCACCGATGCCGTCGAGCAGTTCGTGCGGGCGCTGCCGAATCCGGCGGTGCCCGGGGGGCTCGAACGCGCGATGACCACCGGCACATTCGCCTCCTATGATGCGGAATATCTTGTTGCGCGGTCACTTTCGCGCGCCTTGTTGCCCTATGGTCTTGCCGCACAGTTGTACGACCTGCATGTACGCGGTGTACGCCCACATATTCGGCTGCAACCCTCGCCCCGGGTAGCTCAGATCCCCTGGGAAATCATCGCTCCCGATCCCGAGCTGCGGCTGGTGGATATCGCCGATGTCAGCCTGCTCGCCCCGGCCAGCATTGTGCACGGTCCGGACCGCACGGCCCGGGCTTGGTCCGAGACGGGCTCCTTGCCAGTGGTGGCGGTACTGGACCCACGCGTTCCCGGGTTCCGCGCCGATTCCGCGCTCGGCTCCGTCCTCGGCCGAATGGACCCGAAAGCCCCACTCGCGCAACGGGTTGCCGCGTATTCCCGCGAAGGCAGACTATTGCCCGCGGTCGACGATCCGATCGACGCATTCCGCCGCACCGATATCGATCGACGCTGGTTGAGCGCAGCGCTGCGCGGCGGTGCCAGCCGCCTGACCTATGTGGGACATGTGACCGCCGCGGCCCCCGAATCCGGCCAGAGCGAAGCCTCCGAACTACACCTGGCCTGCGATGCCGAATCCATCGGCTTCGCCACTCCCATCCGAGCCCACCGCCCCCTCTCGGCCAAGGACCTACTACTCGGCACCCACACCCTGACTACCGAACCCGTTGCCGGACCTCAACTCTGGCCCATTCCGAGCCGAGTCGCCTTGATCGCCTGCGAAAGCGGCGGCGATATGCGCTTCAGCGAGGCCCTCGGTCTGGTCGCCGCCATGATCAACGGCGGCGCCGAACTGGTCACCGCCAGCCGCTGGCCCCTGCCCACCGACCTGGCCTTCCAACGCCTCGCCGGCGCACCCCCCGAGGCCCACCCCCTCCAAGACGCCATCTGCGCCATCGACGCCGCCCACGAACACCCGGACCCGGTGACCGCCCTCGCCAACTGGCAACGCTCTCGCCTCACCGCCTGGCGCACCACCCGCGCCATCGAACACTCCCCCCTCCTCTGGTCCGCCTTCGCCACCGTCCGCACCTGACGGCCGGACGGCCGGTTATGCGTCGGATCGCTTCGACACGACGACCCGCCGAAAAAATCTACAGCGGCAACAGTAGACATTCCACGCAGTGTGCGGTAACTTCTGTGACGTCGGAAGAGAAGGAAGTATCCAAACGGCACGGGAGATGATGAACTGCCCGTGATGGTAAGACGGCGGACGCGGACGCAGGACCAGCAGGTACGACGGTCCCACCGCTCGCCGGGCAGGAAGATGAAGTTGCACGGAAAGATGAAGTAATCCCGTGAGTAGAGAGGAGGCATTGCCCGTCGGGTCACCCGCGAAGATATGCAGTTGGGGTGATCGCCGACGTCTCGGTTACATGTCGGAAGACGAAGTAATTCCCCCTTTCAGTGCCCCGGCGCCGCAGGCGCCGGGGCACTTCGGCGTATGGAGGCATCACGATTTCTGAACCAACGACCGCGAACGAGAAGTTCGACGATGACGACTACCCCGCTTACACCATGGGCCGGGCCGCGGATTTGCTCGGCACCACCCAAGCATTTCTGCGCAGCCTGGACGAAGCGGAACTGATCACCCCGCAACGCTCCACCGGCGGGCACCGCCGCTACTCCCGCTACCAACTGCGTATCGCCGCACGCGCCCGCGAACTCATCGACCAAGGCACCCCCCTGGAAGCAGCGTGCCGCATCATCATCCTCGAAGACCAGCTCAGCGAAGCACTCGAACTCAACGCCAAACTCACCCAGCAGGACTGACCAGTCTTTGCCACCTTCGGCCGGGAAAGGCCCCGGTGGCAGTCCGTGCCGGATCAGTCACTATCGGGCCGGGGCTGAGTTCGGCCACCCGATTTTGACGCCATCGCGGTCCTTGACCTCCCCATCGGGTCACGAGTTGCGCCACCAGTAGCAGTGCGCGCCCGCCCGAATGGTCGGGCCACGGATCCACGCCGTCAGCTGAGTCCGGTCATCCGCCGGGGGAGAGCCGGCTTGCCCCTCCCCATCGGACGCTTCCCCGGCTTGGCGAGATCATCATGAGCCTGCACCAGGTACAGGATGCAACCCGAGACTTCCGATCCACTCCCGTTGGCGGGAACCTGCAGCGGTTTTCGGACTCAGGACCGGTGAGCCAGGAGGTGTTGCATGAGGAGGCGGGTGAGGGATTCGGGGGCTTCTTCGGGGAGCCAGTGGGAGGTGTCTTCGAGCATTTCGAAGCGGTAGGGGGCGGTGACGTGACTTGCGGTAGCCAGGGCGGCGGTGGGGGCGATGGTGGGGTCTTCAGTGCCCCAGATGTAGAGGGTGGGGACGGTGATCGAGGCGGTCGGACCCGCGAGCGGAAAGGCTCGGTACCAGTTGAGGGCCGCGGTGAGGGCATCCGGGCGGGTGAGGCGGTAGATGTAGTCGTCGATGCGTTCCTCGGGAATCTTCCAGTCGAAGATCTTGCGGAGGGCGGCGGCATCGTCGGCGAGAAGGGCGCGCTCAGGGCTGCGAGGCTGGCGGAAGTAGGTGAAGTGCTGGGCTCGTTGGGCCTGGTCTTCGTCCTCGATCATGGCCTGTAGGAAGGCGGTGGGGTGCGGCTGCGATACGGCCGTCATGGTTCGGATTCGTGCCGGGTGGTCGGCCGCTACCGTCCAGGCGACGTGCGCGCCCAAGTCGTGGCCGACGAGATCGAAACGCTGCCAACCCAATTGGTCGGCGATGGCGATGACATCGGTGACCAACTCCTCGACCCGATAATCGGCGACATTTTCGGGACGCACATCCGACGAATAACCGCGCTGATCGGGCGCGATGACATGGCAGCCGCCGCCACCGAGCGCGGCCAGCTGGAACTCCCATGCGATGGCCGATTCCGGAAAGCCGTGCAACAGCATTACTTCGCGTCCACCGGGTTCGCCGCTGGTCAGGGCGTCGAAGGTGCCGAATTCGGTCGGGATCCTGGTTGCCTCGAGCACGCCCTCGACTTTAGAGGCCGGCACCGACCACAAACGCCGAACGCGGCATCGGGCAGCAACCGGCGAAGCCGGCGGGGTGGATAAGCACTGCCGATGCCGCGTTTTGCGGGGTTTGTCGATGGGATCCAATATTCAGCGGGCCTTGCGGATGCCGAGGTACTGCAAGGCCGCGAAACCTCCGACGGTGGCTGCCTGCATGACGGTCCAGATCGAGCCGACCAGGTTCAATTCGAGTGCGCCCTCGACGAGGGCGGCCAGGCTGACCACCACCCAGGCGGCATTACCAGCGGCAACCACGGCGGCGGCCTTGGTATTGACGGTCTTGGTCATGCCGACCAGGGCAACACCTATGCCGTAGAGGGTCAGAAATATTCCGATCGGGATGCCGATCTTGCTGTCCAAGCCGAGCAGGGATTCCAGCGGTCCCGAAAGTGCGAGGTAGGCAAGGCCGTTGACGGTGGTGACGACCGAGTCCAGTCGCAGCGAAGTGCGCAGCAGGTTCTGACCGGGGGCGAGCAGGGTGGACATGTAGGTGGGGGCACTGGTGGTCATGACGGTATTTCCTTCTGGGGTAACGAGTTCGGACGACTAGGAGCCGCCGCCACCGGAAGCGCGGTGGCTGCGGCGGGGTCGGTCGGGCGGGGTCAGGCGGCGGCCGGAACCCTGTCCAGGAAGCCGTAGACGTTGGCGATACGCCCGTCCTCGATGACCGCGACGTCGAAGCCGACGACGACGGCGGGGGCGTCGACGGGGCCGAGTTCCCAGGTGAAGCGCACCTGGTTGTGGTGGGCGTCGACCGGTCCGGCGAGGGTGAACACCCAACCCGGGAACTGGGCCTGCACACCCGCGATGGCGGCATCCAGTTGGTCGTGTCCGGCGACCGCCGCCAGCGGGTCGACGTAGCTGGCCTCGGGGGTGAACACGGCTTCGATTCCGGCTTTGCGGGCAGCCGCGTCGGTGGTGTTCCAAACTTCCAGGTACTGTGCGACGAGCTCGTTCATGATGGCCTCCTAGGCTTCTGATCTGCGGTTTCTCTGTCGTTCTTGCTGACAGGAACTACGTTATGAGCAGAGCCGGGGGTGCCGAATCAGTCATCTATAAGTACTTTTCGCCGACCTATACGTATGCGGTCAGCGGGTTAGAATTTGCGTCGAGGCGCCGAACAGAACGCACCGGTGGCGATTCGCCACCAGACGAAGGGGGCGATGGCCAGGCGTTCCGCGCCCGCCGGGCCGAGGTGCTCGGTCAGCGCGACGATCAGCCCCCGGCGGCAAGACGTATCTCGCCGCCGCCTCACAGGTCCAACATCATCTCGAATTCCAGTCGGGGATCATCCGGGGCGATCGCACCCGGCACCCCGGTCCGCAATCCGTGCCGCAGATACATCGATTTCGGGCGGCTTGCGACGAGCTGCGGCCGGGTTGGACCGGAGCGCGGCACGGTGGACTCAGTGGTCGTCGTAGTGGCCGTTGTGGGCGGCGTGGCGGTGGCCGTCGTGGAGATAGTCGACGTGGTCGCCGTGCTGGACGGCTTCGTGGCCGCAATTGGGGCCGTGGGTGTGGTCGTGGCCCGCGTGTTCGGTGTGGCCGGCGGGTTCGCATTCGTCCCAGTGACCGTTGTGTTCACGGTGCAGGTGGCCGCCGTGGGCATAGTCGGTGTGGTCACCGTGCGGGACTTCGGTATGGCCGCAGCCGGGGCCGTGGGTGTGCTGGTGTTCGGAGTGCTCGGGATGCGCTGTGGTCATCGGACATCCTCGTTCCATTGCTGGATATGCGGCGCCTAGCGTGGCGACACATTAACAGGTGCGCATCTATCAACTTTACTAGAGATGTGCTGGGCGTCACAGAACCTGCGAGAGGAAGCGCTGCAGTCGCGGGGTCCGCGGGTTGTCGAACAGGGCATCGGGTGTGCCGGTCTCCACCACCTGACCAGCGTCCATGAACAACACACTGTCGGAGACGCTACGAGCGAAACCCATTTCGTGGGTCACCACGATCATCGACATCCCCTGGGTAGCCAGATCCGCCATCACCGCGAGAATGCCCTTCACCAGCTCCGGATCCAGCGCTGAGGTGGCCTCGTCGAAGAACATGATCTCCGGCTGCATGGCCAGCGCACGGGCGATCGCCACCCGCTGCTGCTGCCCACCGGATAGATTCGCCGGCCGCGAATCGGCCTTCTCGGCCAAGCCGACCACCTCGAGCTGCTCGACGGCCAACGCCCGAGCGGCATCCTTGGACAGACCGCGCAACTTACGCGGCCCGAGCGCCACATTGTCCGCGACCGTCTTGTGCGGGAACAGGTTGAAGTGCTGGAACACCATCCCGATGCGTTGACGCAACTTATCCGGATCCTCGGTGAGCACCGACTTGCCGTCCAACAGCACATCACCCTGATCGGGTTCGTGCAGCCGGTTCAGCACGCGCAGCAACGTCGACTTGCCGGACCCGGACGGCCCGATGACGGTGGTTGTCTTACCCGCGTCGACATGGATATCGACGCCGCGCAGCACATGGTTGTGGCCCAGCGTCAGATGCAGACCGGTTCCGGTGAGAGAGGAACTCATTACCCGCGCCCTTCCGTGATCGTGGCCGCCTCGACCTGGTCGATGGGCTGGTCGGGTCGGCCGGTGCGCATCCGGTGGTCGATATAGTTCACCAGGTGCGTCAGCGGGATGGTCAGCAGCAGGTAGACCAGACCGGCGGCCACCAGCGGGGAAAGATTTCCGGTCTGCGCGTTGAGATCTCGGCCGACCGCGAACAGCTCGCGCTGGGTCGCGAGCAGTCCGAGGAAGTAGATCAGCGAGGAATCCTTGACCAGCGCGATGAACTGGTTCATCAGCGCGGGCAGTACCCGGCGCACACCCTGCGGGATCACCACCAGCGTCATGGCCTGGCGGTAGCCGAAGCCGATGGCGCGCGCGGCCTCGAGCTGCCCCGCCTCCACGGATTGGATGCCGGAGCGGAAGATCTCACCGATATAGGCCGAGGCCAGCAACGCCAGCGCGATCGCGCCGAGCCAATACGGATTGTTGCCGGTGATATTGCGAACGACAGGACCGATGCCGAGTCCGATTATCAGGATGATCACCACCGCGGGCAGGCCACGGAAGATATCGGTGTAAACCCTTGCGGGCCAACGCAACCAGCGCGTCCGGGAAATGCCCGCGACCGCGAGCAGCATGCCGAGGATGGTGCCGAGCACACCCGAGACCACCGCCAAGATCAAGGTGTTCGGCAGGCCGGTCTTGAACAGATCGGGAAATGCCTTGCGGTACAGCGACCAGTCGAAGAACGTCTCCTTCAACTGCTGCGTTGTCGATTTCGGCGCGTTCTGTCCGCTGTCGGTGGTCTTCTTCTCCGCGGCAATGGCTGCGAAGTCCGGAAGTTGCGGTGCCGGTGCGGCTTTCGAACCGGGCTGCCAACCGGGCGGCAACTGCCTCGGCACCCAGTCGGCGTAGAGCTTGGCGTAGGTGCCATCGGCGATCACGGCGTCGAGACCACTGTTGAGCGCGTCGATCAGCGGCTGATTGTTCTTGGCGATCGCGTAGCCGACGAAATTGTCCAGGCTGAAGGTGTTCTGGATGATCGTGGTGCCGTCACCCGACTTCACCTGCCCCTCGGCCTGCGCCGACGGCGCGACCCAGGCATCGACCTGACCGGACTTGAGATTCGCGTACGCGGTGGCGTAATCCGGGAACTTCACCGGATCCAGATGCAGTTGGTTGACCACGTAATCGTCCTGCACCGTGCCCTGCACGACGGCGATCCGGTTACCGCGGCCCAGATCCGAAAAGCCCTTGATGGCACTGCCATTGGGGACAACGAGCGAGAAGTACCCGAAGTCGTAACCGTTGGTGAACCCGACGCGTTCGCGCCGCTCCGCGGTGGTGGTGATATTCGACGAACCGACATCGAAGCGACCGCCGGAGACCTGCGAAAGCAGTGGTGCGAATTCGGTGCCCGAGAATTCCACCTGGAGACCGAGTTTCGCACCGATCGCCCGCAGCAGCTCATTGTCGAAGCCGGTGAACGAGCCCGCCGAGTTCAGGCAGATGCTCGGCGGTGCATCCGAGAGCGTGCCGACGGTGAGCTTGCCGGGCGTGATCAGCCGCAGCTTACTGGTATCGATCGCCGATACCGGCTGTGTGCTCGCGGTGGTGTACTTGTCCGCGCCCGCCGAGGACGCGGAGCCGAGGTTCGTCGGTGCGGCCGAGGCCGCGCTCAGTCCGGGCGGCGCGCATTGGTCTCGGTTGGAGGAACCGTCGCCGGAACCGCAGGCCGTGGCTGCGAAGCCGACGGCAAGCAGTAGCACGGCGATCAACGCACGAGACCGCACAGCGGGCAGACCAGCCATGGTGAGGAACCCTAGCGTCCAATTCAGCGCTAATAGGTAGCTACCCCGTGGCGCACGCACTCGGGTGAACCGCGCACTCGCGCCCTACAGCCGCCAGGCGTGCGCGGACGCGCCACCGTAACCCGATCCCGGAATTCGGATCACGGTGATTCGAACCCGATCGTCGACCGGCGTTACGCCGCCGACGGAGCACGATTCTCGAGATCGGACCGGGTCAGGCCAGCCCTCTGACCGGCTCCGGATTGACCTCATCCCGCCAACGAATCGCCCGCTCGACCTCACTCAGATCGAACTTCGGCCCGCTCACCCCGATGGTGAACAGATTCACCCCGGCCTCGACGAACCTCGACGCCCGCTCCGCGCCCGGCCATTGCACCGAGCGCTCGATCTTCGCCTGATCGGTGCCGACATCCGTGCAGTGGTCGGTGAGCACCTTGTTCTTGTGCGCGAGCGCGTCGAGGTCGGCGAAGGTGTGCCAGATATCGGCGTACTGCGCCACCAGCCGCAGCGTCTTCTTCTCGCCACCGCCGCCGATCAGGATCGGGATATCGCGCGTCGGCTGCGGGTTCAGCTTCTTCAGCCGGGCGGTGAGCCGGGCCATATTCGCCTTCAGCAGCGCGAGCCGGGTTCCCGCCGTGCCGAATTCGTAGCCGTATTCGTCGTAGTCCTTCTGGAACCATCCAGCGCCGATGCCGAGAATGAGTCGGCCATCGCTGATGTGATCGACAGTGCGGGCCATATCGGCGAGCAGATCGGGATTGCGGTAACCGCCGCCGGTGACCAACGCGCCGATCTCGATCCGTTCGGTCTGCTCGGCCCAGGCGCCGAGCATGGTCCAGCATTCGAAATGCGCGCCGTTGTGGTCGCCGCTGAGCGGATAGAAGTGATCCCAGTTGAAGGCGATATCGACGCCCGCGTCCTCCGCGCGCAGTACCGCATCGCGCAGGAGTCCATAGTCTGCGGCGTGCTGGGGCTGTAGCTGTACGCCGATTCGAACCGGTCGGGTCATGAGTCTGCTCCTCGTCGCTCGATCTGGTTCCCCGATCGAGGCTACCGGCGCGATCGCTCTTCGGGATTCGTTGCGCGAACTCGAGCGCATCGTGTGCGAAGCGAGCACATCCAGTAATATCGCCGGTCAACCCTTACTCGGATCGTCCGGCACGTTCCTGCCGGTGATGGGATGTGATTTGTCATGGCCACCGTGACCTTCGATAGCGCGACCCGGCTCTACCCCGGCACGTCCAAACCAGCCGTCGACAAGCTGAACCTCGAGATCGCCGACGGGGAATTCCTCGTTCTGGTCGGTCCGTCCGGCTGCGGTAAGTCGACCTCGTTGCGGATGCTCGCCGGACTCGAGGATGTCGACGACGGGCGCATTCTGATCGGCGCCAACGACGTCACCCATGCCGAACCCAAGGAACGCGATATCGCCATGGTGTTCCAGAACTACGCGCTCTACCCGCATATGACCGTCGCGGAGAATATGGGCTTCGCGCTCAAACTCGCCAAGGTCGCCAAGGCGGAGAAGCAGCGCCGGGTGCTGGAGGCGGCCAAACTGCTCGACCTCGAGCCATACCTGGATCGCAAGCCGAAGGCGCTGTCCGGCGGTCAGCGTCAGCGCGTCGCGATGGGCCGGGCGATCGTGCGGCAGCCGCAGGTATTCCTGATGGATGAGCCGCTGTCGAATCTGGACGCGAAGCTGCGGGTGCAGACCCGCACCCAGATCGCCCAGCTGCAGCGTCGCCTCGGCACCACCACCGTGTACGTCACGCACGACCAGGTCGAGGCGATGACCATGGGCGACCGGGTCGCGGTGCTCAAGGACGGGCTGCTACAGCAGTGCGCGACACCGCGCGATCTGTACCGGAATCCGGCGAATGTGTTCGTCGCCGGGTTCATGGGTTCGCCCGCGATGAACCTGTTCACGTTGCCGGTCGCCGACGGCGCGGTCGAACTCGGCGGCGCCACGCTGGCGGTGCCGCGATCGGTCGCCGATGCCGCCGAGGGTTCGGTGGTGGTCGGCGTCCGGCCAGAACACCTGGAACTCGGCGCGGCGCAGGACAAGTCGGGCATCCAGATGGAGGTCGACGTCGTCGAGGAGCTGGGCTCCGACGCGTACATCTACGGCCGCACCATCGCCGAGGGCCCCACGAACGGCGCTGGCGAAACCATTGTCGCCCGGGCAGATTGGCGCAACCCGCCGGAGAAGGGCACCCGGGTGCAGTTGACGGCCACACCGGAACACACCTACTTCTTCTCCGCCGTCGACGGCCGCCGCCTGTCCTGAGACCGCTGCGCGTGCACTTTCGCCAATCCGAAACTTCCTACCGGATGCCAGCGAAAGCGCACGCGCAGAAACGATTCCGAGCATTCAGCGGTCCGGTCAATGAACTCCTGCCAGGGCCGCGAGCATTATTTCGGTGACCACCTGCTGGGCTTGTGTAGCGGTGCCGGGGTGCGTGTAGTAGTCCACCCAGAGCAGGTCCGCACCGCGGCGGACTATGGCCGAACCGTATGCGGTGCCGTCCTTGCCCTCGTCGTTGTAGACAGCGCAGGCCGCGTCCCCGAGACCGCTCACACTGTGGAACTGCCCGGCGAGCGCGTTGTTCGCACAGGATGAGACGAGTGCGTCGGCGGCACGATCGACACCCGAGTCCCAGCCGACCTGGCCATAGCGCAGCAGCCGCACCCCCAAGAAACCATAGGTATCGGAGCCGATCGGACGGCTCTTGTCGGTGTAGTACTGGCAAGCCGCATCGGAACCCGACGAGTAGATCGCACTGGGCTCGGGCATGCCATCCGGTACCAAACGCTCGAAAAGGCTGGTACCGATCGCCGCGCACAAGTCGGGCGGGGCAGCTGCGGCCGGATGCGACTGCTCGTACATGGACCCGAGTTTCAGGTAGAGCGCGAAACCTCCGAACATGAGAACCACAGCAGCCAGTGGCAGCAGACAGCCCCACCGGCGCGACGGTGTGGACGGCATATCTCCCCTTCGGACTTTCGAGCGAGTCTAAGCGCTGCGCGCGCAATCACCGCCCTCGCCGAGTCGACGCCATTGGCGTTCGCCCGCGGCGGAAGGCCACGCGAAGACCACGCCGTGTTCGTAAACTCGACGCTCGAACGGGGATCGGCGCGAGGAGCGGGTAATGAAGATAGCGGTGCTCGGTACCGGGCAGGTTGGACGCAGGCTCGCGAGCAAGCTCGTCGAGCTCGGTCATTCGGTGACGCTCGGGTCCCGGACCGCCGATAATGCGGCGGCGACCGAGTGGGCGAACGAAACCGGGGGCGCGCACGGCACTTTCGCTGATGCCGTGGCCGAGGCGGAGTTGGTGATCAATGCGACGTCCGGCACCGTCTCGCTGGCCGCGCTCACTGCGGCGGGAGCTTCGAATCTGAGCGGGAAAGTGCTGGTGGATGTGTCGAACGCGCTGGATTTCTCCGATGGATTCCCGCCGAAATTGGCCACGCCCGAGGCGGGCAGCGTTGCCGAAGCGATCCAGCAGGCATTCCCGCAAGCGCGGGTGGTCAAGACCCTCAACACCATGAACAACCAGCTCATGGTGGACCCGTCTCGAATTCCGGGGCGCCACAACGTCTTTCTGAGCGGCGATGACGAGTCGGCCAAAGCCGAGGTGGCGACCCTGCTGAAATCCTTCGGCTGGTCCGATGAGCAGATCATCGACCTGGGCGGTGTGGTGACCGCGCGCAGCACCGAACCCCTTGTGCTGCTGTGGGTTCACCTCTACAACAAGTTCGGCACCGAGGACATCAACTACGCGGTGGTCACCGCCTGAGCGGATTACTTCGCCGAGCGGATGGCGCGCGAATATTCGGGGTTCAGCCGCACCCCGAGCTCTTCCAGGTCGAGCTCGCGACCCGATTCGCTGCGGACCTGCACCCGAACCGGCGCGCCACTGGCTTCCTCGACCAGCAGCAACGGGGCCGGTCCCGGCTGCAGGTACACATCGCCCCACTGCATGAGTGCGAGCACAACGGGCAGTAGATCGCGGCCCATATCCGTCAGTACGTACTCGTGGCGGGTCCGCTTGCCCTCCTCCTGATACGGGCGTTTGGCGAGCAGCCCCGCCTCGGTGAGCTTACGGAGCTGACCCGACGCCGCGGCATCGGTGATGCCGACCCGGGCGGCGAAACCGTCGAAGCGCGTGGTGCCGTAATACGCCTCGCGCAGGATCAGGATCGCCGAGCGGGTGCCGATGAGGTCCATCGCCTTCGCGATCGAGCATTCCGTGGGTTTCCACGCGCTCAGATCTGCCAACGGTCCTTCCATTACGGCTGCCATGACGAACATCATAGCGAAATCTGACTTGAGTTGACTATACCCAGGCGTTAACCTGACTATAAGTCAGTAGAGCCAGACATAAGAGCTCGGCTCGCGGTTCGAAAGGAACCACCATGAGAGACGCGGTGATTGTCGAAGCGGTACGCACGCCGATCGGCAAGGGGAAGCCGAACGGGGCACTGCACAACGTCAACGCGGTGGACCTGCTCGCCCACAGCCTGCGCGCGGTAGTCGACCGCAGCGGCATCGATCCGGCGCTCATCGACGATGTGATCGGCGGCATCGTCACCCAGATCGGCGAACAGGGTGCAAATATGACCCGGCGTGCCGCGCTGGCCGCGGGCTATCCGGAATCGGTTCCGGCGACGACGGTCGATCGCCAGTGCGGCAGCAGCCAGCAGGCCATTCATTTCGCCGCACAGGGTGTGATCGCTGGCGCCTACGACATCGTGGTCGCGGCGGGTGTCGAGTCCATGGGACGAATTCCCATGGGCGCGAACATGATCGGATCCGAGGACTTTTCCGGTGTCGGCTTCGCCGAGCGCTATCCGGAGGGACTGGTATCCCAGGGCATCAGCGCCGAACTGATCGCGGCCCGCTGGGGACTGACCCGCAGCCAGCTCGACGAATTCGCCCTCGGCAGCCACGAAAAGGCCGCGCTGGCAACGAAGAACGGCTCGTTCGCCAGCCAACTCGCTCCCATCGCCGGACTGGAAACCGATGAGGGCATCCGGGTCGGCAGCACCCTGGAAACCCTCGGCAAACTGCGTCCCGCCTACTTCGACGAGGCCATGGCCGCGCGCTTCCCGGAAATCGGCTGGCAGATCACCGCCGCGACCGCGAGCCAGGTCAGCGACGGCAGCGCCGCGGTGCTGATCATGACCAGCGAACGCGCCGAGGAGCTCGGGCTGAAGCCACTGGCCCGACTGCACAGCTTCGCGGTGGCCGGGGACGATCCGCTGCTCATGCTGACCGCCGTCATCCCGGCGACGCGAAAGGTATTGCAGCGCGCCGGACTTCAGCTGTCGGATATCGATCTTGTCGAGATCAACGAGGCATTTTCTCCGGTGGTGCTGGCCTGGGCGCACGACACCGGTGCGGATATGTCGAAGGTGAATGTGAACGGCGGCGCCATCGCCATCGGTCATCCGCTCGGCGCTTCCGGCGCACGCCTGATGACCACGCTGGTGCACGCAATGCAGGAGCGCGGCGCCCGATACGGTCTGCAAACCATGTGTGAAGCAGGCGGTTTGGCCAACGCAACCATTATCGAACGACTCTGAGTCACCGAGTGCCGCGGCACCGCTCCCGATCCGTGCCGCGGCGCTCAGACCGAAACCAGCACCACCGCGATCAGAAAGCCGACCAACCACGACTCGGCGATCAACGGCACCGCTACCAATGGCGTCCACGCAATGCGGCGTCGGTAGCGGATCTTCCCCACCATCCTCATGACCACCACAACTACCGAAAGCGCAATCCCAAGCCAGGCAACGCAATACGCGACGGGTAGGTAGCGCACACCCCCATCGGGATCGGCATCCCGTGCGAGAAATTCATACAGCGGCACAGCAGAGGCCACCACCCAGCCGAACCCGACCGCGAACACCGACCCGAGCACCGCCCGAATCGCATTCGCCAGCCGCAGCTCCCACTGACTCGACCCCATTCCCCCAGCATGCCCGGTAGATCGGTCTAATACATCCCAGCACCCACGGCACCGAGGCACCGAGGCACCGAGGCACCGAGGCACCGAGGCACCGAGGCACCGAGGCACCGAGGCACCGAGGCACCGAGGCACCGAGGCACCG
>NZ_JBITIL010000013.1:0-152341 GCF_044458905.1 Nocardia sp. NPDC050408 | reverse complement strand
GGCACCGAGGCACCGAGGCACCGAGGCACCGAGGCACCGAGGCACCGAGGCACCGAGGCACCGAGGCACCGAGGCACCGAGGCACCGAGGCACCGTACTTGGGCCTGAGTTCGCCGACGCGCACAGCAGCGATACTGGAGCGAAAACGGGATCCCGGGTACGTGACCCACCGAACTCATTGCGGCGGGCCACACCGTCCGCCTCGGCAGTAGGGGTACCGAACGCGGCCGACGAGGAACCGGCCGCGCGCGGACCGACTCCGCGCGCACGTGATCCACCGATTCCGACGGCCCCGCCAGTTACCGCGGGCGCACAGCGCGGGCGGGGACACCGCGCTCGATAGGCTGCAGAGTGATGACCGAAACCTTCGTCTACGCCATTCCGATGCGGACCCGGTTCCGCGGCATCACGGTGCGCGAGGGGATGTTGATCAGTGGACCGCTCGGCTGGGGCGAATTCTGTCCGTTTCCCGAGTACGACGATCGCGAGGCCGCTGGATGGCTGGCGACCGCGGTCGAGCAGGTGTCGGTTGGCTGGCCGGAGCCGGTGCGGGAGCGGATTCCGATCAATTGCACGGTTCCCGCGGTCGATCCGGAGCGGGCGCATGCGATCGTCGCCGGGTCCGGATGCCGCACGGCGAAGGTGAAGATTGCCGATCATCCTGATTCGCTGGGTGAGGATCTGGCGCGCGTCGAGGCGGTCCGGGATGCGCTGGGGCCGCAGGGCTCGGTTCGGGTGGATGCCAATGCGGTCTGGGACGTCGAGACGGCTGTCACGCACATAAAGCAGATCGACCGTGCCGCAGGTGGTTTGGAGTACGTCGAGCAACCGTGCCGCACCATCGAGGAGTTGGCCGCGGTGCGTCGCCGTGTCGATGTGCGAATCGCGGCCGACGAATCCATCCGCCGCGCTGAGGATCCCCTGCGTGTCGCAGTAGCGGGGGCCGCAGATATCGCGGTCCTCAAGTGCACCCCATTGGGCGGTGTGCGCCGTGCACTCCAGGTCGCCGAGGCCGCCGGACTGCCGTGCGTCGTCTCCTCCGCCCTGGAAACCAGCATCGGTCTGGCCGCCCAACTCGCCCTCGCCGCCGCCCTACCCGAACTCGAATTCGCCTGCGGCCTAGGCACTTTGTCACTTCTGGAAGGCGACCTCGTACACGATTCACTCCGTCCGGTCGACGGCTACCTGCCGGTCCCGAAGACTCCGCCCACACCGGACCCCGCCCTGCTGGAGCGCTACCGCCACCCTGACCCAGCACGAATACGCTGGTGGGAAGACCGCCTTACCCGGGTCCGCGCACTGACCCCGCCCGAGTGACCGTGTCGCGAAGGTAGTTGGCCACGGCAAGCAGTAAACCCTGTCGCACGCGGCATTCCCAGCAGATCGGCGTTGCGCAACCGTGTTCGCGCGAATTCGACGGCGCTGGACACCGGGGAGACGGGCGCACCACAGCCCGGCACCGCAAGTTCGTAAACCCCGAGCCTCGATCGAGCATCGCGACAGCCTCAGCTCAGGCGGACACCGCAGCCGAGCATGCTCGACCGCAAAACCAACCCGGCCTCGGGCCCGATAATGCCGTCGACGAGTTCGAGGTAGCGGCTACAGAACTCGGGTCCGTGCGGAGCAACCGAGCCGGCGGCGGGCTCGAGGTGATGGGCCAGTTCGTGCAGAATCACCAATTCGCGCAGGGCCCATGCGGTCGCACCGGTGTGCAGCGGAACAGCTAGCACCGCGTCAGCGGCCTCGTAGTGAGCGGCGGCGGTTCCGGCGCGAGAGCGGACCCGGATGGGTGTCGCGGCGCGGTCCCATTGCGCCCGAACCCAATTGAGGGTCAGCACCTTATCCGCATAGGCCTGCACCGATTCGACCGAGGCGAAGCGACGCTCGATCGGCAGCGTGAGGTGCGAACCGTAGAGCTCTACCGTGCGGACTCCGTTTTCATCCGCTCGATCGAATACACCCCGCACCAACTGCTCGGCGTCATACACCTTGGCGCGCTGGGTATCTCGCGCACTCACCGGGCCCAGCTCACCGTTCACACCCATGGTCGAGCCCGCTCACGCCGAGCCGGGCAATTCGCATGTCACGCAACGAATTCGCTCATTTCGACCCACCGGGCAATTGCCCACGCGCGGCACCGAGTTCGGGAGACGTCCCGAGCCGCGCCGCCTTTCCGGCCCGATCCCCCGCACGCCGGGCCGCAGCGGAATGCCCGGCCGACGCCTGTGGACCGCGCCAGGTCCCACGGGCATCGGAGGTCTTCTTATAAAAGTCCGTGAGCTCGATTTCCTTATTACGCAGGGCCAACGCCGTACCTGTCGCGACGGTTTCGGGCACTACCTCGGCCTCCACCTCCGCCTTGACCTCGGCCAAACGGCGACCGATCCGCGCGGCGAATGCCATCTGAAAGTTCAGCCGCGCGGTAACCGCCGCAACCGGCGCTTGCACGCGCTGCTGCACTCTTCGGCCCCAGCGTTTCTCCGTGACGATCTTCTCAACGGTGGCCGACCGATACTGCCCTGATTTGATGTACTGATCCGACGCACGCACCATCTGCACCAGCAGACTGGCGTATAGGGCTTCACAGGTATCGATATCGGAATCGAAGCCATACGCGTAGAGCTGCGTCGAAGTGCGCGCAACATCGCAGCGCACATCATTGGCCGAGGCGATCGCCACGAACAACTGCACGTAGGTGCGCAGCCCTTTCTTACCTGGTTCACCGATCGGAATCATCCGCTGCACCGGCGTCGGCCTGCGCTCACGTCCGGCGATATGCGCGCGGGCGACCGTCAAGTCGATCGAGGACCTGGTCGCCAACCGCTGGGCCGCGGCCAGAAACGCCTCGGCCTCGTGCTCGTTATCGGTCGATTCGGCTTGGCGCAGCAACCCACCGATCCGGGTGAGCATCCGGTCCGGAACCGCATTCGGCGAAGTCATCGACAGCCAGCCTAACCGCATCGCGAGTGACCACGACCGGGCTACGA
This sequence comes from Nocardia sp. NPDC050408, assembly GCF_044458905.1. Taxonomy (NCBI): domain Bacteria; kingdom Bacillati; phylum Actinomycetota; class Actinomycetes; order Mycobacteriales; family Nocardiaceae; genus Nocardia; species Nocardia sp. NPDC050408. Next base: position 149,354 of record NZ_JBITIL010000013.1, on the reverse strand, counting down.
GCGACTATGACATTGCAGCGGTAGCGTCCGCCCCGGCTGGACAGTGCCCCTGTTGCGGGCACAATCGCTGCGTCACATATAACAACCATGTATCTTGCCTTGTGCACCTGCAGGGTGTGCTGCTGCTCACGTCTCGACCTTGGAGTGTTCGCGATGGCTTTGAAAAAGGTGATGTCCCTACGTTCGTCGCTCGTACCACGAGCGGCGTTGGCGGCCGCCTCTGTTGCGCTGCTCACGGCGACGTTCACCAGTGCCTGCTCCGGCGATAACGGCGGCAATCCATCCAGCCAGAACCTGACCGGCCGCGGCCCGATCACCTACGTGGAGGGCAAGGACACCACCGAAACCGGCGCGGTCAAGCAGCTGATCGAGCGCTGGAACGCCTCGCACCCGGATGAGCAGGTCACCTTCAAAGAGCAGTCCAACGACGCCTCGCAGCAGTACGACGATCTGGTCGAGCACATGCGCTCCAAGCAGTCCACCTACGATGTGGTCGCCCTGGACGTGCCGTGGACCGCGGAATTCGCCGCGAAGGGCTGGATCCAGCCGCTGAAGGACACCTTCTCCATCGACACCTCGGCGCTGCTGTCCCCGACGGTCGCCAGCGCCACGTACAACAACACCCTCTACGCCGCGCCGCGAAACACCAACGGCGGCTTGCTGTTCTACCGCAAGGATCTGGTACCGAATCCGCCCAAGACCTGGAGCGAGATGTTGGCGCAGTGCCCGATCGCCAAGCAGAACAATATGGGTTGCTACGCGGGCCAGCTGGCACCGTACGAGGGCCTGACGGTGAACGCGGCCGAGGCCATCAACGCCTACGGCGGCACCTTCGTCGGTGCGGACGGCAAGACCCCGACCGTGAACACCCCGCAGGCGCGCGCCGGACTCGAGGTGCTCGTCGACGCCTACCGCAACGGCGATATCCCGAAGGAAGCCATCACCTTCAAGGAGCCGGAGAGCGCCAACGCCTTCAATACCGGCAAGCTGCTGTTCATGCGCAACTGGCCGTCCACCTTCGGTGACGCGGGCGCGGAATCCTCCGCGGTCAAGGACAAGTTCGCCGTCGCGCCGCTGCCCGGCGAGAACGGCGTCGGTGCCTCGACCCTCGGTGGCTACAACGCGGCAATCAGCGCGTTCTCCAAGAACAAGGCCACCGCGCTGGACTTCCTGCGCTACCTGATCAGCGAGGACGCCCAGCACATCGTCGCGGCCGGGGCGCTGCCCTCGGTGCGCGCGTCGATGTACGACGATCCGGCGCTGATCGCGAAGATGCCGTACCTGCCCGCGCTGAAGGATTCGATCGCCAACGCGGTGCCGCGTCCGGTCACCCCGTTCTACCCGGCGGTGTCGAAGGCCATCCAGGACAACGCTTATGCTGCGTTGAACGGAACCAAGTCCGTCGACGACGCGATCACCGGTATGCAAAAGGGCATCGAGACAGCCGGATCGTAGCGAGTACAAGAGCGGACCCGACCACCCCGTAGGAGAGAGAAACGGTGTCGGATCCTTCGGGAACGGCCACTCGCGTGTCGAGCGACGGCGATCAGCCGACAAAGCGCGGATTCGGTGGCACCTTGGTGTTGGAGTTGCGGCGTTCCGGTAAGGCGTGGTTGTTCGTCACGCCCGTACTGATCACCCTGGCGGTGGTCGTGGGCTATCCGGTCTTCCGCGCGTTGTACATGTCGTTCCAGAAGGATCCTGGACTCGACCCCTCGACCGGCATGTTCGTCGAGGGCGGCAACGCGGGCTTCTCGAACTACACGCACTGGCTGCTGCAGCAGTGTCAGGCAGCCGGCGAAACCGTCTCCTGCCCGACCGGTAATCTCGGCTCGCAGTTCTGGCTGGCCATCGGCGTGACGCTGTTCTTCACGGTGATCACGGTGACGCTGGAGGCCACCCTCGGCCTCGGCATGGCCATGGTCATGGGCAAGACCTTCAAGGGCCGTGCCCTGCTGCGCGCGGCGGTGCTGGTGCCGTGGGCGATTCCGACCGCGGTCACCGCCCGGTTGTGGGAGTTCATGTTCCAGTACGACGGCGTGGTGAACCGGGTCTTCGGCACCCACATCCTGTGGACTTCGGAGGCCTGGCCCGCGCGGTTCGCGGTCATCGCCGCCGATGTCTGGAAGACCACGCCGTTCATGGCGTTGCTGCTGCTGGCCGGTCTGCAGGTGATTCCGGCCGATGTGTACGAGGCCGCGAAGGTCGACGGGGCCTCGGCCTGGCAGCGCTTCACCCAGATCACGCTGCCGCTGCTCAAGCCCGCGCTGCTGGTCGCGGTGCTGTTCCGCACCATGGACGGACTGCGCCTCTACGACCTGCCCGCGATCATGACGCTCGGCAACCCGTCCACCCGCCCCATTTCGGCGCTGGTGGTCGAACAGGTCCGCCAAGGTCCCAATAGCGCGGCGGCACTGTCGACGATCACCTTCCTGCTGATCTTCGCGGTGGCCTTCCTGCTGGTAAAGGTTTTGGGCGCCAATGCCGTTCGGACCCAGGAAGAACAGCGGGAGGCGCACTGATGACCACCGTGACCACGAAAAAGTCTGCGGCGCAGGCTCCTTGGACCAAGCGCCTGGGTTCGGTGCGGCTGTATTCGGGTGCGCTGATCGTGCTGGTGTGGGGTCTGGCCCCGTTCTACTGGATGGCCGTCACCGCATTCCGCGATCCGGTCTACACCTTCGACAACACCCCGTGGCCCACCCACGTCACCCTGGAGAACTTCCGCAACGCCTTCGATACCAGCCGCGGCAACGACTTCGGCAAGGCACTGCTCAACAGCGTCATCATCGGCGCGGTGACCACGGCGGTCGCGCTGGTGCTCGGCGTGCTCGCCGCCTACGCGCTGGCGCGGCTGACCTTCAAAGGCAAGTACCTGGTCTCCGGGCTCATCCTTTCGGCATCGATGTTCCCGGTGGTCGTGCTGGTCACCCCGCTGTTCCAGCTGTTCACCAACCTCGGCTGGATCGGTGAATACCAGGCGATGATCATTCCGAACATCTCGTTCGTGCTGCCGATGACCGTCTACATCCTGGCCTCGTTCTTCGCCGAACTGCCATGGGAACTCGAGGAGGCCGCCCGCATCGATGGCGCGACCAAGATGCAGGCCTTCCGGCTGGTCATGCTGCCGTTGGCGGCGCCAGCGGTATTCACCACGGCGATCCTGGCGTTCATCGCCTCGGTCAACGAATATCTGCTGGCCCGGCTGCTCTCCAGCGATAAGACCGAACCGGTGACCGTCGCGATCGCGCGCTTCTCCGGTAACAACCCGCTCGTGCAGCCGTACGCCGCGATTATGGCGGCGGGCACGATGGTCACGATTCCGCTGGTCATCATGGTGCTGCTGTTCCAGCGCCGCATCATCTCCGGTCTCACCGCGGGTGGTGTGAAGAGCTAGTACGCCTGCCGCATGGCTTGAATCCCGTTGCGGCGGTAATACTCGGTGTAGGATCTCGGGTCATTTCCGATCGTGTCCGTGCAGGTGAGTTTTACCGACGCTCCGGGAGGAGATGATCGTGAGCTCGTTCGGCAAGCGGCGACGCGGCGGCGGTCGTCGGGGCAAACCGGTGGCGGCACCCTATGCCTCCGTCGCGGGTTTCAGCGAACACAACACCGGCACGTCACCACGCAAGGACAAGCCCCGACCGCCCGGCGCTACGAAATCGCCCCGGCCACAACCGACACCCGCCAATCGACCACAGCGCACCCGAGGCGAACGCTTCCGACGGCTACTGCTGGCCCTGTTCATCATCTTCGTCGCGGTGCCGTCGCTGCTGTTCGTGCTGGTCTACTGGAGCGCCGAAATCCCGGACCCCGATTCGGTGCAGACCAATCAGATCGCCACCATCCTCGCCTCCGACGCGACCACGGTGATCGCGAAGGTCGTTCCGCCGGACGGCAATCGGATTCCGGTGCCCCTGTCGGATGTGCCGAAGCCGGTGCGCGATGCGGTGCTCTCGGCCGAGGATCGCAACTTCTATACCAATCCCGGCTACTCGGCCAGCGGATTCCTGCGGGCCGCCCGGGACAATATCCTCGGCGAAGAGGATGCTGGCGGCGGCTCCACCATCACTCAGCAGTATGTGAAGAATGCCTTCCTCGGCTCCGAACGCACCCTGACCAGGAAGATGCGCGAACTGATCATCGCATCCAAAATGGCGCGGCAATGGAGTAAGGACGACATCCTCGCCGCCTACCTCAACACCATCTACTACGGGCGCGGCGCGTACGGGATCTCGGCGGCCGCGAAGGCCTACTTCAACAAGCCGGTACCGGATTTGACGCTCGCCGAAGGCGCGGTGCTGGCCTCGGTCATCCGCACGCCGTCGATCCTGGACCCGGAGACCCATCTCACCGAGCTGAAGACGCGCTGGAAGTACGTGCTCAACGGCATGGTCGAGATGGATACGCTGGCACCCGGCAACCGTGATGCGACGGCATTCCCGCAGATCGTCCCGATCACCGAAATCCCGGACGTCAATGCGGCGCGCGGCCCGGAGGGCCTGATCCGCAGCCAGGTGCTGCGGGAACTGCGCGATGCCGGCGTCAGCGAGCGGGAACTCAAGACCGGGGCATTGCAGATCACCACCACCATCGACGCCAGGGCCCAGCAGTCCGCACGCGATGCGATACACGATCGACTCGACCCGCAGCCGCCGGAACTGCGTGGCGCGGTGGTTTCGATCGACCCGCGTTCCGGCGCGGTGCGCGCCTACTACGGCGGCGCCGACGGTATCGGCTTCGATTTCGCGCAGGCGCCATTGCAGACCGGCTCGGCATTCAAGGTCTTCGCGGTGATCGCGGCGCTGCAGCAGGACATTCCGCTCACCCGGATGCTCGACAGTTCACCGGTGACCGATCGCGGCACCAAAATCACCAATGTGGACGGCGAATCGTGTGGCAAATGCACCATGGCCGAGGCGCTGAAACGCTCGCTGAACACCAGCTTCTATCGACTCACGATGTCGATGTTCAACGGCCCCAAGGCAATTGCCGATGCTGCCCATGAGGCCGGAATCCCGGAAGAGATTCCGGGCGTGGCCGGTAAAGCTCTCACCGAGGACGGCGGGCCGCCGCTCAACGGAATCGTGTTGGGCCAGTATCTGGTTCGCCCCATCGATATGGCATCGGCCTATGCGACGATCGCCAATTCCGGTGTCTACCATCAGCCGTACTTCGTGCAGCGGGTGGTCACGGGCGACGGCCGCGTCCTGCTGGATCGCGGCGAACCCGCCCACCAGGTCGGCAAGCAACCCCCGCCCGGCCAGCAGCGCATTCCGCGCGGCATCGCCGACAGCACCGCCGAGGCGATGCTCCCGATCGCCGAATATTCCAACGGGCACAGCCTGTCCGGCGGTCGGCCCTCCGCCGCCAAGACCGGAACCACCCAACTCGGTGCGTCCAAAGAGAACAAGGACGCGTGGATGATCGGCTTCACCCCGTCGCTGTCCACGGCGGTGTGGGTCGGTACCGAACAATCCCAGCCGATCGAGACCGCGCGCGGCACCGACATCTACGGCTCCGGCCTGCCTGCCGACATCTGGAAGCAGGTGATGGACGGCGCACTCGACGGCACTCCGATCGAGCAGTTCCCGGCATCGGCAACACAAGGCAGTCAGCCGAGTACGAGCAAACCCTCCGGCGGCGGCTACGACATCCTCAACCCGCCGTCGAGCACTTCCACCGCACCGATGATCATCATCCCACCCGCCCCGGAGCCCCCGACGGAAGTCGAGATCTTCCCCGGACTGAGCATTCCGATGCCCCGCTGAATCATTGGCCGCGCGGGCGCGGCGTGTTCGCGGCCCCCCGGTGTCTCGCGTCCGAGCCGTCGAGACTCGCGACTGCGTCGCATGCGCTTCGGCGACTCGGCTGTGTTCAATAGCCGCACCTGCGGCGCGGACGCGGGACGGGCCGCTCGTAAGACTCGCTCCGCCGCGGTTACGCAGAGCTGCCAGCTCGCCTAGCTCGCTATGAATGTATGTCGACCGGAGCCATGGGAACGGATGACGTGGCAGCATCGTTTGCCAGAGTGAAGTGAGCACGGCGCGCCGGAACCAAACCAGGCCGACGCCGACGTCGTGAGATCGATGAGGAAGGATATGCGCTCGAGCGACGACACGCGGCGCGAGCGTCAAGCCCGGAAGTAGCTTCCGCGGCCACGGGGGCCCGGGAGCGCCGCCAATTGGAGACAGACTAGACATATAGGGGCACGCCGGTGGATTTCAATGTCGTTGAACGTCCCGAGACGCTCGTGGCGGGCACAGTGCTGCGCAGCCCGGCGCTCGCGGTCGAGGGACCGCGCCGCGCCAAGGTCGAGGAGGCGTGGAAACGCAATCTGGCCCGCAAGCTGCCCGGCCCGCCGACGACCGCGTATGTGGACCACGCGCCGGAGATCAACTCCTACCTCACGCATATCGTCGGCTACCGCTGCCACACCATCGGGGATCTGCTGCCGGGCGATGTGTTGGCGCGGGTGCCCGCGGGCCGGTTCGCCCGATTCACGCTCAGCGGCGACAATCTCGGCGACACCATCGTGACCATCTGGCGCGCGGTATGGGATGCCGAGGCCGGCGGCCGATTGGTGCGCGCCTATACCGGCGACGTGGAACATTATCCGGACGCGCGCACGGCTGAAGTATTCGTGGCGCTGGCAGACGAACCGGTCGACGGTTAGGAACAGCTGTGGACTTCGAAATTGTCACATTGGACGAAAGCCTGGTCGCCGGACTCACCGTCCCGCTGGCCGGACGCGAGGTGACCGCCCGCGACCTGGACCTGGTGAACTTCACCTGGGATCGGTATCTGGCGCGGGAGAAGAATGTGCCGCGGGTCGCGGCCTATATCGGCCAGAACGATCACGCCGTCGCGATCCTGGGCTACGAGATCGCCGAGATGGACGATATGGATGCCGGTGATGTGCTGACCCGCGTCCCAACTGGGCGCTACGCGAAATTCGTTGTCTCCGATAAGCCCTACGATCTGCTGCGCACCGCATGGGCGCAGGTCCGCAAGGCCGAAAGCGCGGGCACCATCACCCGCTCACACACCGCGGAAATCGAGCGCTACACGGGACCGACGTCCGTCGAGGTCTACGTCTCGCTGGACTGAGTTTTCAAGGTGTAGTGGACGACGTGACGGTCCAGCTCCACGAAGCGGCTCTCGAAGGGAAACAAGCTATCGTCCACTCGAGTGGGCGTATACCCTTCGGGCTGCTGGGTCGTCACGTCCGGACCGCCTCGGATCCTGCTCGATTGTCGACGCTGCAGGCCTCATCCGTCGGCACGACTATGTAGCCGGCCCGATCGGTCGGTGGGCGCACGCTGCCCGCTACTGCAACGGCCACCGACGCTTCGCTGGACTCGTCTTTCCCACACTGCGACGGGGTGCGCCCACAAGTGCCCGGCGGCCGAACCCTCCCCCATCCGATTCTCGTCGCAATCGACATCGACCACATCGAGATCGAGACATGACCACTGAGTACGGCCATGAACCCAGCTCTCGGACGTTCCCACTCACAGCATCAGCTTTCGAGCGAACCGAGATCGAGCACCGTTTACGGCCACAGATGTGTCCGAGGCGATCGGAGCAACCCGTACGGGACCAACCCGTGTCCCGCCTCGCGCTCCGACGACGATCTTCCGGGCGAACTCGATACTCAACCGCGCCCGGATACCGCAAAGCCGGGCCGAAGAGTTCTCCGGCCCGGCTTACCTCGGATGAGGCGGGTGACTACTCAGCGCCGATGATGAACGCTTCCAGCTGCTGACGTGCGATGTCGTCGGCCAGCTGCTTCGGCGGGGACTTCATCAGGTAGGCCGAGGCTGGCAGGACGGGGCCGCCGATGCCGCGGTCCTTGGCGATCTTCGCCGCGCGCACCGCATCGATGATGATGCCGGCCGAGTTCGGCGAATCCCACACCTCGAGCTTGTACTCCAGGTTCAGCGGCACATCACCGAAGGCGCGGCCCTCGAGACGCACGTATGCCCACTTGCGGTCGTCGAGCCAGCCGACGTGATCGGACGGGCCGATGTGCACATCGTTGGCGCCCAGCTCCTTCTTGAGGTTGCTGGTGACGGCCTGGGTCTTGGAGATCTTCTTCGACTCCAGGCGCTCGCGCTCGAGCATGTTCTTGAAGTCCATATTGCCGCCGACGTTCAGCTGCATGGTGCGGTCGAGCTGCACGCCGCGGTCCTCGAACAGCTTGGCCATCACGCGGTGGGTGATGGTTGCGCCGACCTGGCTCTTGATGTCGTCACCGACGATGGGAACGCCTGCCTTGGTGAACTTTTCGGCCCACACCGGATCGGAGGCGATGAACACCGGCAGCGCGTTGACGAAGGCGACGCCGGCGTCGATGGCGCACTGGGCGTAGAACTTGTCCGCCTCTTCCGAGCCGACGGGCAGGTAGGAGACCAGGACGTCGACCTTGTTGTCCTTCAGCACCTTCACGACGTCGACCGGCTGCGCCTCGGACAGCTCGATGGTCTCGGCGTAGTACTTGCCGATACCGTCCAGCGTCGGACCGCGCTGCACGACAACGTCGCTGGGCGGCACGTCGGAGATCTTGATGGTGTTGTTCTCGCTGGCGAAGATCGCCTCGGCCAGGTCGAAGCCGACCTTCTTGGCGTCGACGTCGAACGCGGCGACGAATTTGACGTCGCGGACGTGGTACTTGCCGAACTTGACGTGCATCAAACCGGGCACGGTCGCGGTCTCGTCCGCGTCCTTGTAGTACTGCACGCCCTGGACCAGCGAGGAAGCGCAGTTACCAACGCCGACGATGGCGACGCGAACTTCGGTGGCAGTTTCAGCCTTCTTGTCTTCACTCATGGCCGATATTTCCCTCTTTCTGTGGTGCCGCCTTCGTCGATTGCTCCGCCGCAATCAACTCGTTGAGCCAGCGCACTTCGCGCTCGCTTGATTCCAGACCGAGCTGGTGGAGCTGGCGGGTGTAGCGATCCAGCGAGCCACTGGCCTTCTTGATCGCTTCCCGCAGACCCTCTCGGCGCTCCTCGACCTGCCGTCGCCTGCCTTCCAGAATCCGCATCCGCGCTTCCGCGGGGGTGCGGCTGAAAAACGCCAGGTGGACGCCGAAGCCGTCGTCGGTGTAGTTCTGCGGTCCGGTGTCGGCGAGCAGTTCGGTGAACCGCTCCCGCCCGGTCGCAGTCAGTTGATAGACCCGTCGCGCACGACGGGTGACGCCCGCGACGTTCTCCTCGGCGATCAGCCCATCGGTCTGCATGCGACGCAGCGTCGGATAGAGCGATCCGTAGGAGAAGGCCCGAAACGGCCCGAGCAATCCGGTCAGCCGCTTGCGCAGCTCGTATCCGTGCATGGGCGCTTCGAGGAGCAGCCCGAGGATTGCCAACTCGAGCATCGGGCTTCACCCCCTGACTGTCTATTCAGACCTAACCGATGGATGCGACTCCCCACTATATCGGACCGATATAAACGTGCATAGTCAACGCCGATACATAGAGCCGTCGACGCAGCTAGACATCGATTTGCCCCACCCCCGCCAGACCACCCGGCCACCAACGGCGCTCGCCTCGGGACGGTCACGCGCACCGATTCGCGCGCCGCGCTCGGTTTCGCCCGGCGATTTCGTGCGCGGCGTGACAAAAGGTGCGCGGGAGCGCATACCGCTAGCGAGGCGAGCTATCTGGATGCGGTGTTAGGGCGGATCGAAGTCGCCGGTGTGCACGGTAGTGGTGAAGGCGGACTATTCGGCTGGGGTGGAGGCCAGTGTCGGGGCGGTTGGGTTCTTGGAGTCACGAACGCCGACCATGCCACCGTTCAGGTGGGCGACCTCCACACATTCTTGGCCCCATGTCCCCCTGCTGTCCAAGCTCACGGTAGGAGGGCAGCATCGCGTGCCCTTTCAGGAGCCCTCCCACCACGGCTCCGTGTCCTCCACGGCGACGAACTCGAAAAAGTCCATGTTGCTGATCGCCAGGTTGCTCGCAAGCGATCCGACCATGCGGCAGGGAAGGACGGCGGGCTGCCCTGGGGTGTCGTACAGGTCGACAGCGGTCAGCGGTCGGTCAGGCTCAGCAAAGGTCTTGGAATCGGCGAGAACGACCAGCGTGGTGTACTCCTCGGTATGCGCCTTGGACGGCGGGACCAGCGCCGGGACCTGACCCGGCAGCAGACCCTCGAAGGCTCGGTCGTCGACGACCAACGCCGACAGCGGATAGTGCTCCACGTCGATCTCGTCCAGGTCCAGGTCTGCGCCGACCCAGCCATCCTCGTCGACCCCGCCCAACTCGTCGAGCAGGACGTGCCAGCTCTCCTCGTCGTCGAAGAAGGTACGGACCAGCAGTACGTCAGCGGTGGAGGGCAGTGCCGGGAAGGACCGGTGCCGCAGCGCCGTCGGCGCGGGGAAGGCCGGACGGCCGCCGTCCCCCTGGTACATGCCGCACACGTCCATGTCGCGCACCAGGTGGTCGAACGTGAGTGCGCCGCCCAGCAGGTCGGCCAGGATCTCACCGAGTCGGGCCGACGGAACCCGGACACCGCGCCCGGGTATCGCCGCCAGATCCACCAGCAACGGCCCGTCCCCGCCGTACACCACCGGAATGTCCGCCAAGACGGCAACCGGCGGCACTGGGCCACCTTCCACGAGAAGCGCCGGGACATTTCCGCCGTGCATGAAGTCCCACCCGCAGTCCTCGATCGATCGCAGCCGCACTCCGCCGCCCCCGACGACGAGCACATCGCCTTCCCGGCGGCCCCCGATCTCGTCAAGTAGCCCGCCCCACAGTGCCGTGCCGTCCTCGTAGCAGGTACAGACCAACAACACTTCACCGGGCTCCGGCTGGGGAAGCCTAGGAAAGGACATGACTCTCCTCCGAAAGACTGCGGCCGTCGCCTCGTCGTAATTGGTCCTGGCCGTGGGGCTGCGTCCTGCAGGACATCCCGGTCAGCCGCGACTCGTAGATGACGTGCCCGGACTCGGTAGCCGACCGATTACGCACCGCCGCAAGCGAGCCGACCTCTCGACATCATCGGCAACACGTCGAAAGCTGACCTGCACAGCAGCGACAGTAGCCGACCCTCGAGATCGGGGTGCTTTCGATACCACCACGCTCGCCAACTCGAATCCCCCTGCTGCGCAAAGTAACTGGCGAAGATCATCACCCAACCAATCAGCAAGAGGAAGCGGAATCTCAAAAACATGGCGGATCCGCCATGTCACCGCGATCCATTCTGAGATGCCGCCACGAGTTCTGAGACCCGACAGCTGCAGCCGCCCAGTGTGCGAGCGCGCCGATGGTTCGGTCTGCGAAATCGATACCGACGGCTGGCCCACCGAGCACGACGACCCCGAGCCTATGAAAAAGGACCGCCACTACCAGGCCTCGCACACCTTTGCCCCACCTCGCACACCGACTCACCGCGCGAAACACCGTGCGCCGATTACGAAAGTATGCGAGACGTGCAGAGGTATGTGGTGGGATCACGGGCTGGGCGGGGAGACTCTCAAGGGTTCACCGGTGAAGGTCGCCGTCATATTGCCTGAAGCTCCGGCTGGGTTTCTCGCGTAGATCTCGACGGCGGGGCCTGAGTCGACGGGGCCGTTGGTGGCGTGGCGGAATGCGCAGTAGGTCACTGTGCCGTTGGGCACTTTGATCGACTGCGGTGCGCCAGCAAGCAGGCCGGCGATTGCACGCAGGTCTATGGCGGCGAGATCGACGATCGGCGCATCGGGTTTTCGGCCGGTGCGAATATCGGGCTCTCGGAAGGTTCCGTTGTAGGAGTAGCGCGCAGTCGCAGCCGGATTGCCGACCGCCGCGCGTTCGAAGAGCACATACCCCGGATACAACGAGACCTCGTCGGCCTTGGTGTCGCCGAATTCAGCACGATACTCGGCGAGGAAATACGCGAGCCCGGCACCCGTGGTGAGCGTCGGCACGTGTTCGGATGGGCCGAATGGTCCGCCCGCGCAGCTCGCGATACCGCCCACCGCGGCACCGAGCACCGCGGCCGCGCCGATGACCGCTACCGGTGCGAGCCAACGCCGTGGCCGCCTGCGATCCACCCGGACCACCGGCGCGTCCACCAGGTTGTCCGGGATCTGCAGATCGCCGACGATGGCATCGAGTTCGCCGAAGGATTTGGCGGACATGGCCTTTGCGGTGCGGGCGGCGTGTTCGTCCTCGGTGATCTGACCATCGGTCAGTGCCGCGTCGAGCAGGCCGCACACGTCGGCACGGTCGGTGTCGCGGGCCCGGATGCCGCCATAGCGCGTCGTCGCCATCAACGCCTCAGTTCTCGAAAGGCACCGCGCGCGCGACCGCGCCCGCTGGAGTCAGCAGTAGATATCCGGACTCGTTGAACTTGTTGCCCGCGTAAATGGTTACGTACGGGCCGTTCTTCGGTATGCCGAAACTGTTGTACGCACCGGCATCGTTGATCTCGACATCCATATGCGTGACAAAGCCGTTGGCCACCCGCAGGGTGCTCGGCGCGCTCGCGAGCGCATCACTGATCGCGGCGACATTCAGCTGCGCGAGATCAACGGCGGCTTTATCGGCCTTGCGGCTGGTCACGCTGCTCGACTGCTGGAAGCCGCCGCGGTAGTCGTAGCCGATCAACCGATTCGGCTCGCCCGGCACCGCACGCGACACGATGGCGTATTCCGGATACAACGTCAGCTGATCGATCTTCAGATCGCCGAATTTGTCGCGGTATTTCCCCAGGAACAGCGTGAGCCCTTCTGGGGTAAGCAGATTCGGCGTCGCGATCACGCTCGGTTGCACCGATCCCAGATCCACGACAACCGGTGCTGCAGCAGGGGCGGGTTCGGTATCCGATACACCGCTGGTCAGTACGAAGGCGGCGACCGCGGCACAGACAGCGCCGGCCCCGACCGCAATCCGATACCAGCGCCGACGATTCGATCGAGGCGGCTGCGGTGGCGGCGCGGCGCCGCTGGGTCGTTGCAGATCGTCGACCAATTGCGCCAGTTCGCCAAGGGTTTTCGCCTCGCCGGCCAGTTCGGTGAGGGCCTGATGCTCATCCTCGCTCAGCTGACCGTCGCCGCGCGCATTGTCGATCAGTTGGCGGGTGGTGTCACGATCGACATCGCGTGCCCGGGTGTGATCGGGATAACGTCCACCGGTTCCGGCTCGACGCAACAGGTTTCGGGGAGGCGGCGATTCGCTCGACACCAGATCAGCTACGGCGGACGGTACTTGCAGATCACCGACGAGGCGTTCGAGCTCACCGACCGTCCTCGCGGTCTCGGCCTGCGCGGTACGGTCGCGATATTCATCGGCGCCGAGCTGCCCTTCCGCATAGGCCGCATCCAGCACACTGGACGCGTTGGCACGGTCGAGGTCACGCGCGCGCATACGTCCGGATGCTGCCGTTGACCGCCCGGATGTGGCGGGGGACACGGGAGAATCGTAATCCGCCGATGCCGGTAACGCCCCAGTTCAACAATGAATACCGGTCGGTCGATCCCACACAGCCCAGCGCGGCCCGCGCCCGGCCCCGCTACTCTGGTTCTCGTGCGAATTCAGCGACAGGTGGTCGACTACGCTCTCAAGCGTCGGTCGCTGCTCGCTGACGTCTATGCGGGCCGTGTCGATGTCGGCGAGGTTTGTGATGCCAATCCCTACCTCTTACGTGCGGCGAAGTTCCACGGTCGGGGGAGCGAGGTGACATGCCCGATCTGCCGGAAAGAGCAGTTGACGCTCGTATCCTGGGTCTACGGCGACGGCCTCGGCCCGATGGCGGGATCGGCTCGCACACCAGAGGAATTGATACGCCTCGCCGAGACTCGCGAGGAGTTCTCGGTCCATGTCGTCGAGGTATGCCGGAGCTGCAGCTGGAATCATCTGGTGCAGTCCTATGTGCTCGGTACCGCTCCGTCGCCGACGCGGCGGCGCACGGGCACCAGGGCCAACCGGCGCACCGCAGCCGAATGATGTGCCAGGTCATCTGCCCGTCGGGTGACCCGCGGAGCCTCGACGCGTCCGCCGCGGCGATAATCGCCGCACCGCGCCCCGCAGACCGTTACGAGTTATGGAGATCTTGTCAGTGAATTCGCCCTACGAGACTTCCCCCTACGGCGATGAACCGCACGGCGGCCGGACTCAGCGAAGTTCACCACAGCCTCCGAACCCGTATCCCGGGCAGCGACCGGCTGGTCCCCCACCCGGTCGGCCGGGTCCCGGTGGTCCGCGGCCCCCGCAGGGCGGGTATCCCGGTGAACCGCCGCGCGGTCCGCAGCCGCCGCCGCGTCGACCGGTTCCGCCGCCGCAGGGCCGTCCGCCGCAAGGGCGACCGCTACCCGATAACGCCCCGCCCGGCGCGCAGTCCACGCAGAAGATCGAACGCCCGAATCGGCAGCCCGGTTCGCTGACCGACGCCGTCGCCGAACGCAACCGCCGCACGGCCCCGCCCACCGGTCCCCGACCGGCCAGCCCGCGGCCCGGTCAGGATCGCCCCGGCCAGGATCGGCCCGGGGCCCGGCGCCCCAACGGCTCCGGCCCCACCACCGGCGAGCGCCGCGCGACCGCGGGCGCGCCGCCCTCAGGGCCGCCGCCGCGCCGCAATGGCGGTAACGGTGGTTCGGGCGGACCGGGCGGTCGTCGTCCCGGTGCGAAGAAGAAGTCGCCGTGGCGGATCGTGCGCCGGGTCATCTACGTCCTGCTAGCCCTGTCCATCATTTTGCCGAGCACGGTCTTCCTGATCGCCTACACCACGGTTTCGGTACCCCAGCCGGGTGACCTCAAAACCAACCAGGTCGCGAATATCCTCGCCAGCGACGGCACCACGGTGATCAGCAAGGTCGTACCGCCGGAGGGCAACCGCACCGACGTCACCATCGACCAGATTCCGCCGCATGTGCGCAATGCCGTGATCGCGGCCGAGGACCGGGACTTCTACACCAACCCGGGCTTCTCGGTTTCCGGCTTCATGCGCGCCGCCCGGGATCAAGCCCTCAACAGGGAGAGCGCGGGCGGTGGCTCGACCATTACCCAGCAATACGTGAAGAACGCGCTCGTCGGTGACGAACACTCACTGACCCGCAAGATGCACGAGCTGGTCATCTCGGCGAAGATGGCGCGGCAGTGGAGCAAGGACGAAATCCTCGCCGCCTACCTGAACACCATCTACTTCGGTCGCGGTGCGTACGGCATCGATGCCGCCGCCAAGGCCTACTTCGCCAAGCCGGTCTCGGAGCTCACCGTGGCCGAGGGCGCGGTGCTCGCCGCCACCATCCAGCAGCCCTCCGGCCTGGATCCGGAGAAGAATCCCGAGGGCGCGAAGTTCCGCTGGAATTATGTGCTCGACGGCATGGTCTCCGGCGGCAATCTGAAGGCCGAAGAGCGCCAGACCCAGCAGTTCCCGCAGGTGGTCCCCGTGACCTCCAACAAGGACAAAGGCCTGGACGCCGGGCCCGAAGGTCTGATCAAGACCCAGGTGCTCAAGGAGCTGGCGGCCGCGGGCATCAGCGAACAGCAGCTCAATACCGCTGGCCTGTCGATCACCACAACGATCGATCCGAAGGCACAGCAGGCCGCCGTCGACGCCGCGCAGAAGAAGATGCAGGGCGAACCGGAAAAGCTGCGCGCCGCAGTGGTTTCAGTGGATCCGAAGACCGGTGCGGTGCGCGCCTACTACGGCGGCGACGACGGTCAGGGCTACGACTTCGCCAATGCCGGTCTGCAGCCGGGATCCTCGTTCAAGGTCTTCGGTCTCGCGGAGAACCTGGAATTGGGCAAACCGCTGTCGGAGATGTATGACAGTTCGCCGATCACTGTGAACGGCATCAAGATCACGAATGTCGAAGGCGAGCAGTGCGGCACCTGCACCATCGCCGAGGCGCTCAAGCGCTCGCTGAACACCAGCTTCTACCGCATGGAGCTGGATATGCAGAACGGTCCGGCGAAGATCGCCGATATGGCGCACAAGCTCGGCATTCCGGAGACCATTCCGGGCGTCGGCAAGAGCCTGGTCGAGCCGGACGGTTCCCCGCCGAACAACGGCATCGTGCTCGGTCAGTACCAGGCCAGGGTGCTGGATATGGCCTCGGCCTACGCGACGCTGGCCGCCTCCGGCGTCTACCGCGCACCGCACTTCGTCACCAAGGTGGTGAGCGCCGACGGGCAGGTGCTGCTCGACCGCGGTGATGTCGCCGGTGAACAGCGAGTCTCGGCGGCGGTCGCGGACAACGTCACCGACGCGATGAAGCCGATCGCGGCGTGGTCGCGCAATCACAACCTGGCCAACGGCCGCGAGTCGGCGACCAAGACCGGTACCGCCCAGCTCGGCGACACCGGCGAGAACAAGGACGCCTGGATGGTCGGCTACACCCCGTCGCTGTCCACCGCGGTGTGGGTCGGCTCCATCGATAACTCGGCGCTGCGCAACTACAGCGGCGGCATGGTCTACGGCTCCGGTCTGCCCTCGGATATCTGGAAGGCCACCATGGACGGTGCTCTGGACGGCACCCCCAAGGAAAACTTCCCGAAGCCGCCCCCGATCAAGGGCCAAGCTGGTGTGCCCGCGTGGTCCGCACCGTTCACCCCGCCGTCGACCACGGAGTCGCCGCTGATCCCGCCGATCCAGATCGTCCCGAATACGATCGACACCCCGTTCGGACCGATCCAGATCCCCGGCGTGCAACCGCAGACGCAGCAGCGCCAGCCGCAACAACAACAGCAGCAGCCGGAGTCGACGCCGATGCCGGGACAGCCGACGGCGAACTCCGACGGTTCGATGCCGACGACCACCGGATCGCCACAATCCGGTGGCACCGGTAACGGCAACGGCAGTCAACCGACCCGCACCCGGTAGCCTCGGGTGCCGTGACCGAACCGCAACTCGTGGACGAGCGGACGAACGCAAGAGCGCCGCAGACCGACGGGATGCCGTCCGGTGCAACACAGTCCGGCGGCGCGACGCACTATGTCGCGCCCGCGCCGCTGGCACCGGATCTGCGCTCGGCCGACGGCCGAGATCGCCCCAGCCGCAATGATTCCCTGACCGCGCAGCTGAGCACGGTCGTCGGCGGCCCGGTCGGTGACCACGCGCTCATCGGCCGGGTCCGGTTCTGGACCCCGATGCGGGTGTTGCTCGCCTTCGCACTGGTGTTCCTCGCGCTCGGCTGGGCGAGCAAGGCGGGCTGCATCCAGCAGACGACCACCTCCGACGGTTCGCTCACCCTCGACTGGAACAACGGCCGCCAGTACATCGCCATGTGCTACTCGGATACCGTGCCGCTCTACGGCGCGGAACGGCTGAACGAGGGCGCCTTCCCATACAAGAAGGAATGGACCGAGCAGACCGCGGACGGCGGCCGAGAGACCAGGTACATGGAGTATCCGGTGCTGTCCGGGCTCTATCAGTACGCGGCGATGCAGGTCGCCAAGACCTGGGATGCCTCCCCGCTGCCCGGTGCGCTGCAGGTGGTCATCTACTTCAATGTGGTCGCGGTGGGTCTGGCCTTCGCCTGGCTGGTCACGGTATGGGGCTCGGCACAACTGGCGGGGCGGCGGGTTTGGGATGCCGCGCTGGTCGCCTGTTCGCCGCTGGTTATCGTGCACGCGTTCACCAACTTCGACGCGCTCGCGACGGCTTTCGCCGCCACCGGCCTGCTCGCCTGGGCCCGCCGACGACCGTTGCTCGCGGGTCTGCTGCTCGGACTCGGCGGTGCGGCCAAGCTCTACCCGCTGCTACTACTCGGGCCGATCGTGGTGTTGTGCCTGCGCGCCGACCCACTGCAGCGGGTGCCGAGCGCACGGCTCGGGCTCCGGTTGAGCGATATCGACAGCTGGCGTACCGCGATGACCTGGCTGCGCGAAACCCCGTATCGCACGCAATTTCTCAGCGCCCGGCCGCTCGGCGCGGCCGCCTTGACCGTTGCGGCCGCGGCGGGCACCTGGCTGGTGGTGAACCTGCCGATCGCACTGCTGTATCCCGATGGCTGGCGGGAGTTCTTCCGGCTCAACACCACTCGGCACGCCGATCCGGATTCCATCTACAACGTCATCACCTCGTTCACCGGCTGGGCCGGATTCGACGGCGAGATCGGACATGTCGAACAGCCGACCATCCTGAATCTGGTGTCGCTGCTGGTATTCGTCGCCGCCTGCGCGGCGATCGCCTATATCGCGCTCACCGCCCCGCGCCGGCCGCGCCTGGCCCAGCTGTGCTTCCTGGTCGTCGCCGCCTTCCTGATCACCAATAAAGTGTGGAGCCCGCAGTATTCGCTGTGGCTGGTGCCGCTGGCCGTGCTCGCGCTGCCGCATCGCCGAATTCTGTTGGCCTGGATGACCATCGACGCGCTGGTCTGGGTGCCGCGAATGTTCTACTACCTCGGCCTGGACCGCAAGGGCCTGCCCGAGCAGTGGTTCACGGGCACTGTCGGGCTGCGCGATATCGCGGTACTCGCGCTGTGCGCCTTGATCATTCGACAGATCTACCGACCGGAGGAGGATCTGGTCCGGCGCGATTTCGTCGACGATCCGGTCGGCGGCGTCGTCGATCGCGCACCGGACCCGCTGCTGCCCTGGCTGCCGGAGGCGCTGCGGCCGAGGACGGCTCTGGTACGCGCTTAGCTGGTGCGCAGGAAGCGCGCCTGCCTGGCGGGTTCGTGTGGCAGCAGATCCAGATCCAGCTGCCACGCGCTGCCGGTCCACGGATCGAACAGCGGGGTGCCGTCGACCGTCGGCAGATGACGGCAGGACTGCGACAGCATCGCCACCGTCCCATCGCTGGACTCGGATTCGTCGGTGCCAACGATCACCGTGGACAGCCCGATCAAATCACCGCGCACCAGCAACGTCGCGATGCGGTGGGCGTCCGCGCTCTGGTATCCGTGCGGGAAGTCCGCGGCGAGCAGGACCCTGTGCTCGGTCGGTGGCGTGAAATTCCCACTGGAATAAGCCAATTCGGCCAGGTCAGCGGCCTCTACCAGGGTCTGCAGCCGCGCCGAGATATCGCCGAAATCGGTGATCGGCGGGCCGTTCAGCACCGGGGTAAGCGGACCGACGAGCTGGCTGAACGCTCCCGTCAGATCGATCATGTCGACCAGGGTGCGCCGACCGGGATCGGCCGCGAGCAGTCGCGCGAGCACCGCACCGACGACCGGGGTCGCCGCGGCCGAAGATTCGGTATCGATCCACAGCGGGCGGGTCAGCGGCACCGGCACACAGTACGGAATGCGCAGCGGCCCGCGCTCATTCGCGTAGAGTTCGCCGAGTCGAATGCCGTCGCTCGGCGTCGGCGCACCGTCCCAGGCGGGCGAATCCCAGGACGCGAGTGACGGCGGCAATTGCCGATCGGCTTCGGCGAGTTCGCGTATGAGCGCTTCGCTATCGCCCAGGTGGTTCCCCTCCGCGGTGGCAATCAGATCGTCACAGCGACGCTGTGCCGCCTGCCTGGCCTCCTCGGCGGCCGGGGTGTTCCTGGTCGCCGGATCCGAAACCGCCGCGGACAGTTCCTGATCCAGCCTCTGCATGGCGTAGTCACGCGCGGAGATGAGTGCGGCGGCCGAGCGCGCGGCATCCTCGAAGATCATCCACAGGCGTTCGAGTCCGTGCGCGACCTCGAGCGGCGCCGGACCGGCGCCCAGGGAGTCGGGACCGCTGATGGTGTCCTGACCGCTGGTCCGGCCCGGATTGCGGACCGGTTCGGCTCCCCGCAGGTCGGCCGCGCTGTGTTGGCCGGACTGCGGTGTCGCCGCTTCGTCGACCTCGACGCCGTGCGCGGTGAGCAGCACAGCAAGACCACCGGCATAGCCCTGACCGACTGCGCGCAACTTCCAGTCGGTTCCGCGCCGATACACCTCCAGGCAGATCAGCGCGGTCTCTCCCGCCGATGGAGTGATCGCGAATTCCGCTGTAGCGACATCGTTCACGGCGAGTTCAGCGGTGACCGCACCGAGTCCATCCGCCTGCGCGGGCGCGGCCGGATCGGCGCTGACCACCAGTAGCACCGCTTCGGCGTCGGCGCGCACCTCGCCGAGCCGGATGGTGACGCCGCCCTCGGACAGCGTCACCCCCGCGGTCTCGGTCTGGTTGTAGAACACGAAATCGCCGGTATCGAAGACCCGCAGGTTCTGCGCCACCACTAGCGCCGAAACATCCAGGGCAGCCCCGGCTTTCGCGCTGAATCGAACGATATCGCCGGTCAGCACCATATTCTGACCGGCCTTCAGCTGAATCACGTTGTCCGCCCCGTTATTTCGTGCAGTTGTCGCTCAATTACCCAGGAACCGGCCCAGCTGTGGCACCGCTTCACCGGGATGTTTGGCCTGGAAGCCCTCGCCGAGCGCCTGTAACTTCCAATCGCTGCCCACCCGGAACAGCTTGGCCATCGCCATCGCGGTGAACGCCATACCGCCTGCCATGGTGTACCTGGCCAGCTCGCCGTTGTTGGCGCCATCGACCAAGCGGCAGAACGCATTCTGGACTTGTTCGAAGGTATGGCCCTTATAGGAGGTCACGATGAACACCAGCGTGCTGACATGCGCCGGGATACGGGTCAGGTCGACCAGAATGACCTCGTCGTCGCCCTCGCCCTCACCGGTGAGGTTGTCGCCCTGGTGTCGGACCGAACCGTCCTTGGAGGTCAACTGTCCGTAGTAGGCCACATCCACCACATTCATATCGGCGAACATCACCACCGACGCGTCGAGGTCGATATCGACGGTCCGGTTGCCGAACATGCCGCGGCTGCGCACCGGATCCCAGCCCAGACCCATCTTCACGAAGGTCAGCGCGGAGCCGCCCTCCTTGCGCAGGGTGACCCGCTGGCCCTTGAGCAGGCTGACCGGACGATCCTTGCTCAGGCTGATCTCACCGGGCGGCTGCTGCTGCGCGGCGGGCTGGGCGGGCGGCGGATAGCCCTGGCCCGGTCCGGGCTGTCCGGGCGGCGGGTAACCACCGGGTCCGGGCGGCGGCGGGTAGCCCTGTCCGGGCGGCGGGTAGCCGGGTCCGCCTTGCGGGTAGCCCTGCTGTGTCGGTGGGTACTGCGGCTGCTGCTGCGTCGGGTACGCGGGCTCGGGCGGTGGCGGGTAGCCCGGTGCGGGCTGGGCAGGCTGGTAGGACGGAGGCGGCGGGACCTGCGTCGCGGCCGGGGACTCGTCGACGGTGACACCGTGATCGGTGACCAATGCCGCGAAACCACCCGCGTAGCCCTGGCCGACCGCGCGCACCTTCCACTCACTCTGGCGCCGGTACAGCTCGAGCGCGATCACGATCGACTCGGTGTTCAAACCGTCGATGCGGTACTCGTACAGCCGATTACCCGCTGAATCCGACACGATCGCCGTCGGCGCGGGGAACCGGCCGAAATTGCTGGTCGCGTCGTCCAGAGTGATCACCGCGCGGATCTGCGCGATATCCGCGGGCACCGCATTCAGCGCGACCGCCAGCGACGCGGGCTGCCCGGCCGGCGCGGGCTGGAGATTCACCCCGGGGCCATTGGGCTGATTGAAGAAGACGAAGTCCGCGTCGGAACGGACCTTCCCCGACTCGGTGACCAATAGCGCGGACAGGTCCGCGGGTGCGGTCAGCTGGACGGAGATCACCACGTCATTGGCGGCCAGCGGGCCATTCTGACCCTTGGCGAGTGTTGCGGACAAGTTCGACCCTTCGCTTGTCGGTGCGTACGGTGCCACTCTACGAGAAACGTGCCGAACACGATCCGAAGTAACTCCTCGCCGTGGCCCATACGGGTACTCCAAGATCGGTTAGGGTGGCGAAACGCGGTCGGAATGGCGGGCGATATACCCGTGTTCCCCCTACCAGACAGCAGGCAAACTCCCTATGGCGCAACTGTTCGAGCAGTCGAAAAAGGTGATCGAGGCACACCTCGCGGGATCGAGTATCCGCGCGATTTCCGGCTCGATGGTCGCCTACGAAGGAAATGTACAGTTCAAATCGGCCGGTTTCGGCGGCGGCGACGGCGTACTCGCCGGGCTCAAGCGGCGCGCCACCGGCGAGAAGCTGTCGCTGATGGAATGCAGCGGCAACGGCCGGGTCTTCTTCGCGGTCAACGGTCAGCACGTCACCGTCGTGAATCTGAATAACGAGACGCTGCAGGTCGAATCGCAGCAGTTGCTGTGCTTCGCCGGAAACCTGCGCACCGATGTGCGTTTCGCCGGTCTGCGCGGTGCCTCCTCGGGTGCCGGCCTGTTCACCACCACGGTGACCGGACAGGGACAGGTGGCACTGCTCTCGGCGGGCGGTCCGCTGATCCACCTGGAGGTTTCGCCGCAGTATCCGCTGATCGTGGATCCGGATGCCTTCGTCGCCTGCCAGGGCAATCTCAATCAGTCGTTCGTCACCGATGTTTCGTGGCGTACCTTCGTCGGCCAGGACGCCGGGGAGGCGTTTTCGCTCCGCTTCGACGGTCAGGGCCTCGTTTTGATCCAACCGGCGGAACGGTAAGGGGGCCGACGATGTTCGAGAAGGTCAACGGCAAGGTCGTCAAGGTCGACGTCGGAATGGCGGGCGGTGTGGTCGCGCGCAACGGCGCGATGCTGTTCTACACCGGCGATATTTCCTTTGCGCCGCATCAGATTCCAGGAGCCGCACCCGGAATGGGCGGTGGCGGCGTCATGCGGATGGCGGGTCGGATGATGGCCGGCGAGCACGAGCGCACCATGCTGGCCACCGGTAATGGCGAGGTGCACTACGGGTTCGCCGGGCTGGAAGTGCATGTGGTGCAGATGCAGCCGGGCGCGGTGCTGCGCGTCGAGGCCTCGCGGCTGCTGGCCAATACCGCCGCGCTGCAGAGTTCGATTGTGTCCGTGATGAGTTCGGGCGGTGGTGGCGGCGGCGGGCTGATGGGTGCGTTGCGCGGAGCGGCCAGTGGTGCGCTGACCGGTCAAGGGATGTTCACCACGCAGCTGTCCGGACAGGGCGCGGCGGTGCTGCTGGCACATGGCGGATTCTTGGAACTGCCGGTGGGCGGGCCGAATCCTATCGTGGTGGATCCGCAGGCCTTCGTCGCCGCCTACGGCAATGTGCAGACCGAGTTGAAGACGGCATTGAGCTGGCGCGATGCGGTAGGGCGCGGTTCCGGTGAGGCGATGCAATTGCATTGCGTCGGACAGGGTGTCGTGTATGTGCAGGCCTCGGAAGAGAAGTTGTGAACCTATGACCGACATCTTGAATCCACTGAAACTCGGTGAGAGCGACAACCTTCCGGGCAACAGCTATGCCTATTGCATCGATCTGAACAAGCCGTGGTTCATGCGCAAGGGCGCGATGATCGCCTACTACGGCGATATGCGGTTCCAGATGCTCACCCACGGATTGCAGGGCGGGCTGCTGCATATGGTCTCGCAGCAGTTCTCCGCACCGCTGTTCACCGGCGATTACGTGATCGCCGAGGGCCACGGCAAGCTGATCATCGGTGACCGCGGATACGACATCAATTCCTATGACCTCGAGGACAATGGCAACCTGACCATCCGCGCCGCCAATCTGCTCGCCTTCGAGCCGGGGCTGTCGCTGAATCAGTCCATCGTTCCCGGATTTCTCACCCTCATCGGCACCGGTAAGTTCCTGGCCTCCTCCAATGGCCCGGTCATGTTCGCCGAACCGCCGCTGCGCGTGGATCCGGAAGCCCTCGTCGGCTGGGCGGATTGCCCGTCCCCCAGCCACCACTACGACCAGCGCTGGGTCTCCAGCTTCCTGGCCGCCGGTGCGGCGCGGTTCGGGGTGAACTCCGGTGAGGAGCGCCAGTTCGACTTCACCGGTGCCGGAACGGTTCTCATCCAGTCCAGTGAGAAGATCCTCAGCGATTCCGCGCTGGTCCGCACCATCGAGGGGCAATTGCAGAGCGGTGTGACCGTCGGCGGCCTACAGCGATTGCAGGGCATCATCGCCCAGCAATTGGGTGCTCAACAGCAAAATTACTGATCCGGATGACCTGAGGATCATCCCCGGGGTCCTTCCTTCGGCGGACTCGGCAAGCCCGGACCGGCGAATAGCTTCCCAACAGTAGGCATAGTGTTGGGAGGCACTCATGGGTATCGGACTCGTGATCGCGATCGTCGCGGTCATCGCGCTGGTGGTGAAGCGGTTCTACGGCGAACCGATGAATGCCCGCGATACTTTCGGACTACCGGTCATCCTCTTGGCGATCGGCATATACAGCCTCACCAAGATCGCCGACCTCAACGGTACCGATATCACCTGGCTGATCATCGGCGGCGCCGTCGGTCTCGCCTTCGGCGCCCTACGCGGCACCACCGTCGGCATCTTCACCCGCGACGGCCACCTGTGGCAGCGCTACACCGTGCGCACCGTGATCGTCTGGGCCGTATCGATGACCGCGGGCTTCGCCATCAGCGCCCTAGGCACCACTATGGGCATGCACCACGACGCCCGCCCCACCACCCTGTCCATCGGCATCAGTATGGTCGGTGAAATGCTCACCCTCGGTGTGCGCGCCTTCTCCACCGGAGTCCCGTTCGCCCCGGACAAGGCCTCGTCCAGCTCCCTACTCGACCGCATCGCGCCACAGGCAACGCCGAAATCCGCGCCGGAACTCCCCTTCCCGACGAATCCCTCGTACCCTCGCCCGGACCGCCCCGCGACGGAGGGCCATCCCGCGGCACCGAAACATCTGTATTCCAACCCGTCTCACCCCGAACCCGACGCCGCGGCCAACCCGTCCGCTTCAAACCACCCCTACCAACCGCCCCGCCTCGATCACTCCCCGACCCTCCGCGAAGCCCTCGACTGGCTCAACCGCACCCGAAACCGCTGACCTCGTTATCATCACGCGACCGGAAGGACTGGCGGGCTTGCCCGTCAGTCCTTCCGCGCCAGCCCGAAACGCGCCGCGAACGCCGACATTTCGTCGAACTGCACGGCCTGGTCAGTGGCGGTAGCGCCGACAATGATCCGGGTCACGCCTTGTGCAACGAATCCGTCGACCCGATCCTGCGGCATATCGATCGAGCCCCATCGGGTGTATTCCAATGTGGCCGGATCTCGGCCCGCCGCAACGGCGGTGGACTTCGCCAGATCCCACTGGTGCGCACGTTCGGCGGGCATCAGCATCCCGCCCGGGAAGTATCCATCGCCGCGTCGTCCCACCCGCCGCGCCGCCGCCCGACTCGATCCGCCGATATGGATCGGCAACTGGTCTCCGCCATGGGGTTTCGGGTATACGCACAGCTTGTCGAACGAAAAGAATTCGCCGTGGAAGTCGACACCATCCGCACCGCCGCCCCACAGCAGGCGCAGCACATCGATCGCCTCTTCGGTTCGACGACCACGGGATGCGAAGTCCACCCCCACCGCGGCGGCCTCACCCGGCAAGGTGCCGAGTCCGACTGTCAGCAAACGCATTCGGCCCTTGGACAGCACATCGATGGTCGCCAGCCGCTTGGCCAGTACCACCGGATGCCGATACGGCAGCAGCAGCACACCGGTGCCCAACAGGATCCGGTCCGTTGCCGCGGCGACGAAACTCAGACAATCGAGCGGATCGGGAAACGGCAGTGTCGGTGGCATTTCGTACTCGCCGACCACCGCACCCGGATAGAGAGCGATATGGTCCGGCAGGTAGATCGACTCGAAACCGCACGCCTCGGCATGTTGCGCGAACGCCATCAGCCGGTCCGGATCGGTACCGTAATACGGTGTGCTGTAATTGATTCCGAACTTCATCGGGACACCGCCGCCGAATCGAGCTGGTCGCGCAGTTGCGATCGCACCGCATGCAACCGATCGATTGCCACCTCGACTTCGTCGAGCTTGCGCCGCAATGTCGCCACCGAATCCGGGCAGACATCCCCGGAGGTATTTCCGGCGCGGATGCACGCGACGAACGGGCGGATATCGTCGAGATCGAAGCCCACGTCGAGCAGCCTCCGGATCTTGTGGACGACCTGCAGTTCCGACTCGTCATAGATGCGATACCCATTGGTCGAGCGCCGCGCCCGCACCAAGCCGTGCTCCTCGTAGTAGCGCAGCGTCCTGGTGCTCGTCCCGACGCGCTCGGCCAGCTCACCGATCAGCATTCGACCTCCTTCACGACCCGTCGGGGCAACGCTAAACCTTGTCGCCGGTGTCAACGCAAGGTCAGCTACGTGGCCTTTCCGGTGCGGCCTTGATAAACCAGTTGATGATCTCCTCGCCCGCGAGAATTCCGGAGGCGCGGGTGATGGTGAGATTGGGGTGGGTCCAGTTGAGTTGTTCGAGTTCGCCGTGGCGTGGACGGATGGCGGAGTCCGCAGTGCGCAGCATCTCGGCGTCCAGGGCACCGTCACCTGCGGCGAGAGTCGTGGCCGCATCGGTGAGTTCACCATTTTCGACCAGCCGGCGACGGACTTCGCGCACCGCATGACTCTTACAGACGACCAGGGGCATCGTGTAGATCTTGCGGCCCTGCTGGGAGACGGACCAGCCGCGCGGGCGGCACCAGGCATCCCATTCGGCGAGGAAGCCGTCCGGAACTTCCTTGGGTTTCACCACCAGGTAGGTGAACAGATGATCGGCGACCCGGAATTTGGTGACCCAGGAATCGTCGATTCGCGCACGCAGTTCGGTATTCACCTCCGACAATGTGGCGCCACTTGCCCGCATCTGCGCGTCGATGTCGATGCGCCAGCGCATATCCGGCACGCCGTCGACCAGGATGTTCCCGCCATTGCTCGTGATCGCGTATCGCCAGGGTGCGCCGGGCAATTGGATACGTTCGAACTGCTTGATGGTCCGAGTGGTGGTGGGGATGACGGCGGCGGGTCCAGTCAGGGTCTGCATACGCAGCGCGGCGGTGGTCGTCATGAACGACAGTGGCGCGCCCTCGAGGTGTTCCACACAAACCATCGGCACTTCGCCGGTGGCGTGGAAAGCGTTGCGCGAATAGATCATCGTCCGATCTAGATCGGTAGCAATCAGAGCGTGTCTTCGTAGTTTTCGCAAATGCATTACTGCTGTACGTCCTTGATCAATCCCATGCACGAATAGGCCAGGTCGGGCACGACCTCGACCGGAACACCGCGGGCCGCGGCGAGCAGACGGATATGCGCGTGCTCCGGTGCGTCCGCCGCACGCACCAGCACCCGCCACGGCAGCCGCCGCAGCAACACCCGAGTCGTCTCGCCGACACCGGGTTTCACGAAATTCACACTGGCGACACCGTATTCCTCGCGCACCTTGTCGACCGAGGCCCAGCCGGTCCAGGTCGGTGTCCGGTCCGCGGCGCGCACGGCGGACAGTTCGGCGGGCACGCGATCCCGGATCGCGTCGAAGGCTGCGGTCACCGTGTCGAGCAGGCGTCCGGAGACATCGTCGGCCGCCAGTTCGCGATAGAACTTCGCACCATGGAAATCGCCCGGACCGATCAGCATGTCATTGAGCACGGTGCGCGAAATCAGCCCGGAGACTGTCGAATTCAGGCATGCGGAGGCGATCAGGAAATCGTCTCGGGTGCCATAGGTGCGCACGCAATGTCCCGGGTCGGCGAGCACGGCGAGCTCGTCATTGAATCGGGCGCCGCCCGCGGCGTGATAGGCGTTCAGCGCTTCGGTGAGCTCCCGAGTAATGGCACCTTTACCGGTCCAGCCGTCGACGAACACCACCGAGGCCGGATCATGATGCCGGGCGAGATAATCCAGTGCGACGGCGTCGATACCACGATCGCGCACGATGGATACCGCATAGTGCGGCACATCGAGACTTCGCGACCGCAGCCAGCGGCGCATGAGAATTCCGATCGGCGTACCCGCCCGGGCCAGTGAAACCAGCACGATATCGGTACCGCGTTCGGTGACAACGAGTTCCGATACCGTCGCAACGGCGAGCGCGAGTCGCTCGGCACTCTCGGCCAACACCTCGTCGAACAGCGAGCGGTATGCCGCATCGGGCTGATATTCGATCGGCAGCGATTCCGCATAATGTGCGGCACCGGACTGGATCCGGTGTTCCCGCTCGGCCACATCGGCCTCGAGGTCGACCTCGGACAGATCCTTCAGTAGCCAGGAAACCTCCTCGGCCGCATACGATCCGAAGGCCGGTCCGTGCAGCGCAACGGGCAGGGCCAAGGCCGATTGCGGTGAGATATTCGATTCCGGCACAGCGTTCGACCTCATAACATCCTCGGTTCGGCAACGGTCCGTTCCGCATGCAAAAGCCGCGGATCCGCACCTGGAAGCACCGCCAGGACGACATCGTCCCCGGATGCGGTCAGCACATCGATCAGGCCGCCTGCGGCGCGCAGTTCAGCGGTGTCGGCAGGTGCATCTATGACGACGACCAGAACCGGCTCGACGCCGACCGACCGCCCACCAGCGGACCTCGTCAGCCCTGGATAATCCACCGCCCCCTCGCCCCCGGGAGCATGATCGCCCAGCGCCCCATTGCCCAGCGCCCCATTGCCCAGCGCCCCATTGCCCAGCGCCCCATTGCCCAGCGCCCCATTGCCCAGCGCCCCATTGCCCAGCGCCACCCCATCGTCCAACGCCACCCCATCGTCCAATGCCACCCCATCGTCCAATGCCGCAACTTCGGAAAGCGCGTCCTCGATCCAGTGCGCGTTGTACAAATAACGTGGTTCCACCTCACCAGCCTCAGGCGCAACGAACCGGAAGCCACGCCGTAACGGATACCCCGGCTCATCCAGCACATACGCGGGCGAGCGAGTCGTCGTCTGAAATCGCGTCGCGATCCCGGCATCGGCAAGTTCGGCCGCCAACCGCAACGGCAAATACATCAACTCTTCGTGCCCGAGCACAATCGCGGGTCGACCAGCGAAATCATCGGCGAGCCGAACCCGCAACGCCTCGGCGGCCTGCACAAGCGCCGCCTCGAACGCATCCGTATCGGACCGCAAAATCCCATGCCTACCGCCCTCGGGAACCGAAGCAGGCCAGGGCAACTCGATCCGATCGAACGAACCACGCTGCGCTGCGGTCGGATTCAATACAGGATCCGGCATCGAAGACACCGTCTCGACCAGATCATCGGGCAGCAAGGTCCGCCCGGCAGCCAAACACACGGTGTCGATCCGCGCCCCCAGCTCGTCGGCCGCCACCTCGAACCGCGTCCGATCGCTCTCGGTCCGCATATCCACCAGCGACGCCAGTACATAATGCGCACGCGGCGAAAACGCGTGCAACGCCCGAACCGCATCGATCGCCGTATCACCGGTGGAGATTTCGTCGTCGACGAGCACCAGCGGCAGATCGTTGACGAAGATATCCGCGGGTGCGGGCTGCAGCAGATGCGAGGTGGCGTGCGAATGTCCCTCCTCGAAGCCGGTCAAGGTAGTCGCATCGGGCACCTCGCGACGGGTCGAATGCAGATAGCATCCGGCTCCGATCCGCGCCGCCACACAATGTCCCAAACCCGTTGCGGTCTCGGCGAATCCGAGCACCACTGCCTCGCGATCCCCCAGCACGTCACGCACCAGATCACCCAGTCGATTGCCCGCACCGAGCACAACCCGCGGATCCGTCGGCAGATGTTTCCCGAGCACCGTCGAAACCAGCAGGTGCGCGCGACGCGGATTGCGTCGCAACCCGGGCTGAATCAAAGTTGCGATGGGCAATTCGGCGGGCAGCACGTCAACCGCCCCGCCCCCATGCGAGCGCTCGTGCCGCAACTCGATACCCAAATTCGTTGTCGCCCAGGGGTCGATATTCATTCAGTTACCAACGCTGTCAATAGATCCACGAACGAAACACCCTTATTGGCGACACCGAAAACCCGGGCCCGCAGCAGCGTCTGACGCGCCCAACTGCGATGCGGCCGCATCTCGTTCATCTTGTTCCGATATCCGGATGCCGCGACCCCGCCGACATCGACCTGCAGGATGTCCAGCGCATCCGAATACTCTTCGTGGGTCACCACCGACAGTGCATGCACGGCCGCGACATGCGACGGATGGATCACCGTCTTGCCCTGGATCCCATTGGCCCGATCGAGCGTGATCTCACGTAGTAGCCCGTCCAGATCGCGACTGACCAGATAGCGCCGGAACGGTACCGCATCGGATTCCTCGAACGGCGCGGTCCGCAGCAGCGGCCGGAACATCCGCTCATGGTCGGCGAAGTATTCCCAGACCGGTCCGGTGATCACGAAACCCGTGCCGTCGGAACGCCCCAGGTAATTCACGATATCGGCGATGACATCCGCGACCACCCGCACGTCGTAAATGGTCAGATCCCGGTCCCGCCGAATGCCGAAGGTCGAGCACATATCCGTCGCGCCGATGCGTACCGCGAGTACCCGCTCGCGGTGCTCGCCCAATAGCGTCGCGATTTGGGTCAGCTCCTGATCCCGGGTCTGGCGATGTACCAGCGCGGGCGATTCGAGGACCGGCATGCCGTACACCGGCCTGCTCAAACGCTCGGCGGCCGCCTCGAGTGCGGCGAGATATTTCGGACCGCTCGCACTGTCGAATTTCGGAAAGACGAAGCCGCTCAGTGCCGCTGTCCCGCTGCCGAGCTGTTCGACGATTTCGGACACGGTATCCGCATCACGAACCCGGACGAACAGCAGCGGATTCGGATCCTCGCTTTCGGCAAGCAGATTCAGCGTCGCGACGGTCTGGCGTTTGGCCGATTCCACCTCGTGATCGGCGACCGCATCCTCGAGATCGATGACCATCGAGCACACGCCGCGCGCGGCCCGCTTACTTATCGTCGAGGCGAGGTCATGGCGAGTCGCCGGCGCGTACAGCGTGGCGCCGAGCGCGATCGCCAGAATTTCCCGGTCGGCCTCATCGCCGAACGGTTCCGGTTGTCGATGGAACAGGTGCCGCGCCTCCGGGCCGTGCAACTGGCGAAAATGGCGCAGCGGCAATTGCTTTCGCAGGGAGACCTGTTGCTGGACGACGATGCCCGCGGTCATCGCTTCGCTGTCCTCATCCCTAATGGCGGTGGCCGCATAACCCTGGCCTCATTCTCGTCGTGGTCCTGCTTGTTTTCTCATTCGATCCACTACCCCGGCTACGAACTCCGCGACGGTATCCAATTCGGCCACATAGGCCCAGTAGTCGGGATGGCGCCCCGACAGGTTTTCGGTGATTCGATCGATCCGGTCCACCTGTGCGTCGAGCACAGATCCCCATTCGCCGACGAGCCCGCGGCTCACCGCGAGCATTTGTGCGTCCCGCAGCCGAAATCGTACGGCCTTGGCCTTCTCTTGCGGATTCTCACGGACCTCGCGCAGCAATGTCAGCCGTTTGGTGACGGCATCGATCAAATGCTCGGCCTCGGTGAGGTACCCGCGTGCGGATGTAGTCAGATCAAGCGCAGACTCCGGATTGTTTTCGGCCGCTGCCGCTCGCGCCCGCACCAGGGCGGCATCCGCGGCCTCGATGGCCTTCTTGCTTTCCTGCCCATTGTTAGCCAGATCCGCTGAACTCGCAGCATTGAACTCGCGCAGCATCTCCGAGTAGGCCGGTGCCAGCCGCTCGCCACGAGTGCGTACCGCGGCCAACCTGGTGGCAACCGAGGCGATCGCATTGGCCGCCGCCGCGGCCCGAGAAGGCGCCTGCGTCAATGCTTCTGCCAGCGCTTTCGTCGCCGATTCCAAGCGTCCGGCGGCCTCGCGGATACTCGCGGCGGGCACCTCGGAACCGAGCGACTCGAGTGTGAGCAGCGACTCATCCACCGCCGTCGCGTGCTGGCGCACAGAGGGGTAGCCAGCGTATTCGGATTCGGCGGCCTGCCTGCGCACACCCGCCGCCGCGACCTTCACCTGCTGCGCGAATTGTGGCACCGTGCCCGCCACCGCGACGGCATGTTCGAGCTGGGACTGATTACCGCGATAGAACTCGTCGACGGCACGGGCCGCGTCGGTCAATTGCCGCACCAGGGTGTCCACCCGCGGCTGCCGCTGCGGCATCGGCGTGTCGTCGCGCTCGACGTTATCCAGTTCCTCGGTGAACGTCAGATATGCGCCTGCGGCGTCATAGCATCTGCTGCGCACGGGTTCCCATTTCGCGCCCATCCGTCGCTCCGGGAAGACCTGTTCGCAGGCGTGCACCGCCGCCTCGGCCGCACTCTGGCGCCGATCCATATCCAGGAATGCGGCAGCCAGCGTCGACCGGGCCTGTGCAATCCATTCATTGTTCCCGGACGACCGGAACCATCCACGCCTACGGCCTGTCACGCCCCGATGTTAAGCGGTGTACTCGCCTCGGCTCGGCCGAGCGGACGAGATGTTCCAGTTCACCGGGGGATACACCAGTTCCTACGCAAGACTGCCGAAACCTACTACTGTCGTAGGGCGTACCCGGCGATTCGGACAATGCTGGGAACCACAGACGTCTATTGAAAGGGAACCCCGCATGGGTGTCAGTTTGTCCAAGGGCGGCAATGTCTCGCTGACGAAGGCGGCGCCGAACCTTACCGCTGTCTCCGTCGGGCTCGGGTGGGATATTCGTACGACCACCGGCACCGACTTCGATCTGGATGCCAGTGCGATCGCGACCGGTGGGGACAAGAAGGTCGTGTCCGACAAGCACTTCATCTTCTTCAACAACCTCAAGTCGCCGGAGGGCTCCATCGAGCACCTCGGTGACAACCTGACCGGTGAGGGTGAGGGCGACGACGAGGTAATCAAGGTCGACCTGGCCAACACCCCGCCGACCATCGAGAGCATCTTCTTCCCGGTCTCGATCTACGACGCGGACACCCGGCAGCAGTCCTTCGGCCAGGTACGCAACGCCTACATCCGCGTTGTCGACCAGGCCAACGGCACCGAGCTGGCCCGCTACGACCTGTCCGAGGACGCCTCGACCGAGACGGCCATGGTCTTCGGCGAGCTGTACCGCAACGGCGCCGAGTGGAAGTTCCGCGCCATCGGCCAGGGCTACGCATCGGGCCTGGCGGGTATCGCCCGTGACTACGGTGTGAACGTCTAAGACGTACTGATCTGTACAGGGGGCTCGGCGACGGGCCCCCTGTACGCATGTCCCGGAACGATTCGCCTCGCCGCTCCGTTGGACAATCGACGGTTCGGCGGCCACGCTGGAACCATCATCGCGACCGCGGGTTGGTTCGGCCCTCGGGTTACATCGGCAAAGGCGCGCTCGGAAAGACATTCGACCGCCGCACGGAAAGGGTCTCCGCGTGGTCCTGCGCATATTCGGCATGTCCATCGTCGTCACGGTGATATCGCTCGTCGCGGCATTCCTGTACGGCGGACCGACGGCGCTGGCGTTAGCCGCCATCCTCGGCGTCCTCGAGGTCTCGCTGTCGTTCGACAATGCGGTCATCAACGCCACCGTGCTCGAACGCATGAACGAGTTCTGGCAGCGGATCTTTCTCACCGTCGGTGTGATCATCGCAGTATTCGGCATGCGGTTGGTCTTCCCGTTGGCGATCGTCTGGATCACCGCGGGCCTGAACCCGGTGAAGGCTTTCGACCTTGCGCTGAACCCGCCCGCAGATGACGCGCTGGTATTCCCGGACGGCAGCCCCAGCTACGAGAAGCTGCTCACCGACGCACATCCGCAGATCGCCGCGTTCGGCGGCATGTTCCTGCTGCTGCTGTTCCTGAACTTCATCTTCGAGGAACGCGAAACCACCTGGCTGTCCTGGCTGGAGAAGCCGCTTGCCCAGCTCGGCAAGCTCGATATGCTCTCCGTGGTCGTCGCGAGCGTCGGCCTGGTGCTCACCGCCGAATTGATCGCGACCGACGAAGAGCGCGCCACCGTCCTGGTCGCCGGTCTGCTCGGCATGATCACCTACATCGTGGTCGACGGACTCGGCTCGCTGTTCCATACCGAGGAGTTCGAGGAATCCGCGGACGGCGGTCCGTCCCAGCTGGTCAAGGCCGCGGGCAAGGCGGCGTTCTTCCTGTTCTTGTACCTCGAGGTGCTCGACGCGTCGTTCTCCTTCGACGGTGTCATCGGCGCCTTCGCCATCACCTCCGACCCGATCATCATCGCGCTCGGCCTCGGTCTGATCGGCGCCATGTTCGTCCGTTCGATCACCGTGTACCTGGTGCGCAAGGGCACGCTGTCGGAGTACGTGTACCTGGAGCACGGCGCGCACTGGGCGATCGGCGCGCTGGCGGTCATCCTGTTCGTCTCGATCGGCGTACACATCAACGAAATCGTCACCGGTCTCGTCGGCGTGGCCTTCATCGGCGCGGCATTCATCACCAGCATCATTCGGAATCGGCGCGATGACGCCGACGAAGTGGAGAGCGAACGAGAGGTCACCCCGGTGGCCTGAATTCCGGCGAGTAGCCGAAGAATTCGAGCGGCCGATCTTTTCGAGCGACCTGCAAGCAGTCGCTAGCGGCGGCTTCCAGCCGCTGCCGCTTCTCTTTTCAGCGGACGGGCACCGGTTGCCGCTGATCGATTGCGGGCGTCGGGCGGCGCGAGGCGAACACCATGCCGATCAGTCCGACGCCGAGTCCGGCCGCGGCGAGGGGCCGCAGCGGCTGATCGATGAACAGCCAGGCCAGCACGGCGGTGACCGCGGGAGTCGCGAAGAACAAACGCCCGACTCGCGTTGCCTCCCAACGCTTCAGCATCGCATTCAATAGTAGGAATGCGACCATCGAATTGACCAGCACCATCCAGGTGAGCGATTCCGCGAACCGCGTCCCATCCCAGATATGCAATTGGCCGGTGCTCCAAGCCAATACACCCGCGACCGGCGCGCTCGCGGCCATGTGAATGGCGGTGGTGGCACGCGAATCGACCTGCGGCACATAACGTTTCTGATAGATCGTGCCGACACTGAGACCAAGCAAGCCGACCACGCACAGCAGCAGGCCGACCGGTGACATGCTCGATTGGTCGAGTACCGCCAAGCCGACGCCGATACCGCCGATGCCGAAGCCGAACCACTGTCGCGCGGTGACGGTTTCGCCGATGAACCCGGCCAGCAAGGCGATGACGACCGGATTGAGTCCCTGGACCAGGGCGATGATGGCGGCCGAGACGTGCAGGCTCATCGCGGTGTAGAACGCGCCGAACTGCACGATCTGCATCAGCAGACCCGCGATGACGACATGTTTGAGCTGGCCCGCGCTCGGCCAACTCGCGCGAATCACGACGGCGTACACCGCGAGCAGTATCGCTGCGATGCCGAAGCGCGCGAACAGCACCGTCATCGGCGGTGCCGCGCCGACGCCGATGACTCCGGCGATAAAGGCGCTGCTCCACAGCACGACGAACAGTGGTTGCATGCCCGCCGCCAGGGATGGCTTGCCGGTCGCTCGAAACAGCGGGTCCAAGTTCACGTGCCCTCCTCGATAACGGATAACCGCCTAAGACGGTTACTACGTTCGCATTTTCGTAAGTAACCTGTCAAGGCGGTTATTATCGAGGTGTGTTCGCCTTCGTGAGCGGTAACCTCGCCCTGGACTTCGCAGGCACGGTCAAGGCCCGTGCCACGACGTTCGACGACTTCCTCACCACTCCGGCGGATCTGGACGAGTGGCTGCTCGCCGCCTACCTCCTCGACACCGCGCCGCACTGCGATGCCGCGACACTCGACCGCGCGGTGCGACTGCGCGAGGCGGCCTACCGACTGGCCCTGGCCGCGGCCGGCGACGAACCGTTCGCGGATGCGGACCGCAAGATCGTCAACGAGCTGGCGGGCGGTGAATTGCCCAGGCTGACATTGCGATCCGATGCGACGATCACTCGCCACGGCGGTCCGGATGCGGCACTCGCCGCGATCGCCCGGTCCGCAATCGAAATGCTCGGTGGTCCCGAGCGGGGGTTGATCAAGGAATGCGGGCGCGACGAGTGCACTCGGCTGTATCTCGATACCTCACGCGGGAAGTCGCGGCGCTGGTGCGATATGACCATCTGCGGTAACCGCGCCAAGAGCGCGGCATTCCGTGCCAGACATGCCGACTGATCCGGCGGTATCGCCGGCGGTCAGCGATGGCGGTTGCTCCGTGGCGGCGGCGCGACAGCGTGCGAGTTGCGCGGGCCGATCCCGGAGCCGGTGCGCCGGCGTGGGTTGCTAACCGCCGAGGCCGAGGCGGCGGGCCCGTACTAGGCGACCGGAACGAGGCTGCCGGGGGCGAACCGCGGTATCGGCGGGGGCACGAGTCGGGTTCCGCGCGGTATCGCACGCACGAATAGGAAGAAGAACACCACCAGCAGCGCTGCTCGTCCCCACACACCGAATTGCACGACATTCTCCATCGAATCCACCGAGTTACCGGATCCGATCGAATAGAAATACCGGAATACGCCGATCCCGATCGCCGCATCGGCGATCAGATACGCACCGATCGCCGCCCACGGCACCTCGAGCAAGACCATGAACGGCACCAACCACAGCGTGTACTGCGGCGAATGCACCTTGTGGAACAGCAGGAATCCGCACAGCATCGCGCCGCTGACCCCGATCCACGGGAAGGTGCCGGTCATCGTGAACCGCTTCCAGCCCAGCCACATCGCCAGCGCGAAGGAGGCCAGCACCAACGTCGGCGAGGCGACCGAGACGGCGTGCTGAAATGCGCTCTCGCCCTCGGCATCCTGAGCGAACAGCGGTCGAAGTCCCCAGTACCAAATGGAATTCGTGGTGATATCGGCCTGGCGCAATTGCTGAAAGGTGATCGATGCGCGCCAGCCGTCGTAACCAGCGAGCGCGAACGGCAGATTCACCACGACCACCGTGCCGACGGCCGCGGCGGCGGTAAGCAGCGCACCGCGCACATCGAACCGGGTCGGCGTCGGATCATCCATATCGCGCTGACCACCGGTGAGCACATAAGCGAGCAACGGCAGCACGAAAATGCCCGGATACAACTTGAGACAGAACCCGATACCGAGCAGCACGGCGGCCAGAATTCCCCTGGTACGCAATGAATATCGGGTCAGCGCGGTCACCACGTACACCGCGGCGACCGCCATGCAGACCACGGGTAGCTCCCAGTTGTGGAATGCGTAGAGCACCAGCGGCGGCCCGGCCGCCCACAACAGTGCCGCCCGCCCCGCGAGCCGGACCAGCAGCCAGGCGGTCAACAAGGCGAACGGCGCCAACAGCAATGCCGAATGCAGCAGGAATTCCGCGTCGTTATCGGCGCCGACCGCGCCGAGCCACATCAGCACACCACTGAGCACCGGATACTCGACCGCGCCACCCGTCAGCATGCCGTCACCGGTAATGCCGCCATCGATATACGGAAAGACGTGCTGATCGATATCGCGCCCGAGCCAGAGGAATTGGATATCGGAATAACAGACATCCGAATCCTTGATCACATCGAAGATCGCACTGCGACCGTTCTCGGCGAACGGCGCACCGGCACACCGCGCCTTGTTGGCATACGCGAACGCCAGCGTGAGCCCGCACAGCAACACCACCACCGCGGCCAGCGCTGTGCTGCGCTGCACGCGGCCCGCGATCGAGTCGCTGGCGGCCAGTCCGGTCGGCATGTCGACCAGCCTAGGTGGCCGACGCAGACCGCGCCCGCGGCTCCCCCGCCTCCGCGAGCCTTTTGCCGGTCGTAGGAGCTTTGCTGGTCGCGTCGCGGACCGGCGGTCGGTCGCTGGATCGAGTGCTGGACGTACCCGGTGAGTTACCCATATGCGTACGAAATCAGATGTTGCGAAGGTAATCACGGGGCAGCTTTCGCTGCTCAGCGGGCGTTCATGTAGCCTTGTCGGGTTGCTGACGCAACGACCCTCCTGCCACGGACCGTCCGTGGCCGTTTCCTAGTCCACAGGAGGTGATTGGTCCGTGCGTCATTACGAAGTGATGGTCATCCTCGATCCGAGCCTGGACGAGCGCACTGTTGGTCCGTCGCTGGACAACATGCTGAGCGTCGTCAAGACCGATGGCGGCAAGGTCGACAAGGTCGACATCTGGGGCCGCCGCCGGCTCGCCTACGAGATCGCCAAGCAAGCCGAAGGCATCTACGCCGTGGTCGATCTGACCGCCGAGCCCGCCACCGTGAGCGAGCTCGACCGCCAGCTGGGTCTCAACGAGTCGGTGCTGCGCACCAAGGTTCTGCGCCACGGCAAGTGACACTCGATTGCGTCGGTGCCTGTCTCTAGGCTCTAGCGCAAAGCGAGTGCACTGCGGACTGCATACCGAGCAGGAGGAACCACATGGCAGGCGACACGGTCATCACCGTCATCGGAAACTTGACGGCCGATCCCGAACTTCGATTCACGCCCGCGGGCGCTGCGGTGGCGAATTTCACCGTCGCATCGACTCCCCGCGTGTTCGACCGTAATTCGAACGAATGGAAAGACGGCGAAGCGCTTTTCCTGCGCTGCAACATCTGGCGTGAAGCTGCGGAGAATGTCGCAGAAAGCCTGACCCGAGGTGCCCGCGTGATCGTGAGCGGACGACTGAAGCAGCGCTCCTACGAAACCCGCGAGGGTGAGAAGCGCACGGTCGTCGAGCTCGAGGTCGACGAGGTCGGTCCCTCGCTGCGTTACGCCACCGCGAAGGTCGCCAAGGCCAGCCGCGGCGGCGGGGGTGGCGGCGGCTTCGGTTCCGGTTCCGGTGGCGGCGGTGGCAACTTCGCTCCTGCCGGTGGTGGTGGCGGCAGCCGTTCCGGCGGCGCCGACGACGACCCGTGGGGCAGCGCACCCGCGGCAGGCTCCTTCGGGGGCGGCCGCGCAGACGACGAACCGCCGTTCTGAGAACGGCTCACATCGGCCTGAATTGATTCCGTAGCGACTGCTTGTAGGTCGCTCGAAACGATCAGCCCATCATTGATTACGGAGTAACCATGCCTAAAGCGCCCGCGCGCGAAAAGGTGCTGAAGAAGAAGGCTTGCACCTTCTGCAAGGAAGCCAAGTCCGGCACCGTCAATATCGATTACAAGGACACCGCCCTGCTGCGGAAGTACGTCAGTGATCGCGGCAAGATCCGCGCTCGCCGGGTCACCGGCAACTGCGTGCAGCACCAGCGCGACGTCGCCGTTGCCGTGAAGAACTCGCGTGAGGTGGCCCTGCTGCCCTACGTGTCGACGGCTCGCTGAGAAGGGAGACATCGCAATGAAGTTGATTCTTACTGCTGATGTGGACAACCTCGGTACCCCCGGTGACACCGTGGAGGTCAAGGACGGCTACGGCCGCAACTACCTGCTGCCGCGCGGCCTGGCGATCGTGGCCAGCCGTGGCGCGCAGAAGCAGGTCGAGGGCATCCGTCGGGCACAGGACGCGCGCAAGGTGCGCGACCTGGATCATGCCAATGAGCTGAAGCAGGCCATCGAGGGCTTGGCGGCGGTTTCGCTGTCGGTCAAGACCGCCGGCACCGGCAAGCTGTTCGGCTCGGTCACCCAGTCCGACGTCGCTGCCGCGATCAAGTCGGCCGGTGGGCCAGTCGTCGACAAGCGCAGCATCGAGCTGCCGAAGTCGCACATCAAGACGGTCGGCAAGCACAACGTCGTGGTGCACCTGCACCCCGATGTGGTCGCGAAGTTCGACTTGCAGGTCGCCGCGAACTGAGTTCATTCGAAGGCCACTCTTGTGTTTCGGCACGAGGGTGGCCTTCGACTGTGCCGAATCGATCCATGTGCTGGCTGAGCTATACCGTTCGGGAAAATAGCCAAATATTTGCGAGCTAGCCGAAGCGGTGATCTGGGTCATTCTCGGCAACCTGCCGCTATCGGCTCTACCGCCAGTTATTCGCCTTGTGGATCGTCGAGAAAACCAACCGGACGCCATGTGATCTACGCCATAGACACCAAACGTGCTGTTTACCCTCAACACGCCCGGCTGTTCATCTAGACCGACACGCCGACACTCATTCATCCACACGTGGATAGCTTAAGAAATCGATATCTATCAGCGTGTTTGAGCGGCGCGACCTGGGTTTTCCCCAAGTTGTACACAGGGGGTGCACAACGCTAGGTAAACAGTCCCCAACTTATCCACAGGCGTGTGCACATTGCGGTTTGGCGACTGCCTATCGGGTCGCCTAGGTTCATCGCAACATCATGCACGCACCACCCGGAACGGCATGGTTCGGCACCCGCCACGGCGGTTTGCTGGAACCGCAGGTGAGGCCCCATTAGTGAGGTCCCTCAGCCGCGGTGCGCTGCCGAATGTGTCGTAGCCCGGGAGTACAACGAGTGATCAATAGGGTCGGCGGGTAGGCATTTTCGAGCGGCCTGCAAGTGGCGAGAGAGGACGGTCGAGTCTGGTGACCACCACCGATGGCCGCGGGCATACGGACTATCCGCCCGAACCGCCCGGTGAGGACTTCGGCAGGCAGCCCCCGCACGATATGGCGGCCGAACAGTCCGTGCTCGGCGGCATGCTGCTGAGCAAGGATGCGATCGCCGACGTCGTCGAGGTGCTGCGCCCCGGCGATTTCTACCGCCCGGCCCACCAAGCGGTCTACGACACCATCCTCGATCTATACGGCCGCGGCGAACCCGCCGACCCGGTCACCGTCTCCGCGGGCCTGGACCGCCGCGGCGAACTCAAGCGCATCGGTGGCCCGCCCTATCTGGTCACCCTCACCCAGACCGTCCCCACCGCCGCCAATGCGGGCTACTACGCCGAAATCGTTGCCGAGAAGGCGATTCTGCGCCGCCTCGTCGAAGCGGGCACCCGCATCGTTCAGTACGGCTACGCGGGCGCCGACGGCCAGGACATCGCCGAGGTCGTAGACCGCGCCCAAGCCGAGGTCTACGAGGTCACCGAACGCCGCACCACCGAAGACTTCCTCCCGCTCGAGGAACTGCTGCAGCCGACGATGGACGAAATCGACTCCATCGCCTCCCGCGGCGGCATCTCCCTCGGCGTCCCCACCGGCTTCACCGAACTCGACGAACTCACCAACGGCCTGCACCCCGGCCAAATGATCATCGTCGCGGCGCGCCCCGGTGTTGGCAAGGCCCTGGCCCTGGCCACGCCCCTACCCACCCCCACCGGCTGGACCACCATGGGCGAGGTCCGCCGCGGTGACGAACTTCTCGACGCCGAGGGCCGTCCCACTCGTGTCCTCGCCGCGACCGAGGTGCTGACCGAACGGCCGTGCTACGAGGTCGAATTCTCCGACGGCACAGTGATCGTCGCCGACGAGCAACATCAGTGGCTCACCATTGCCGGGGCAGCGGGTGCTCGTGTCGCTGCCGTACGCACAACTGGCGAAATCGTCCACAGCGTGCATCTCGCGGACGACAGCCCGAACCATCTCGTGCCGACGACCGCTCGTTCGGCCGCCAGGCACATCGTGGACGTGCGAAAGATCGACACCGTCCCCGTGCGATGCGTCGAGGTGGACAACGCCGAGCATCTGTACCTCGCCGGCGAGTCGATGGTGCCCACGCACAACTCGACGCTCGGTATGGATTTCATGCGAAGCTGCTCGATCAAACACGGTCTGGCGAGCGTCATCTTCTCGCTGGAGATGAGCCGCACGGAAATCGTGATGCGCCTGCTCTCCGCAGAGGCGAAAATCAAGTTGGGCGATATGCGTTCGGGCCGCATGAGCGACGACGACTGGACCAAACTGGCTCGCCGTATGAGCGAGATCAGCGAGGCACCACTGTTCGTCGACGACTCGCCGAACCTGACCATGATGGAGATTCGCGCCAAGGCGCGGCGGTTGAAGCAACGCCACGACCTGAAACTCGTTGTGGTGGACTACCTCCAGCTGATGACCTCGGGCAAGAAGGTCGAATCCCGACAGCAAGAAGTCTCGGATTTCTCGCGAAATCTGAAGCTGTTGGCTAAGGAGTTGGAAGTTCCGGTCATCGCCATCAGTCAGCTGAACCGTGGTCCCGAACAGCGAACAGATAAGCGGCCCATGGTGTCTGACCTGCGCGAATCTGGTTCGCTCGAACAGGATGCGGACATGGTCATCCTGCTGCATCGGCCCGATGCATTCGAGCGGGACGACCCGCGTGGTGGTGAAGCCGACCTGATCGTCGGTAAACACCGTAATGGTCCAACTGCCACGATTACCGTTGCGCACCAACTGCATTTGAGTCGGTTCGTGGATATGGCCCGCGGCTAGCTGGTCGGCGTGTTTCGAACCTCACGAATGATTTCGTGTCCACTTCGTATACGAAGCAATCATTCCGCGGCGGCGACACCGGGCTCCCGGGCGTCGAGCGCGGCGAGTTCGCTGGTCAGTTTGGCTCGGATCGCGGTGACGGCGTCGCGTCCGAGCGGCAGCCGCAGTGGGGGCGCGGCGGATTCGACGACGGCGATGATCTGCTGCGCGGCCT
Organism: Nocardia sp. NPDC050408; assembly: GCF_044458905.1. Taxonomy (NCBI): domain Bacteria; kingdom Bacillati; phylum Actinomycetota; class Actinomycetes; order Mycobacteriales; family Nocardiaceae; genus Nocardia; species Nocardia sp. NPDC050408. The sequence goes on along the minus strand of NZ_JBITIL010000013.1, from coordinate 107,235 downwards.
GATCCGGGTCGCCGTAGACGCTCGGATCGAGCTGGTTCAGGCGCTCGTGCGCGGCCTCGACACTAGCGGTGTAATCAGCGTGCTGTACCGGCGTGATATCCAGTGCTGCAACGAAATTCGTGCCGAACATACCCGGCTCGACGATGGTGACGCCGATACCGAGATGGGCGACCTCCTTGGCCAGACCCTCGCACATGCCCTCGACCGTGAACTTAGTAGCCGCATAGAGCCCCAATCCCGGTGACGGGGCGGCGACACCAGCCACTGACGAGATCTGCACGATGTGCCCGTGCCGCTGCTCACGCAACACCGGCAGTGCCGCGCGAATGACATTGAGCGAGCCGAACACGTTCGTCTCGAACACCTTCCGCACCGCATCGTCCGGAATCTCCTCCAGCGCACCGAAAATTCCGTAACCGGCGTTGTTCACCACCACATCCAACCGGCCGAACGTTTGCATGGTCTGTGCCATCGCCTGCTCGGCCTGCCCGCTGTCGGTGACATCCAAGGGCAGAACGAGGACACGACCGGGATGGGTCGCGGCCAAATCCTGCAAGGACTGTGCCCGTTCGGGTTGGCGAACTGTTGCAACCACCCGACCACCGGCCGCCGCTACCGCCCGGCTCATCGCGTAACCGAATCCCGACGACGCACCTGTCACCAGCCACACCCGTTCGTTCTGCATCTCAACTCCTCAGCAGGCCATAATTCTAATACTGACCGTATCGTATCGAAACATGTAGACTTATGCCATGGCTGAGTCCACACAGGCGCGCGGACCAGGACGACCGCGCAGCGAACGATCACGCCGAGCAGTGCTGTCCGCAGCCCGAGAACTACTGACCGACCGGGGGCTGCCTGGATTGAACATGGACGACATCGCTGCCCGCGCCGGCGTGAGCAAGAACACGATCTACCGCTGGTGGCCGACCAAGGCGGCAGTGTTGATGGACGCCTTCACCGACACCTTCGCCGAGCAGATGGAAGCTCCGGACGACGGCGACTCCTTGACCCGGCTGCAAACTCAGCTCCGGCGCGTCGCACAGTTGATGAACACCCCCGAGGCCCGCCTCCCGTTCGTCGCACTCGTCGCAGCGGCCCAGCACGATCCCGAACTGGCTGCGGCCCTACGCGAACGGTTCATCGACACCCGCCGAGCCGGCGTCAGAGAACTCATCGCCACCGGAATCGTCGACGGTCAGCTCCCCACCGATCTCGACGCCGACATCCTCATCGACCTCATCTACGGAGCCCTCTACTACCGGCTCCTGATCAGCGGCGCACCAGTCGACCCGGCCTACGCCGACCAGCTCATCGAGGCACTGTCCCCCATCCTCCGAACCTGAACCCCAGCGGAGCGCGGTGCGGATGAAGCAAGATCACGAAATCGAGGTGGCCTACGTTCAATCCGCGTAATCGTGATTGAACTCTGGAAGGATCACCCAGCCCTGACGGACCGCGATATCGACCACACCCGCGGCGACACGAACCGGCACAACAAGCGTGCCACCCGACTCGAGCGGCGCCGCTGCTACGCCGACATCTCCCGGGCCCGCAGGTTTCGCTTCTTGGCCCGATTGCCGCAGGTATCCATCGAGCACCAGCGTCGGTTTCCCGGGCGGGACAGATCGACGAAGTAGGCCCGGCAGCTGTCGCCCGCGCATCGCCGTATGCGCGCGGCGGTCGGCGAGGTGACCAGATCTAGCGCATCCCGGGCGACCGTCGCCAGGACCGCCGCGATCGGGTCGGGCGCGGTCCACTGCAATTCCCCGCGCCGGTCGAGACTCGTCGACTACCTGTGCCATCGAAATCTGCGCAATCCCAACGCCATCGACGAACAGTCCCACGCGGTGTACGCACGCGCCTATTCCCGTCCCGAGTCGATCCGCGCCGCCAACGGTTGGTATCAGAGTTTCACCCAGGACATCGAGGACGGCCGGACGTACGCGAAACTGACGATACCCGTTGCCGCACTGCACTTTCCGGACCACACCGACATCCTCGACAGTCTCGCCGAGCGAGCAACCGACGTGCTCGCCATCGAGATCCCCGATAGCGGCCACTATCTCGCCGAGGAACAGCCCGAGCTCGTCGCGGCTCACCTGTGCGACTTCTTCGGATAGTGCGCCCAGTCCGGGGTCCATATGTCGTCGCTGGATGTCGCTTTGTATCTGGCGTGCAGGTACTCGAGGAAGTTTGCGAGGACGGGGTGTGCATTGTCTGTTCGCCAGATCACCGAAAGTGGATAGACCGGGGTCGGGTCGACGACGGGGATTCGGCGCAGGTCGTAGCTTTCCGGCCAGAGGTATCGGGAGCCTTCGCCGACGAAGGTGGCGAGTTGGGTGGAATCCGCGAGTTCGGCGAGGAGCGCCTCGATGCCGAAACTCGGGCCGATCGTGTCGATGGTGAGTCCGAACGCTGTCGCCAGATCCTTGTAGTAGCCGATCGGTTCGGCGTCGGACATGCCCGGCATCCAGATGGGGTGATCGGTGAGTTCGGCTGGCGTTACCGTCTTGGCGTTCGCCAGTGGATGCCGTGGGCCGACGAGCAGTTCGTGTCGGTCGTCGATGACGCGCGATGCCCGGACTCCGCTCGGGACCTCCAGGTGTCGTAGGGATCTGAAGGTGGCGTCGATGGTGCCCGCACTGATCTCGGCCAGCGCCGACTCCGCGTCGAAGTTGGTCAGGGTGACAACATCGAGCTCGATATCCGGATTCTGCTGGTAGAAGGCATGAAGGATGGTGGAGGGCGCAATCCTGCGGGCCACCACATCGATCCGGAGGGCCCGGCGCCCCGGTGTCACGGCCGCGGTGGCGCGTTCTGCGGCACGTAGGAGCTCTCGGGCATGCGGGAGCAGTGCTTGCCCGTCGACGGTCAGCCGCACCCCTCTGGCAACCCGCGCGAACAGTTGAACTCCGAGTTCTCGCTCGAGCGTGGCTACTCGTTTCGACGCTGCCTGCTGGGTGATTCGCAGATCGTCGGCAGCGGCTTGGAACTGGCCGGTCTCGGCAACCGCGACGAAGGTACGAACCGCATCGAGATCCACGAGCCGAAACCTACTCTCACAACGAAAAGTTGTGACACTCCGCTCGATTCGTTGTTGGTGTCAGCATCCATCGTCCGGCTTCAATCTCCCTGACAACAGAGGGAGTGCCGATATGTGGCGGAGAGCGAAGCCGGATCGGGCGTTCGGGTGGTTGTGGGCCGCCTACGCGGTCAGCGCCTACGGGACCGGACTCGGGTTCGGGGCATTTTCGGTGGTCGCCATCACTGTTCTGAACGCTAGTTCGGTCAAAGTGGCGACTTTGTCGGCATCCGGGCTGGCGATCGGGGCGCTGCTTGCGATTCCGCTCGGGCCGTGGATGGAGTTTCGTGCCAAGCGACCGGTCATGATAGCCACGGACCTGATCCGCTTCGCGGCGCTGGCATCCATACCGCTCGCCTACTGCATGGGTGGGTTGTCCTTCGCGCAGCTCTTGGTGGTCTGCATCGTCACCGCGGCGGCGAAGATCGCTTTCACCGCCGCCAGCGGCGCTTACCTCAAGACCATCGTTCCGGCCGACAGCCTGCTGGTGGCCACCAGTCGTTTCGAGTCCACCACCTGGTCGGCCACGGTCATCGGACCGCCCGTGGGTGGCGCTGTCATCGGGCTGCTCGGACCGGTGACCACCGTTGTCGCCGATGCGGTGAGCTACCTCCTCTCGGCACTCGGCATTCTCGCGATCAGGGAACCCGAACAGCCCGCGCCCCCACGGAAGGCCCGAGCGCATCGGTGCAGCGACATCGTCGAAGGGTGGCGCTACATCCTCACCCACCACACGCTGCGTCGGTTCTTCGTCAACACCATGCTGGTCAACGGGCTGATCATGGCCGGGGAGCCGCTGTTATCGGTGCTGATGCTCGCCCATTTGCGGTTCCCGCTCTGGGAGTACGGGCTGGCATTCGCTGTTCCGTGTATCGGCGGCCTGATCGGGTCACGACTTGCCCGCCGCGTCGCTTCCCGCTTCGGCGAACAGACGGTGCTGCGGGTCTTCGGCACATTGCGCGCCTGCTGGCCCCTCGGACTGGCGTTCATTCGGCCGGGCCCGGCCGGGCTTGTGATCGTGATGGTCACCGAGTTCGGGCTGATCATCTGCATAAGCATCTTCAACGCCGTCTTCGCCGCTTATCGGTTGAACAACACCGAGATCGATCGCCATGCCCGAGTCCTCGCCGCGTGGTCGATCACCAGCAGCATCAGCATCGCGGCAATCACCGTGACGTGGGGTCTGCTGGCACAACTCACCAGCCCTCGTGCGGCTATCGCGTTGGCCGGGATCCTCCTGCTTGCCACGCCGTTGCTGCTGCCGCGCCGAATCGCCACGCCCGAACCGATCCCGTCGAATGAAGAGCCGGTTCTCTCCCGTGAGAGCGCGGGAGCGTGACCCGCCCACATATCAGTGCCTCGTCCAGATAGCTTGCTGCTCGCCGAGCGTAGTCATTCAGCGGTCGATGCGGCATGGGCGTCCACCGTTCGACTGCGTTCGACGGAACCCTCCGAACGAAGGCTCGGTACGGCAGAAGGTATCTGGACGCGGCACTGGTCGGTCGCTTCAGGGCTGGCGGCCGTCGAGCGCGACTCGGACGTGGTTGCAAAATCTATAGACCGGTCTATTCTGGGACCATGGTTACGTCCAAGGGCGCTCAGACGAGTGGGCAGTTGGTGGAGTCGATGCTGGAGTTGATCCAGGCGCGGGGGTATAGCGGGACGGGATTGAACACGGTTGTGGAGCATGCGGGGGCGCCGAAAGGGTCGCTGTACTTTCACTTTCCGGAGGGAAAGGAGCAGCTCGGGCAGAAGGCGATCGAGTTGGCAGCCGAGCGGTTTCGGACCTTGCTGGACGAAACGGCGGTGGCCGGGGCGTCACCGGGGGAGGTGATTCGGCGGGTTGTGCAGGTGCTGGCCGGGTTGGTCGCGGACAGCGATTTTCAGCTCGGGTGCCCGGTTTCGGTAGTCACGCTCGAGATGGGTGCGCACAGCGAACGACTGCGTGAGGTGTGTGCGGCGGCGTTCGAATCGTGGATCGTGCCGGTGCGTGAATACCTGGTCGCAGCAGGGCATTCGGAGGCGGCGGCGCGCACGCTGGCGACGGCGACGGTGAGTGCGGTCGAGGGCGCGGTGATCGTGGCGCGCGCCAAACGCGATGTGGAACCGCTGCACAGCACGGCACAGATGCTGGCAGCTCTGCTCGACCAGCCCGGGACGGTGGTGTGATGACCACCCGCCACGCGCTCGTATTCGGAGCCACCGGCTTCATCGGCCGCAATCTGATTCTCACCCTGGACCAGGCCGGAGTCCGCGTCACCGCCGCGGTCCGCAGCCGCGAATCGTTCGCGCGGCTGGGCGCATGGTTGGGAGATCACGGGTGCCGGACGACTCCGGCGGAGTTGATCGTCGATTTCGACACCGAACCCATTGTCCAGGGCGGGGATTCGGCGTGCACGGATGTCACCGAGGTCTACAACTGCGCCGGCGCTTACCGATTCGGTATGACGAAGGACGAGGCGCGGCACGGCAATGTCGACAGCGTCCGCTCGGTGGTGTCCTTCGCCGCGCAACTGCCTCAGCTGTCCCGGCTTGTTTATGTCTCCGGCTACCGAGTAGGCGGTCAGGACCCGACTACCGTTCCGTGGAGCCCGGAGCGGGTGGAACGAACCCATCGCGGTCTGGGCGCTTATGAGGCGTCGAAGGTGGAGGGGGATGCGGTATTTCAGGCCGTCGCCGATGAACTCGGCGTGCCGTGGTCGATCGTCAACCCGCCCACGGTAATCGGGCTCAGCAGCACCGGTGAATCCGATCAGCAACTGGGCCTCGCGGCGAGTTTGAAAGAGCTTTGGCAGGGGACGGTCACTGCATTGCCAGGCGACTCCCGCACCTTCGTGCCGGTGATCCCGGTCGACTATCTGACTCGCTTCATGACCCTGCTCCCAACGGATCCCGTCACAGCCGGTGTGGCGTACTGGGTGCTCGACGACGCGACGCCCGCACTGCCGACGCTACTGTCGCAGGTCGGTCGGCACTATCGGGTACCGGTACCGCGCACACGCATCCCGGTCGCACTGGTGAAGCGGCTACCGCAGTGGTTGACGAAGGCCGATCCCGAAACCCTGACCTTCCTGTCCACCGACCGCTATCCCACAGACTCGGCACACGAACTCGCCCGCAAGCATGGACTCGACTTGCCCGACACCACACGCACGATCCTGCGATGGGCCGACCATCTCGCGGCGCACCGCTTCGGAAATGCGCAAACAAAAAGTGCGGCAAGGACTTTCGATAATTTCGCTGGAGTCCGAACGTTCCGGATCGGCGAGCCCGAAGCACCCACTGTGATACTGCCCGGCCTGCCGGTCAATGCCGACACCTGGGCTCCGGTCGCGGCAGCCATCGGCCACGCCCAGGTTCTGGACCTGCCCGGCCTCGGGATGTCCGCAGGCGGTCGAGGTGACTGGCAGGCATGGCTCGAGACGCTGCTCGAACGGACACCTGGCGCGCATCTTGTCGGTCACTCGGTAGGTGCCGCCGCAGTGGTCGAGGCCGCGGCCGCGCATCCGGACAAGGTCGGATCGATCACGCTAGTCGCCCCATTCTTTCTCCAGCCGAGCGCTGGGATTTCGGCACTGGCCACACCTCTGACGCGGTGGTATCTGCGTCGACTGAGTCCGAATGCCCTGTCCGACAAGCTCACCGGCTCACCCGAGCACGCGTCGGTGCTGCAATCGAGCGTGCAGGATCTGCGTCGCGCGAATGTCGCGGGCAATGTCGCCACACTGTTCGCCGCAACGACGAATGCACGCTGGCGCCGTGAACTCACCGCCAAGCTCGCGCAATATCCCGGACCGATCCATGTGATCACCGGAAGCGAGGACGCGCTCGGTCCTGGCCTGCACGAATCACTCTTGCCCCGAATCGAATTCAGCACCATCGACCGAGCCGCCCATCATCCACAACTGACACACCCCGACGAATTGGTGCGTGCTATCGGCGGATAAGGACGCGCGATGAGCAGGGAGTTCTTGTGCTCCACCGCGCGGGGCGCGGTTTCGAACAGTCGGGCGGGCAATCCGACCTGCGGCTGCCATCGACATCGCCGATCAGCCAGCGCGGCTGCCCCCGGCAGCAAATGGTCCATGGTCTCCAGCCATCGGCCGGATACGGCGACCTCCGCGCTCGTGGCCGTGAGCGGCACCCATTCCGGCGGACGGTTCTCGGGCCCCTGAGTTCCACACGCATCGCTCACCTACAGATTCCCGATGAGCGAGGCGCTGACACCGCAGGACCGCCACATCATGCCGTTAACTAGCGGAACTAGATCAAGCGTGCCGTGGAACAGCGATATACCTCGACTCGAGCGTAACCATTTCTCCCCCGTGGTAACGATTCGGCCGTCGAACCCGACGTCCTTCAAGACACATGGCCTGTCGGGGGGCCTGTCCGTCCACTTGTCGGTTATGAATGGGGAACGGGACATGGCTCTTCGGGAGTTCTTCGCGCGCCATCGAATGGCTTCGGCCATCGTGGCGCCCGCGTCGCTGGGGGTGGTGGCGATCGTCACTGCCTCGGTGGCGATGACATCGACGCACGAAACCGTCGATACACGCCTGCGGGCATCGGTTACCGAATGCCACGACATGGTGACCATTTCAGTCGCCGGTCGTCGGGATACACCGGATGCCGCCACCACGAAGTTGCTGGTCGGGGCCAACGGTGAAGAGTTGCCCGCCGCGCTGTCCGGTGATTACAGCAGCCAATGGGTCGATCCGGTCGTCAACGCACCGGCCGACAATGTCGATCCCGGCTCATATGCCGCTGTCTACATCGCGTACCCGGCGAATATGGACAGCTACGAGGATGCCGTCAACGCGGGCGTCGCGAATACCGAACAGGTGATGCGCGAAATCGCACAGGCCTGCCCGGACACCAAGTTCTCGATCGTGGGCTACAGCGAGGGCGCCGATGTGGTACGCCGCGTCGCCATGACGGTCGGACATCAGACCGCCGATCAAGATGGTGGCTATGGCATCGTGGATCCAGCCGATGTCGTCGGTGTCGTCATCCTCGCCGATGCCGGACGTTCGGCGGGTGACGGTCCGTTCCCGGGCGCCAAGGATCCGTACAGCAATCCCGACGGCTTCGACCAGAAGTATCAGAACGGCACGAAAACCGCGTCCGGCCAGGGCGCACTACCCGGTACCAGCGGTGACTTCGGTGCGCTGAACGGCAAGATCGCCTCGTTCTGCTCCGATGGCGATCTCACGTGCTCGGCGCCGCAGAACATTTCACTGCTGCAATTGGCGGTGAATGTGGGGCGGCAGTTGAATGTCGACGCGCTCGAACGCGACGGGCTCACCCCCGCGACCGGGCAGGATGTTGCCGTTGTCCTCGGCCGGATCGCGTTGGCGGCGTTCGCGGATATCCAGTCACAGCCGAACTGGATGCAAAGCGATGAGACGTTTCTCCAAGTGCTGCTGAGGGTTTCGGATCCGGAATACAAGCCGGGGCAGACGCCGACGACTCCGACCAAGGCCGAGTCGATCTCGACCAATGAGATGTCGCCGTTGGCCTATCTGCCGCAGAAGGTGTTCAACGAGATCATCGGTCTCATCGTGACGAACCAGAACACCATCCCGGTGATTCTGAGTGACCCCTACCAGCAGACGCTCGGCCCCAATGCGAGCGGTCACCACTTCGACTACTGGCGCGACGCCGACCCGAACAACGGTAAGCCGCTGACATCCGCCGAGTACGCCGCCGCCTGGCTCACCCATCTGGCCCAACAGGCACAGGCGGGTCAGCCGGTCGACACGACCGCCAAGCCGGAGTCGGCCGATCTCGCCGCCGCCTACCAGGCAGCGACCTCGACGACCAAGACGCCCGAACCGAGCAAGACCACGACCGCGGCTCCGACGACCACCACCGCCGCCCCGGCGAAGACGGAGGTCAGCGGCCAGCCGACGACCACTGCGCCGCCCACGACAACCGCGCCGCCGATGAGCACACCGGCGGTAACTACACCACCGGCTTCGACCACCACAACCACTCAGCCCCCGAAGCCGACCACCACCGAACCAACCACCACGACAGCGCCACCGGCGACACCGACCACAACCAAGTCGACTCAGCCCTGACCCGGCGCCATCGCGGCTGGCGCACGCAGGCCCGCACGGCTGGCGCCGTCGCGGGCCTGCGCCTACATCCTTTGTAGGACACAGGTGCGGAATCGCTCCACATGTCGGCCGCGGTTTCAGCGGTTGAGACGTCTAGACGCCTCGACCGAACAACCGCTCGGTCTCATACCAGCGGCCCCAGGCGATGAAAACGAACAGCACCAGCAGGATAAGCGGGGTGTAGACCGGCCAGTAGCCGTCGACGACGAAGGCATTGGTGTAGGACGCGCCGATCATTGTGAGGCTCAGGCCGATCGCGGCCAGTCCCGACAGGCGCGGGATGACCAGGCCGATCGCACCGGCCAACTCGACGGCGCCGACGAAGTAGCGGAACCAGCCGCCAGCGCCGATCAAGTCGAAGCCTTCGACAGCGCTGGACTCGCCGAGGAGCTTCGGCGCAGCGGAGGCGAATGCGAAGAACGCGGCGAGCAGGCCTTGCAGCACCCACAGGGTGATATCGAGGGAACGACCGGGCCCCGCGCCGACCTCAGCGGTGTTCTCAGCGGTCATGGTTCGAGTCCTTCCAAGGACGTGTATCGGATGTTGCACCCATACAGACGAGACCCGATCACCGAATTCATCGGGCCTTCAGCCATCCCGTGATGGGATGTATTCGTATAGGCTCCGATTCGATCGGAAGCGAGCAGGGCGAGATGGTGAAGCGATGACGCAGCGCGGGTGGGTGCTGTTCTTGGCGATGGGTGTCATCTGGGGTGTGCCCTACGCGATGATCCGGATAGCGGTCGAGGATTTCGACCCGATCGTGGTGGCATTCGGCCGGACCTTCCTCGGCGCGCTGATCCTGCTGCCGATCGCGCTCTACACCAAAGCCCTCGCACCGGTGTTCCGGCGTTGGCGTCCGCTGCTGCTGTACACCCTGGTCGAGATCACCGGACCGTGGTTTCTGATCGGGTACGCCGAGACCACGCTGAACAGTTCGACGGTCGGGCTGCTGATCGCCGCCGTTCCGCTGATCGCCGTGGTCATCGTGACCAAACTCGGCCACGATCGCTTCGATGCCCGCCGCACCATCGGCCTGATCATCGGATTCGCGGGTGTGGCGGCACTGGTCGGCTTCGATATCGACCTGACCCAGCCCGCCGCTATCGGCGCCATCGGGTTGACCACCATCGGTTACGCCGTCGGCCCGATCATCATCAATCGCGCACTGGCCGATCTGCCGCCGCTCGGCGTGGTCGCTGGATCACTGGTTCTCGCGGCGGTGATCTACACCCCGTTCGCCGCGCTCCGCTGGCCGACACATTTCACCGCCGACGCGTCGTGGTCGGTGCTCGGACTGGCTGTAATCTGCACGGCCGCAGCATTCCTGGTGTTCTTCGCGCTGATCAGCGAGGTCGGCCCGGCCCGCGCCACGGTCATCACCTACATAAATCCCGCGGTGGCGATCCTGCTCGGCGTGACCCTGCTGGACGAGCCGCTGACCATCGGCATGGGCATCGGCTTCCCGCTGGTCATTCTCGGCTCGATCCTCGGCACCGCGCGTGCACGCACCGCCGAGAAACCGGCGGCGGCGCCCGTCACCCAGTCCTGAGCGCGCTCAGTCTGCGGCGGCGCTGAAGGTCAGACCGGCGCCGCCGATAATTTTCAGCAGCACCGCACGCAGCCGATCCACCTCGGCCGCTCCGATGATCGCGTCGAGGTGCGCATCGAATCGCTCGACCACATCCCGCCCCGCCTCGACCACGGACCAGCCCAGCGCCGTGAGGCGAACCAGCCGCGCCCGTCGATCGGTTGGATCGGGCGTCACCTCGACATAGCCGCGCGAATCCAGGTGCCGCACGAGCTCACCCATCGCCTGCTTGGTCATGCCCGCGCGTCCGGCGAGATCGATCAGTCGCGTGCCTTGGGGATCGATGACCTGGAATACCGGCGCATGCGCGGCCCGCAGATCGGTGAATCCGGCCGCCGCTAGGCCCGCGTCCAGTTCGGCCGCAAGCGTTCGCGCCGCGGCGCCTAGCAGATTCCCGAGCGGCGGCGGCCGATCAGCCAATGGATTAGTCAGGCTCTTGACCATTCCGGAGCTCCTTCGTACCTTTAGTCAGGAACCTTACTACTTTTGGATGGTGCACATGACTAGACAGGTTGTGGTCGGACTAGCAGCGCTGGCCTTGATGATCGAACTCGGCTGGCTGGCCTTCGCGGACGGATCGGTCGGGGCGATCACCGCGGTGGTGCTCGCGAGCGTCGCGGTGCTCACGGTGACCGCTGGCCGGTCCGTGGTCGTCAATACGACGGTGCGAATCCTGCTGGGCGCGTTGTTCGCTGGTTCGGTCGCGGACCGATTCGGCCTGCTCGGTGCATCGGGCGCGGACGGTGTCTCCTGGGGCGACTACTCCGCGTTCACCGACTACACCCGCACGCTCACACCACAGGCCTTGGATTGGTCGGTGCCGGCCCTCGCCGTCATCGCGACCGCATCGGAAACCCTGCTGGCCATCGGCTTGATCCTCGGCGTCGCCGCGAAACTCACCGCACGCGCCGCCACCGCGGTATTGATCGTCTTCGCGGCGGCCATGTCGACATCGGTCGGCTTCGACGAAATGTGTTCGTACGGCGTCCTTGTCGTGACGGGCGGCGCCGCGCTTCTCGGCATCTGCGATACCGCCCTGAACCTCGACAAACTGTTGCGCCGCATGCCTGTCACGGGCTTCGCAATGAAATCCAGCGTCGCGGCGCGACTCGATGAGCGGTGACGGAGGGCATGATGTCCGAGTGACAACGAACAGTCGAACCGATCCCGCGGATGTGGCGCACACCCGTGCCGCCTACGACGATATCGCCATCCGCTATGCCGAATTCGTCAAGGATCACCTCGCAACCCAGCCATTCGACCGCGCCATGCTCGGCACATTCGCGGAACTGGTGCGGGCCGGCGGTCGGGTGGCCGATCTCGGCTGTGGTGAGGGTCGAATGACCGCACACCTGGCCGGGCTCGGGCTCGATATCTTCGGGATCGACTTGTCTCCCCAACTGCTCGAATTGGCGCGAGCACAGTATCCGACACTCGAATTCGACGAGGGCTCCATCGAGCACCTCGATATCGGTGACGCCGCTCTCGCGGGAATTCTCGTGTGGTACTCGATCATCCATCTGCCGCCCGAACGAATGCCCGCTGTGTTGGCAGAGTTTCATCGGATACTCGAGTCAGGAGGGCACGCACTGCTCGCGTTCTTCCAGGCACCGGAGGTCCAGGATGTGGAACCGTTCGACCACAAGGTGATAACCGCGTACCGATGGTCAGCGGATCGGCTCGCCACGCTGGCCGAACAGGCCGGTTTCACACCGACCGCCCGGTTGATCCGAGAACCGGATCCCGGTGAGCGCGGCCGCCAGGCCTACCTGCTCCTGGTCAAGGATCGCTGATTCGGCGAACGCGAATCCGCACCTTTCAGTAAGGTTGGGGACAGCACAGGGGACATGGCTGTGCGAACCCTTATCGACATCGTGGTCGTTTTCCTTTCACCAAAGACCTCAGCACCACACCGTCGTCAGGGGGCGACAGACCATGGAGCTCATTTCTCCGATCGATGCCGTATTCCTGCTCGCCGAATCCCGCGAGCACCCGATGCATGTCGGTTCGCTACAACTATTCGAGGCGCCGGAAGACGCCGGGCCCGATTTCGCTCGGCTGACCCATGAGAAGTTGTTGGCGGACAACGAATTCCACCCCACCTTCCGCAAGCGCCCGGCAACCTGGCTCGGCGCGCCCCAGCTGGCGTGGACCCAGGCCGAGGAGGTAGAACTCGCCTATCACCTGCGCCGATCGGCGCTGCCGAGTCCGGGTAACTTCGATCAACTGCTAGCACTGGCCTCCCACCTGCACGGCGCTCTACTCGATCGCCACCGCCCGCTGTGGGAGATCCACTTGGTGGAAGGGCTGAACGACGGCCGCTTCGCGTTGTACTCGAAGATGCATCACGCGCTGATCGATGGCGTCACCGCGCAGCGAGTGCTGCAGCGAACGCTCACCAACGATCCGACCGCGACCGAAACGCGCGTGCCGTGGAACCTGCCCCGTTCGCCTCGCAAGAGCGAACCGTCGGGCTCGCTGCTCGGCGGGCTCGCACGAAATCTCCGGTCGGCGGTCAATTCCGGGCCCGCCGCGCTGCGGGTGGCACGGGCGGCACTGGTGCAGCAGCAGTTGACGATGCCGTTCGAGGCACCGCGCTCGATGTTCAATGTGCCGATCGGCGGCGCTCGGCGGTGCGCGGTCCGGTCCTGGCCGCTGGAACGCGTCAAGCAGGTCAAGAAGGCCACCGGCACGACCGTCAACGATGTGGTGCTGGCGATGTCGGCCGGTGCGTTGCGCGCATATCTGATCGAACAGCATGCCCTGCCCGACAAGCCGTTGATCGCCATGGTTCCGGTGTCGCTGCGGGACGATGAGGACGAGGTCGGTGGCGTCAAGGTCGGCGCGATCCTGTGCAATCTCGGCACCGATATCGCCGATCCGATCGAACGGTTGCGTGTGGTGAGCGAATCGATGCGCCGCAGCAAAGAGGTCTACAACTCGCTCTCCCCCATCCAGACCATGGCGCTATCCGGATTGATGCTCAGCCCGCTCGCCCTGACTCTGCTGCCTGGCATGCTGTCGTTCACGAACCCGCCGTTCAATATCGTCATCTCGAATGTGCCGGGCCCGAAGGAACCGCAGTACTGGAACGGGGCCCGTCTGGACGCCTCGTACCCGATGTCGATTCCGTTCGACGGCCAAGCCGTAAACATCACCCTCACCACCAATGTGGACAGTCTGGACTTCGGGCTCGTCGGCTGCCGCCGTAGTGTGCCGCGACTGCACAGCCTGCTCGACCACCTGGAGAATTCGCTGGCCGAACTGGAGCAAGCGGCCTCCTGAACCGTCGAATCGCCTACGTCGCCAGTAAATAAGGCTGAAGCTGGCGACCATGACTCTTTACGACCACACCGGACGGACGTATACGCGGACCCGGCAACCGGATCCGCGTTTCGCCGCAGTTGTCGATGACGCGGTGCGTGGCATGGAATCGATCGCCGATGTCGGAGCGGGCAGCGGATCCTATGAACCGACGGGCACCGTGATCGCGGTCGAGCCGAGCCAGGTGATGATCGCCCAACGCCCACCGACTGCCGCACCAGCGGTCAAGGCGGTCGCCGAGCAGCTGCCGATCCGCACAGACGCGGTCGATGCCGCCTTGGCCGTCCTGACCGTGCACCACTGGACCGACCTCGATCGCGGCATCGCCGAACTGAAACGGATCGCCCGCCGCCGGATCATCATCCTGACCTGGGACCACACCGTCTTCCGCGAATTCTGGCTGGTCCGTGACTATCTGCCCGCCGCGGCCGAAACCGATGCGCGCTTGGCGGTCGCACTCCCGCGCCTGACCGCCCTACTCGGCGAAGTATCGATCACGTCGATCCCGATCCCACACGATTGCGTAGACGGGTTCGGCGGCGCTTACTGGCGGCGACCCGAGGCGTACCTGGACGAAACCGTGCGCGCGGGCATGTCGATGCTTGCGCTGACCCCGGCCGCGCTACTGCAGGACGGACTGAACCGGCTCCACGACGATCTCACCACCGATAGGTGGGCCAGGCGTAATGCCGAGCTACTCGGGAAATCCCACCTCGACCTGGGCTACCGGCTCCTCACCGCGGAACTCTGATCCAGTCGAGGAGAACAGCTACCCCGAGAAAACTAGAACGTGTTACATTCGAAGTCAGGCGTCCGCGCCTGTCGACGAAGCTACCGCCGCGTCATGGCGATATCTGCGACAGTCGGCCGAATCGGCAGCGCGGGCCGGTGACCAAATATGCAACCCGTTCCAGCACTCGTCAGCCGTTGCGATCCGGCTGCTGAGCAAGTAGGGAGACCAGCACGCCATGCGTACCGAAATCTGCGACCGGCTGGGGATCGAATTCCCCATCTTCGCCTTCACCCATTGCCGCGATGTGGCGGCCGCGGTCAGCAATGCCGGCGGACTCGGCGTGCTCGGTGCGGTGGGCTTCACCGCCGAGGAATTGGAGGTCGAACTGGCCTGGCTGGACGACCATGTACACGGTGTGTACGGCGTCGACCTCGTCATCCCGTCGAAGTACGAGGGCAAGGGGATCGATGATCTGACCCCCGAACAGCTGGAAGCCAAACTGGCGGAACTGGTTCCCCAGAGGCACCGCGACTTCGCGGAGAAACTCCTCAACGAGCACAATGTCCCGCGTCTGCCCGACGGTGAACACCACAATCAGCTGCTCGGCTGGACCGCGACCACCGTCGCGCCGCAGATCGAGGTGATCCTGCGCCATCCCAAGGCCAAGCTGGTCGCCAATGCCCTCGGCACTCCGCCGCCGGATGTGGTCGAGCAGATCCAGGGTTCGGGACGGCTCATCGGGGCGCTGTGCGGTTCGGTGAAGCATGCGCTCAACCACAAGCGCGCCGGTCTGGATTTCGTTGTCTGCCAGGGCACCGAGGGCGGCGGGCACTGCGGTGAGATCTCCTCGATGGTGCTGTGGCCGCAGGTGGTCGACGCCATCGGCGATATGCCGCTGCTGGCCGCCGGCGGTATCGGCAACGGTCGCCAGGTCGCCGCGGCCATGGCGATGGGTGCGGCGGGTGCGTGGACCGGCTCGCTGTGGCTGACTGTCGAGGAGGCGAATGTGCCGCCCGCGCAGATGCAGACCTATATCGAAGCCTCCAGCCACGACACCGTGCGCTCGCGATCCTGGACCGGTAAGCCGTGCCGCATGCTGAAGAACGACTGGACCGAGGCCTGGGAGGCGCCGGAGAACCCGGATCCGCTGCCCATGCCGCTGCAGATGATGGTGGCCTTGGACGGCGTCAAGCGCGGGCACCGCTATCCCGAAGCCGCCAAGGATGTGAACTTCAATCCGGTCGGTCAGGTCGTCGGCATGATGAACAAGGTGGAGCGTTCCGCCGATGTGATCGCCCGGCTGATCAATGAGTACGTGGAGGCATGCGACCGCCTGAACAAGCTCAATAGCGCGCTGTAGCAAACTCTTCGACGCCGCCTCGACCGACCTGTTGGGGCGGCGTCGTCGTACTCCCGTGGCTGGGTAGCCGTCCGGCGGCGCACGCGGTATACAAGTGATTCGCACTGCTGCAGTGCGAGCGCTCGCGTCAGTTTCGGGAGGTAGGCATGTATCCCTGCACCAACCCTCGGTGCGGAAGTCGCGGACATAATGAGCCGGAGTGTCCGAATCTGATGCATGCCGATCTGCCGCAACGGCGAAATCTGGTGGTGCTGGCTGTACTTGCCGTCACGATCGTCAGCTCGCTCGTGCTCGCCGCCTTCGCCGCGGCACCGCATTGATATCAACCTAGGTCACTGAGAAGTCGTAACGCACACCGGTCAACTGCTCGCTGAGCTCCCACAGTTTGCGCGCGGTCGCGCGACGATAGGCAAGCGGATTGCGCAGCGCCCGCCGCGGATATCCGGCGAACTCGAAACCCGGTCCCACATAGGAGTTTCCGCGTACCGCCGGCACCGTGGCGGCATACAGCTGCGGCAGTGCGCCCATGCGGTCGGACTGGGCCAGCGCGAACAGGATCGCCTGCGGGATCGCCGCCAAGATACCGTTCACACCCTTCTCACCGTCGCGGTCGTAGAGATGGGTCGCCGACACTCCGGGATGCGCGGCCACCGCACGCAGGTCGGATCCGGCCGCGCGGGCGCGGCGCTCGAGTTCCGCGGTGAACAGCAGATTCGCCAATTTGGACTGGCTGTAGGCGGGCCAGCGCAGATAGAACCGCTGCCAATTCGGGTCGAGCCAGTTGATCACGCCGACCCACGCGGCCACCGACGATACGGTCACCACCCGGGGCTGTTCGGCGCGTAAGAGAGCGGGCAGTACGCCGCCGGTGAATGCGAAGTGCCCGAGATGATTTGTGCCGAACTGGGCGTCGAACCCATCGGCCGTTCGTGAGCGCGGCACCGCCATCACACCCGCATTATTGATCAGCAGATCGATCCGCCCGACGGTGTCGTTGATCTGCTCGGCGGCGCGTCCGACCGAGGCGAGATCGGCCAGATCCAGCTGCAGCACTTCAGGTTTCGGCCCGATTGACACTGCCGTTACCGCATCCAGTGCGGTCGCGGCCTTCTGCGGATTTCGGCAGGCCAGCAGCACATGCGCGCCCTTGCTCGCCAATGCCTCGGCGGTGCGCAGGCCGAGGCCGCTATTGGCGCCGGTGACCACGGCTGTCTTTCCGGATTGGTCCGCGATATCCGCAATGGTCCAGCGGCGCGGCAGGATTGGTACCGATGTCACAGAGAACTCCTGGTTGATCTAGACCGCTTCGTCGTCGCGTGCAGCCGGGCAGCCATCGCTCGACCAACTCGACGAACGGACCTTCCATCGAGCTGCGCGCAGACCCCGACGATGCCACCGAAGACCCGGCCGAGCATGGCCAGCTCTGGGAGCTCCGTCGGGCTTCATGCTCGACTCGGCCACGATCAGCGCCTGCCCGAGCTGCATGGCGCTGGCCTCGAGTTCGCCGCGAACACCCCATCGGCGGCCTGGTCGAGGACAAAAATCCCGAGCCGTCCCAGACAGAGATTCAAATGCGACGATCTTGCCGGACAGCGGCAACCGTACGCCTCTCGGACGGCGTTGAGCGGCACGGACCAATTGATGACTCAGACAGTGAATTCGGAAGGACCGAGCAGGATCAGGCGGTCGCCGCTTGCTCCGCATCCTCTTGGTCCTCGGCCCCGACGTCGAGCAATTCCTCGAATCGGGCGATCACCTTGTTGTGATACAGCCCGAACAGATCCTCGAACAGCGCCAGCTGGGCGTCGGACGGGCCGGAACCGGAATCCCACACCGCGACCAGCGCACGCCATACCAATACATGCAGATCGGCCGCGCCCGCGAAGAAGGCCTCGACGGCCTCGGGCACCTCGAGCACCATCTCGCCGATGGAATTCATGATCGCGCGCTGCATGCTCAGCCCGAGTGCGGTGAGCAACCGGCGGACCAGACCGATCTCGATGGCGAGGATCTGCTGGAAGTCGGGGACCTCCTGTCGGGCAAGCGATTCCAGTTGATCGATCGCGGCCTTGAGTTCGGCCGGATCGATCTCCTGTTCGCTGCTGGTGTAGGCGAGCAGCGCCTCCATGACGATGCCGCGCTCCACCTCGACGATGTCGTGGAACATCTCGACGGCCACATCCGGCATCGGAACCGAGAACCTGAACAGGTGCCGATACACATCGAGACCGCCCGCCTCACGGACATCGCGGATCGTGAACCCCTTACCGCGTCGCGCCTCGACGAATCCGTACGATTCCAGCCGACCGAGGGTCAACTGCGCGGTCGCGCGGTTCATATCGAACTCCTCCGCGACCTGACGGACCGACGGCATCAAATCCCCCGGCTGATATTCCCCCGCGGCAACCCGGCGTGCCAGCTCATCGGCAACGTCGGCGACTACCGTTTGGGATCCCATCGAGATGCCACCTTTCGACTCGGTTCCGAATACGTCCCAGACAGTCTATGCTCTCCTGTGCGAGACTGCACCTGTGTAACACTGGTCAGTGTGCGGTGCGAGGTGAGTCATGACAATTCAGCGTGGCGACGGTCGATCGGCCGAGAGTTCGACAACTAGACATGCACGCATTTTCGCGATGAGGTCGAACGGTAAACCTCCAGTTCGTACGGCAGTTCGCAATGCGAAATTGGCGGCGCTGCCGGTCGCCTTCGCCGGCCGTCAGGCCGCAGGTGTGGGTAAGCGCGCACTCGGCCGACCGGCCGCCGAGGTCAATCGTGAAATCCAAATGCGCACCGCACAGCACATCTTCGAGGTGTTCGGCGAACTGAAAGGCTGTGCCGCGAAACTCGGTCAGCTGCTTGCCATTTACGAACTCGCACTGCCGCCGGAACTCGCCGAGCCATACAAAGTCGCGCTGAGCCGGTTGCAGGATTCCGCGCCGACGATGCTGCCGCGTTCGGTGCACGCGGCGATGGCCGCCAGCATGGGGGAGGACTGGCGTTGGCATTTCCGGGAATTCGACGATCGGCGCGCGGCCGCGGCCTCGCTCGGCCAAGTGCATCGCGCGGTATGGCGTGACGGTACGCCCGTCGCGGTGAAGATCATGTATCCCGGCGGTAAGCAGGCGGTCGCGAACGACTTGGATCAGCTGCGCCGGATCTCCATGCTGGCAACGGTTTTCGTGCCCGGTGCGGATGTCAAGGGGGTGACCGAGGCGGTCTGCGCCTGTGTGCTCGACGAACTCGACTATGCGGCCGAGGCGCAATCCCAGCGGATCTTCGCGGCGGCCTATGCCGACGATCCGGATTTCTATATTCCGCGGGTGATCGAACAACGCGGCGACGTGCTCGTCACCGAATGGCTGGACGGTACGCCGCTGCCGCGCGTCATCGCCTCCGGTACGCGCGCCGAGCGGGATCGGGTCGGTATGCAGCTGGTGCGGTTCATGGCATCGAGTTGGATCCGCAGCGGTCTGCTCTACGGCGACCCGCATCCGGGCAATTTCCGGGTGCTGCCGGATGGGCGACTCGGCGTCGTGGACTTCGGAGCCTGCACACCGTGGCCGACCGAGGGTTTCGAGGAATTCGCCTTCGACTACTGCGATGCGCTGTTCAACGGCGGGCCTGCCGAATTGGAGGCGGCGGTACGACGGCACGGTTTCTGCGAACCGGGCCGGGTACTCGATGCCGAGGATCTGTTCCATGTGGTCGCGCCGTGCGTCGAACCTTTCCGGCACGCGAACTACCGGTTCACCATGCGCTGGCTGCGCAAACAGGTACTGCGGGTGACGAATCCGCGGTTGACGAATGCCCTGCGTCAAGGCACTATGCCCGCGCGCTTCACGCCGTTCGCGCGATCGATGCTCACGCTGATCGGTGCGATCGGTCAGTTGGAGACCGAAGGTTCGTTCCGCGACGAAGTCGGGCGGTGGCATCCGACGTTGCACGAGTTGGTGACTCGCCCCGCGGAGCAGGACGCAGTGCCGGTCGATCTAGCGGTGGCTCGGCGCAAGCGGGCCGAAGCGGATGCGCGGCGCATGTCTGTGGGCTGAGCCCAACCGCGCTGACCTGCCCCGACGCCGCCGAGACACCAACCCGAGACATTGCGTCTCAGACAGAGCGATTCGCGCGCCGAACTTCCCGCCACCGACGATTCCGACTTCTCGGCGATGGGTGGATACCGATCATCGCGGCCCTCGATCGGCTCATCGCCGCCAGGCTCACGGCCACGCGCCCGGATTGGTCAGCGTGCCAACCACTCTCGCCAGTGCGGCCGGATGAGGGCGGCCAATTCGTCGTAACCGCCCGCGCCGGGATGCGCGCCGTCGCCCGCGCGCACCTCGCGCATCCATACCGCGCTGTCGCGCAGCGGTCGATGGACGCGCACGTACGGGACCGCTGCGGCAGCACAGATCTCGGCGAAATGTTCGTCGAGCGCGGCGGTCCGGGCGTTGTGGTCGATGTCATCGATGGGCGGCGGCGCGACGACCAGGACCGGCAGCTCGGCGGCCTGTGTGAGCAGCTCGGACAGGTTGGCCGCCGATTGTTCGGGAGCCACTCGGGGCTGTCCGTCGATGATGGTGGTGTCGTTGACGCCGAACGAGACAACCAGGCGGGCATCGCAGCCGTCGGGAAATCGTGGGGCGCATTCGGTCTGCCAGCGGCCGAGGATCTCGGTCGAAGTCTGCATCCGCACACCCAGGTTGTAGGTGGTGAGCGGCTGGCCATTCGCGTAGGTCTGGGCGGCCAGGCGACCGACCCACCCGAGGCACTGCGCGTCGCCGACACCCGCGACGAAAGAATCACCGATGCAGCACACGCGAAGGTCGTTCCACATCCGGCGATCTTCGCAACTGCTCGCCGCGGAGCAGGGCCCGGCTACCGCCGCACGGACTCCGGTCGTGCCCGTTAGGATCGCTGTGGTCATTCGGGAGGGATTGAAGTTGACAGGGGTAGCCGAATCCACAGTGGCCGCGGCGCCGCCGTGGTTCACGGGTTTGTTCGCGCATCGCCGCTGGATTCGCCGGGTCGAGCCGTTTCCGCATGTATATGCCCGGGATGTTTTCGTGCCCGAGTTCTATGGGCGGTTGGCCGATGAGTTGGCGCGGGTGCGCCGCGAGCGGCCGGAGTCGTTCGGAACGGTGGCGGCCGATTACGGTGCGGTCGGGGCCTCACTGGCCGGACTGCGGGACGGGCCGTTGGCGCTGTTTCTCTCGCGGGAATGGCATGACCTGATCGCGCGGGTAGCTGGGGTGGCTACCACCGGTGATGTCGAGGGGTCGGTGCACCATCATCGGCCGGGGAGCCCGTCGGGGTCACCGCACAATGATTTGAATCCGGCCTGGTTCAAGGGGGTGGCGCCTGGGCCGGGCGAGGTCAGGACCGTGGATCCGGAGGTGGATCTGAAGATCGGCCCGCGGACGCCGGAGGTCTTCGCGCGGGAGACGGTGCGCGCCGTCGCGGTGCTGTTCTATTTCGGCAATCCGGATTGGCAGCCGGGCGATGGCGGCGAGACCGCGCTGTATGCGCATATCGGCGCGAACCCGGTTCCCGCACTGACGATTCCGCCCCTGAACAACTCGCTGCTGCTGTTCGAGTGCACACCGCGCTCCTGGCATACGTTCGTCGGCAATAACGCCGCCGCGCGCAATAGCGTGGTGATGTGGCTGCACCGGCCGAAGGAAGACGTGGTGCGGCGCTGGGGAGGAGACAGCATTGCGCAGTGGCACTGAACGCCGGGTGTGCCTGCTCACCGGGGCGGGTGGCGTCCTGGGTGATACCTTCTGCCGCGGCCTGTACACCGACTACGACATCATCGCGGTCTGTCGCAATCGCACCCCGGCGGCACCGTCACAGCTCGAATGGTTCGTCGATCCCTTCGAACCGGAAATGCCCGTGCCGGAGAATGCTTCGCGGATATTCGTGATCAAGGCCGATCTCACCGAAGCGGGTGAAGTCGAGCGCGTCATCGATATCGCACTTGCCCGCTTCGGGCATATCGATCTGCTGGTCAACAATGCCGCGCACAGCCGATTTCAGCCGCGCGGTATCGTCGACGGTGACGCCGCGCTCGACGAATTCGATCCGCATTTCGCGGTCAATGTCGGTGTGCCGCTGCGTTTGTCGGCGCGCTTGGCGCAGCGCAGCTGGGTGCACGCCGGAGACGAGAACCGGGCCCGTAATCGCAATATCGTGAATGTCTCCAGCATTGCGGGTTCGCGGGTGTACCCCGGCGGACAGGCGCTCTACGCGGCGTCCAAGGCGGCGCTCAACCACCTGACCCGGCATATCGCGGCCGAATTCGAGGAGTTCGGGGTGCGGGCTAATGCCATCGCGCCCAACGATTTTCCCGCGACGGTGTCCACCGAACAGGTGGTGCGGGCCATTGTCGAACTCGATCGAGGCGAGATGACCGGCGAAATCTTCACCGTCGCGGTGGCGGCCGAGGTTGGGCGTCACGCACTCGGTGCGGACGCCCATTGACCTACGCCGTTGCGGTGATCTCCTCGGACATGGTCCAAAGCCGTTGCGCGAGTTCCGCATCCACGGCCCGCCTGTTCCGCGGCTGTTCCTCCTTGAACCGGTGGAAGTACTTGCCGTTCATCTCCTCCGACGTAGTCGCCAAGTGCACCAGTGGATCCGCGCCCTTATCTGCCCGGATGAAGAAGGGCCGTGACAGCGGCGAACGGATGAACGCGCCGAGTCCGAGCGGAGCATTGTCGTAGACATGGGT
Organism: Nocardia sp. NPDC050408; assembly: GCF_044458905.1. Lineage (NCBI taxonomy): Bacteria > Bacillati > Actinomycetota > Actinomycetes > Mycobacteriales > Nocardiaceae > Nocardia > Nocardia sp. NPDC050408. The sequence goes on along the minus strand of NZ_JBITIL010000013.1, from coordinate 84,287 downwards.
GGCGACCGCGCCCGGATGGAATGCGGCGGTGACCAGCCCGCTGCCCTCGGTGCGGCGGGCCAGCTCCCTGGTGAAGATGATGTTGGCGAGCTTGGAAGTGCCGTAGGCGCCCAGCTGGTTGAACGAGCCGGTCGATGCGTTGACGGTGTCGAGGTCCAGCTTCGCCATCCGGTAGGTCATGCTCGCGGTATTGACGACCCTGGCCTGCGACTGCACCAGCCGATCCAGCAGCAGGGCGGTCAGCAGGAACGGCGACAGGTGATTTACCTGGAAGGTCAGCTCATTGCCGTCATCGGTGACGGTGCGTTCGGCCCACGCGCCGCCGGCGTTATTGGCGAGCACATCGATGCGCGGATAGCGATCTAGCAGCTGATCGGCGAGTTTGCGCACCTCGTCGAAGCGGGCGAAATCGGCTATGAACGACTCCGCGCCGATCCGCGCCGCCACCGCGGCGGTGCGCTCCGGCGAGCGCCCGACCACCGCGACGGTCGCGCCGTGCGCCACCAGCTTCGCCGCCGCCTCGGCGCCGATGCCGGAGCTGGCGCCGGTCACCACCACCGTCTTCCCGGATAGATCCTGTGCTGCCATGTCCTGCCTTCCGTCGGCTGATTCGTGCTGATCCTCATCGGCCGGAACGGATTCGGCAAGACCGTCTACCAACCGGTAGGTCGGTGGGAACCGACTGCTGTGTATCGTGCTGCCAACGCAACAGTTGATCTAGTACGAACATGGGTAGCTCGCCGGGGACGCCCAGAACTCAGCCACTCCGGGAACCGTCGGCCCGCGACGGTACGTTAGGACTCACCTACGACCGGCAAAAGGCCCGGGGAGGCGGAGGAGCGGAGGGCCATGAGATGCGAGTTGACGGGCGGGATATCCCGGTCACGGGGAGCCTGCTGCAACCGCTGATCCGGCGGACCAGTGACATCATCCGTGTCGTACTCGCGGCACTGTGGGTCGGCGTGATCGTCGCCGCCTCGCTGATCACCCGGCCGGAGTGGCTGGCACTGGAGCGTTCGGTCTCGAATATCGTCGGATTCCTCAATCCGGACCAGTCCAATCTGGTGTACCTGGTCTACGGCACGGCGATTCTGGCGCTGCCGTTCGCGATCCTCATCGAATTGATCATCAGCAGGCAGTGGAAGCTGCTCGCGGGCTACGCGGCCGCGGGATTGGTCGCGGGCCTGCTGCTATCGATCACCGGAACAGGATTGTCCGCGCCGCAATGGCATCTGCAGGTGCCGGACCGGCTCGATACCTTCCTTTCGCAGTTCCTGGACGATCCGCGCTGGATCGCCATGCTCGCCGCCGTGCTGACCCTATCCAGTCCATGGCTGCCGACCCGACCGCGGCGCTGGCTGTGGTTCCTGCTGCTGGCGTTCGCACCGATCCACCTGGTGGTCAGCACGGTGGTGCCCGCGCGGGCCATGTTCGGACTCGCGGTCGGCTGGTTGGTCGGCGCGGTGATCATGCTGGTGGTCGGCACACCGGCGCTGGAGGTGCCGTTGGAGGCGGCGGTGCGGGTGCTGGCCAGGCGCGGACATACCGTCACCGCATTCACCGTGCTGCATCCCGCCGGGCGTGGTCCGCTGGTGCTCGCCGCGACCATCGACGGTCCGGAGCGCGAGTTGACCGTAGAGCTGTTCGGCAAGAACCAGCGCAGCTTCGGTGCGCTGCGCCAGCTGTGGCGCTGGCTCACCTTCCGCACCAGCGAAACGGCGGCACTGCACGGCTCGATGCACCGCGCCGTCGAGCACCGCGCGCTGGTGGCCATCGCCGCCGGCGAAATGGGTCTGGCCGCCGTGCAGCAGGTCGCCGTCGCGGCACTCGAGCGCGGCTGGATGCTGTACGCGCACACCATGCCTCGGGGTAGGCCGCTCGACGAAACCTCCGATCACGAGCTCGCCGGGGTATGGCGATCGCTGTCCGCATTGCACTGCGGCCAGATCTCGCACGGCGATCTGCGACCCGCCGAGATCCGAATCGAGAACGGCACCACGCTGTTCAGCGGATTCATCAATGCGGAATTCGGCGCGTCCGATAACCAGCGGCAGTCCGATGTCGCGCAGTTGCTGGTCTCGACCACGGCGGTCTTCGGCAAGGAAGCGGCGGTGCGCACCGCCATCGAGACGCTCGGCGAGCAGACGGTGCTGACCGCGGCGAGCCGACTCACCAAGTCCGCCATGCCCGCCGGGATCAAGAAGTCGATTCCGGACTGGGGCGAGGTGGTCTCCTCGGCCCGCGATGAGGTGCGCAAGCAGACCGGCCAGGACAAAATCGAGGCCGAGCAGATCACCCGGTTCAGCCGCAATCAGATCATCCAGTTGGTGTTGCTGATCGGATTGGTCTATGTCGCCTATCCGTTCATCAGCGCGGTGCCGACCTTCTTCTCGCAGTTGTGGAGCGCCAACTGGTGGTGGGCGCTGCTCGGGCTCGCATTCTCGGGGCTGACGTATATCGGTGCGGCGGCGGCACTGTGGGCCTGCGCCACGCGCCTGGTCAGCTTCCGCAATCTGGTGATCATGCAGATCGCAAATACCTTTGCCGCCACGACAACACCCGCGGGTGTCGGTGGATTGGCCTTGAGCGTGCGCTTCTTGCAGCAGGCCGGACTCGGCGCGGTGCGGGCCACCGCCGCCGTCGCACTGCAGCAGGCCGTACAGGTGATCACACACATCAGCCTGTTGATCCTGTTCAGTGTCGCGGCGGGCACTTCGGCGAATCTGTCGCATTTCGTGCCCGACGCCACCGTGCTCTATCTAGCGGCCGGTGTGGGCGTCGGCATTATCGGCGCCTTCATGTTCGTGCCGAAACTGCGTCGCTGGCTGAACAATTCGGTGCGCCCACAGTTGCAGGAGGTGCTCGGTGAACTCGGCGATCTGGCCCGGGATCCCAAGCGCTTCCTGGTGATCGTGCTCGGCTGTGGTGCGATCACACTCGGCCTGGCGCTCGCGCTGTGGGCCAGCGTCGAGGCGTTCGGTGGTGGCGCGTCGTTCATCACCCTCACCATCGTCACCATGATCGGCGGCACCCTGGCCGCGGCCGCGCCGACACCCGGTGGCGTCGGCGCGGTCGAAGCCGCACTGATCGGTGGCCTTGCCGCCTTCGGCCTGCCCGCGACCATCGCCGTGCCGTCGGTGCTGCTCTACCGCGTGCTCACCTGCTGGCTGCCAGTGTTCTGCGGCTGGTTCTGCATGCGCTGGATGACATCGAAGGACCTGATCTGATCAGGCGTCCTTGGTTGCCACCAGCACGCCGGTCGTCGGTGGGATCGCGGTGAAGTCCACCGTCCCGAATCCGGCCGTCCGCAAGGCTTCTCGATAGCGGCGGATATCGATGGCCGCCAGCGGGTCCGCGTGGTGTCCGGGCGCGTGCGGGTCGTCGGTGCGACGGGCGGCGAATCGGGACATGATGCGAACCGCCGCGGGAAGGACTTTTCCGGTCGGGTGGGTATCGGCGAGCAGCAGTCGGCCACCCGGGCGGAGCACCCGGAACATCTGTCCCAGTGCCGCGATGCGCTGGGCCTCCGGAATGTGATGCATGACAAAGGTCGAGGTGACCACATCGACCGAGGCATCGGGCAGGGTCAGCGACTGGGCGGCGCCGACTTCGAAACGGCAGTGGGGGGCGGCGCGACCGCTCGCGTAATCGATCATCTCCCGGGACGGGTCGATACCGATCACTCGACCGGACGGCCCGACTCGATCGGCGAGGGCCCGAACGAGTTGGCCCGGGCCGCAACCGATATCGACCGCATGATCGCCCGCGGCGGCACCGGTCAGCTCGACGAGGCGAGCGTTCAGGCTGCCGACCCGGCCGAGCAAGAAGGCCGATTTCACAGCGAGATAGCCGCGTGGTTTGGTGATGAGAATGCCGATCTCGGAGTTCCGGTCAGCATGTGTGTTAGTGGACTGTTGTGCGTTTCCGGTCATGAGTTCATAATCGGACCAGATGACCGGATAGACCAGAAGCAAAAGTGCGGATATCGTGCCGTTACGAACGGATTCGCACTATCTGTACGACAACGCGGTCTTCGCGTTCGGAGGATGCCGATGACCAGCACCGATCGTCGGGTGCGCCGCACCAAGAGCCTGCTGCACCGGGCGCTGATCGAGCTGATGATCGAATGCGGCTATGACCGGATCACGTTGCAGGACATCCTGAATCGCGCCGATGTCGGACGCTCCACCTTTTATGCGCACTTCCGGGACAAGGACGATCTGCTGCTGGTCAGCAGTACCGAGTACCTGCGCGCGGCGGTGGCAGATGTCGAATCGGCCGCGAATGATCCTGATGCACCGCAACATTCGGAACCGCTCGCACCGCTGTACACGCTGTTCCGGCTGGCGTCGGCGAATCCGGAGGTCTACCGCGCGCTACTGGGTCGCCGGGCGACCGGAGTGCTGTTGCGCTCGACCCGACGCATGGTGGAAGAAATTCTCACCGAACAACTTTCGGGTCGACTCGAGATGGACGACGACGAATTCGCGGTGACGATGACCTTCCTGTCCTGGGGTGTCGTCGGCCTGCTCGGCTCGATCGCGGACGCGGAACCGCCGCTGCCCGCGGCCGAAACCTACCGTCGCCTCGAAGTTCTGGTCGGACCAGGCCTGACGAGCCGGGTGTCACATACCGGACGGGTCAGCCGCGCCGGCCACTGATCGGGTACTCCTCGAAACAGATCTGAGTCTGCCTGACCACCTCCCGTTAATACCGATGTGCCCGATCAGCTCGAGCGCCTGCTCGGCGGGACCGCGCCACCGCCCCGCCCTTCGCCACCGGACCGGCCGGCATCGGCCCGAGGAACCCTCCAGGTCCAATGACATTCACCTGCCTGTGCACCGCGAGTACGGCGGCCCGGATGCGTCGGATCACCATGCGGGATCGTGAGGCGTCGGCACCGCCGATGTCTTCGATTCGGCAAAAGCTCAGGACGAGTAGTCCTTGCGCAGCTGAACTTTCACAACCTTGCCGCTGGCATTGCGCGGCAACTCGGCCACGATCACCAGATCCTTGGGATGCTTGTAGCGCGCCAGGTTCTCGTTGAGGAACGGCGCCAGGTCATCGAGCGTGAGCTCGGCATCCGGATCGGCAAGGGCGACAACGGCAACCGGCACCTCTCCCCACTTCTCGTGCACCCGTCCGACCACCGCGGCCTCGCGGATCTTCGGATGTGCGAAGAGCACGTTCTCCACCTCGGCGCAGTAGATGTTCTCGCCGCCGGAGATGATCATGTCCTTTTTGCGGTCCACCACCCAGAGGAAGCCCTCCTCGTCCGCACGGACCAGGTCACCGGAGTGGAACCAGCCACCGGCGAAGGCATCGGCGGTCGCCTCCGGCTTATTCCAGTAGCCCTGCATGAGAGTCGGTCCGCGATAGACGATTTCGCCGATTTCGCCGGGCGCGACATCGTTCATCTCGTCGTCGACGACGCGGGCCTGGATGGTCGGAATGGGCTTGCCTACCGAACCGAGCTTGCGGATCGCGTCCTTACCCTCCAGCACACAGGTGATGGGCGACATCTCGGTCTGACCGAAGACCGCGACATTGACCGCGTCCGGGAAACAGTCGGCCATGGCCCGCAGCACGGTATCGGAGGCCGGGGCAGCACCCCAGCTGAGCACCTTCAGCGCGAGCTTGCGTTGCTTGACCGTCGGCTCCTCGCAGATCATCTGCCATTGCGCGGGCACGCAGAAGGCGGTGGTGGCCTGCTCACGTTCGACGGCCTCGAGGAATTCGGTGGGATCGAAGGCACCGAGTGGATGCAGCACGATCTTGCCGCCGAGCATGAAATACGGTGCGAGACTGCCGAGTCCGGCGATATGGAACAGCGGTGACGTGCAGAAGCCGACCGAGTCGGGACCGATATCCGTGGCCCGAATACTGGTCAGCGCTTGGGCATTCATGTTCGCGTGGGAGAGCACCGCACCCTTCGGGCTGCCGGTGGTGCCCGAGGTGTACATGATCAGCGAGGGGGTGTCCTCGGGAATGTCCAGCGGTGTATGCGGTTCGCCGCCCTCGGCCAGCACTTCGTCGTAGCCGAGCACCGAATCGGTGGTCTGGCCACCGATCACGATGCAGGTCGCGAGCTCGGTCGCCTCGCCCTGCACGGCGGTGGCCAACGGCTGCAGCATGGTGTCGGTGACGATCGCCTTGGCGCGGGAATCGCTGACGATATAGGCGACCTCGGGCGGGGTGAGCCGGAAGTTCACCGGGACCGCGATGGCGCCGAGTGCGTTGATGCCGAAGACGGCCTCGAGATATTCGGGATAGTTCAGCGCCAGTATCAGTACCCGGTCACCGAAGCCGATGTCGCGGCGGGCGAGCGCGTCGGCGAACTTCAGCGAACGCTCGTGCAGCTGCCGCCAGGTGGTGTCCACACCACGGAACCGCACGGCCACCGCGTCCGGGCGCATCTGCGCATGCGATGCGATCTGGTTGTTCCAGTGGTTGCGCCGCGACCTGATCGGCTCGTCGAGCGCCTGTGCACCGGTGGTCATGCCACTCCTCTCGGACCGTCGAACGGACGCCGGTGTATCCGACGGCGTCGACGGGCTGAACTGAGAGCAGAATAACAACTAACTTATTCAGGCAGCAAGACACTAGGTCACGAATCGCTGTTAATCGTTCCGAGGTCGGGTTTGCACAGCGAAAATCGCTCCTAGCTGCATATTCGCCGACTATCTCGATAGTTGCTGCCCACCTACACACCCGTTCCGACGGCAATACTATGCGAATCCCGACTCACTTATGAGTTGAACAGCAGACGATTCCCGTGTCACCATCACTGCGTAAGGGCGCCACTGGCACGCCCCGCAACGCATAGGAGAAGCGCAATGCTGCGTACCAGGTTCACCGAGACATTCGGCGTCGAACACCCGATCGTGCAGGGCGGCATGATGCATGTCGGCCGCGCCGGCCTCGTCGCGGCCGTCGCCAACGCGGGCGGGCTCGGCTTCATCACCGCGCTGACCCAGCCCACCCCCGACGACCTGCGCAAGGAGATTGCGCGGACCAGGGCGTTGACCGATAAGCCGTTCGGCGTGAACGTCACGATCCTGCCGTCGATCAATCCGCCGCCGTACGCCGAATACGTGCAGGCGATCATCGAGAGCGGCATCGAGATCGTCGAGACCGCGGGCAGCAATCCGGAGCCCTTCCTGCCGTACTACCGGGAGGCCGGTATCAAGGTGCTGCACAAGTGCACCAGCGTCCGGCATGCGTTGAAGGCACAGAAGATCGGCGTCGACGGTGTCAGCATCGACGGTTTCGAATGTGCCGGACATCCGGGTGAGGACGATATTCCCGGACTGATCCTGATCCCGGCAGCCGCACGGGTGCTCGACATTCCGATGATCGCCTCCGGCGGTATCGCCGATGCCCGAGGACTGGTCGCGGCCCTCGCGCTCGGTGCCGACGGCGTCAACATGGGCACGCGCTTCCTGTGCACGCAGGAATCGGCGATCGACCAGAAGGTCAAGGAACAGATCGTCGCCAACTCCGAACTCGACACCCAGCTGATCTTCCGGACCATGCGCAACACCGCGCGCGTCGCGGATAACGAAATCAGCCGCAAGGTCGTCGAAATCGAAAAGGCCGGTGGCACTTTCGACGATGTCCGCGATCTGGTCGCGGGTGCGCGCGGACGCCGCGTCTTCGACGAGGGCGATCTCGATGCGGGCATCTGGTCGGCGGGCCTGGCCCAGGGTCTCATCCACGACATCCCGTCCTGCGCCGAACTGATCAGCCGGATGGTCGCCGAGGCGGAGGAGCTGATCACCGCGCGCCTCGCGGAGAAGGTAGTCGCCTAGGGACTCGTTGCGAAACCCTGGACCGAGCGCCAGGGCTCGTCCCATAGTCGAACCAGGCCCGTCGCACTCCATCGGGGGTTACCGCGACCGAGGTCAGTCGACAAGCTGACCTACGATGACGTTGACTACCAGCCAAAGGACGGTCATCCGTGTCGGAAGCGTTCGACTGGTCTCTGCCGAAGACCTACATCCTGCCGGTGGATATAGACGGTTACCTGTCCATGCCAGAGGACATGGCGCGCAATGTCGAGATCAGAGACGGGATGATCATCCACTGTGAATCCGCCTCGCCGAATCACAATGCGATAGCCCGAAATATCGAACGGGCACTGCTGGACGGCCATGCCAAGCGCGGTTCAGCGGAGCCGTGCTTGCGGGTCAACCGGGATGTGGACATGTTGGTCTCGGAGGTCCCCTTCCATTACAAGCGGCCGGACGTCATCGTCTACCGCTGCATCGATGAGCCTCGACCGAAGTGGCGGATGAAGCCGACAGCCGCGGACGCCGTGCTGGTGGTCGAGGTGGTCTCGCCGACCACGATCACTGCTGACTTGGTCGACAATCGTGCCGAATATGCCCGGTTCGAGATACAGCACTACTGGATCGTCCGGATGGCCAATGAGGACGGTCCCGCGGTTTCGATCGAGATGCTGACGCTCAACTCGGCCGGGGAGTACGTTTCGGCTGGACATCACACCCGATCGGACCGTTCTGCCAGCGCGATCGATTCGCTGGTGCCGTTCGAGGTGCACGCCACTTGGCAGCAACTCGACGAGGGCATCGACTGAATTTCGCGCAGACCAGGTCCTATCTCGCCGCCAGTGCCTCGACCGCGGAGTAGTCGTGGGCGGCGACGATTTCGATGCCGTCGGGTAGGGCGTGTAGGCGATGGATGGTGGCGAAGGTGGCATCGCGGTCGGCATCGAAGAGTTGGCCGGGCATGGGAGCCTTTTCGCGGATCAGCTCGACCTGGAGTTTGTTCCACACCGCGTCGCCCGCGAGCAGCACCCGGGTGCCGTCGTCGACCGCGAGCAGGACGCCGATACTGCCCGGGGTATGTCCGGCGAGGTCGACGAGCAGCACCGAACCGTCGCCGAACAGGTCCAGACTGCGCGGGAAGGTGAGCACCGGCGGTCCGTCTAGTTCGAAGGTGTCGAAGGTGCGCCCGCGCAGCGGGCCTCGGGCAACGCCGACGGGGGCATGCGGGCCGTCGAGTGCCCACGCGCGTTCGACGGCGGGTAGTCGGATGGACACGGAATCGGGCAGCTCCAGCAGGCCGGAGACGTGATCCCAATGCAGGTGGGTCGGCAGTACGAAATCGATTGCATCGACGGCGATATCGCGGGCGGCCAGTGCGTCCGAGAGGCCGAGCACCGGCTTATCGGGTGCGACCAACAGTGGAATCGGGAACGGCAGCTCGGGCAGCACCCGATCGTGCACCCCCGCGCACAGGGCCGGATCGACCAGGAATCGCGCCTTCGGATGTTCGATCAGATAGGCCGACATGGTCATCGGCAATTCGCGCAGGCTGCGCACGCCCTCAGCGACAATCGTGGCGGGGGCGGCCATACGGGCCTGCATCAGGACGGTGAGTCCGACAGTCACCTTGGTCTGCGGCAGCGGGACCGGCTCCAGACCGGCCAGCAACACGCTATCGGGGCGACGCGGGCGCAGCAGTCGACCAGGTGTGGCCGCCAGGGCGGCGCAGCAGCGCAGCACGGTCGGCAGGGTGGGCGTCCGCTCGGTTCCGGATTCGGGCACAGTGCCACCGTAGGCGATCATGGTAGACGGCGAAAGAGCCGGGTATGCAGGACAATTCCGGACAATACACCCGCCTGAGGGACACCTTGATCGCGCCGATATCTACGGCATAATCGGCAGGGGTACCGGCGTGGGGGCAGCAGCCCTCCGGCGACGGGAGGAGGACGGATGGGGCCTGATCTTCCGGACGGGCAGGGTGTTGTCTCGAGCGACCTGCGAACAGTCGCCGACGGTGTTTCGAACATATTCGGTTCGCGACGTGCCGCGCTACTGAGCGCTGCCACCGCCGCCATCGCCGACCTGCTGAATGTCGATGCCGCAGCGGTCTCGACCGATGCACCGTTCAGCGATCTCGGCCTCAGCTCGCTGCAATTGGCGCGGCTGACAGCGCATCTGGAAGATGCCATGGGAGTCGAGGTTTCGCTCACCGCGCTATACGACCATCCGGACATCGAGCAGCTTGTCGAGTATCTCGCGATGCGATGAACAGCTTGCCCACAAATCGGACAGGCCAGCCCGCCTCCGTCCGGCCGTATCCGCCGGTATCCATCGTGGGCATCGGCTGCCGGGTGCCGGGAGCTTCGAGCGTGCCCGAGTTCTGGCGGATGCTGTGCGATGGCCGGGATGCCACCGGAGCGCCGCCGCCCGGTCGACCGGGCACACGGCACGCCGGATATCTCGCCGATATCGATGCATTCGACAACGACTGGTTCGCCATCTCCGGTCGCGAGGCCGCGCTGATGGATCCGCAGCAGCGGCTGGCGCTCGAGGTCGCGATCGAGGCGCTCGACGATGCCGGAATCGGCTATCACACCAGGGGTTCCGGGGCTGCGGTGGTGTTCGGTGCGTGCGCTTACGATCACGGCATCGCGGTGCTCGGCCGCGATGGGCACGATGCGCCGTATGCGGTCACCGGATCGGCGCTCAGCATCATCGCCAACCGGCTGTCCTATGTCCTCGACCTGCACGGACCGAGTCTGGTAGTGGACAGCGCCTGCTCGTCCTCGCTGGCCGCCGTGGATCTCGCGGTGCGCCTGCTGGCCGATGACTCCGTGCCGTTCGCGATCGTCGGCGGGGTGAATCTCCCACTGCTGCCGCATACTTCGGCGTACCTGGCCGAAGGCGGGTTCCTCGCGCCCGATGGACGGTGCAAACCGTTCGATGCCGCGGCCGACGGATATACCCGCGGTGATGGATGCACCGTAGTGGTGCTGCGGCGCACCGCCGATGCGCTGCGGGACGGACATCGGGTATATGCCGAAATCCTCGGCACGGCAGTCGGTTCGGACGGGCGGTCCAACGGGCTGTACGCGCCGAACGGACGGGCCCAGCAGGAGGTTATTCGTACTGCCTTGGCAGGTCTCGATCCGCGTGCGATCGGGTACATCGAATGTCACGGCACCGGAACACCATTGGGTGATGCAGTCGAGGTGGGCGCGCTCGCCGCGGTAGTCGGAAGCGAGGCCGAACCGACCTGGATCGGCTCGCTCAAATCCAATATCGGGCATCTGGAGGCGGCCGCCGGAGTCACCGGAATGGTCAAGGCGGCGCTGTCCATCCGGCACGGGGTAATCCCGCCGACCATCAATTTCCACACCGAGAATCCGCTGCTGAAACTCGCCGAGCATGGGCTGCGCGTGCCGATCGAACCTATCGACTGGACCGACAAACCGCTGGAAGCGCGGCTTGCCGGAGTCAGCTCATTCGGATTCGGCGGGACGAATGCGCACGTGGTGCTGCGCGGTCTCGAGGCAGCGCGTCACCGGAGTTATGAACCGCCCGTGCTGCTTCCAGTCACCGGTCGCGACATGGCGGAGCTGCGCTCGCACGCGTTGCGGTGGGGCGAGCTGCTCGAGCGTGTCGGCGCAAGCAATCTGTCGTCAGGCGGCACAAGCGACGTTTCACGTGGCATGCCCAGCAGCGCATCGCGCGACAACACCGCTTCGGACCACGGCACCAGCAGCTCGTCGCGCGACAACACCCCTACCCCACAGCCTGCGGCCACCAGGCGCATGTCGCGCGAGAGCATGAGCAGTGCGGGGGAGAACGCGAGAGGCGACTCACCCAACAACGCCACGCACAATCACATGAACACCGCCTTGGACAACGGCACCAGCCGCGCATCGCGAGACGACGCCCCTACCTCACAGCGTGCGGCTACCAGGCGCATGTCAGGGGAGGACATGAGCGGAGCGGGCGAGAACACGAGCGGCGACTCACCCAGCAACGCCACGCACGATCGCGTGAACACCGCTTCGGGCAACAGCACCAGCTGCGCATCACGCGACAACACCAGCGTCCTTCCCTACAACGGCGCAAGCAGCGCGTCGCGAGACAACACCACTACCCCGCGGCGCGCGGCTATCAAGCGCATTTCGGGCGAGGACACGAGCGGCGCGGGCGAGGACATGAGCGGCGACTCACCCAGCAACGCCACGCACGATCACATGAGCACCGCCTCAGGTATAGGCGCAAGCAGCGCCTCGCATGACGAAACCAGCAACCGCAGGGCCGAGGGCACGTTTCGCACTTTGCTCGAGCGCACGAGCGACTCGCACGACGGCACAAGCAGTGGTTCCCGCGAGGGCACTAGCGGCGATTCACGCGAGCATGCAAACAGCGATTCACACGAGCACGCGAGCAGCCGCCCACACGAACCCACAAACAGCGGCCCACACGAGCACGCAAGCAGCCGCCCACACGAACCCACAAACAGCAGCCCACACGAGCACGCAAGCAGCAGCTCAAACGAAGGCATGGGTGCGGCGGCCGAGGCGATTGTGACGAGCTACTTGGGCGCAGGGAGTGGCGATCGCGAAATTCTTCGGCATTTCGCGGCTGCTGCGGCGCGGTTGATACCCGAGAATGCCCGGGCGGCAGTGGTTGCGCGGGATCTGGATGATGCCGTGGACCAGTTGCGTGCGGTGGCAAGTGGGCAGTCCGGGGGTGGGGTGATCGGCGCTGGTTCGGTGCGGCGGCGGGGTGGCCTGCTTTTCCTGTTCTCTGGGCAGGGTGGGCAGTATTCCAAGATGGGGCGAGGTCTTGCGGCTCGCTATCCGGTCTTCGCGAATGCGGTGACCGCTGCCGCGGATGCGATTGCGGTGGCGGGCGGCCGGCGAGTGTGGACGCCGCGCAACGGGTTCGCGCTCAGTGGTGCGACGAACGGGACCAGCGCGACGGAACTCGTGCAACCGGCGATATTCGCATTCCAGGTGGCGCTCGCCGAACTGCTCGCCGCGTGGGGCATCGAACCGGATGCGGTGGTGGGGCACAGTCTCGGCGAAGTGGCCGGGGCCGCGGTGAGCGGCGCGTTATCGCTTTCGGATGCGGCCCGAGTCGTGGTGCAGCGCAGCCGGATTCTGGCGCGCCTCGACGGACACGGTGCGATGGCGCTGCTGGAGGCGACAGCGGATGAGGCGGCGCGGCTGGTCGAGCCACTGCACGCGACGGTAGCGATCGCTGCTGTCAATGGACCGCGTTCGGTGGTGATCTCCGGTGCGCCACGCTACATCGACGCACTGGTCCGCCGTGCCAAGCGCAGGCAGATATTCGCGCAGCGGATCGCCGTCGACTTCGCCGCCCACAGCTCGCAAGTCGGCGCACTCCTGCCCGAATTCGTCGACGCACTCGACGGACTCACCACGCAGGTGCCGCGCGTCCCGGTGTACTCGACGGCGCGTCGAGGCGAAACGATAACCACGGCCGCGATGGATGCCGACTACTGGGCCGAAAATGCCTCGAGGACCGTCGAACTGGCTGCCGCACTGCGACAAGCAGCCGACGATGGATTCGCAACGGTACTGGAACTCACACCCCATCCCGTACTGACACCCGCAATCCGCGAGTTCCCCGAATTCGCCGACGCCACCCACCCGGTCACCACCCGCGACGACGAGGCCAAAACCTTCCTGACCTGCCTCGGCAACCTCTACCTCGAAGGGCGCCCGCTGAATTGGGCTGCCAACGGCCCCTTCACCGCCCCACCCCCACCCCGTCAATGGATCCACCGACGGTTCCCACTGATCACCAGCCTCGATCCCGGCGCCACCGCCGAACCGGACACCATCAAGCGACCCACCGACCGGGACGCCGCCCCCAAGCCTGGCACCATCCATGTCGCCGCCACCAAGCCACGTACCTCGTACGTCGCTCCCTCAGAGCCCCGCACCGCATGCGACACCGCCACCAGGCCCGACACCACCGACGACACCCGCACCACCGAATCCGACACCATCAGAGACGCCGCCACCGAGCCTGGCACCTCGACCACCACTCCCATAGAGCCCCGCACCGCATGCGACACCGCCACCAATTGCGGCATCATCCACGACGCCGCAACCGGGCCCAGCGAAAGCCATGTCGCTGCGAATGCGCCCGGTACCGCCCATCGCAGTGCCACCGAACGCGCTATCAACGGCCGCACCGTCAACGATTCTTCGGTCTCCGATTTCGGCGCAGCCATCGGAGATGATGCCGTCCGCAGTCGAAATGCCTACGGCCCGGACACGACCGAACACGACTCCATTCACGGTCGAGATACGCGCGACCCGAATACAACCACCCAGCTCGATGCTCCTCGCGGCCGAAATGCCCAGGGCCAGGGCGCAGCTGCAGGTTTCGACATCGGTGGCGGCCGCGACGACTACGACACGAACACAACCACCGGTCCCAGGATCAGCCGCGGACGAGATGCCACCGATTCGAGCGCGGCCGGAGTCTTTGAATCCGAGTTCCCCGCAGACGATCTCCACGATCACGTGGTGCAGGGCGTACCAACCGTCCCCGCGGTGTTCTGGCTGCTCAGGCTGCTCGAACTGGCTGAAAACGGGCGGACGATCACCGATTTCGTGGTGCACGAGCGGACCGGGCTCGCCGCGCTGTCCGCTGTCACCTATCGGGCCGGTGGTGCTGGAAGGTTGCAGGCGGAGGTCACAGGCGCCGGGACGCTGGCTTCGGCACGGTTGGCCGGTGACCCCACACCCGGGGATATCGTCGCATGGATGCGGGTGGTCGATGCAAATCGGGCCGTGCGTCGGCGGATGCGAGTGCTCGCGCCAGATGTTTTCTACGACTCGTTGCGCGCACGGCAACTCGACTACGGTCCCGGTTTCCGCGTGCTGCACAATATCGAGGCCGGGCCCGATTGTGCGGTGGGATCGTTCGATGCCGCCCCGCTACAGCGCTCGGCGACCCTCGATAGCTGTCTGCATCTGCTCGCCGCCGCGAGCTGGGACCACCTGCCCGCCGATGCCATTGCATTGCCGATCGGCATCGAGTCCGCCTGGCTGTCCGCCGAACCGGACCTGGTGCTGCTGGAAGCCCATGCGCTGGTGCGTGATCGATCGACGACTGGACTGACCGGTGACGTCATCGGCACCGATCAGCACGGCGTCCCGGTGCTCGCGCTCTCGGGTGTCCGCATCCGTTTCGCCACGGTCGAATCCACAACGCAGGTCGGCCCTTTCCGCCATGAAACGTGGATACCGTTCCAGCACAGTCCCCAGCGCGGAATCAGGACCAAACCGCAACGCGCCTTGGTTATCGGCGAATCTCAACTCGCCATCCGACTGGCCAGAGAACTCGACCGCACCCTGCCCACCGAACGCGTCGCCCGCGAACCGGATGCCGCCGGCCCGATCGTCTCCGCTGTACTCGCCGGACGCACCGGCACCGCGACTACGGCAGTTGTGGTGATCTGGCCCGCCGAATCCGGCGCGACACATCACGCGACCGAGCCCGCGAACAGTGTCATCGCCACCACTGGGCGAGTGCTGGATCTGCTGCAACGCGTCCAATCCGAACACGCCACAGCATCTTTGACGATCATCCTCCCAACCCCCAGCGCGACCGGTCGGCAACCGTCCGCCCGGAGCCGACAGGACATGCCGATGGCGATCGCCGGCTTGGTGCGATCGATGCAGCTCGAATCGGGCCGCGAAGTGCGACTCGTGTGGACCGACAGGTCTCCGACCGCGCTGTCCCGACTGCAAGAACTCATCGCCACCCCACTCCCCGATGAGCTGCGAATCTCCGCCGACACCATTACCACCCGCCGTTTCGTGCATTCCCGCCCGCGGTCAACCACCCCAACTTCGATCGACCCCAACGGCACCTATGTGGTCACCGGCGGTTTGGGTGCGCTCGGCTCGGTCGCGGTGCGTTGGCTACTCGATGCGGGTGCACACGACGTCGTGGTGCTCACTCGCGCACCCAGACCAGTGCCCGCACTCCTGGACGGACTGGAAGACCGGATAGTCGTAGTGCGCTGCGACGCCGCGGACCGCAGCGACCTCGCCAATGCGCTCGACGATGTTCGCGAATGCGGCTCCACCATCCGCGGCGTCGTCCACGCCGCGGGCGCACTCGAAGACGCTGCATTCGAAGCCGTCACCACCCGCCAACTCGCCCGCATGTTCGCACCGAAACCCATCGCCGCAGGCAATCTCATCGATCTCACCGCCGCCGATCCAACCGACTTCGTGCTGCTGTTCTCCTCCGCCACCGGGGCGCTCGGCGCACCCGGACAGGCGGCCTACGCCAGCGCGAATGCCGCAATGGACGCGCTCGCCCAATCCCATCCAGGGCGGCGCGTGTTGAGCATCGGTTGGGGCGTATGGAATTCAGGCCTCGCAGCGGGCGCGGGGGGTGCACAACATCTGCGACGCGCCGGAATCTCCGCATTCGATATTTCGCGCGGCACCGAATTACTCACCCAGACCATGTATTACAACGAGCCCTACCTGCTCGCCTTGGACTACACGCCGAGCACTGATCCCGAACCAGTCGCCACCCGCCTGCGAAATCTGCTCACCGACCAACCGTCCACAGCAGACACCGCACCGCCGAATCCGGCACCCCAGCAGCAACATCCGATAGAACCACTCACCACGACCATTCGCACCGCTCTCGCCGCCACTCTCGACCTGACCTCGGACCATCTCGACCCGGAAGCCGATTTCAACGAATTGGGCCTGAGCTCACTGCTCGGCATAGAAATGCGCCGCCGCCTCGAAACCCTTCTCAATATCCGCATCTCGACCGCCGAACTGTTCCAACACCCGACCATCACCGCACTCGGTGCCGCCTTGGCCGACCGAGTCGCCGCCGTCAGACCCGACGGGGTGCGGTGACTTCGCCGTATACGGGGCAGACCAACGTTCTGGCCGCCCGGGTTGCCGAGTGGGCGCAAACCAAGCCCAGTGACAGTGCGTACACCGAATTGCGTTATCGCGGACGGGATTGCGTTCCTGTCACGCTCACCTATGAACAACTGCACCACGCGGCAGGTGCACAGGCCCGAAGACTCAGGGCAACAACCGATCCCGGCGACCGGGTGGCGATTCTATGCACGCACGGAATCGACTACGCCATAGCCTTTCTCGCCTGCCTCTACAGCAATCGCATCGCAGTGCCTCTGTTTCCGCCGACGAGCAATAGAAATCGGCCCCGGCTCGAGGGTGTACTCACCGATGCCCGACCCGCATTGAGCCTGATCTCGCCGACCGACACGACTACCAGCGAGATCCTCGGACCAGAACTAGGCCCAGTGCTGAAACTCTCACCGCACACCACCACCACAGCAACCGACCCGATCATCGATCGGACCCAGACGGCCTATCTCCAGTACACCTCCGGATCGACAAGGACCCCGGCAGGCGTCCAAGTAACCCACGCGAATCTCGCTGCGGCACTGGATCAATTGTGGACCGCAGTACCCGCGGTGCGCACCGAACCCATCGTTTCCTGGCTCCCGTTCTTCCACGATATGGGCTTGATCCTGGCCCTTTCACTACCGCTCTACTCCGGCGTACACGGGATCACCATGGCGCCAGCCGAATTCGTGAAACGCCCCATCCGCTGGCTGCGCGCCCTCAGCGACTACCGCGCCGGAACCACCGGCAGCCCCAATTTCGGCCTGGCCCTATCCGTCGCGGCAACCACGCCCGAAGAACGGGCAGGCCTGGACCTATCCCACCTCGACGCACTGCTCAACGGTGCCGAACCGATCCGTGCCCAAGCCTTGACCGACTTCACCGAAACCTTCGCCCCCTACGGATTCCGGCACCACGCCCACACACCGGGCTTCGGCTTGGCCGAGGCCACGCTCTCTGTCACCGTATGCGATCAGTCGAACGACCCCGTCACCCATCGATTCGACCGGACGGCCTTGGCACAGGGCCGCGCACAAACCGCACAAGAAGGTGTGCCACTCGTCGGCTGCGGCGTACCCGCAGGCCAGCGGGTTGCGGTGGTAGAGCCCAATGAGCACACCGAGGTCGCGACGGGCACCGTCGGCGAGATCTGGGTCTGCGGCCCCAATGTCTGCGCCGGTTACTACAACAACCCGATCGCCACCGCAGCGGCGTTCAGCGCCACCTTGGTCGGAAGTGACGAATCATGGCTGCGCACAGGCGATCTCGGATTCCGGAACCAAGACCAGCTCTATATCGCTGGCAGGCTGAAGGATCTCATCGTCATCGACGGCCGTAACCACTATCCGGCCGATATCGAATCCACGGTTTCGGACTGCGCACCCGAAGTACGTGTCGGCCACGTAGCCGCTTTCGGCGACGATGACGGCCATCGCGAGGATCTGGTCGTCGTCGCCGAACTCGCCGACACGGCGGCCACCGGATCAGCGGAATTAGCCCACCGCATCCGCAATGCCATCGCGGCCGCCCACGAGGTGACACCGGGAGCCGTCGTCCTGGTCGAGCCGGGCCGGATTCCGAAGACCTCCAGCGGCAAACTGCGCCGCGGCGAATGCCGAGCGCTCTACCGCGCGGGCCACCTGTCCCAGCCGTAGCGGAAATACCCGCCGACCTCCCCCTGCTCGCCCACACCGGGCGCGATGATGTGCCAATGGCGAGCGCAAGCATTCCCGTGAGATGGAAAGATCTGCGATGACCTTCGCCACCCTCGCCCTGGTCATCGCGCTCGGACTGTGCGGACCGCTGCTCACGCTGCGGCAGAACTCGCACATACCGGTGATCGTGGGTGAACTGCTCGCGGGCATCGTCTTCGGCACCACCGGATTCGGCGTCCTGCACACCGCCGACCCGATCTTCACCTTTCTCGCCGATATGGGTTTCGCGGTCGTCATGTTCGTCGCGGGAACCCATGTTCCAGTGCGTGATCCGGCCGTACGCTCCGCGCTCGGGAAGGGCGCGATACGGGCCGTCCTGGTCGGATTATTGGCAGTGGCAGCCGGATTCGGGCTGGCCCGCTGGTTCGGTACCGGCCACGGTGCGGTCTATGCGGTGCTCATGGCGTCCTCCTCGGCGGCACTGGTATTGCCGATCATCGACTCGCTCGACCTGCGGGGTAAACCGGTACTCGCCCTCACCGCCCAGGTCGCGATCGCCGATACCGCCTGCGTGGTGGCGCTGCCGCTGGTAATCGATCCGGCGAATGCGGGACGCGCGGCAGTCGGCGCCGTCGCGGTGGCGGCGGCCGCCATGGTGTTGTTCCTGGTGCTGCGCAAGCTGGAGCTGTCGGGTCGGCGGCGGCGGGTGCATCGGCTGTCCGAGAAGCGCGCATTCGCCCTGGAACTGCGGGTCAGTCTCGCGGTGCTGTTCGCCCTGTGCACGTTGGCAACCCAGACTCGGGTGTCGATCATGCTCGCCGGATTCGCGGCCGGACTCGCGGTCGCCGGAATCGGGGAGCCGCGGCGGGTGGCCCGCCAACTCTTCGCCATCAATGACGGCTTCCTCGGCCCACTGTTCTTCATCTGGCTGGGCGCCCGACTCGACCTGCGCGAATTCGGCGACCACCCGCGGCTGATCGGGCTCGGTTTCGCACTCGGTATCGGCGCGGTGCTGGTACACCTGAGCGCCCGTGTCACGCGACAGCCAATCGCCTTCGGCGCCCTCGCCGCGGCCCAGGTCGGTGTCCCGGTCGCCGCCGTCACCGTCGGCTCACAACTACACGTCCTGGTGCCCGGCGAAGCATCCGCGATGATGCTCGGCGCCCTGTGCACCATCGCCGCCGCCGCACTCGCAGCCAGCCGAATCGCAACCGTCGGCGCGCGGCCCGATAAGCGCGCAAGCTAGTGCCGTGTCCAGATAGCTTCTGCCGGATCAAGCCTTGGTTCGGACTCGTCGGGCACGCTCAAAACTCAGCCAGAACCCCAACGGTCAGACCGCGACGGCGGTTGCTCGACACCGACGACCGGAAAAATATTCGGGGAGGCGGGGGAGCGCAGGCGATCCGTCTCGCGACGTTCTCGTTTGGTGGGTCGACCGGAGCCGCGATCGCGGCGCGGCATGGATACGACAATCTCGCGCGGCGGCGGTGGCGGGCTGCGATCGATCAAACACTGTGCGGCGATCGGAGGGGCGACGCGCTTGGTGATGACGCGCTCCACGATGACGATGCGTTCGATGCCACCGGCTCGGATGCGGACCTCGTCACCGGGGCGAACATGCTGGGCCGGTTTGGCCGCAACACCATTCACGCGGACGTGGCCGCCGCGGCAGGCTTCCGCGGCCGCGGACCTGGTCTTGAAAAGACGCACCGCCCACGTCCAGGAGTCCACTCGGGCCTGGGTCGGGGCGGTGTTCTTGGTGGTCGGTTGGGCGGGTGCCACCCCTAGACCATACGGCGTGCCGTCACAACCATGTCGGGGCGCAGGGTGGTGTAGGACACCGGCTGACCGGACTGGACCGCATTGAGCAGCTTGCCGTCGCCCGCGTACAGGCCGACGTGGCCGCCGCCGTTGGTCACCACGATATCGCCGGGCTGCAGGTCCTCGAACGCGACCGGAGCGCCGACGTGCGACTGCTCGAAGCTGGTGCGCGGCAGTTCGATACCTGCCTGCTTGTAGGCCCACTGGACCAGACCCGAGCAGTCGAAGCTGAACGGGCCGGAGGCACCCCAGGAGTACTGCGCGCCGACCTTGCTCTTGGCGGCGTCCAGCGCGACGTCACTGGCGGTGTTGTGGAACATCTGCGGCATGGCCGGGGCGAACAAGCCGGGGAGCGACGGCGCGGCCTGCGGGGCGACGGCCTCCGGGGCGGGCGCGGCGGGCATCGAGGCGAGCGCCTGGGTGAGCTGCTTACCCAAATCCTGGGCCTGCTGATCGAATTCCGGTGGAACCGGGACGTCGAAGTCGCCGATCCCCGGAACGTTGATGGTGGCTGCCATCGCGGGGATCGCGGGCATCGCACCAGTAGTGGCGGCAACCGCGCCCATGACGAGCGCACCCTTGACGGAATTCGGTAGCCGCGATTCCCGCTGCAAGCTGTGTTTACCCACCGAGCCGAGTCTCCGATCTTTCTGCTCTTCCGCCGACCGGGTCAGCTGTCGAATTCGGACCGGCAGAACGGCCCGAACTCCCAGTTGAATCTCTGGGTCCCGGTACGGCAGCCGGATTTGGTGGCCCCGACAGCCGTTTTGGCGGTAACTCAGTGGCGCCGCTTCTCTTCCGAACCGACAGACTCCACTGGGTCACGAAGAGATTACGGCCAGGACGCGGTGTTGTCCAGCCCACAGACCAGCCTCTTCGCGGATAATCGAAAAATCCCAGGACGAGCGGCGCAATTGCGACACGCCCAGTTGGTCACGACACGGTATCGATGTCCGGCCGTGCGTTATCGAACCGAGGTCCCGACCGGAAGTGACACTGCGCCCACCGGATTCACGACTCCTACCCATCAGTTCCGCCGATGCGCTGACCAAGTGCCCGCTCCAGCTCATCGATCCGCCGCCGTGCATCGGCCAGGCCAACCTCCAGCCGTCCGAGCGCCACCACCAGCGGCCCCACCGCTATATCCGCGACGAGTTGCGGATCGTCGAGACCGCCTTCGATCGCCTGCAGGATGTTGGACCGGATGTGGCCGGCCACAGGGGCTTCGGCGGGAACTTTCCAGGATTCGACCAACTCGGCGAGGGTGGGAAGTGGTTCGGTGGGCATGCCCCTCAGCATGCGATAGTTCGCTAGCAATATCTAGGACGCGCCTTATATATGGCCAGATTTAGCTGACGAAACACGCTACGGTTTGTGGGCATGGACCCCGTGCGGAATCCGTATGCTCCCGGAGCCGGACAGCGCCCACCCGAATTGGCCGGGCGCGACAAGCAACTCAAAGCCTTCGACATTGTGTTGGAGCGAATCGCGCGTGGTCGGCCGGAACGCAGCGTCATGCTCACCGGATTGCGCGGTGTCGGAAAGACCGTGCTGCTCAACCAACTTCGCTCGGCCGCTGGCTCACGCGGTTGGGGCACAGGCAAAATCGAGGCCCGCCCGGATCAGGAACTGCGCCGTCCACTGTCGTCCGCACTGCATATGGCCGTGCGCGCGATCGCGATGGCGCACCGCAACCAGGAGCGCGTCGACGACTTCCTCGGCATACTCAAGGCTTTCGCGCTGCGCTCCACCGCCGATAAGGGGATGCGGGAGCGCTGGCAGCCCGGTATCGACGTGCCAGCGGTCACCGGTCGTGCGGATTCCGGCGATATCGAGATCGATATGATCGAATTGCTCAAGGAGGCGGCCGCACTCGCCAGCGATATCGGTGTCGGCATCGCGGTCTTCATCGACGAGATGCAGGATCTCGGCCCCGACGATATCTCTGCGATCTGCGGGGCCTGTCACGAATTGAGCCAGGACACCGCGCCTTTGATCGTGGTCGGAGCCGGACTGCCGCACCTACCCGCGGTGCTGTCCGCCTCGAAGAGCTACTCCGAGCGACTGTTCAGCTACCACCGGATCGACCGATTGGACCGCGAATCGGCGGATCAAGCCCTCATCGCACCGGCCGAGCGCGAAGAGGTGAAGTTCACCGAGGAAGCGCTGGATGCTCTATACCAGAGGGCAGATGGCTATCCGTACTTCGTGCAGGCCTACGGCAAGGCCGCCTGGGATCAGGCGCCGGAGAGCCCGATCACCGCCGAGGATGTCGAGGTGGCGGCACCGAGCGCCGAAGAGGAACTGGCCGTCGGATTCTTCGGTTCCCGGTACGAGCGCGCCACCCCCGCCGAACGCGAATATATGCGTGCCATGGCCGATTTGGCGGGCGACGACGGTCCGGTGCCGACTGCGGCGGTGGCCAATGAACTCGGCCGCAAACCCGCTTCCCTCTCCCCCGCCCGCGACGGTTTGATCAAGAAGGGTCTGATCTATTCGGCCGAGCGCGGCACCATCGGGTTCACGGTGCCGCACTTCGGTCGCTATCTGCGCAGCGTGTAAGTGTCGGCTCGGCCGCCGGACACTGCTCGATCGACGCCAGGTACTCCGACCTCGGCATGTGCTGAGGCCGCGAGTGCAGCCACAACTGGGGCCGTGACAGCCGTCAACGCGGCAAGACGACGCGGCGCCCGGACCACTCGCGCCAACCTGTGCGGCCAGCGTTGGGTATCCCTGACCACCAATTGATTGATAACGCTCTACCTCGACATCTACCGGCCAGTAACAAACCCTCCTACACTCTTATGTGATCCTGATCACGTCCGAGGAGGACATCATGGCGACTACCGCGAAAGTCGACGCCACCGAAGAGCAGGCCCGCGCACTGGTCGAGGAATCCCGGGAAACCAGTTGGGCCAAACCATCGTTCGCCAAGGAGATGTTTCTGGGACGATTCCGGCTCGATCTGATCCACCCCTGTCCCCAGCCCAGCGATGAGGACGCCGCGCGCACCGAGGCCTATCTGGCCAGGCTGCGGCCGTTCTGCGAATCGCTCGACGGCAGCGTCATCGAGGCGGAATCCAAGATTCCGGACGAGTACGTCAAAGGTCTGGCCGAACTCGGCTGCTTCGGCCTGAAGATCCCGCAAGAGTACGGCGGCCAAGGCCTGTCCCAGGTCGGCTACAACCGGGCCCTGATGCTGGTCGGCTCCGCGCACCCCAGCCTCGGGGTCCTGCTTTCGGCGCACCAGTCGATCGGCGTGCCCGAACCGCTGAAGCTCGCGGGTACCCCGGAACAGAAGGCCGAATTCCTGCCCCGCTGTGCGGCGGGCGCGGTCAGCGCGTTCCTGCTCACCGAGCCCGATGTCGGCTCCGATCCGGCCCGCATGGCCAGCACCGCCACCCCGACCGCGGACGGCGAGGCCTACGAGATCAACGGCGTGAAGCTGTGGACCACCAACGGCGTGGTCGCCGAACTGCTGGTGGTCATGGCCCGGATTCCCAAGAGCGAGGGACACCGGGGCGGCATCTCGGCCTTCATCGTCGAGGCCGATTCGCCCGGCATCACGGTGGAGCGGCGCAATTCGTTCATGGGACTGCGCGGCATCGAGAACGGGGTCACGCGCCTGCACAACGTCCGTGTGCCCAAGCGCAATCTGGTCGGTCGCGAGGGCGACGGCCTCAAAATCGCGTTGACCACGCTGAATGCGGGTCGCCTCGCCATCCCGGCACTGTGCACGGCCGCCTCGAAGTGGTCGCTGAAGATCGCCAGGCAGTGGTGCACGCAGCGGGTGCAGTGGGGTCGGCCGGTCGGCGAGCACGCGGCGGTCGGGGAGAAGATCTCCTTCATCGCGGCCACCACCTACGCACTCGAGGCCGCGCTCGACCTTTCGGCCACCATGTGCGACGAGGCCCGCAACGATATCCGCATCGAGGCGGCCCTGGCCAAGCTCTGGGCCAGTGAAATGAGCTGCCAGATCGCCGACGAACTCGTACAGATCCGCGGCGGGCGCGGTTACGAGACGGCGGCCTCGCTACGGGCCCGCGGTGAGCGCGCCGTCGGGGCCGAACAGCTGGTCCGCGATCTGCGGATCAACCGCATCTTCGAGGGCTCCAGCGAAATCATGCGGCTGCTGGTCGCCAGGGAGATGGCCGATGCCCATATGGCCGCCGCCGGCGCGCTGGTAGATCGGAATTCCGAGCTCAAGGACAAAGCCAAGGCCGCGGTCGGCGCGGGTGGTTTCTATGCCAAGTGGTTCCCGCAGCTCGCGGTCGGCGCGGGTACGGTGCCCGCGACCTATGCCGAATTCGGGCCGCTGGCACGGCATCTGCGTTTCGTCGAGCGCAATGCCCGCAAGCAGGCCAGATCGCTGATGTACGCGATGGCGCGATGGCAGGCGGGCCTGGAGTACCGGCAGAACTTCCTCGGACGCATCGTCGATATCGGCGCCGAACTGTTCGCGATCTCGGCCGCCTGCGTGCGCGCGCAGGCGCTGCGGACCGCGGGCGCGCCGGAGGCCAAGGCCGCCGAGGAATTGGCCGATACCTTCAGCAGGCAGTCGCGGATTCGGGTGAAGAAGTTGTTCGACGCGCTGTGGGACAACACCGATGACGACGATCGCACCCTCACCCGCAACGTCCTCGACGGCCGCTACGAGTGGCTGGAGGAGGGCATCTTCGATCCGAGCGAGGGCACCGGACCGTGGATCGCGGAATGGCAGATGGGTCCCTCTACCGAGGCCAACCTGCTGCGACCGTTCCTGCCGTCGACGCGTGGCCACGTGGGCACCTAGGCACGAAGCCGCTACGAGCCGTCACCCATGGTTGGGTGACGGCTCGTTGCGTGATGAGTATTCGGATATCTCGGGAAGTTTCTAGATATAGACATATTTCCGATAATCAGCGTATGGTTACCGTTCCATAACAATTTCTAGCGGACTCTAGGAGATCCGATCGAATGCCCGATGGACGGCAATGCCGGCGGGTCGATCATGGATGTCTACCGGAATCTAGCGCCTGACCTACCCATTCATAGATTCACCAATCCACGGGCTCGCGTGCCCGGGGTCAGGTCGATCGGCGGCGTCAGTTGGACAACGCGTACATAACGGACGGTATGGCGCGCTAACGGCGCGGGAATTCTGCCCGACAACCGGGCAAGAACGCTCCGAACCGGGTGTCCTACCAGACACAGGAGAATCGTCATGTCCACGACGACTGCCCGCCGAGCCGCCGACCACGACGGCCATCGGATCACGGTATCGGCCGACGACGGCACCCCGATCTCGGTCCGCACCTTCGGCGCCGACGATGCCCAGCTGACCGTCGTCTTCGTGCACGGTCACTGCCTGCGCGCCGAGTCCTGGTCATTTCTGCGCGATCAACTGCTGCGCCAATTGGGAATGGCAGCCGACGAAGTCGGCGAGGCGGATAAGTACAGCGGTTCGGATGTACGGATGGTCTTTTACGACCACCGTGGACACGGCGAGTCGGGCGTCGCCCATCACTCGACCTACACCATCGATCAACTCGGCCACGACCTCGACGCGGTGCTGCGCTCGGTCGCACCGACCGGCCCGATCATCCTCATCGGACATTCGATGGGCGCGATGGTCACCCTCGCCTACGCCCGGCTGTTCCCCGCGACCATCGGCACCCGGGTGGTCGGCGTCGGCCTGATCGCCGGTGCGGCCAATGGCATCACCGAGGTCGGACTCGGCCGTTTCCTGAATCGGCGTGCGGTGAACTCGTTGCAGCTCGTGGTGCAGCGCGCGCCCCGGTTCATGCAGGCCTCCAAGCGGTTGTCCCGCCGGATCCTCGAGCCGCTCACCCGCGAGGCGAATATGGGCACCAAGCGGACCAACCCGCGCATGGTCGCGGTGGCCGCGGCGATGATGAACGACACCCCGCTGCTCACCATGTCCAGCTTCCTGACCTCGCTGATGACCTTCGACGAGACCGCGTCGCTGCATCGACTCGGCGGCATTCCGGCGCTGGTCCTGGCCGGTTCGGCCGACATCGTTGTGCCCTTCGTGCATTCGGTGGTACTGGCCTCGCAACTGGCGGGCTCGGAGTTGGTGCGGCTCGACGGCGCGGGACACAGCGTGCATCTGGAGCGGGCCGAGGAGGTGGCATTGTCCATCGTCGCGCTGGTCGACCGGGTCATCACAGCCATGCAAGGTCATGGCCCCGGGTACGCCACCGCCAGCTGACCGGACACTTGTCGGAATCCACAACGGCCAGGTAGGCAACCCACGGCAATCCTTGGGCGGATCACCAAAATTGTGGCGCGACGAGCCAAAATCGAATTCCTCACGTACTGTGTTAAAGATCACGTTGTGTGGTGAGTCACACGACTCGATAGAGCGCGTTCACCAGGCAAACCATGGAACCAACCGCCACCCATCGAGTTCGTCTGTCCGCCAAGGAACACAGGAGGTATCGATGACACGCAGCGACATAGCGGAACTGCGCTACGCGGTCGGCCAGCTCCGGCAATCCATCGGCGCACTGCGCTCCCACTACGGCGACGCCAATTCGGTGCGACGACTGGAAAACGACCTCGAGCGGCTCGTCATCGATGCCGATGAACTCGAGCAGTCGCCGCCGCAGGAGATCACGCGCAGTCCGCAGGAGACCATCTACGTACCGGACAGCAAATCCGACGAAGCGGCATGGATGGGCGCACAGGACGAGGGCCTCGGCTTCCACTCCCGTCCGCGCACAAAGTAATTCGGTCCGCGGTCCCGCCTCGACGCCGAGCGGGTCCGCGACCGCAGCTGCTCGCTTTGCCGCTCTGATCTGCGCGGCATAACGGTTTCACCACCCTGCGTGGCGACCAAACCTAGATCGAATGTGGCAGAAATCACGGCCCCTCAGGCGGGTCGGCTTTGCCAGGACCCCGCTCGAGCGATAGCCGGGGTGTCGTATGGTGCTCAGCATCACATTCGATTGCGGAGGTCACGGGACCATCCGCACAGCAGATCAGCGAGGCATCCACCTGTGAGTGCCGCACCGACCGCCGCCCCGGAAACGGGCACCGGCGTCTTCAGCAAGACCAGGGCCGCCATCTCCGCGCGCACACTGCGTACCGACCGGTGGTGGGTCCCACCGCTGGTGACGGCCGTCGGACTAGCCGCGTTCGTCATCTACGCGACGATCAGATCGTATGTGCGAACGGCATATTGGGTTCCGGAGTACCACTACCTGACCCCGTTCTACTCACCATGTGTGAGCAGCGACTGCATCGAGGGTTCCAGCCATTTCGGCGCATGGTTCGGCCACATTCCGGCGATCCTGCCGCTGGGCTTCCTGGTGCTGCCGTTCCTGCTCGGCTTCCGGCTCACCTGCTACTACTACCGCAAGGCCTACTACCGCGCGGTGTGGTTCTCCCCGCCCGCGTGCGCGGTCGCCGAACCGCACGCCAAGTACACCGGCGAGACCAAACTGCCGCTGATCATCCAGAACGCGCACCGCTACTTCTTCTATGTGGCCGTGCTGGTTTCGCTGATCAACACCTATGACGCGATCACCGCGTTCCATGGCAAGACCGGCGGCTTCGGCTTCGGGCTCGGCAATATCGTGCTGGTCGGCAATGTGGTGCTGCTGTGGGCCTACACGCTGTCGTGCCATTCCTGCCGGCACATCATGGGCGGCAAGCTCAAGCACTTCTCCGGTCACCCGGTGCGGTACTGGTTCTGGACCCAGGTCTCCAAGCTCAATACCCGCCATATGGCGCTGGCCTGGACCACCCTCGGCACGCTGGCGCTGACCGACTTCTACGTGATGTTGGTTGCCAGCGACACGATTTCGGATCTGCGGTTCATCAACTAACCGCCCTCACAAACCAGGAGTTTCGCGGCCATGCCAGAAGTGGAACGGCACAAGTACGACGTCGTCGTCATCGGTGCCGGGGGCGCCGGACTGCGCGCGGTGATCGAAGCACGCGAACACGGTCTTTCCGTCGCGGTGGTGTGCAAGTCGTTGTTCGGCAAGGCGCACACCGTGATGGCCGAGGGCGGATGCGCCGCCTCGATGGGTAATGCCAATGAAAAGGACAGTTGGCAAGTCCATTTCAAGGACACCATGCGCGGTGGCAAGTTCCTCAACAACTGGCGCATGGCCGAATTGCACGCCCAGGAAGCACCCGACCGGGTCTGGGAGCTGGAAACCTATGGGGCGCTGTTCGATCGGACCGCAGACGGCCGGATCAGCCAGCGCAACTTCGGTGGCCACACCTACCCGCGGTTGGCGCACGTCGGCGACCGCACCGGACTCGAGATCATCCGGACCATGCAGCAGAAGATCGTTTCGCTGCAGCAGGAGGATTTCGCCGAGACCGGCGACTACGAGTCGCGCATCAAGGTTTTCGCCGAATGCACCATCACCGAATTGCTCAAGGACGGCGACCGGATCGCCGGTGCGTTCGGATACTGGCGCGAGTCCGGCCGGTTCGTGCTGTTCGAGGCGCCGGCGGTGGTGGTCGCGACCGGCGGAATCGGCAAGTCCTACAAGGTCACCTCGAACTCGTGGGAGTACACCGGTGACGGCCACGCGCTGGCACTGCGGGCCGGCGCGACGCTGATCAATATGGAGTTCCTGCAGTTCCATCCGACCGGCATGGTCTGGCCGCCCAGTGTTAAGGGCATTCTGGTCACCGAGGGTGTGCGCGGTGACGGTGGGGTGCTCAAGAACACCGAAGGCAAGCGGTTCATGTTCGAGTACATTCCGCCGGTCTTCAAGGGGCAATACGCCGAAACCGAGGAAGAGGCCGATCAGTGGTTGCGCGATAACGACTCCGCCCGCCGCACACCGGATCTGCTGCCGCGCGACGAAGTGGCCCGCGCCATCAACTCGGAGGTGAAGGAGGGGCGCGGCACCGAACACGGTGGCGTGTACCTGGATATCGCCTCGCGACTGCCTGCCGAGGAGATCCGTCGGCGGCTGCCCTCGATGCACCACCAGTTCAAAGAGCTTGCGGACGTGGATATTACGAAGGAGCCGATGGAGGTCGGTCCGACGTGCCACTACGTGATGGGTGGAATCGAGGTCGATCCGGATACCGGTGCGGCAACCGTGCCCGGATTGTTCGCCGCGGGCGAGTGTTCCGGCGGGATGCACGGCTCGAACCGGCTCGGCGGCAATTCGCTGTCCGATCTGCTGGTATTCGGTCGACGGGCCGGACTCGGCGCCGCCTCCTACGTCGAACAACTGTCCGCGCGCCCCGCGGTGGCCGATGCCGATATCGACGCGGCCGCGAAAGCCGCTGTTGCGCCGTTCGATCCGCCCGCCGAAGGGGCGGGGGAGAACCCCTACACACTGCACACCGATCTGCAGCAGGCCATGAACGATCTGGTCGGCATCATCCGCAAGGAACATGAATTGCAGGAGGCCATCGAGCGCCTCGCCGCACTGCGGACCCGCTTCGACAGCGTGACGGTGGAGGGCCATCGGCAGTTCAATCCGGGCTGGCATCTCGCCCTCGACCTGCGCAATATGCTGCTGATCAGCGAATGTGTCGCGCAGGCGGCACTTTTGCGAACCGAAAGTCGCGGCGGACACACCCGCGACGATTTCCCCGCAATGGATCCGGAGTGGCGCAACAAGTTGTTGGTGTGCGCGATCGATCCCGCCGATGCGGATGGACCGGTGCCCGGCGTGCGGGTCACCCCGGAGGACCAGATCCCGATGCGAGCCGATCTGCTCGCGCTCTTCGATCTGGGTGAACTAGAAAAATATTACAACCCAGCCGAACTTGCCTCCCATCCGGCAGATTCGGTTTCGGCCACGGAAGGCGAGGCGTAAGAATGGGTTACGACGCCAAATTCCGCGTGTGGCGCGGTGATATCGACGGCGGGGAATTGCACGACTTCACCGTCCAGGTGAACGAGGGCGAGGTGGTGCTCGACATCATCCACCGGCTGCAGGCCACCCAGGCGCCGGATCTCGCGGTGCGGTGGAATTGTAAAGCGGGTAAATGCGGTTCGTGTTCGGCCGAGGTGAACGGTCGGCCGCGGCTGCTGTGCATGACCCGGATGTCGACCTTCCAGCCGGAGGAGTTGATCACCGTCACGCCGATGCGCACCTTCCCGGTGATCCGGGATCTGGTGACCGATGTGTCGTTCAACTACCAGAAGGCTAGGGAGATACCATCTTTCACGCCGCCGGTGGATCTGAAGCCGGGCGACTACCGGATGCAGCAGGTCGATGTGGAGCGCTCCCAGGAGTTCCGCAAGTGCATCGAATGTTTCCTGTGCCAGAACACCTGTCACGTGGTCCGCGACCACGAGGAGAACAAGGAGGCGTTCGCCGGTCCGCGCTTCCTGATGCGGATCGCCGAATTGGAGATGCATCCGCTCGATGTGGCCGACCGTCGCGATCTGGCTCAGGAAGAGCAGGGGCTCGGGCTCTGCAATATCACCAAATGCTGTACCGAGGTCTGCCCGGAGCATATCAAGATCACCGATAATGCCCTGATTCCGATGAAGGAACGGGTGGCGGACAAGAAGTACGATCCGCTGGTCTGGTTGGGCAACAAGCTTTTCCGGCGCTGATCAACCGATACTGGACCACCGGCCGGGTCAGGAATACCCGGCCGGTCGGCGCACCCTTACAACAACGCGACAACACCGACGGCGACGACCCACACGAGCACCCCGACGAAAAGTGCCGAGAGGAACGAGCCGGTCAGGACGAATACGCCGACCGCGGCCACCGCGAAAAGCAGTGCCACGATCAGCCATTCAATCCAATCGCCCGGCCGCAGTTTCTTGTACCGAGGATGGGAACTCTTGAGCCCACGGTCCACAAGATATGGGCTACCCGTAATGACCCTCGGCAAACGCGATTTCGTTGTCGAATCTGCGCTGTTTCGTGATCTTCCCGAGCACATCCGATCAATACGTCGGGATCCGGTCTGCCTTTATATGACCGGACCCGGCGGGCACGACACCGCCGGGTCGATCGCCCTACGACTGCGGCCGGTCGAACTCACCATCGTGCACACCCGCCGTGAACGCGGCCCATTCACCGGGGGTGAAGACCAGGACCGGCCCGTCCGGGTCCTTACCGTCGCGCAGCGCGACGTGCCCGGCATCCAATAGCGCCACTTCGACGCTGTCCTTACCCGCGCCCTCCCCGGCCTTACGCCAGACCGCGCCGCTCAAATCTACTTTCGCGCCCTCATTGATGCTCACGCCCGCAACTCCTCAGAACTCGCCGCCCGCAACACCTGCGGTGAAAGCGTCCCATGCGCCCGTGTCGAAGACGAGGGCAGGTCCACCGGGATTTTTGCTGTCGCGTACGCCGACCCGGCCGCCCGCCAGAAAGGCGACCTCGACGCAGTCCTTGCCGGCACCGCTACGCGTGCTCTTGAACCATTGCGCGCCAACCAAATCCAAACTCATGCCACATACTCCTTCGCTATCTGCCGGAGCAGATGTCTACTGGGTTGAATATCCAGCGCGCAGCGCTGGAGGCACTCGTGCGCACGATCGTACCGCCGTACATCAGCATGTCTTTCGAGGTAGAGATCCCCCGTGAAGCCCTCCGCGTACACCACCGGCGGCTCGATCGGCTGACCCTTGCTATCAATACCGAATTCGAGAATTGTGAACGGTCCGGTAGACACTCCGAGCGGAACACCGGCCGCGAACGGCAGGATACGCAGGGAGATATTGGGTTGGGTGCTGATATCGGCAAGATGACGTAGCTGCGCCGCCATCACTTTGGCGCCACCGACCACTCGACGCAAAACCGACTCGTGCAGGACTACATTCACCGTTGCCGGTGCGGCCTTGCGGTTGATCAAAGCCTGGCGCTGCATACGCAATTGGACGCGGCGCTCGATCTCGGCGTCCGAATCATCCGGATAGCCAAGGCGATTGAGGGCTCTGGCGTAGTCGGCAATCTGAAGTAGGCCCAGTACGATTTCGGACTGGTAGGAGGTGAGTTTTCGGGCCGACGCCTCCAAACCGACATAGACGTCGAAGTTTTCGGGGATCAGATCGCCGTAGGCATGCCACCAGCTCTTGACGGCGGCTTGCTGGGCCAGGCCCTTCAGACCATCGGATAATTCGTCCGGTATGCCGTAGATGCGACACAGTTCTTGGATATCGATGGTTCGAATGCGGTCGGCCTGGCCTTTTTCCAAGCGCTGCAACGTGCTGGCGCCCCACTCCATCAGCCTGGACGCTTCCGCGATGGTGAGACCCGACTGGGTGCGCCAGTCCCGGAGGTATCTGCCGAGCTGGCGCCTGGGTAGAGTGGAGGCGGCGTTCTCAGGGGTTAGCCGGTCCGAGGTTTCCGACGCTCTTACCGAATTCGCTGACACAGCACGCTCCGTTCTGTATTCAATTGCGAGGTTCGCGGGTCCCTATGTGGTTACGCAGGCTTGCGCCTCCGGGCCCATCGCTCACGTCGCGGCCTCGGATGCAAACCGAACGGTTGCTCCGGGGTGACCCACAAGCTCGGTTCCCCGTCACTTCGCTTGGGCAGAGGGCTCTTTCGTCCACTATGGAGAATCCTCCCTTCCCTGCTGGGTTTTGTGCTGGGAATTCGCCTCAAATCTTTGGATATCCACGAAGGACACTGTTCGCAACCTGCCGCGATGGTGTGCTGGAAGTGTGCCCGGAGCGGAACAGGAGCCTTTCCCTCCTCCTGTGAAACCTCCGGGCGCGCACAGTATTCAATGGCGACGCTCGCGGCGCCCTCCGTGGTCACGCAAGCTACCGGCCTCCGGGCGCGTCGCGACCGTCGCAATTCAATGGCGACGCTCGCGGCGCCCTCCGTGGTCACGCAAGCTACCGCCTCCGGGCGCGTCGCGACCGTCGCAGGAATCGCACGTAGGAACGAGGAGTCATGGCTGTAAGTGTCATAGCATCGTCCTTGATGACCAGCGATTTGACCCCGCATCGCGCCCGTAGCGTCGGGCAGGAGAGCTGGGTGGTTTCCTATTTGCCCGGACGCACGCTGACCTGTGACCAGGCGGTTGCCGCACTCAAGGTTGCTGAGGTGGTGCCATCGCTGTTCGCCGCGGTCGGCGATCTCGCGGACGAGGTCGGCCTGACCGTACTCGAGGCGCTGGGCATGGCGGTTCGACAGGCACCGTGGGATCAGGGACCGATCTCCCGGTACACCCGACAAGTCCGCGCGGTACGCCGCCGGGCGGAGGTCGCCTGATGCAACTCACCAACCTGCACATGCCGGTCGCATCCCTATTGGCCTGCGGAAACGACCCCGGTGTGCTGACAATCGAACAAGCCCACGCCGCGATGCAGTTGCATATCGACTGCACCGTCGACCGGTGCCGGGTCCGCCGTGCGGCGCGGACCACGCTGGTCGAGGCGGGCAAATGTGTGCTGGACGAGCGCGCCCTGCCGTTATGAGCCCGGCTGCCGAGCCGCCGGGCGTACCGGAGGTGCTTGCCGACTGCATTCGGGTGTTGCGCTGGGTGACCGCCGAGTCCCTGGCACATCGACGTCGCGCTGTCGGGCTGACGAAATACGGCCTGCCGAAACGAATGGTCCGGCGGATCCGCTCAGTGCCAGGTGTGATCGGTGAGCGGGGTGCGCGGGCCGAACTTCGGCTTGTGCGCGTAACCACTGATCTCCAGCAGTCGGACGGCCCGATAGCGATGCGGCCGTAGCGGTTCCAGATATTCGACCATCGCGTTGTCGTCGATGGGTTCACCGAGCAGGGTCCAGCCGACGATGGCCGACAGGTGGTAGTCGCCGACCGAGAGGGCATCCGCGTCACCGAAGGCGCGCTGCCCGATCTCGGCGGCGGTCCACACCCCGATACCGGGCAACGTGCGCAGGCGACGGGCGGCTTCGGCCGGACTTTCGGCCGCCGCCCGCTCCAGCGCGTCCGCCACCCGGGCCGCGCGCACGATCGTCTGCGCGCGCTGCGGCCCGACATTGGCGCGATGCCAGGTCCAGGACGGGATCTTGCGCCAAGTGTCGGCGTCGGGCGGCAGCAGCAGTCCGACGGGCGCCGGGCCCGGTGCGGAAGATCCGAACTGTCGCACCAGCTTTCGCCACGACGCGCGGGCGGAGACGGTGTGCACCTTCTGTTCCAGTACGGCAGGCACCAAGGCCTCGAAGACCAGGCCGGTGCGCAGCATGCGCAGACCGGGAAAGCGGCGATGCGCGTCGACAATCTTCGGATGTTCGGGGGCGAAGTCCGAGACGTCCTCGTCCAGACAGAGCATGTGGTCGAGTCGGTCGAGGAATTCGGGCGCACCGGGCCCCCAGGCGCGAGCGTCGATGGTGTGGCGATCGGCCTGGGTCAGGCGGTAGGTGACCGAGCCGGAGGGCATCCGGGAGGCGTGCCAGTGCGCGCCGTCGCGGGTGACCTGGTGACATGGGTCGCCGCTGCCGCGGGACAGGGGCGCGAGGGTAGACGCGAGATCGATCGGCCGTTCGGTAGTGACCGAGCGCAGCGAGGGAACCATCAGCGTCTGATTGCGCACCGCCTCATTGTGCCCCGGTAGATGTGCGGCGAGCGCGCCGGCCTCGAACGTTGCCCGGCTCACAATTGTTTCGGCCCGAATGTGCGATTCGCCATACAGATTCGGCATAATCGCAGATCCCAGCTATTTTGTAACGCGAAGAATAAGTGGGCCGATATTGATGCGTTCGGCAAACAGCTGGCAGTCACCATAACGGAGGTATGAAATGATCACCAACGTGCTCAACTGGTTGCTCAATGCCTGGGGCGGGGTTTCCGCGGGCAGCTCGGGTTACCAGATTCCGCCGGGCACGCTGCCGTTCGGCAGCTGAGCCTCATTCGCCGAGCAGGAATTGCGCGAGGTGTAGACCTCGGCGGCCGTTCAGCTGCATGGCCTGGGTTCGACACGAGAACCCGTCGGCTATCAGTATCGAATCATCGCCGGTATTCCGCAACGCTGGGAGCAAGCCATTCTCGGCAACGGCGACCGAAATGTCGTAATGGCCGGATTGCATTCCGAAGTTTCCGGCCAGACCGCAGCATCCAGTGACCTCTGTCACATTTATCTGCATGCTGGCTAACATTCGGCGATCTTCGTCGAAGCCGAGGACGGCATGGTGATGGCAATGCGGTTGGACAACCACCGACTGTCCCAGTCGTGGTGGCGGGTGCCAGTTCGGCTGTTCGGCAAGGAATTCGGCGAGTGTGCGCACAGCGGCGGCGGTCGCGGCCGCGCGCGGGTCCTCCGGTAGCAGTTCCGGCAGGTCCGCGCGCAGGACCGCGGTGCATGACGGCTCGAGCCCGACGACGATGCCACCCCCGCGCACATGCTCCTCCAGTTCGGTGAGTGTCGCGCGCAGCCGGGCCCGAGCGCCGTCGAGCTGTCCGGTACTGATCCAGGTGAGACCGCAGCACACGCGCCGCCGCGGTATGCGGACTCGGTAGCCGAGGGATTCCATCAGTTGCACTGCGGCCTGCGCTATTTCGGGGTCGAAGGCATCGGTGAAGGTGTCGACCCACAGGAGCACTTCGGGCGCTCCGTCCGAATCCGCCCGGTCGTGCCAGCTCCTGCGGAAACTGCGGTCGGCGAGTCGCGGTAGGTCACGTCGCGGATCAATTCCGCCCGCACGCAAGGCGATTCGGCGCAACCACCCGATTTCGGCCAGCGCATTCGCCGCTCGCGGCATACGACCCGCGACACCGAGCCAGCGCGGCAACCACCCCAGAGCGTAGTGATCGATGGGACGCGGGCGACGCCGGTAGCGGCGATAGAGTGCCTCGGATTTGTAGGCCGCCATATCGACCCCGGCCGGACAGTCGGAGCGACATGCCTTGCAGGACAGGCATAGATCGAGCGATTCGGCGACCGCCTCGGAAGACCAGGGGAGTGCGCCGCGGACCACCTCCTGCAGCACGCGCGCGCGGCCGCGGGTGCTGTCCTTCTCGTCGGCGGTGGCCAGATATGACGGGCACATGAAGCCCCCCGTCGCACGGGTGTCGGCGCGGCATTTGCCGATGCCGACGCAGCGATGCACGGCGGTGGCGATATCGCCGTTGTCGTGTGGAAAAGCGAAACCAGCTGGACCCGCGATCGGTCGCACTCCGACCAGCCGCAGATCAGCATCGATAGGTCGTGCGGCGACGAGGACGCCCGGGTTCAGCACATCGTCCGGATCGAAGAGCGCCTTGTATCCGGCGAATACGTCCAGTGCGTCCTGGGAGTACATGATCGAGAGCAATTCCGAGCGGGCCCGGCCGTCGCCGTGCTCACCGGAGAGCGAGCCGCCGTAGCGGACCACGAGCTCGGCAGCATCCTGTATGAAGTTCCGAAAGCGTTGCGGCGCATTCGCAATCGGCAGATCGAGGCGGACGTGGATACAGCCGTCGCCGACGTGACCGTAGAGCAGTCCGTCCACGCCGTGGTCTTTTGTCAGCGCGGCAAAGTCACGCAGATACGCACCGAGATGTTCGGGCGGGACGGCCGCATCCTCCCAGCCCGGCCAGGCCGGATGACCCGCCGGAGTGCGACCCGCCAGTCCGGCACCCTCCGCCCGGATTCGCCAAAGTGCCGCGGCGACACCGGGATCGGTGACGATCCTGGAGTCCAGCGCGGCTACGGTTCGGCAGAGCTTCTCGGCCGCGGCATACGCCTCGGCGGGAGTATCACCGGCGGACTCGACGAACAGCCAACCGCTACCGCGCGGCAGTTCCGGCACACCACTGGTGGACCCGCGGTGCACGCGCACGATATCGACCAGTCGCGCGTCGATGCCCTCTACAGCAATCGGGTCGCAGGCCATTACGGCCGCGACATCGTCTGCGGCCGTGGCGATATCGGGATAGCCGAGCACGGTGAGGACGGTTGCCCGCGGCAACGGGACCAGATCTACCGTCGCTTCGAGCAGCAACCCGCAGGTCCCCTCGGTGCCGACGAACGACTTCGCAACCGCCGAACCGCGTTCCGGCAGTAGATGTTCCAGCCCATAGCCGGAGGCCTGCCGATCGAATCGGCCGAGTTCGGTACGGATCACCTCGAGACTCGCCCTGGTGAATGCGGGCAGGCCCGGAATTACCGACGGGTCGGCCGCCAGCGTCCGCTCGGTTCCCGTCCCATCGAGAATGCGCAGCTCACGCACATTATCCGCGGTCCGCCCCCACGCCACCGCATGCGGCCCGCACGCATTGTTGCCGATCATCCCGCCCAGCGTGCACCGATTCTGCGTCGACGGATCGGGCCCGAACCGCAGTCCGTGTACCCCGGCATTCCGCTGTAATTCGGCGAGCACAACACCGGGCTGGACGCGTGCGGTGCGCTTTTCCGGATCCAGCTCGCCGATGCCATTCATATACCGACTGAAGTCCACCACGATCCCGGGACCGACAGCATTACCCGCCACCGAAGTCCCCGCACCCCGCGCGGTAACCGTCAGTCCATTACCCCGTGCGAATTCGAGCGTATGCGCCACATCCTCGACCCCGCGCGGAAAAACGACCGCAGTCGGAAGTACCCGATAATTCGACGCATCGCAGGAGTACTCGGCACGCCGACGCGCGGACGCATCCACCTCGCCCGCGATCACGCGCCCCAGCGCCACCACCAACCGCTGCACACCCACCCCGCAAGCCTATGCACGTACTTCCCCCAGCACCCGCGTCCCACCGCCACAAATCCAGGTTCTCTCGGATCCGGGCCCGCTGTGTGCCGAGCATTTCAGGCGGTCGGGCGGGGACGGCGCAGGAGCCAAGCCAGCAACGATCGCCGCGCCGGGCGCGGATACTTCGCCACCACGGCCCCGGAACCGATCTCGCCGTCGACTCGCAGCAGCGGCGATCCGGGCAGACTGCCCTCGGTCACCTTGTTCTTGATGGTGCCGCTCTTGGCCTGCACCCGATCGAGGTCGACCCGCCAGCCGCGCGGCACGATCAACTGGACCGTGCCGGAACCCACGGCGACATGCACCGCGACCTCACGATGCGGGCACATCGCCTGGGTGAAGTCGATCTTGATACCGCCGGAGCTGCATTCGGCCGTGATTTCGGCCGGGACGATCCACGCGCCGTCCTTCACCCGCGCCCCGCTGCCGGTGCGCAGTTCGATGGGTTCGCGTGCCGCCGCGATCACCGGAAGATCGGCCGTGATGGCGAGGAGTTCCTGCGTCGTCTGCGCCGAATAGACCGCGACCAGCCGTTTATCCAGCTCGAGCAGATCGAGTTGCCCTTCGTCGACGGCGAGCTGCAGCTGTTTTGCCGCGACCTCGCGATCGATATCGCCGACCCGAACCGCGGGCAGGTTCTCCGGTGCGTCGGTCATACGACATGCTCCCCTTGCTCGTCCTGACCGAAATCGTACGGACGGCTCGTTTGCGAGTCGACCACGGACATTCGTGGCCAATTTCCGCTGCTTGTCATGGTCATGCGGTAAGACCTATATATGCCCAGGTGGCTGCTGCACGTCGATCTCGACCAGTTCCAAGCGGCGGTGGAATTCCGCCGCCATCCGGAGCTGCGCGGCCTGCCGGTCATCGTCGGCGGCAATGGCGATCCCGACGAACCTCGCAAGGTGGTGACCTGCGCGTCGTATCCGGCCAGGGCATTCGGCGTGCGCGCCGGGATGGCGTTGCGCTCGGCCAAGCGCAAATGTCGCGACGGGATCTTCCTCCCATTGGATATGGCCACCTATGAGGAGGCATCCGAGGAGGTCATGGCGCTGCTGCGGACCTTTCCCGGCCGCGTCGAGGTATGGGGCTGGGACGAGGCCTTCCTAGCCGCCGATACCGACGATCCGGAGCAGCTCGCACGCGAAATCCGCAGCGCCATTGCCCAATTGGAGCTGACATGTGCGATCGGCATCGGCGACAACAAGCTAACGGCCAAGCTGGCGACCGGGTTCGCCAAATCCGCCGGTAAGTCCTCGGCCGAACCCGCCGACACCGATGGTGCGGCGGCGGGCATCTTCCGGCTCACCGCCGCGAACTGGGTCGAGGTGATGGCGCACCGTCCGACGAATGCGCTGTGGGGCATCGGAAATCGGATCGCCGCGCGAATGGCCGAACTCGGCATCGAAACCATCGCCGACCTGATGGCGGCCGACCGGCAGCGCCTCGCCGCCGAATTCGGTCCCAATACCGGCCCGTATTTCTGGGTGCTCGGCCACGGTAAGGGCGATACCGATGTCACCACAGAGCCGCGAATTCCGGTGGGCCGCAGTAAATCCGAGACATTCCCACACGACCTGACCGATCCCGAGGAGATCCGCGCACAGGTGGCGCGACTGGCCACCGAGGTAGGCGAGGAGATGGCCGCCGCGGGCCGCATCCCGCAGCGCGTCTCGGTGACCGTCCGCAGCAATACCTTCTACACCCGCAGTAAACAGGAGAAACTCCCCGAGCCGACCACCGATATCGCAGCCATCGTGGAAACCGCGCTGCGCATTATCGACCGATTCGAACTCGATCGCCCGGTTCGGCTGCTCGGCGTCCGCCTCGAACTCCTACCGCAATAGCCGGGGCGAAGATCCACCCCGGTGCCGGCTGACGCTCGTATGCTCGTCGGCATGGAGTTCTGGGCGATGGTGGCACAAGAATCGGACAGCGGGATCGTGCTCACGCGGCGGCAGGTCAACGAGGACTTCCTCGGGCCGGGTGAGGTCACGATCAAGGTGCACTACTCGAGCGCGAACTACAAGGACGGGCTGGCGATCACCGCGGGCGGTGGCGTGGTCCGGAACTATCCGATCATCCCCGGCATCGATATCACCGGTGAGGTCGTCACCTCCGAGGTCGAGGATTTCGCACCCGGTGACCAGGTGGTGGCACACGGCTACGACATCGGCGTATCGCATCACGGCGGCTTCGCCGAATACGCGAGAGTTCCCGCCGACTGGGTGGTCGAGCTCGACGGTCTCAGCACCCGAGACGCGGCCGTACTCGGCACCGCCGGTTTCACCGCCGCACTCAGCGTGCAGGGTTTGCTCGATCACGAACTCACCCCGGAGACGGGTGCAGTGCTGGTCACTGGTGCGACGGGCGGTGTCGGCAGCGTGGCCATCGATATCCTGTCGGGCCTCGGCTTCGAGGTGATCGCCTCCACTGGGAAGACCGACGCGGGAGATCGGCTGGCCGAACTCGGCGCGAACGAAGTGATCGGCCGGTTGCCGGCGGATCCCGATGCGAAACTGCGTCCACTATCGAAGGCCACCTGGGCCGGTGCCGTGGACAGCGTTGGCGGCAAATCCCTCGCCTATATCCTCAGCGCGATCGGCTACGGCGGTGTGGTCGCGGT
The DNA here is from genome assembly GCF_044458905.1 of Nocardia sp. NPDC050408. Classification (NCBI taxonomy): domain Bacteria; kingdom Bacillati; phylum Actinomycetota; class Actinomycetes; order Mycobacteriales; family Nocardiaceae; genus Nocardia; species Nocardia sp. NPDC050408. The sequence goes on along the minus strand of NZ_JBITIL010000013.1, from coordinate 43,860 downwards.
CAGCGGCCTCACCGGCGGCTCGGATCTGCCGACCACCGTCATGCCGTTTATCCTGCGCGGCGTATCGCTGCTGGGCATCGACTCCGCGTACGTTCCGATCGACAAGCGGCGCGCGCTGTGGGCTCGACTCGCCAATGAGTTGCGGCCCCAGCACCTTTCGACCATCGAGAATTTCGCTCCTATTACCGAGGCCGAGAAGGTCCTGCACACCATTCAGCATGGCGGCCACTCCGGTCGCACCGTGTTCGGCGTCGCCGGGGAATTCTGACGGTACCCACCGAAGCCCGGATCCGAGCAGGGCTTCGGCGGGTTCGGGCTCAGGCCGCGACTTCGACCGGCTCGTCCGCGAACTGCGTGCGGTACAGCTGCGCGTAGCGTCCGTCGGCGGCGAGCAGTTGGGTGTGCGTGCCACGCTCCACGATTCGGCCGTCCTCGAGCACCAGGATCTGGTCGGCGGCGCGAATAGTGGAGAGCCGATGTGCGATGACCAGTGCGGTTCGGCCATCCAGTGCCTCGGAAAGCGCCTCTTGGACAGCGGCTTCCGAGGTCGAATCCAGCGAGGCGGTCGCCTCGTCGAGGATTACCACGCGTGGTTGCTTGAGCAGCAGCCTGGCAATGGTCAGCCGCTGGCGTTCACCGCCGGAAAGGCGGTAGCCGCGTTCGCCGACGACGGTATCCAGGCCGTCCTGCAGTGACGTCACCAGCTCACGTAACCGCGCCCGCTGCAGCGCATCCCACAGCTCGGCCTCGGTGGCCTCCGGTCGGGCAAGCAGCAGATTGGCGCGGATGGTGTCGTGGAACAGGTGGCCGTCCTGGGTGACCAGGCCGACGGTGTCCCGGATGGAGGTCGTGGTCAGATCGCGCACATCGGTACCGTTGAGCCGCACGGCTCCCCCATCTACGTCGTAGAGCCGGGAAACGAGTTGGGCCACAGTGGATTTCCCGGCACCCGAGGAACCGACCAGTGCGACGAGCTGACCGGGCTCGGCCCGCAGCGACACATTGTGCAGCACCTCGACCCCGCCGCGGGTATCCAGCGTCGCAACATCTTCGAGCGAGGCGAGCGACACTTTATCGGCTGAGGGGTAGCCGAAGGTGACGTTATCCAGTTCGACGGCGACCGGACCTTCGGGCACCGTGACGGCCTCCGGTGCGTCCTCGATCAGCGGTTTCAGATCCAGCACCTCGAAGACCCGCTCGAAGCTCACCAGCGCGGACATGATTTCCATCCGGGCGCTGGCGAGTGCGGTGAGCGGAGTGTAGAGGCGGGTCAGCAGCAGCGAAAGCGACACCACCGCACCGGCATCCAACTGGCCGCGCAGCGCGTACCACCCGCCGAGTCCGTAGACCAGTGCCAGAGCCAGGGCCGAAACCAGGGTCAGCGAGGTGACGAAAACCGTCTGCAGCATTGCCGTGCGTACCCCGATATCGCGCACTCGACGCGCCCGCAGCGCGAATTCGTCCGACTCCTGCTGGGGCCGTCCGAACAGCTTCACCAGCGTCGCGCCCGGTGCGGAGAAGCGTTCGGTCATCTGGGTGCTCATCGCCGCATTGAGGCCCGCGGCCTCCCGCTGCAATCCGGCCAGCCGATTGCCCATCCGCCGCACCGGAACCACGAAAACCGGCAGCAGCACCAGCGCGAGCAGCGTGATCTGCCAGGAGATGCGGACCATGACGGCGACGGTGAGCGCGAGGGTCACCAGATTCGTGACGACACCGGAGAGCGTGTCGCTGAACGCGCGCTGCGCCCCGATCACATCGCTGTTCAGGCGGCTGACCAGCGCGCCGGTGCGGGTCCGGGTGAAGAACGCGATGGGCATCTTCTGCACATGATCGAACACGGCAGTGCGCAGATCCAGGATCAGCCCCTCGCCGATCCGCGAGGACAGCCAGCGGATGATCACCCCGAGCGCGGCATCGACCACCGCGAGCCCGGCGATCAGGATCGCGAGGGTGACCACGACGCGCGGCGCCGCGCCACCGACGATGTCGTTGACCACCCGACCCGCCAGCACCGGCGTCGCTACCGCGAGCAGCGCGGACACCACGCTGAACAGCAAGAACGCGCCGATCCGGCGGCGGTGCGGGCGCGCGAACCGCAGAATGCGCCGCGCCGTCGCGAGCCGGAACGGCCGCTGCTCCTGTGGCGCGTTCGCCCGCCGATACATCTGGCTCCACGCCACCGATTCGATACTCACCGTGCTGCTCCCTCTCGCTCCCCACCCATCGAATACCTGGCCACCGACACTAAGACCTCAACAAAGGTTGAGTGCAAGCCCATTCCGCGCGGATTCCGCGCACAGCGAAACCCGCGCTGGTGGCCGGACCGGATCAGGCCTTGGGCATCTACCCCCCGTCATAGGTTGCGACAGCCTGCGAAGTGCCGGAGCAGCCAGTCCTCGAAGCATGGATCGGATACCGCGAGCGCCCACAGCGTGCCGGCTCCATCGGCGCCCTTTCGACGAACCACGTCGCGCCAGCCTTGTGCCGCCCGCAAAACAGAACTAAATTCTGGTCATGAAGATTCGGGATCGGTTGCTGCTGGCGGCCGAGCGACAGTTCGCGGAGCGGGGGACGTTGGAGACCACGCTGACCCAGATCCGCGACGCGGCGGGGGCAAGTGTCGGCGCGCTCTACCACCACTTTCCGGATAAGGCGGAGCTGTATCGCGAGGTGTGGACGCATGCGCTCGCCGATTATCAGGAGCACTTCTGGGTGGTCGTCGGCGAAAGTACCGATGCGCGGGCGGGTGTGACCGCAGGCGTCATCGAACATCTCCGGTGGGTTACCGACAATCAGTACCGCGCAAAGGTGCTCACCTCGGCTCGGCCGCCCGGCATCCGAGATAGCGACAGCAATCGTGAATTCCTGCGCAATGTATTGCGCTGGTGGCGCACCCACGCCCGCTACGGCGCGGTGCGCGATCTCGATTTCGACCTCGTCTACGCACTGTGGCTGGGCCCGGCGCAGGAGTACTCGCGGCACTGGCTCGGCGGTGAAATCCGCACGGCACCAATCGATGTCGCGCACGAACTAGCCGAGGCCGCCTGGCAAGCACTGGGTAACGACTGAACGGAGCCATCCATGCCAACGATCACCCTCGACCTGGATCTCGCGAAGCAGGTACTCGCCGCGCAGCCGTTCGCACAGTTGGTCGGTACCGAACTCACCGCATTCGGCAATGGCGCGGCGACACTCGTCATTCCCATTCGTCCCGAACTGGGCCAGCAATTCGGCTTCGTACACGGCGGTGTGGTGTCCTATGCGGCCGATAACGCCCTCACCTTCGCCGCTGGAACGGTACTCGGCGCCAATGTACTGACCGGCGGTTTCACCATTACCTACCTGCGGCCCGCCGCAGGTACCCGGCTGCGCGCCGAGGCCACCGTAACCGGGTCGACGCGCCGCCAAGCCGTCGTCGCGTGCGAAATCTATGCCGAACGTCCGGACTCCGAACCGGTGCTGTGCGCGGTCGCTCAGGGCACTGCGCGCTCGGTCGAACGCGAACTCGGCAACTGAGCATCCGCTGACCAGCCCATGAGCGACCGCAAGGTGGTGACCAGCGAGCCGGGATGCAACCCCTCGTCGGAGCGCGCGGCCACATGCCCATCCGGGCGCACCAGCAGCGCACCACCCGCCGGCAGATCGGTGCAGGCACCCCACTCGGCGCCCAAGCCGTGCACCGCGATCTCGATACCGGTTTCGCGCTGCGCATCGGCCGCGCCATCACGCCAGGCAGCCGAATTTCCGGCGATCAGAATCGCGTAGCCGGGTCCACAGAGATCTAACGTCGAGGTGGCGTGCTCGGCGTCGAGCCAGAAGTGCGGCAGTCGCGTTCCGACCTGTCCGGTCAGCCGCTCGACGTGCGGCTCGACCCATTCGATGCAATCGGCGGGTTTGCGCGATACCGCGCTCGAGCAGTACCTGAATCGCATCATGACCGCCCCGAAGTCCAACCGCCGCGCCAAAATGTCCGCGTTGTCAGGGGTTTCGATGCCGTAGCGGGTTTCGAAGTCGGCCGCCAGATTGGCCTGTTCGGCGGCGATGATCGCACGTGACCACCGTTCGGCCTGATAGGAATCGAGGAGTGCGGGTCCGCCCGTACCCGACAGCACGGCGGCCAGTTTCCAGACCAGGTTATGCGCGTCGGCGACACCGGTATTGCCGCCGAAACCACCCCAGGGCGCGTGCCGGTGGGCAGCATCGCCGGTGAGGAAGACGCGCCCGCGCCGGTACTCGTCGGCCACGAAACTAGCGGTGTCCCAAGCACTTCGCGCCAGTACCTCGACCTCGATATCGGGCACGCCGATCGCGGCACGGATCAGCTCGACACAGCGCTCGTCCGGATAGTCCGCGGCCGTCTCACGGGTCGGATCGTATTGGAGCTGGAAGGACCATTCGTCGGTGTTGTTCTTGGACAGGACAAGTCCGCGCATGGTGTCATTGCTGATCTCGCACTGGCTGAAGGTGCGATCGCCGAGCACACCCGTAAGATCGGTCCGCACAAAGACATTGATGTAGTGATGCGTCGGTGGCACCTCCCAGCCCGCGATATCCAATGCCCGACGGATCGGGCTGGCCGCACCGTCGGCCGCGATGAGGTAGTCGGCCCGGATAACCGAGCTGCGGCCCGATTCGTCACGCACGGTCGCCGTGACACCCGCGTCATCGGCCTCGAAATCGATGAGCTCGACCCCGAATCGGAGATCACCACCGCGTTCGCGTGCCTGCGCCGCGAGTACCGGCTCGAGCAGCACCTGGGGCAGGAAGCAGAACTGCGATGGGCTTGGATCGGCCGCCGCCATTGCCGCCCGCAAGTGGCTGAGGTCCAGCGGCTCGGCCGTGATCAGACTGGTGCCCCGCCGCGCACCACCGAAACTGCCCGCACGCAACGCGGTCGCGGCGGCCTGCTCGACCTGTCCCTCGACACCGACCTGGCGCAACAGCTCGGAGGTCCTGGTATGCAGGCCGCGGGCCTTGGGCAACGCCGAAACCTTGGTCCGTTTTTCGACGAGAACATAAGGGACATCGTGGTATTCGAGGAACAGCGCGGCCGATAGCCCGACCAGGCCGCCACCGACAACGAGAACGGGAATCCGCTGCGTAGAAGTCATGCCACGATCATGTGCGCGCGGGCTTGCATCGGCCTTGCGTCGCGGTCACGGCGACCATGCATACGAAACGGGCCGTACCCGCAGGTACGGCCCGTTCGAGGCGGATTATCAGGCGCTCGCCGCGAAGGCGGGGGCGTCCAGCGCCGGTTCAGCAACCGGCTCGATGGCGTAGGCCAGAATATCGGCCACATCGGCGACCGGGCGCACGTCCAAGGCGGCCAACACATCCGCGGGCACGTCGTCCAGATCCGGCTCGTTGCGGGCCGGGATGAACACCGTCTGCAGACCCGCGCGCTGCGCGGCCATCAGCTTCTGCTTCACTCCGCCGATCGGCAGCACCCGGCCGTTCAGCGTGACCTCACCGGTCATGCCGACATCCGCGCGCACCTGGCGACCGAGCGCCAGCGACACCAGGGCGGTGACCATGGTGACACCCGCCGAGGGCCCGTCCTTCGGCACCGCACCCGCCGGGAAGTGGATGTGGATATTGCGATCCAGCACCGACGGTTCGATGCCGATCTCCGCCAGGTGCGAGCGCACGTAGGTGAGGGCGATCTGCGCCGACTCCTTCATGACATCTCCCAGCTGTCCGGTCAGGGTGAGTGCACGCTCGCCCTCGGCGCCATTGGCCTCGATGTAGAGGACATCGCCGCCGAGACCGGTGACCGCCAAACCCGTTGCCACACCGGGGACCGCGGTGCGTTCCACCGAATCCGGGGTGAAGCGCGGGCGACCCAGGTAGTCCTTCAGGTTGTCCAGATCGATGGTCAACGACTCCTGGGAGTCGTATCCCAACTCTGCGTCGTATCCCAGCGACACCACATTGTCGGCCGAACCGCTTCCGCCTTCGGACAGCCGAGTCGCGGCCTTGCGCAATGCCTTCGCGATCAACCGCTCCATCTGCCGCACACCGGCTTCCCGGGTGTAGTTGGCCGCGACCTCACGCAGAGCCGCTTCGGTGATCGAAACCTCCTCGGCGGTAAGCGCATTGCGTTCCAGCTGCCGCGGCACCAGGAAGTCGCGGGCGATGGCCACCTTGTCGTCCTCGGTGTAACCGTCGACGGTGATCATTTCCATGCGGTCCAACAGCGGGCCCGGAATGGTCTCCATGACATTCGCGGTCGCGATGAACAGCACGTCGGACAGGTCCAAGTCCAGATCCAGGTAGTGATCGCGGAACGTATGATTCTGCGCCGGATCCAGCACCTCGAGCAGGGCCGCGGCCGGATCACCGCGGAAGTCCGAGCCGACCTTATCGATTTCGTCCAGCAGGACAACGGGATTCATCGATCCCGCCTCCTTGATCGCACGCACGATCCGGCCTGGCAGCGCACCGACGTAGGTGCGCCGGTGACCACGGATCTCCGCCTCGTCTCGCACACCGCCGAGGGCGACGCGAACGAACTTGCGGCCCATGGCCCGTGCCACCGACTCGCCGAGCGAGGTCTTGCCGACACCGGGCGGGCCGACCAGCGCCAGCACGGCGCCGGAACCACGTCCGCCGACAACCTCGAGTCCGCGCGCGGCCCGGCGGGATCGCACGGCCAGGTACTCGACCATACGATCCTTGACCTCGTCCAGGCCGTGGTGATCGGCGTCCAGCACCGCGCGGGCGGCCGAAACATCGGCGCTATCCGTGGTTTTCACGGTCCACGGCAGGTCCAGAACGGTATCCAGCCAGGTCCGGATCCAGCCGGATTCCGGGCTCTGATCGCTGGCCCGCTCCAGTCGACCGACTTCGCGCAACGCCTCGGCGCGCACGTCATCCGGCAGATCGGCCTGCTCGACCCGGGTGCGGTAGTCATCGGCGCCGTCGGGTTCGTCCTCGCCGAGTTCCTTGCGAATCGCATTGAGCTGTTGGCGCAGCAGGAATTCGCGCTGGCTCTTCTCCATGCCCGCGCGGACATCTTCGCTGATCTTCTCGGTGACCTCGGCCTCGGCGATATGCGCCTTGGTCCACTCGATCAGCTTGGTCAAACGCTGTGCGGTATCGGGGGTTTCGAGCAGCTCCCGCTTCTCCTCGGCGGTCAGGTACGGCGCGTAGCCAGCGGTATCGGCGATCGCCGACGGATCGGTCAGCTGATTGACCGCGTCGATGATCTGCCAGGCCTCGCGGCGCTGTAGCACCGAGACGACCAGCTTCTTGTATTCGGCGGCAAGCTCTTTGGTGCGACCGTCGGCGGCGGGGGTTTCCACCGGTTCGGCCTCCACCCACAGCGCGGCGCCCGGCCCGGTGACCCCGTGACCGATCTTGGCGCGCCGTTCGGCCTTCAGCACCGCGGCGGGAGCGCCACCGCGCATCCGCCCGACCTGTTCGATGGTGGCGACGACGCCGTAGGAGGCGTAGCCCTCGGTCAATCGGGGCGCGAGCAGCACCGCGTCGGTATTCGCGGCGCGCGCGGCGTCGATGGCGGCCTGCGCCGATTCGTCCAGTTCGATGGGCACGACCATGCCCGGCAGCACGATCGGATCGGTCAGGAACAGCACCGGCAGGTTCTGTGGTGTAGTCACGTGTTCGACCCTTCCAAAAGTTGAGCGATGCCCAGTCAACCCCGGCCGTCCCACGTTTGTTCCACACCGTTGCCCACGTTCGCTCACAGCGATCGGCGTTCGGGGCGGTACTAGAATTCGGAGCGTGCTCGAAGCCAATGCGCGGCCGGTCTCCGGGCCCGTTCGCTGCGACAATCCGGACGGGCTGAGTATCGGGGAGGCCGCGCGCCGCACCGGGGTCAGCGTGCACACCCTGCGCTACTACGAACGCGCGGGCCTGGTCATCACCCCCGTCGACCGCACCGCCAGCGGGCGCCGGCGCTATCACCAACTCGACCTGGACTGGATCTACATATGCACCCGGCTGCGCGCCGCCGGAATGCCCATCCAGACCATCCGCCGCTACGCCGAACTCGTCGCCGCCGGAAACGGCAACGAGCCCGAGCGCATCGCGCTGATGGAGGCACACCGCGCCGAGGTTGTCGCCAAACTCGCCGAGATCCAGGAGAACCTCGCGCTCATCGATCGCAAGCTCGATATCTACCGAGGACGAATCGCCACCGGCGACCGGTAGCGTGACCGACTGCACATCAGGTGCCCAGCTCCGCATTGACACCCTGTCGGAGCCAATGAGAATGTTGGCAGCTAGATATCTCACGACCTGGGCGGCTTGAGGGGGATCCCACGATGACAACACTCACATCCGGAGTGTTCATCGATTGGGAAGAGCTGACCGGCCTGACGAAGTTCTCCGTCGATCTGATCACCTTTCCGGTCTTCAGTGCGCTCGCCGGGTGGCTCACCAACTGGACCGGTGTGCTGATGCTGTTCTGGCCGGTCGTCTTTCGCGGAATTCGGATTCCTGGCCTGCAGGTGTTGTATCCATACTTTCCGCGTCGGGTCCAGGTGCTGCCGACATTCTCCGGTGACGGCCGCCGGCTCGGTTTCCAGGGATTCATTCCGGCGCGCGCGGAGAAGATGGCCAGCATTTGTGTCGACAAGGCGCTGATGCGGATCGGCAGTCCGCGGGATTTCATTCACGAACTGGATCTGGAAAGTATTGCCGATTACCTTGCGCTACTGGCGAGCAAGCGGGTCAAACCGATCGTCGACGAGGTGATGTATCGGGAGAATCCAGACCTGTGGCGCGGCGTACCCAGGGCGATGAAGCAGGTCATCTATCAGCGGGTGGATCGCGAATTGCCCGCATTGACCAGGCGGGCCTTCGAATCGCTCGGCGACAATGTCGACCAGCTCATCGATATCAAATCCTTCGTCATTCGGTATCTGCAGGAAAACCCGTACATCCTCAAGGATCTGACGACCACCATCGCCGCCCCCGAATTGCGTTTCATGGTGCGCATCGGCCTGCTCGGTGCGCCGTTCGGACTGCTGCTCGCACTGTATATGCATGTGCACCACACCATTCCGGTGTTGGGCTGGGTACCGGGCTGGGTGATCGTGCTGCTGGCCTCGGCGGCGATCGGCGTGATCGTGAATGTCATCGCGGTCAAAATGGTTTTCGAACCGGGTGATCCGCAGCCGCGCTACAAGTATTTGTGGAAGCAGGCGCTACTGGCCAAGCGGCAGCCGCAGGCGGCGACCGATCTCGCGCATATTCTCGCCTACCAGGTGCTGACGCTGCCGAACCTGTCCAAGGAACTGCTCGACGGCCCGAACGGCGATAAGACCAGGCAGCTGATCGAGCGGTTGGTCTCCGATGAGATCCATCGCCAACTCGGCCCGACCACCTCGATCGTGCGCGTCGCCTTCGGCCGCCGCCAATTCGACAACCTCAAGGTCGGCGCCGCGGGCGCGGCGGTCGGGTTGGCCCCGAGCCTGGTCGAGGACGAGGAGTTCACCCTCGAACAGGCCGAGAAGATCGACGAGTTCGCCGCACGCAAGCTCCAGGACCTCACTCCGGGGGAGTTCATGGAGATGTTCTATGCCTCGGTCGAACAGGATGCCTGGCTGTTGTATCTACACGGCGCACTGCTCGGTTTGGTGGTCGGTGCGGCGCACCTGACGATTTTCGGCTGGTAACCGGCCCGATTCCGGTCGGCTGCGCGCCCGCGCCAAATACAAGCACGCACGCTTGCATTTTTTTCGGCGCGCTGCGATGCTGAACCGCGACGGCGTACGAAGCAGTGCGCCTGGACGGGACAGGGATCAGATGGCCGACCTGAACGCGCTCCTGCGCGATTTCGCCGACGACTGCACGGAACTGGAACGCATCGTCGCGCCGCTGGCGGACTGGTCCACGTCGACACCCGCCCCTGGCTGGAGTATTGCCCATCAGATCGGCCATCTGGCCTGGACAGATGAGGTCGCCGCGCTGGCCGCCACCGATCCGGACGGTTTCGCGCGGCTGGTCGAGGACGCAGGCCCGAAGGCATTCACCTTTGTCGACGAGGCCGCCGAGGAGGCGGCCACCGCACCCGCCGCCGAACTGCTCGACCGATGGCGTCGCGGCCGTGCCGCGCTGATCGACGCCCTGCGCGCGGTGCCCTCCGGCACCAAGCTGCCGTGGTTCGGACCGCCTATGAGCCCGGCATCCATGGTCAGCGCGCGCATGATGGAGACCTTCGCACACGGCCAGGACATCGCCGATGCACTCGGGCTGAGCATGACACCGACCGCCCGGCTGCGCACGGTCGCCCATATCGGCGTGCGGACCAGGGATTTCGCCTACACCGTGCGCGGCAAGACCGTGCCCACCGAGGAATTCCGGGTCGAACTCATGGCACCGGACGGCAGCGTGTGGTCCTGGGGTCCCGAGGATGCCGCGCAGAATGTGACCGGTCCGGCACTGGACTTCTGCCTGCTGGTGACGCAGCGCCGTCACCGGGGCGATCTGGCGTTGGAAACAGTGGGTGCGGATGCCGCCGAATGGCTCACCATCGCACAGGCTTTCGCGGGACCGACGGGTGACGGGCGAACGGCGGGCCAGTTCGCCTGACCCGCCGAGTCCCAACCATCGGGTCCGACCGGAATGCAGGTGCGGGCGAGCGCCACACTTGGGTGCGCCGTTCGTGTCGGCCGGACGCCGTTGGCCGGGTGTCTCGATGTGGCAGTCGAGAATGGCGCTCGCCAGCTAAGTGTATTTACCCGCTTGTCAGCTTGTGGAAACATTGACGACGCCTTTCGGCTCGAGTTCGGTATCGAAGGCGTCACCCGGCTTTTGTGATGCTGATCTCTCCCATGCGGTGCCACCTGCGGCTGCCCCTGTAACCTGGACGAGCGTACGGCTTTCAACGATGCGGGCCGCGCGGTGAGGGGTGCAGGGGCGGACGGAAAGGAACGCATCGTGGCATCACATAAGCCTGCCCAGATCGCTCGGCATACCGCCATCGTGCTCGCCGGCGCCGCCAGCCTCACTCTCACCGTCGCCTCCGGGGCCTACATCGTCCACCAGATGGCCGATACCCAGTACGCCACCAACGATATCGCCGCACCGCCTGCGGTCCGGATTCCGGATGTCGACACGGACTACGGTCCCGTGCTCTCCGATGCCGTGCTGACCGGTGGAAGTCGTGATCTGCCCGCGCTATTCGGCCGCTTTCCCGCGGAATCCAATGACGGCACCGTGAAAACCTCTCAGGCCCATACCGATTCGCCTGCCTCCGCCGGAATCAGTGGCAAACTACGCCTCGGCACCGCCTATGTCGGCGCGCAGGTGGCACCCGGCCGCGCGAATTCCGTCACCTTCACCGTGGATACCAACGCGCTGACGATACTGACGGATTTCCTGCTCACCGAACCGGTTCGGGACCGGCTCGGTATCCACGCCGATCCGGGCGGCGTCACCCAGTTGCGCACCGAGGTCGACACGCACAACGGCGAAGTGATATTCACCTTCTCCGATCCGACCCTCGGCGAACACGGCCTGCGACTGGACCGCAATCCCCCGCCCAGCACGAAACACACACCGAGCTCCGCGGAGTCGACGGTTCCGGAAACGGATAACGCCACCGAGTCGAATAGCACGATCACCGTCTGACACAGATTGCTTGCACGCCGCAACAACTGATTTCGTATGTACATGGGTAACTCATCGGGCACGCCCAGAACTCGACCCGACACTCGGTCGCCAGTCCGCGAACGAACCTTCGAGGCTCCCAACGGCCGGCAAAAGGCTCGGGGAGGCGGATACGACTTCTGCGTCATCGGGGGCGGGATCGTCGGAGTCGCGACGGCGCATCGGATTCTGCGGCAGCATCCGGATGCGAGCCTCGTGCTCATCGACAAGGCCGGCGCACTCGCGTCCCATCAGACCGGGCACAACAGCGGCGTCATCCATTCCGGCATCTACTACCCGCCGGACAGTCTGAAGGCCCGCCTGTGCCGGAAGGGCGCCGCATGGACGAAGGAATTCGCGGCGGCCCACGATATTCCGTTCGAGGTGTGCGGAAAACTGCTGGTGGCCACCGACGGCGCCGAATACGAGCGAATGCTCGCGCTGCACGAACGATCGGTCACCAACGGTGTCGATGTCGAACTCATCGACAGCGCCCAATTGACTCGCCGCGAACCACATGTGACCGGTCTCGGCGCATTGTTCGTGCCTGCCACCGGCATCATCGACTTCACCCGCGTCACCACCGCACTCGCCGAGGAGGTTCGGGCCGCGGGCGGTGAAATCGTGCTGAATGCCGAGATCACCGCACTCACCGAAACCACCGACGCGGTCACCGCGGCGGGTCCCGCAGGTTCCTGGACCGCGCGCACGCTGGTTGTCTGCGCGGGTCTGCAGGCCGACCGCATGGCCGCCCTCGCCGGTCTGCAAAACGATTTCCGCATCGTGCCGTTCCGCGGTGAGTACTACCAGTTACCGCCCAGCCGATCCGGACTGGTGCGCACACTGATCTATCCGATTCCCGATCCGAACCTGCCATTCCTCGGGGTGCATCTGAGCCCGATGATCGACGGCACCCTGACCGTCGGCCCCAATGCCGTGCTCGGTCTGGCCAGGGAGGGCTACCGCAAGGGCAGCTTCGACGCCCGCGACGCCCGTGCGGTGCTCGGCTTTCCCGGCTTCCGCCGGGTCGCCCGCGCGCATGCGCGCACCGGACTGCGCGAATTGCGCAACTCCCTGTTCAAACGCGGTTATCTGGCCGAATGCCGACGGTACTGCCCGGAGCTGACGGTCGCGGACCTGCGGCCGCGCGAGGCGGGGATCCGCGCGCAAGCGGTATTGCGCGACGGAACCCTCGTGCACGACTTTCTGATCGAACGCACACCGCGCTCGATTCATGTGCTCAACGCACCGTCACCCGCGGCGACCTCGGCCATGCCGATCGCCGAATACATCGTCGGCCAACTGTGACGCCACCGAGTTAGCTGCGTCGCGCGTCCCAGCAAACCAAGCGACCACCCGGTCATCAATCTGGTAAGCCCGCCAACCAAATTCCCGGCAAACCCTCGAATAAAGAGGAGAGCTGTAGTACTTTTAGCGGCAGCCAACAGGGAGGGGCCCTATGGGCCACATCAAGTACGCGAGCGACGTCGGAGCCCCGGTCGAGGTGGCCTTCACCTATACCGACAACCATCTGTTCGTACCGGATTGGATGTTCGCCGTCGCCGCGTTCGAGCCGAAAGATGAGCTCGACCAGGGTCTCGGTGCGGTCTTCATGACACGGATCAGACTGGGGCTGTGGCGACCGACCGTCGAATGCGAGATCACCGAATACCGGCGCAATGTGGTGATCGGCTACACATTGCGCGGCCCGTTATCAGGGACTTTGACGCTGCGCTTCGACCCGCTCGGCTACGGACGCTCGGTGCTGACCTCGGAAGCGGAGTACGCTCCACCGGGTGGGCTGTTCGGTCGGCCGTGCCTGCGCCCGGTGGATTTCGCCGTGCGCTCGGCGTTGCGCCACACCGAATCCCAGTTGCGAAGGGAGATAGAGCAATTCCACGGTACCGATCTTGTCGGTCGGATTGCGTAGGGTGCCATCCATGATCATCGTGAGCACCGACGGATCCTGCCTCCGCAATCCCGGCGGCGCTATCGGCTGGGCTTGGGTCAATCATCAGGGCGGTTCACGCAGCGGGGGAGCCGCCACCGGAACCAATCAGGTCGCGGAGTTGCGCGCGCTATTGGAGGCGGTACTCGCACATCCCGGCGAGGAACCGCTGTTCATCGAGAGCGATTCGCTGTACGCGATCAAATGCGCCTCGGAGTGGATCTTCGGCTGGCGCACCAATGGCTGGCGCACCGCCAGCGGCGGCGCGGTGAAGAACGTCGAACTCATCAAACAGATCGACCGGGCAATCGCCTCACGACCGGGACCGGTCCGGTTCCGTTGGGTGCGTGGTCATGTCGGCAATTACTACAACGAAATGGCCGACACCCTCGCGGGTGAGGCGGCCAGACAGGCCGCGGCCTCCGCAGCCGCCGGTGAGGTCCCGACCGCGGAACTCCCCGAGCTGCTGCCGCTGCTCGAGGACTCCTCCGATAAGACCAAAAAATCCGCCCGACCGCGGTCAGCGGGGAAGCCGGTCGCGCCAGCACCTCAGGCATTGACGCTGTTCTGAGTCCGCCGGGCGCGACCGGGTGCAAGACCGCCGGAAAGACCTCCGGGCGGGTGGTGCCATTCCCACCCGCCCGGAGGCGCTTTTCGGAGTAGATAATCCGATCAGTTGCCCATCTGCTTCAGGATGGGCAGGTCGAACTTGTCGACCAGCCACTTGTCGCCGACCTTCTTCAGACCGGCCACCACCACGAGTTCCACCTTGCTCGGCGGCTTGTTCGCGGCGGCGATATTCACATTGGTGGTGGTCTGACCGATCACCACCAGCACATTCGCGTTCTCGGTATCGCCGGACTGGAAGCCGCACTGCATGTCGTAGGTGGACGAGGTGGCCTTGGCGTCGATCACGACACCCTTGAGGTCCTGGCCGAGCTTGGCGAACTGATCCTTCCAGTCGCCGGTCGAGGCGGCATCCACCTTCTTCAAGTACTCGTCGATGGTCTGCGGATCGTAGGTGGAGATCAGCTTGCCGTAATCGCACGCGGCCGCGGTGGCGGCCTCGTGCGCGTCCAACTCGTCGCCGCGGTTGCCGGCCTGCCGGTAGAACACCACGACGGCGGTGACCGCCGCGACGAGCAGCACACCGGCGACGAACGCCGCGATGATCGGGACCAGTGCGCGGGAACCCTTGCCACCACTCGGGGCGACCGGTTGCCCGGCACCCTTGTCCGCAGCCGGCTTCGGCGGCGCGGCGGCTACCGCATCGCCCGACTTCCCGATCTCGACCGTCTTGTCCTCGGCGGACGCGTCGACCTTGGCATCGGCTTCCTCAGCATCCGAGTTCTGCTTCTCGGCGCCGACATCATCTGTGGACATCGATACAATCCTGCACTTTCCCGGCGCACCCGAGCGCACCGATATGGTCTTGTCGGTCCGCATCGGACGAACCGTTCGCACCCCGGGGGCGAGTATCGCTGTGGCTGGTCACCGCAGCGGCGGCGGGGTCAATTCATTCGGATCCACGCCCGGCGGCATCTGCGCGCCATTGTCCGGCACATTCGGTCGCGGTGCATTGGCCGAACCACGAATCTGCAGTCCGGGCGGCGGATTCTCGCAGTAGTTCCACTTGGGCAGCGAACCGTCCTGGATGACCTCATTGCGGATCGGCGTGTGCTTGTACTGGCAGATCGGCCGAACCCAGACGTCGACTACCGTGTGGAACTCATTGTCGTGCGCGGGCACACCCGCGGCGGACAACCCGAGGTTCAGCGCCGGGAACAGCGCCTGCAGCGCCGGGATCCGCAGCTGCGCGGCCTTGGTCACCGCCGCGAAGTTGGCCGCCAGACTGGTGATCGGATCGGACGTCTTGTCCAGTACCGCACCGAGGCTGGTCAGCTGTCCCGGCGCCTTCTCCAGGATCGCCTGCAATTCGGCATTGGCATTGTTGAACTGATCGAACAGCTGACCCGAATTGCGGGTCAGCGTCCCCAGATCAGGCTGCGCATTCGAGGTGGTGTTCGCGATGGTGCGCAGGTTGGTGATCAGATTCTGGGTCTGCGGGAGCAGATTATCGAGGCCGGCCATGGCCAGACTGACGCCGTTGACCATGCCGCGCAACTGATCCGGGCCACCGCTGAGCGCGGTGTCCAGGTTTGCCAGGATGACACTGAACTTATCCGGATCGACCTGGGCGATCAGCGCGCTGGAGTTGTCGAGCACCGACCAGACCGGGGTGGGGGTCTTGATCTTCTCCGCATCGAACTGGATGACCGAACCGTCCTTCAGGAACGGTGCCTGCTCGGTATTCGGCCGGAAGTCGATGTACTGCTCACCGGCACCGGAGAGCGCACCCACTGAAATCTTGGTGTCGACCGGAATCTTGAATTTCGAGTCGATATCGGCCTTCGCGGCGATGGACTGTCCGCGGTCGATCAATTCGATCGAGGTCACCTTGCCGACGCGGAAGCCGCGCAGCGTCACATCGTTACCGGGCTGCAGTCCGCCGGAGCGGTCCAGATGCACGGTGACGGCGTAGGTCGATTTCAGCGGGTTCACCCGCATGACGCTCACCAGCAGATAGGTGGCGCCCAGGATGAACACCAACACCAGGCCGATAGTGGACAGCAGCAGCTTGCGCTGCAGCAGCTTGCCGAGCCAGCTCATGCCCGCACCTCGCCGGCGCTCGGTTCCGGCATGCGCTGCGCGTGCTCGCACATGATTCGCTCGCTTCGCTCACTCATCGGTGTCCCCCTTGCAGTCGTCCCTGAATTGCCTGCAAGACGGTGATCAGGCTGCCCGCGAAGTCCGCGAGATCGCGACCATCGAAGAACTTGCCCTGCCCCGGATCCGACAACAAGCTGAAGTTGTGGATATTGGTCAGCGTGGCGTAGACCGCGAGGCTGTTGCCGCGGAACGACGCGTCGATCGGAGCGCGCATATCGTGCAGCGCGTCCAGCGCGGGACCGAAGGTCTGCTCGGTCTGCGACAGCGCGTCCATCAACTTCTTCACATTGTCGAGTAGATCGCCCAGCTGATCGCTCGAGGTGGTCGAGTAGTCGCCGAGCGCGGCGCTGGTCACCGAAATCTTCTGCAGCAGATCGCCGATCGCCCGGTTGTTCTCGGCGACTGCGCCGATCATCTGCGGCAGCGTATCGGCCACCTGGCCCAATTCCGAATGCCGTCCCTCGATGGTGGTGGCCAGCGAACCGAACTCGGCGAGCACACTGTCCACCCGAGCGCTGTTGGCGTTCAAACTGCCGACCACACCGGTCATTTCGGTGATCAGATGGGCCATCTGATCACCGCGACCGCCGACGATCGAGTCCATTTCCGAGGTCAGCTTGGTCAATGCGGCGACACCGCCGCCGTTGAACAACATGGAGACCGAGATCAACAGCTCCTCGACGGTGGCACCCGCCGAGGTCTTGTCCAGGCCCATCGTGTCGCCATCGTGTAGTACCGGCGAACCCGGATCCGCCTTGGCCTTGGCGACCGCGACGAACACATCGCCGAGTGGGGTGGCCTGGCGCAGTTCCGCCGTACTGCCGACCGGAAGTTCGATGTCCTTGCTGATCTCCAGATCGACAATGGCCTCGAAGTTCTTGGTCTGGATATTGGAGACCACACCGACATCGGAGCCACCGATCTTCACCTTCGCCTGATCGGGAAGATTCAGCGCATTCTCGAATTTCGCGTGCACGGTATAGGTTTCACCGGCCAAGCCCGGTTTGGGCAGCGGCAGCTTCTCCACCGTGAAACCACAGCCGGAGGTGATGGCCACCCCGGATGCCGCCGCGAACGCGATCAGCGTGCGGCGGGCCTTCATTGTGAACCGGTCGCTCATTTGGTCATCCCCAGCAGTGCCGCCGTAATACCGAGGTCCGGACCGAGATCCTCGAGCTTGCCGGTGCGGCAGCCATCCGAACGCATCTGAATCCGCTCACAGAACAGGCTCAGCAGTTCACCGTTGAGGAAGGTGGGCAGGTTGCCGTGCAGTCGGACGTAGCCCAACTCCCGGTTCATCGACCGGTCCAGGTTCTGCATGAGCAGCGGCGCGAGGTCGACGACCTCGGTGAGGCCGCGGGCGTTGGCGCGCAACTGATCGGTCACCTTGGTCAGACCCTCGAGCGAACTGCCCAACTGATCCTGGTACTGCACGAAGACCGAACTGGTATTGGCCAGGAAGTCGTTGAGCTGCTGCAGCGTGGCCTGCAGACCGGGGGCCTGATCGCTCAGCAGTCCGGTCATCTGCGTCATCCGATTGCTGAAATCGCGTACGGACTGGTCGTTTTCGGCCAGCATGGTGGTCAGCTCGTTCAACTTGACGATGATGCTGGAGACCGCGTCCTTATTGTCGACGCCGACCTTCAATGCGCTGGAGAGCGCGTTGAGGGTGTCACGCATCTTCTCGCCGTTGCCGTTCAACATCGGATAGAGCACCCGACCCGACAGCGGACCGATGCCCTCGGTACCCGGTTCCGGCTTGAGCGCCGCGGCGAACTGATCGATGGTCTTCAGCATCGTGTCCAGCTCGACCGGTGTCTTGGTCTTCGCCTTCGGCAGATGCGCACCGTCGGACATGGACTCGCCCTGGGTGTAGACCGGGGTGAGTTCGACGTGCCGGTCGGTCACGATGGATGGCGAAACGATCGCGGCCATCGCATCTTTCGGAATCTTGACGTCCTTGTCGATCGTCATATGCACCTCGACCAGGGTGCCCTTGGGAATGATCTTGTCGATCTTGCCGACCTGCAGACCGAGCACCGTGACCGGATTGCCCTCGAAGACGCCCGCGATGTTCTCGAAGTCGGCGGTGATCGTCATGGTGTTGCCGAGTGCGCTGTTCACCGAACTCGGCACCAGCGAGCAGCTGCCGATGGCCAGGGCCGCCGCGCTGACCATCAGTGGTTTGGCGATGCGCCCGATATTCGGGCGCCGCAGGTTGATTCGCATCAGTTTCATCCCTGGCACCCCTCGATCACATGGGCGAAGCACAACCAGTTGTCCGGGAAGACCCACGGCAGGCCGACCTCACCGTAGGGTCCATTGCCGAACGCGTTGTTGAGGGTGCGCACCGACACCGGCATGATCTGCAGCAGCCGGTCGAGGTTGTCCTTGTTCTTCTGCAGGCCTTCGGCCATGGTGTTCAACTGCTCGATGGTCGGGCCGAATTGGTTGTTGTTGGCGGCGCCGATCTGCTGCAGCTGGCGGCTCAGCGTCGACACATTGTCGAGCAGCTGGCGCAGCAGACCCTGACGCTCCATCACCCGGTTGGCGATGGCCTCGCCCTGGGTGATCACCAGCAGCACGCTGTTGCGGTTGTCGCCGAGGATTCGGGTGACCCGGTCGAGATCCTTGAGCAGGCTGTCGACCTCCTGTTTGCGCGAATCCATCACCTTCGCCAGCGCGCCGACGCTGTCGAGCGCCTGCGCCGTCAGCGCGGGCGAATCGCCCAGCTGCTTATTGATCAGATCGAGCGAAGTGGCCAACTGCTTCGTGTCGAGCGCCTCGAACTTCGGGGTGCCGTACTCGACCACATCGGCCAGGTTGTACGGAACCGAGGTGTTGGACAACGGGATTCGGCCGCCCTTCAACCCCGACCCGTCCCCCGGATCGAGGTCGACGTAGCGCGCACCGAGCAGCGTCGCCATCTTGATCGATGCCCTGGCATCCGGTCCGAGCTTCACATCGTCGCTCACGCTGAGGGTGAGCAGGATGTGCCCGTTCTCCAGCTTCGCACCGGCCACATGGCCACTCGGGACACCGGCGATATTGACCTTGTCACCGACCTTGACTCCGGCGGTCTGCGCGAATTCGGCCTTGACCGACTTCTCACCGACGCCGATCAGCTTGTACGCACTGGACCCGATAAGCAGCACGATGATGAGGACACCGCCGATCGCGCCCAGCCAGAAGTAGCGGTTGTTATTGAACCTGTCCTTGATCTTGGTCATCATGGGCGGCACACCGCCGACTGTCCGTTACCACCGATCATTGGGAGCAGGCCGCGGGGGAGCAGGACGCCATAGAGCGAGATATCCAGCTTGCAGATATAAGCGTTGGCATAGGCGCCGTCCTGGGTGAACTTGCCGATATCGGCCAGCACCGCGGGCAGGTCGATCGCGGCCTGGTCCAGCTTGGCGCCGTTGGCGATCAGCAGCGTGAGCGCGGCGCTTGTCGAATCCTGTGCGCTGGCCAGCTTCGGCTGGATCTTGCCCATCATGTCCACCAGCCCGCTGGTCGCATCCGCGATCTGCACGGTGGACGCTTGCAGCGACTGCCCCTGGTCGTACAGGCCGCCGATCAGTGCCCGGGTCTGGGTAACCAGGGTCTCCAATTCATCACCTCGCTTGGCCAACCCGGACATGACGCCGCTGAGGTTGGTGATCACATCGCTGAGAATCGCGTCTCGGCGCTGGAAATCCGTGGCCAGGGTGGCCGCCTGGTTGATGAACGCGCTCAACGAAACACCGTCACCCTGCAATGCCTGGATGAAGGTCTCCGAGAGCCGGTTCACCTGCTCGGGCTGCAACACCTGGAACAGCGGCTGGAATCCGTTGAGCAGTCCGGACACATCGAAGGACGGTTCGGTGCGCTCGAGCGGAATGGTGGCCTTGTTCTTCAACGCCGCGGGGCTCGCCGCCTTGCCCGGGGCCAGCGCGACATAACGCTGGCCGATCAGGTTCTGGTAGCGCACCAGCGCCTTGGTGTCGTCGTACACCGTCTGGTTGCGCTGCACGATGAACGTCACATTGGCGAGGGACTTCTTGGTCTTGGGATCGCGGGTGAGTTCGATCTTTTCGACCTTGCCCACCCGCACGCCCGCCATTCGGACGTCATCGCCCGCGCGCAGACCGAGCACATCACTGAAGGTCGCGGTGTAGGTGTTGGTAGAACCCTCCACGACCCGCGCGAGCGTATTCCATACGACGACGGTGACCAGGATCGAGACGATCGCGAAGAGGCCGAAGCCGATGAGTGGTTTACGAATGCTCATTTAGCGGTACCGCTTTCGCCGACCTGCAGGGTGCCCCCGCGCATTGCCGAACTGAGCAGCAGATATTCAGCCGCCGTCGGCCGACGACCGAGCAGGGCCACGATCGCGGCATCTCCTTCGTACGAAATCGGACCGGCGGTTACGGGCGCACTCGCCGGCTGGACGGGTACGGCCGGAGCCGCGGGCTGGTCGGCGGAGGGCTGCGCATTCGACGCGGGTGGCGCCGGATTCGGGAACAACCCCTCCAGCGGCGTACCCGCGAACGGGCTGCCCGGCTTCGGCTCGGCCGAGGTCGCCGCCAGCGGATCGCCCGGGGAGGTGAGACCCGCAATCTCCGGGAAGCCCGCGGGCAGTGGCAATTTCGCCAAACCCTGCGCGGTTTCCAGCGAACGCGGCTTCATCGATTCCGGCAGATAGCCGGGATCGGAGACCGCCGGTGCGGTGGCACAGCTCGGTCCGGGCAGATTGCCGTAGCGCGGGCAGTCGGCCTGTTCGTAAGGCCGGTACGGGGTGAGCGTGACACCCGCGTTCCAGACCATCTGCCGCTGCGGACCCCAGTGGAAGGTCTGACCGAGCTTGCGCAGTGAGCTGTTCAGCGAGGCAATGGTGTCCGGGATCGAATTCGCATCCGCGGCGAGCGCGCCGAACATATCGCTGGTACCGGCGGTCACCTGCTTGCCGACATCGCCGTTGCGGGCGAACAGCGAGTTGACCGAATCCACCGTGCCCGCGGTACCGCTGATCAGGGCGACCAGCGCCGTCCGGTGATCGGCGATGGTCTGCGCGGTCTTCACCGAACTGCCGAGCACATCGAGCAATTCGGGTGCGGACTCATTGAGCGCATGCGCCGAGGCCGAGAAATCGTCCAGCAGCACACCGAGATTCGGGATGGACTCGTCCACCGAGGTGAGCCACTTGTCCAACCGCTCGATGGTGGATCCCGGCATCCGGCCGCTGCCGTCCAGCGCCTGGGACAGTGTGCCGAGCACCCGGCCGAACTGCACCGGGTCGAGCTTGGTGAGAACGGTGCGGACCTTGGTGAGGGTGTCCTGCAGCGCGATGGTGCCCTGGCTCTGATCCTCTTCGATGACCGAACCCTCGTGCAGGTACTTGTCCGCGGGTCCATTGAAGACCAATTCCACCGAGGTGACGGCGAACAGGTTGCTCGGCACCACTCGGGCGGTCACGTTCGACGGGATATCGCCGGCGAACTCCGGTTTCAGGTCGATCTGCACCTTCTGCCGCTCACCTTTGGCGACGACGTCGACATCCTTGACCGCGCCGACGAGCACGCCACGGAACTTCACGTCGGCCTCGCTGGGCAGCCCGTCACCGGTGTTGGTCACATCGGCGACCACATGCACCTTGGGCACGAAATAGCCTCGGTATCTTGCCATCAGAAAGCCGAGGATCAGCGCGAAGACGACGAGTCCGCATACGCCGGCGACCAACAGTTGTCGCATGGTGGGGCCACGCCCACTGGGATCGATGATCATCTCGTCCTACCCCGAGATCCGGATGCCGGGATTGACGCCCCAGATTGCCAATGTCATGAACAGGTCCGCGAAAACCACGATGATGATGCACATCTTGATGGCCCGACCGGCCGCGACACCCACACCCTCTGGACCGCCCGAGGCGAAAAAGCCGTAGTAGCACTGGATGAACGTGGTGATCGCGACGAACACCATCGCCTTGAGTAGCGAGTAGAGCACGTCTCCTGGTATCAGGAACTGATAGAAGTAGTGCGCGTAGGTACCGCTGGAGGTGTTGCCGATCAGCTGCACAGTGAGCGAGCACGAAATGTAGGCCATGGCCAGGCCGAGGCAATAGAGCGGAACGATGGCGATCATCGCCGCGAACATCCTGGTGCTCACCAGATACGGCAGCGGCCGGATCGCGATCGACTCGAGTGCGTCGATCTCCTCGGAGATACGCATCGCGCCGAGTTGCGCGGTGAATCGACAGCCGGCCTGGGCGGCGAAGGCGAGCGCCGCGAGCAGCGGCCCCAACTCCCTGGTGGTCGCGAACGCCGAGATGGCGCCGGTGATCGGGCTCAGGCCGAGCAGATTCAGTGAGGTATAGCCCTGGATGCCGACCGTCATCCCGCCGAACGCGCTGAGGATGAGGATGACGCCGATGGTGCCGCCACCGACGACCAGGCTGCCGTTGCCCCAGGTGACATCCGAAAGCAGCCGCCAGACTTCCTTCGGATAGTGCCGCAACGCCAACGGGATCGAGCCCACCGACCGCAGAAAGAAGAACACCTGGTGCCCCAGACGCGCGACCATATCCACCGGGATCTGCGCGGACTTCTTTATTTGCCGAAGTGGCCGCAGCAGCGGCGGTATATAGGTTGTTGACACCGGCTCAGACCACCTGTGGGGGGAGGAGAACGTTGTAGATCTGGGTGATGATCAAGTTCACGCCGAACAACATGATGGCGGAACTGACCACCGCGGAGTTCACCGAGTTGGCGACGCCGCCCGGACCGCCTCGGGTATTGAGCCCGGTATCACAGGCGATGATCGCCGCGAGCAACCCGAAGATCAACGATTTCACCAGTGCGACAAGCAGATCGATGGTGACGGCGAACGAGGAGAAGGTGCCGATATAGGAACCCGGGGTGCCGTTCTGCGCGAAAATATTGAAAATGTAGCCAGTCAAAAATCCGACGAATACGACGAAGCCACAGAGCAATACGCTGACCAGCATGGCCGCACCGAGCCGGGGCGCGACCAGCCGACGCAGCGGATCCACGCCCATCACCCGCATCGCATCGATCTCTTCGCGGATGGTGCGCGAACCGAGATCGGCGGTGATCGCCGAACCGACCGCGCCCGCGATCATCAGCGAGGTGACCAGCGGCGCACCCTGCTGAATAATGCCCAGACCGTTCGCCGCGCCGATGAACGAGGTCGCACCCACCTGGCCGGCGACCGCGCCGACCTGGATGGAAACGATCACGCCGATCGGGATGGCGACCAGCAGCGTCGGTGCCGCGGCGACACTGGACATGAACGCACACTGGCGGATGAACTCACGATAGGGAAAGCGGCGTCGGAATATCGCGATGAACAACTCGGCGACCGCCGCGAACCCCATCATGATCTGTCTACCGAAGGTCTCCAAGGAGCGCTTCGGATGGTCTTCCCAGTAGGCCTTCGTCCAATCGGCCGCATCACTCATCCGTGATTGCGCTGGTGGACTCTTGGTCGACTGCACTGGCTAACCCCTCTCGACGCCGGTAACCAAACCCCGACGACTTGTTTGCTTGACGCACCTTACTACGGAGTAGTGCAGAACACACCATCACCGTGTGATTGCAGTCATATATAGGAGTCCCTGTTGGGAAAACGCTATGAGCAGTGGCCCGACGCTTGGGATTGGTCCCAAAGTTAACGGAGATACTTCTAGAACAGGTTACAGTTCCACCTGCCGCGATCAGCCCCGCGTATGGCCAGTTCTACTATTTGCGCGGATAATATTCATGCAAAATCTTCGCGCGATTCGAATGGCTTCTGCGACACCGATCAACATACAACTGAAACGCAATCGGGCGCATTGCGAAGATTACAGTAATAGAGCTTCGCTATCGCGAGAGAATGAGACGCTGCACTCTAAATGTCGAAAAATATGTGTTCTCCGCCGACGTGTTCGACACCGCAGACCAACCGTTTCGAGCGACCCGCAAGCGATCGCTACGGATACAGGACGCGCCCGGAGCCGAATACTGACACGATGGGTGCGACAGATTGATATCGTGCGGACTTCCGACGTCTGGAGGGACATGTTCAGCAAACTCGCCAAGGTGGCCAACGCCGCCTTCGCCGTAGCCCTTGGTGCGGCACTGGTCGCGACGGGGGCCGGGACCGCGGACGCCGCGCCGGGGCCACCCGTCATCGGCGGTGGGTCGGGAATCATTATCGATAATCAGTTCGAATGCACTGTTACCACCGTCGGTTACGACGGCGCGGGCCGGTTGGTCGGCCTGACCGCGGGCCACTGCGGCGACCCGGGCGCTCAGGTATACGCCGAACTCGACCGCGGCGCAGGCGTGGTCGGCCGGTTCGTCTACTCCAACCACGATCTCGACTACGCCATCATCCAGTTCGATCCGAGCAAGATCATCCCGGTCAACCGGATCGGCAATGTCACCATCACCGGGATCGGCGGCCCGGCCCAGTTCCCGATGATCGTCTGCAAGGAAGGCCGCACCACCGGTAACACCTGCGGCCTCGCCTACGGCGATGTCTTCGGCACCAATATGGAAACCTGGGCGCAGATGTGTGTGGTCGAGGGCGATTCCGGGGCACCGGTCGTCGTCGGCAACACGCTGGTCGGGATGGTGAACGCCTATCTCGCCATCGCCTGCTTCGGACCCGAGGTCGGCACCAATATGAGCTCGATCATGGGCGATATCAATGCCCGTGGCGACGTCGGGGCGGGCTTCAACCCGATCTAGCCAGGCTCGAGCCGAATACCGAATGAGCGGGTCGAATGACCCGCTCATTCTGTTTTGTGGAGCGGGGCCAGCGCCGGGCCCGCCACCGCGCACTGCGGCATGCAGTCGACGTTGTCCAGCGTCGCCGCGCGTCGCGGTGCGCGCAGTAGTACCGCCGCGATAAGTGCACCGGCCACCAGCAGGCCGACACAGATCCACATCGCGACGCCGAAGCCGCGGTCGAATTCGACGGGGTCACTCAGCGACCCGGAGATTCCGGCAAGGCCGGGCAACGCCGCGACAGCCAGCAACTGAGCGGTACGGGCGACGGCATTGTTCACCCCGGAGGCGATACCCGCCTCACTGGCGGGCACCGCGCCCAGTACCGCGCCGGTGAGCGGGGCGACCAATACCGAAAGACCGAGACCGAAGACCAGCACGCCAGGCAGTACATCTGTCAGATAGGTGGTGTCGGGTCCGATGCGCAGCAGCAACACCAGGCCGAGCGCGGCGAGCAACGGGCCGAGCGTCATCGGAATGCGCGCACCGTGCACCTGCGCCCACCGGCCCGCGGGCGCGGAAAGCACCAGCATGATCAATGTGACCGGCACGGTGGCCACCCCCGACATCAACGGGGTGTACTTCGCCACCAGTTGCAGCTGCATCACCAGAAGGAAAAAGACACCGCCGAGCGCGGCGTAGACCGCGAGTGTGACCAGATTCGCGGCGGTGAAGACCCGGCCGCCGGAAGCAACGGGCCCGGAGGAGCCGGCCTGCGTAACCACGGAGCGCCCCGCGCCCGGCGAAAACGTGCCAGCGAACAGCGACGGCGGCACCAGCGGATGATCGCTGCGCATTTCGATCACCACGAAGACCGTGAGCAGCAGCAGACCGACGACCACCAGCAGCGGCATCGCATCGATCAGACCGAAGGTCAGCGCGCCGAGCGCCAACGCGACCACAATCGCACCGGGAATATCCAGTCGCGCCGAGGCATTCGGGTCGTGGCTCTCCGGCACATGTCGCAGCGTGACGAGTACGACGACCACCGCGAGCGGCACATTGATGAAGAAGATGGACTGCCAGCCCGCCAACTCGATCAGCCAGCCGCCGAGGAATGGACCGAGTGCGCCCGCGACACCGCCGAAACCGGACCACAGGCCGATCGCCGCGCCCTGATCGCGTTGGTCGATGGATGAGGAGATCAGGGCCAGACTGCCGGGAGTGAGCATCGCGCCCGCCACACCCTGCAGGATCCGGGCGAGGACGAGCATCTCGATATTCACCGCGGCGCCGCAGAGTACCGAGGCCAGCGCGAAACCGATGACACCCCAGACGAACACCTTGCGACGGCCGAGATGATCGCCGAGCGAGCCGCCGAGCAGGATGAACGAGGCCAGGGTCAGGGTATAGCCGTTGAGCGTCCATTGCAGGCCCGCGACATCGGTGTCGAGGGATTCGCCGATGCGCGGCAGCGCGATATTGACGACGGTGGCATCCAGTGAGGCCACCGACGAACCGAGGATAGTGGCCAGCAGGATCCAGCGGCCGGTGGCCGAACCCAGCCGGGGTAACTCAGAACTCACCGACCCAACGTAGCCGCCAGGGCGGGGATTTTCGTGGCGGTCAGAGATTCTGGACGCAGACCACGAAGTGCCGCGTCGGGTATTCGAAGCCGCTGCTGCTGCCGCAGACGCTCGCATCGTCGGCACCCTGCTGGATATTGGTCACCTTCACGCCCTGGCTGACGCGTTCGGTGCAATCGATGCGCTTGGGATCCTCGCCGCCGATATCCATACAGCCACCGACGACCCAATCGATATCCAGGCAGATCGCGCCCTGCTGCGTGCCGTTGAGGGTTTCGAAGTAGGCGCTGTCGCGATCGGCGACGCACTGCGAACTGGTCGCCGCCTTGCCGATGACCTTGTAGTTCGAGGCCCGGCTACCGCAGGAGGCCTTGGCGATGGTGGCGTTATCGGTGGTGCCGCCGAGCGTCACACAGTCACCGACACTGGCCTGGAAGTCGGTGCTGCCGCCCTTGGTCGCCGAAGTGGTCGCCGTCGGCTTACCCGAGGTCGGGCGGGCGCTGGTGGTGGGCCTGGCTCCCGAGGTTTTCGGCGTGTTGGTGGACGAGACCGCATCGATGGTCCCGTTACCAATAGCGGGCTGGGCGTTGCCGCTGATCTTATTGCCGCAGCCCGCTAGCGAGAGCGCGGCGACAACGGCGACCGCGGCGATGGCCGCCGTCGCGAGGCGACCCGAGATCGGTTGACGAGACACTTACAGTCCTCCCGGCTGTAACGCTCCGAACTCATACCCCCGCCGGAATCCGAAGTGATCTAGAAATACGTGAAATACCACGCCATGCATACACCACCGGGCGCGGGCGCGTCGAGTCGACAGCACCCCAATCGTGGCAGCACAGTGCCGGCCGAAGTGTTGGTTCGATCACTGCCGCACCGCGGCCCGCCAGCGGAATCGGCTTTCCAGCAACCGATCTGGGTAGGGTGAGGTTTCCAGTGTGAAAGGGGCTCGTCCGTGACGCTGATCAGCGCCATTACCTGCGCTACCGCCGCATTCGGCGCCGCGCTGATCCTGCCCGCGGTGGCCTCGGCAACCGGTGTGCACTGCGCCTCCGAAGGCGGGACGGATGTCACCGTGATCGACGGAAGCACCGCGTGCCGGGCCGCGGCCGAAGCCTACGGACGGGCATGGGCGGCCGGATACGACGGCGTCGGCTACGCCCATGCGGGCGTCGGTGCCGCCGCACTCGGTATCGGTGCGGCGGGCGGGGTCGGCGCCAGCGACGGGGTCGGCGGAATTCCGATCGCGCTCGGCTACGGGGCCGATGCCATCGCGCTGACCTCGATCACCGCTGCGGCAACGGATTCCGAGACCGACCAACCGAACCCGCCGATCCCGCTGTTCGCGGTATCGATCGCCCTGGACGGCTCGCGGGCACAGGTCGCGACCGCCGACAGCGCGGTGGTTTGCCTGGGCACGGCGGCCTTCGCGTGGAATTCGGCAACCGGTGCGACCTGTCTGACCACGCCTTTCGGTCGCTGGCAATCGACACGATCCGAGTTAGGCTGAGAATTCGGCCCCAGCCAGCAGCAGGAGGTGCCCCGTGGTTTCAGCCTTCCCCGCACCGGATCGGTGGCCAGCGGCGCCACGGGAGATGCTCGTCGATCCGAGGTTCGTGCGCCTAGCCGACCATTTCTTCGGCATGTTCGCCCAGCCGACGCGCGGTGGCGGCGCGCTCGCGATCTATCTCGACGGTCGACCCGTCGTCGATATCTGGGCGGGCTGGGCTGCCAAGGATCGGCGCTGGAACGGCGACAATGTGGCACTCACCTTCTCCACCGGCAAGGGCGTCGCCGCGACCGTGGTGCACCGGCTGGCCGAGCGTGGGCTGATCGAGTACGAGGCGCCGGTCGCGACTTACTGGCCGGAATTCGGCGCACACGGCAAGGACGACATAACGGTGCGCGATGTGCTCTCGCACCGCGCCGGCCTGCATCGGGTCCGCGGTCTGGTCCCCGGCCGGGAAGGCATCCTCGACTACTACGCGGTGGTGGCGGCGCTGGCCGAGAGTCCGGCCGATCCGCGGCGCATCCGTACATCCGGCTATCACGCGATCACCTTCGGCTGGCTGGTGGCCGAGATCGTGCAGCGCGTCACCGGTGATCCGTTCATCGATGTGGTGCGACGCGAGATCGCGGAACCAATCGGCTATGACGAATTCTGGTTCCGGGTACCGGAATCCGAGCGCTACCGGATCGCCAAGATCTTTCCGCATCTGAATCCACCCGGAATCCGTTGGAATACCGCGTCATCGGTGCTGTCCTGGGTGCGCCCGATTCGCGGACTCGCCGAGGCGGGTATGCCGGAGAGTTTCGACGAGCTGGTACGCGATCCGCGCGTGCACGATGCGGTGATGCCCGGCTGGAACGGTGTTTTCTCGGCGCGGGCACTGGCCAGAATGTATGGGGCCCTCGCGAATGCGGGTCGGGTCGAGGCGCTGGATCCCGAACGCGGTGGTCACGGCATCGAGGCTGCGCAGTTCCTGCAACCGGAGACGATCTCGATCATCAATCAGACGCAGCGGGCCGACAGCCGCGACTATGTGCTCGGGCTGCCGCTGAAATTCACTCTCGGCTATCACCGACCGGTGGTGATGTCCAAGCAGCAGCCGCGAAACGCCTTCGGCCACTACGGACTCGGCGGTTCGGGCGCCTATGCCGATCCCGAACTCGGCATGTCGATCGCCTTCGTCACCAACCGACTCGGTAATGCGGTGACCGCGCTCGGGGACGCCAGGCTCGCGCGCTTGGCCGCCCTCGCCAGCAATACGGTGCGCAGGGTCCGTCCGACCGGGTCGGTCGAACCGGGACCACTGTGAGTTCGTAGCTATAGATATGGAGCAGGCGGGCACACCCGACGAAACGGCGCTGGACGCCGCGCCCTCGACGCCGCGCCCGCCGAGAATGATGGTTGCGCACGCGTTGGCGGCGGGTATCGATTTCGAGCGGTACTTCCGGTGGCGACGCGAACGCGAAGGCGACCCGTTCTACGTGCGGTTTCCTGGTTTCGGCGCGGTGCTGTTCACCGGCACGGCCGACGGTGCCCGTGAACTCTTCCGCGCGCCGACCGAGCTGCTCGAACCGCCGCGACCGAATCCGATCGAACCGCTGGTCGGCTCCGCCTCGCTCATCCTTGCCGCCGGCGAACGCCACCGGCGCGATCGGGCGTTGCTCGCCCCCGCATTTCACGGCGTACGGATCCGCGCCTACGGCGAACTTATCCGCGAGTCCACCATCGCCGAAATGTCCGGCAGCACAGGCGAATCCCGTCCCGCCTGGACACCGGGCACGCGCATCGATGCACGCGCCGCGACCCGGGCGATCACGCTGCGGGTGATTCTGGAGGCGGTATTCGGGGTGGACAGCCACGAGCGCCGCGCCGAATACACCGCCGCGATCGCGGAATTCCTCACCGCCTACTCCGGACCACTGATGCTGGTGCCCGCACTGCGCCACGGGCTGTTCGGTCGGGCGCCATGGGACCGGTTCGTTGCCGCGCGCGAGCGGCTCGACGAACTGATCCTGACCGATATCGCGCGGCGTCGGGCCGTCGGCACGATCGGCGCCGACATTCTCGGTCTACTGCTCGCGACCAGCTATGACGACGGCACCTCGATCACCGATGCCGATCTGTGCGAACAATTGCGCACCCTGCTCGTGGCCGGACACGAGACCACCGCGACCAGTCTGGTGTGGGCGCTGTTCCATCTGCATCGGGAACCCGAGGTGCTGCAGCGCCTGCGCGCCGAACTGCACGCGGCCGGGCCCGAGGCTTCCCCGCTCGAGCTGGCCGGGCTGCCGTTCCTGGACGCGGTCTGCCAGGAGACACTGCGGCTGCATCCCGTGGTGCCGATCGTGCTGCGCAGGCTGACCGCGCCGTTCACGCTGCGTGGGGTCGAGCTCGCGACGGGCGACACTATGGGCATCGTGCTGCCGCTGTTGCATTCCGATCCCGCGGTATGGACCGATCCCGAGCTGTTCGAGCCGCAGCGATTCATCGAGCGCAAGTACCGGCCGTACGAGTTCGCATCCTTCGGCGGCGGACATCGACGGTGCGTCGGAGCGTCGCTTGCCGATTACGAACTGCGGATCGTCCTCGCCACGATCCTCGGTCGACGGCAGCTGCGATTGCCGCCACGTTATGCGCGCGGGCGAGCGCCGCTGTCGGTGCCGCACAACATCGCGACGGGGCCGCATCGGTCGATCCCATTCGATGTCGTTTCGTGATTTATCTCACGAAGGAGTTTGGCCCGTAAGGGGGTCGGCCGGCTTGACGGCCGTCCGGCTCCTTCGAGGGTTACCGAGCTGACCGGCCAATTTCACGAAAGATGATGACCCCCAACGATGTATGTGTTGCTCGCCACATCGTGTGGTCGATACGAATCAATCCGAAACGTCACTGGCTACGGATGGCCCTGGACGGTAGGAAGGACGGCAGGGTCGGGTGCGTCATATACCCGTGGGGTGCTCTGTGTTCCCCGCGCCGTTTTTCCGTGGGCGTTTGCACGGAATCCACGAAGGGTCTTCGTGGAACCGCCCTGCAGCTCCACACCGATGAGAGATCTCGCCGCGCCACCGGCGTAGGTGAGAGATGGATTGGACGAGAAACTTATGCATGCCGCTTTGCACACCGGGACGTCGACTGCTCCTCGTCGGGGAGCGCTAGCCCGCCGACTCCGGCAGGGCATCCTATTGTCGGCGGCGATCGCTGCGGTCGGCTTCACCGCCGTCGCGCCGGCGCAGGCGGATCCGGTACTGCCGGGCACCGGCTCCGCCAACTCGACCGCCACCGATCCGGGTGCAACGGCGAACTTCGCCCCGCCGAGCATCAGCCCCGGTGACGGCGAGACCGTCGGCGTCGCGCAGCCGATCATCATCAACTTCAAGGATCCGGTGACCGACCACGCCACCGCCGAGAAGGCCATCAAGATCACCTCCTCGAATCCGGCGCCGGGTCACTTCTACTGGTTCAGCGACAAGCAGGTGCGCTGGCGGCCGAACGAGTTCTGGCCGGCCAATACCGATGTGACCGTTGAGGCGGGCGGCACCCGCACCGCATACCGGATCGGTGACGCCTTCATCACCACCGCAGACGACGACACCCACACCATCACGATCACTCGCAACGGCGAGGAGATCATGACGATGCCGACCTCGATGGGTAAGACCAAGCACGAGACCCCGAACGGCACCTACTTCGTCGGCGAGCAGCTGCGCAAGATGACCATGGATTCGTCCACCTACGGTGTGCCGACCACCGATCCCGAGGGCTACAAGGTCGAGGTCGAGTACGCCACGCGTATCTCCAACAGCGGCATCTTCGTGCACGCGGCCCCGTGGTCGGTCGCACAGCAAGGTGTCTCGAACGCCAGCCACGGCTGCCTGAACGTCAGCACCGAGAACGCCAAGTGGTTCTTCGAGAACGCCAAGAAGGGTGACCCGGTGATCGTCCAGAACACCAAGGGCGGCACCCTCAACGCCCGCGACGGCTACGGCGACTGGAACGACTAGACATCCGGTCGAAGTCTCCCCGAGCTCAACTCAGCCCAGGCCCGATCAGCCTGGGCTGAGTTCGTTGTTTCACTTCGAGTGTTCCGGATTTTCCGGACGACGGACCAGTTGCCAGCTAACCTCCCGAATAGCGCAACGCAACAGCTGATTTCGGGAGAACATGGGTAACTCGCCGGGCACGCCCAGAATCCACTCACCACGACGACCGGCGGCCCGCGTCGAAACTCCCACGGCACCCGCGACCGGCAAAAGGCTCGGGGAGGCGGACCAGCACATGGGTAACTCGTCCGATACCCCCAGCATCCAACCACCGACACCACCCCCGGCCCGCGACGAAACTCGCACCGCACCCACGACCGGCAAAAGTTCCGGCGAGGCGGACCAGCACATGGGTAACTCGTCGGATACGCCCAGCACCCAGCCGCCGACACCACCCCCGGCCCGCGACGAAACTCGCACCGCAAAGTTCCGGCGGGGCGGACCAGCACATGGGTAACTCGTCGGATACGCCCAGCACCCAGCCGCCCGCGCGACCGCCGGGCCGCGACGAAGATGCCCTCGCTCCCGACGACCTGCAAGAGGTCCGGGGAGGCGGGGGAGCGCGCGACAAGTTCAGCGTTTCGACGGTCGATGTTAACCGATCGTTTGCTGGCCGCCGTAAAGTTTCGGCCGTGCGAACCAGGCCGGAACGAGTGCTGCCCCAGCCGCGCGGGCGCGGCCTGCGCAA
Organism: Nocardia sp. NPDC050408; assembly: GCF_044458905.1. Taxonomy (NCBI): domain Bacteria; kingdom Bacillati; phylum Actinomycetota; class Actinomycetes; order Mycobacteriales; family Nocardiaceae; genus Nocardia; species Nocardia sp. NPDC050408. The sequence continues at coordinate 11,022 of NZ_JBITIL010000013.1, read as the reverse complement.
TCGGCCGTGGCAGGACTATGCGCTATTCCTGGTGTTGCTCGGGCCGAATCTGGTGCTGCTGACGCTGTTCGTCTACCGCCCGCTGGCCGACAATATCCGGCTCTCGTTCACCGACTTCAATATCTCCGACAACTTCGTGACCTACATCGGGTTCGCGAACTACCGCGAGTGGTGGGGCCGCGACGACTCCTGGCAGATCGTCACCAATACGGCGGTTTTCACCGTGGCCGCGGTGGTCGGCAGCATGGTGCTCGGCCTGGGGCTGGCCCTGCTGCTGGACCGTAAGCTGTTCGGCCGCAATCTGGTTCGCTCGGCCATCTTCGCGCCGTTCGTCATCTCCGGCGCGGCCATCGGTGTGGCCTTCCAGTTCATCTTCGATCCCAGCTTCGGGCTGATCCAGGATGTGTTGCACCGCATCGGCGTCGACAAGGTCCCGGACTTCTACCAGGACCCGCACTGGGCGCTGTTCATGGTGACGGTTACCTATATCTGGAAGAACCTCGGCTACACCTTCGTCATCTACCTGGCCGCACTGCAGGGCACCCGCGCCGATCTCATGGAGGCGGCCGAGATGGACGGTGCGAGCCGCTGGACCACGTTCACCAAAGTGCTACTGCCGCAACTGCGCCCGACGACGTTCTTCCTGTCGATCACGGTACTGCTGAACTCGCTGCAGGTCTTCGACATCATCAATGTGATGACCCGCGGCGGGCCGCTGGGCACCGGCACCACGACCATGGTCTACCAGGTCTACCAGGAGTCCTTCCGCAACTTCCGGGCCGGTTACGGCGCGACGGTCGCCACCATCATGTTCCTCGTGCTGCTGGTCGTCACGCTGGTCCAGGTGCGCGTCATGGATCGGGGTGAGCAGTGAAACACACGCGGCCGGAGCGACGGACGCGCAGGAGGCAGCATGCGTGACCACGTAGCGACCCGCGCGAGCCGCCATGGATACAGCGTAGAAACGCTTTCGTATCGCCGCAGGCAGCGCGCGGTGACGGTGCTCGGCTACGGCGCGATGGTGTGCGTGCTGATCATCATCGGAGTTCCGCTGTTCTGGATCTTCATCACATCGTTCAAGGCACGTCCCGATATCTACACCCAGCCCGCGGTGTACTGGCCGCACAGTTGGCATCCGGCGAACTACGAGGACGCCACCACGACGCTGCCGTTCTGGACGTTCCTGCGCAATTCGCTGATCATCACCGGGATCATCGCGCTGGTGAAATTCGTGCTCGGGGTATTCAGCGCCTACGGCCTGGTGTTCCTGCGGTTTCCGGGCAAGTCCCTGGTGTTCCTGGTGATCATCGCGGCGCTGATGGTGCCCAACCAGATCACGGTGATCTCCAATTACGCCCTGATCGCCCAGTTGGGTTGGCGAAATACCTTCCAGGGCATCATCATTCCGCTCTGCGGGGTGGCCTTCGGTACCTTCCTGATGCGCAACCACTTCCTATCCCTGCCCTCGGAGGTGATCGAGGCGGCCCGGATGGACGGCGCCAACTGGTGGCGCCTGCTCACCCGGGTAGTGCTGCCGATGTCCGGACCGACCATGGTGGCCTTCGCGGTGGTCACGCTGGTCAACGAGTGGAACGAATACCTCTGGCCGTTCCTGATGGCCGATGACACCCGGGTCGCCACCCTGCCGGTCGGCCTGACCCTGTTGCAGAACACCGAGAATCCGAGCGTCACCAATTGGGGACCGGTGATGGCGGGGACGCTGCTGACCATGCTGCCGATCCTCATCGTCTTCCTGCTGCTACAGCGCCACATGATCAAGGGCCTCACCTCAGGTGCGGTCAAGGGTTGACCGAACAGGAGAAACCGTGTCCACTTCACAATTCCCGGCACTGTCACGGCGCGGATTCATCGGCCTGGCCGGTGCGCTTGCGTCGGGCACCGCACTGACCGCCTGCGCGGGCAGCGGCGGTGGCGGCAAGCAGTCCGGTGACGCCAACACCATCACCTTCTGGTCGAATCACCCCGGCACCTCGAAGGAACTCGAGGCCGAGCTGATCAACCGGTTCCAGGCGAAGCATCCGGATCTGAAGGTCAATCTCGTCGACGCGGGTAAGAACTACGAGGAAGTGTCGCAGAAATTCAATGCGGCGCTATCCGGCGGCGAGCTGCCCGATGTCGTTGTGCTGTCGGATGTCTGGTGGTTCAACTACGCGCTCAACGGCACCATTGAACCGTTGGACTCGCACTTCGCCGATGCCGGAGTGCAGCTCGACGACTACGTCGATTCGCTGGCCGCCGACTACGTCTTCAACGGTAAGCACTACGCACTGCCGTACGCGCGCTCGACGCCGCTGTTCTACTACAACAAGGACGTGTGGGCGAAGGCCGGTCTGCCCGACCGCGGCCCGCAGAGCTGGCCCGAGTTCGACGATTGGGGTCCGAAGATTCAATCCGTGGTCGGCGACGGCAAGCTCGCGCACGGCTGGGGTGATGCCAAGAACTATCTGGCCTGGACCTTCCAGGGCCCGAACTGGACCTTCGGCGGCGCCTATTCCGATCAGTGGACGCTGAAGTTCACCGACCCCAAAACCATTGCGGCGGGCCAATTCCTGCGGGATATGATCCACAGCAAGAAGTACGCGGGGATCAAACCGCAGATCGCTGTCGACTTCGGCACCGGCGTCATCGCCTCCACCATCGCCTCCACCGGCGATCTGAAGGGCATCCAGAAGAATGCCGAGGGCAAACTGGAATTCGGCACCGCATTCCTACCGCATCCCAACGGTCCCGGCGTCACCACCGGCGGTGCCGGGCTGGCGATCCCGTCGCGGATCTCGGATCAGCGGAAGGTGAACGCGCTGAAGTTCATCGAGTTCATCACCAATGCCACCAATACCGCGTACTTCTCGCAGGGCACCGGGTATATGCCGGTGCGCAAGTCCGCGGTGACCGATCCGAGCGAGGTCGACTTCCTGGCGAAGAATCCGAATTCGAAGGTCGCCATCGAGCAACTCGCGGTGACCAAATCGCAGGATTACGCACGGGTGTTCGTACCCGGCGGTGACCAGATCATCGGCACCGGTCTGGAGCAGATCGGTCTGCAGAATGCCGATCCGGCAACGGCTTTCGCCAATGTCGCCAGTCAGCTGCAGACCATTATCGACCGGCAGATCACGCCGAAGCTGCCCAAATAGTACCGACGAAGAGGGAGATCGACGCCGTGGCAACAGTGCACTTCGACGGGGTGACGCATCTGTATCCCGGTGCGCGGACGCCCGCCGTCGACAACCTGGAACTCGATATCGCCGACGGGGAATTCATCGTCCTCGTCGGCCCATCGGGTTGCGGCAAATCGACCAGTCTGCGGATGCTGGCCGGATTGGAATCCGTTGCGGCGGGGCGCATTCTGATCGGCGGTAAAGACGTCACCGGACTGCCGCCGCGGTCCCGCGATGTGGCGATGGTATTCCAGAGCTACGCGCTCTATCCGAATATGACGGTCGCGCAGAATATGGGTTTCGCACTGCGCAATGCCGGAATGAACAAAACGGACACCGCGGTTCGCGTGCAGGAGGCGGCCAAGATGCTCGAACTCGAACATCTGCTCGACCGCAAACCGGCGAATCTTTCCGGCGGACAACGCCAGCGCGTCGCAATGGGACGCGCCATCGTGCGCCGCCCCCAGGTCTTCTGCATGGACGAACCGCTGTCCAATCTCGATGCGAAACTGCGGGTGAGCACACGCTCGCAAATCGCGGCGCTGCAGAAACGTCTCGGCACTACCACCGTCTATGTCACCCACGACCAGGTCGAGGCCATGACGATGGGCGATCGGGTCGCGGTACTGCGCGAAGGGAAACTCCAGCAGATCGCCAAACCCCGTGAGCTCTACGACGATCCGGTCAATACCTTCGTCGCGGGCTTCATCGGCTCACCCGGTATGAACCTGCTCGACGCACCGGTCCGCGAGGGCGCGGCAGTCCTGGGCGATCTCCGGATCCCCTTGCCCCGCACCGTAACCGGTGAGCGGGTCATTGTAGGCATCCGTCCGGAGTCCTGGGAAACCACCGCCGAAACCGATAACAGCCTCGCCGTGGCCGCCGAACTGCTCGAGGAACTCGGCGCCGAATCCTTCATCTACAGCCACGGCGTCACCGATGAATGGAACAGCCGCTCCGGCAAGGTGGTGGCCCGGGTGGACCGCCGCTTCCAAGTGGCACTGGGCGATCGCCTGCGTCTGCGCCCGAAACTCGACGAGATCTTCTTCTTCGACGGCGAAACCGAGGAACGCCTGCGCTGATGCGCGGTGTCCTCGGTCCGCCGCGTGCTCACCAGATCTTGACGCGCTGCGCGGGTTCCAGATACAGCTCATCACCTGGCTTCACATCGAAGGCCTCGTGGAAGCTGTCGATATTGCGGACCACCGCATTGCAACGGAACTCCGGTGGCGAGTGCGGGTCGGTGGCCAGGCGCCGGATGGCCTCCGCATTGCGGGCCTTGGTCCGCCACACCTGCGCCCAGCCGTAGAAGACGCGCTGCAGACCGGTCAGACCATCGATGACCGGCGGCTGCTCGCCTTCGAGCGAAATACGGTAAGCGGCCAGGGCGATAGACAGCCCGCCGAGGTCGCCGATGTTCTCGCCGATGGTGAATTCGCCGTTGACGGTGTGGTCGTCGGATAGCGCCTTGGGCGAGAGCACGTTGTACTGGTCGATCAAAGCCTTTGTGCGCTTACCGAATTCGGTGCGATCGGCATCGGTCCACCAGTCGACCATATTGCCGTCGCCATCGTATTTGGCACCCTGATCGTCGAAACCGTGGCCGATCTCGTGGCCGATCACCGCGCCGATGCCGCCGTAGTTGGCGGCGTCGTCGGCGTGCATATCGAAGAACGGCGGCTGCAGAATGGCCGCGGGGAACACGATTTCGTTCATGCCCGGGTTGTAGTAGGCATTCACCGTCTGCGGTGTCATGAACCATTCGCCGCGATCGACCGGACCGCCGAGCTTGTTCAGATCCCGATCGTGTTCGGCGGCATAGCCGCGACGGTAGTTGCCGACCAGATCGGACGGGACGATGACGATGGCGGAGTAGTCGCGCCACTTGTCCGGGTAGCCGATCTTGGGGGTGAACTTCTCCAGTTTGGCCAGCGCGGCCGCCCTGGTATCCGGGCCCATCCAGTCCAGGTCGGCGATATTGCGGCGGTAGGCTTCCTGCAGATTGGCGACCAACTCGACCATCCGCGCCTTGGCCTCCGGCGGAAAGTGTTCGGCGACATACAGTTTGCCGACCGCCTCACCGAGCAGATCCTGCACCAGCGAAACACCGCGCTTCCAGCGCTCCCGATTCTCCTGCGCGCCGGTGAGGGTGCGGCCGTAGAAGTCGAAATTCTCCTCGACGATCGGATCGGTGAGATAGGCCGCCCGCGACCGCAACAGCCGCCAGATCGCCCACGCCTGCCAGTCGGCGAGCGGTTCGGACGCCCAGGTCTGGGCGAAGGCTCGCACGTAATCCGGCTGGCGCACAACAACTTCGGCGAACAGGTCGGGACCCGACTTCGAGATACCCTCGGCGAGCGCGGAAGTCCAAGCGTGCCAATCGAATTCCGGATGTTCGGCGACCAGCGCGTCGTAGGTGGTGAGGTTGTAGCTCAACTCGGCATCGCGGCGGCGCACCACATCCCAGTGCCCGGCCGCGAGCTTGCGCTCCAATTCGAAGATCCGCTGTCCGACCATCGCCAGGTCGGCGGGTAGCAGTGCGGCGATCTGCGGTTCGGCGGCGGCGAGCGCGAACATCCGGCCGATGTGCTCGACATACTGGGCCCGGATCTCGGCGAATTCGTCCTGCCGGTAGTAGGACTCGTCGGGCAGTCCGATCCCGGACTGGGTGGCATGCACCAGATACCGGTTGGAGTCCTTGTCGTCGGTGTCGACGTAGAAGCCGAGCGCGCCGCCGACACCGGTGCGCTGCAGGCGACCCAGTAGCGCGGCGAAGGCACCGCGGTCGGCGACCTCGTGAATCTCGGTGAGTTCCCCCGCGATGGGCGCGAGCCCAAGCGAGGCCACCGTATCGGTGTCCATGAAGCTCGAGTACAGATCGCCGATCTTGCGCGCGTCGCTGCCGTGCTCGGCCGCCGAGTCCGCGGCCCGCTGGATGATCGTCTGCACATCCAGCTCCGCCTGGTCGTACAGCGCCCGGAAGGCGCCGTCGACCGCACGATCCGCCGGTATCTCATAGGCATCCAGCCACCCACCGTTGACATGGGCGAACAGGTCGTCCTGCACGCGCACGGCGTGGTCGAGGTGTGAGAGATCGATACCGGAGGGACTGCTCAGATCGGAAGTCACGATGTCCAGTATGCAGAGATGGGGCGAAGGTTGCCGTCGCCGAGGTTGGCCCCGGCCGCGTCGGCTGGTCGTTTCGAGCGACCTGCAAAAGTCGCTACGGCCGGGGGCAAGCGGTCAGGCGGGCAGGATGATGCGATCGAATTCGCCGGCGCGCACGCCGGCAATGAAGGCATCCCACTCTTCGGGGGTGTAGGAGAGGGTGATATCGCCGTGACGCAGGGTAGCGCTGCCATCGGCGCAAGTTTGTACGATCAGCTCGTTATGCGATCGGCCGCTGTTGAGAAGGTTGATGAACGAGGTCCAAAGGCTCGCGGTGACGGTGATGATGGGCTCTTCAGCGGTGCGGTTGGCCGGGTTGCGGCGGTATTTGCTGTCACGGATGAGCACCGCGTCACCATCGAACCGAACCTCGACGCATTGATTGCCGTTGTTCGATCGACTCGACGTGAACCAGTCAGTGAAAACCGACCGGAAGGTAGCGGTGGAGGCCATGAGCAGGATTTTACACTCGCGCATACCTGCTGATCAGGGCCAATGATGCTGCACGATTCAACGACTGTTCCAGTGCGCGTACGTAAGCGAAGCTCAAATCGCGCACCTGTTCCGGATCGTCGACCGCGCCGCCGAAGACCGCGCTCTCGGCCCACGCGAAGGTCGGCAGCTGTTCACCGGCGAAGTCGATCAGGTGGAAACTGGACCCGCCGAGCACCGCGCCCGCCCGCGCCGCGAACGGGATGACCCGCACCTCGATGTTGTCGAGCTGCTCGATCGTCTTCGCCAAATACTCCAACTGTCCGCGCAGCACCTCCGGCCCACCGGTCTGCTGCAGCAGCGTGCCCTCGCTGATGACCGCGGTCAGCTCGACCGGCCGCTTGCCGCGCAACCGCTCCTGGCGCCGCATCCGGATGGCTACCAGTTGCTCGACCTGAACCGGCCGGATCATCACATCGGCACTGATGAGCGCCCGCGCGTAATCCTCGGACTGCAGCAGCCCCGGAAAGACTAAACTGTCATAGCTGCGAATGCTCTGCGCGCCGTACTCCATGCCGTACAGCCGCTGCAGTTCCGGACCGATCAGGGCCGACGATTTGGCCCACCAGCCGCGCTGCTTACTCGCCTCGAGTAGCGTCAGCAACTCCGCGCGTTCCTCGGCATCCACCTCTAGCAGTTCGAGCACCGGGCCGATGGTGTTCGTGGTGAGCACCCGACGACCCTTCTCGACGTGCGACCAGTTGGCGGGGGTGAAACCGACCCGCTTGGCGAAGGTGGCCGAATCGAAGCCGCGCTGTTCGCGCAATTCGCGCAGGCGCAGCACCAGCTCCCAGCGAGCAACTGTTGGGGAAACGGGCACCATGGCCGGAGATGGTACGCCGGAAATTTACTGGGCGTGTGACTATTGTCAAGGAACTTGTGCGGGTCTAGTGTCGATTTCACCGGCAACTTTGGTTTTTACGTCGATCCACTCAGAGTCGAGGCGAGGTTCCTCATGAGTACGTCGCGAATGGAATCGGGTAGCTACCTGGCAGCCCAGGATTTCGCGGCGGCCCAGGACGCTTTGGCGCGATGTCGCCGCTATCGCAAGGACAACGGTCTCTACGGGGTCGTCGATCCGGCACTCGGGCGAATTCTGTTGGAAGTAGGCGCGGTCGGCGCGGTCGTCATGCCCGCCGAACTCGGCAAGCGGGTGCGCGCCCACCTGCTGGCCACCTACGGACGGACCGGACCGATCATCGCGCATCCGCGCTCCAGCCGATGGTCCTTCCTGACCGGTCCGACCGATAACTCGTACCTGGATATGACACTGTTCCCGGAGTTGTTCCGGGTATGCGCCTCGGTCGCGCTACCCGGCACCCGGATCGTGCTGCCATCACCGACCGATGAGCTCAGCGGCTACCGGATCTGGATAGCACCGCCGGAGGGCGACTACCGCCCTGAGCTCGGCGATGTCATCGCCGCCACCCGAACCTGCGCGAATAGCGGCGGTCGGTCGGTGGTCAAGGGCATCAAGGGTGTTGTCAAGGGGTCGGGCGTGGAGTGAGCGTCACGCTGAAGCTCTGCTCGATACTGTGCTCCCACTTGTCCCGGCACTCGTTTTGTTTGGTCTGATCGTCGCCCGCCTTCTGCAGACAGTCCAGATAGTCCTTGCCGCCGGAGTCGACGAAGAAACTCCAGCCGACGATGCTGAGCACGACCGCGGCGACCAGCGCGAGCACACCAAGGATCAATCCGGTGATCGCCATGCCGGAGCCGCCCGCGCTACCGGAACGAATCTTGACCAGCGCGATGATGCCGAAGATCAGCGCGAAAAAACCGAACAAATAGCCGCCGATCAGCGTCCAGCAGCTCAGGAGCCCCAGGATGCCGAGCACCAGTGCGGTGATCGCCAGGCCCTTGCGCTTCGGGGATTCCTGCCAATAGTTCGGCTGCCCCTGACCCGGTGGCGGCGGGTACTGACCCGGTGGTGGATATTGACCGGGCGGCGGATATTGCGCCATGGGACTTCCTCTCAGCCGATGCGCCTGCGTTTGCGCTCGCCTTCTGATCGCACTCCCGCAGCGGGGACGTTAATCGCCGAGCGCGTTAGTTCGAGCCGAGCCGCGCGTGCATCTCCCAGACCAGGATCTCCGCGGGCTGGCGGGCGGTCACCCGCTGGCCGCCCGACCTGGTCATGCGCACGGCGTCACCCGAGTACAGCGGGCCGACGCCCTCCATCTCCACCTCGCCCCTGGCGACGAAAAGATGCAGATACGGCGCGTCGGGTAGATCGATCGCCTGCTCGGTTTCCCCGCTACCCACCAGCCGTGCCACATGCATCGCCGAATGACTGCTGCCGATGGCGATCGCGGTCCGATCGCGATAGCGCGGCAGGCCGGAGGCCACGGTCACCAGGCCGCCGCGCGCCAATTCGTCGTCGATCTCCAACTGCTGGTACCCCGGCTCCAGGCCCGGCTCGTCGGGCACCACCCACATCTGCACGAAATGGACCGGCTGGTCGTGTTCGGTGCCGTGGTCCAGGCGCCAGGAGTCGTTCTTCTCCGAATGCAGGATTCCGGTGCCCGCACTCATCCGCTGTGCCAGACCGGGATAGATGACGCCGGTGTGCCCGAGCGAATCCTGGTGCACCAGCGAGCCGCCCAGTACCCAGGTCACGATCTCCATATCCCGGTGCGGATGGGTTTCGAAGCCCTGACCAGGGGAAACAATATCCTCGTTATTGACGAGCAGCAGCCCGTGATGGGTGTTGTCGGGATCGTAGTGCTCCCCGAAGGAGAACGAGTGCTTCGAATCCAGCCAGGACACGCGCGTTTTCATGCGATCGCCGCCGCGATGGATATCGATGTGTGGTGTCGTGAGTGTGGACATCATGGTCCTCCTCTCGGGACCGTGCACCGATCGCCTTTCAGGGTAGGAGCACTTACGACGTTGGTGCTCCGAATTCCTAGTAAATTGTCCTGCACTCGGCATTTTACGCGAGCTGATCTTCGCGAGTGACGTGCGAGGGAGTCACTCGCGGCTGCGGGTGAACGACAGGCGAGCAGTACCGACCGGTTAGTCGAGTCGGCGGCCGGCACGGCCCGCCACCGCACGTCGGGGGTCTATACGCGCACACGGCGGATTCGTAACATCATGTGCCACAAAGGAATCGGAGGTGACGAACGGATGCGAACCGAGGTGCTCGCGCGCATCGAACAGCAACTCCGCGATGCGGCGCAGCGCGACGGGATCACCGATTTCGTGGTCGGTGTCGCGGTATTCCGCGATCGCAAACTCCTCGTGGTGCGTCGCGTCCCGGACGACTACCACGGCGGCAAGTACGAACTGCCCGGTGGCGGAGTCGAATCCGGGGAAACCCTGGCCGAATGCGTGGTGCGCGAACTCTTCGAGGAGACCGGGCTGCGGGTGCGCGCAATCACCGAGTTCCTGGGTGATTTCGACTACGCCACCAGGACCAAGCCCCGAGTGCGCAAGTACAGCTTCATCGTCGAGGTGGAACCGGGCGAGGTCGCACTGGCCCCCGGCGAACACGACGCCTTCGCCTGGATCGACGCCGCCACGCTCGCCGATCTACCGATGGCGCCGGATATGCGAGAAACGATCTCCACCCTGGTCAACTGTGTTTGATCCGGGACACACCCACATTGCCCACCACGACGGAGCGAGTCTTACGAGCGACCCGTTCGCGGCCCGTCTCGCGTCCGAGCCGTCGAAGCGCATGCGCCGCAGACGCGAGCTCCCGTCACTGACGCAACCGCGACGGAGCGAGTCTTACGAGCGACCCGTTCGCGGCCCGTCTCGCGTCCGAGCCGTCGAAGCGCATGCGCCGCAGACGCGAGCTCCCCTCGCCGACGCAACCACGACGGAGCGAGTCTTACGAGCGACCCGTTCGCGACCCGTCTCGCGTCCGAACCGTCAAAGCGCATGCGCCGCAGACGCGAGCTCCCCTCGCCGACGCAACCACGACGAAGCGAGTCTTACGAGCGACCCGTTCGCGGCCCGTCTCGCGTCCGAACCGTCGAAGCGCATGCGACGCAGACGCGAGCTCCCGTCACTGACGCAACCACGACGAAGCGAGTCTTACGAGCGACCCGTTCGCGGCCCGTCTCGCGTCCGAACCGTCAAAGCGCATGCGACGCAGACGCGAGCTCCCGTCACTGACGCAACCACGACGAAGCGAGTCTTACGAGCGACCCGTTCGCGGCCCGTCTCGCGTCCG